>JAIQEY010000035.1 GCA_020073565.1 Terriglobia bacterium
TCTAGATTTTGGAGTGTTTCCACAGCCTAACTCCATGATTCCAATAGACCGGGGGGAGGGGGGTACCCACCGTACCAATGGGTTAATACACCAAGAGTTACTGGCAGGGTTCCTCACTCATACCGCAGCGCTTCGATGGGGTCAAGGCGGGAGGCGCGGATGGCAGGGACCATGCCACTGATGAGGCCGACGCCGATCAGAATCAGAACCGAGATCAGCAAAGTGCCGGGGTTAATCATGAGGCGAATGTCTCCGGCTTCGGCGTGCTTGGCCATGGCGCTATAGAGGGTGAGGCGGCCGACGGAGACCGAGACCACGTATGCCAGGATGATCCCGCAGAGCCCTCCCAGAAATGTGATGGCGAGCGCTTCGGCCAGGAATTGGAAGAAGATATGGCGGCGGCGAGCGCCAAGCGCTTTTTCGACGCCGATCTCGCGCGTGCGCTGGGTGACGGAAACGAGCATGATGTTCATCAAGCCGACGCCGCCGATGCCGAGCGTAAGCGTGCCGATGAAGCCGAGCAGAATCTTGAGGCCCAGCGTGATCACTTCAAACTGATGGAGCTGCACCATCAGGTTGAACACCATCATCCCGCGCCGGTCGGCAGGATCGAACTTGTGCTGGGCGGCCATGACGTTGCGCACGGACTGCTCGATCCGCTGGTAGTCGTTGGTTTCATAGTTGAACCAGATCGAGCCGAGATAGTGCGTGTCCATGAGGTCACTCATAGTGGTAAAGGGAATGAAGATCAGCCGGTTGATGTCGTTGTCCCCGGCCTGCATCTTGGGGCTATAAATGCCGATGATCTCGAAGCTGAGTCCGTTGAGGCGGAGACGTTCCCCGATAGCGTTGCGCCCGGAGAACAGCTTTTCCTTTACCTCTGCGCCGATGACTGCTACGCGCGCGTGTTGCGCCTGGTCCTGGCTATTGTAGAAGCGGCCCTGATCAAGGCTGATCGCCCGGATGGCGTAGGTATTCGGGTATTCACCAATCACGTTGAACGTGAACGAGCGCGTGTCGTACTGAACGGTTGCATTCTTGCCGCAACTCGGGGTGATGTGCATGATCTGAGGAAGGTTGCTGGTCAGCAGGTCAATGTCTTCCAAGGTGAAGCGAATCGGAACGCCCGCCTTGTCTCCCCCCGCCTGCATGGAGGTGCGGCCGGGAACCACGATCATCATTTTGGTTCCAAAGGTGGCGAAGATGTTGGCAATGGCGCGACCGAAGCCGTCTCCATAGGCGAGCAGCATGCATACCGTAGCAATGCCCCAGGCCATGCCGAGCATGGTGAGGGCAGTGCGGCGCCGGTTGTGCCGCATCGCGACATAGGCTTCTTCGAGCAGATCGCGCAGTATCAATTTCACTCCTGTCGTAGCGCTTCGACCGGTTCGAGACTCGCCGCTTTGCGCGCGGGATATAAGCCCGCGATGACCCCGGCCAGAGTCAGGCAGCCGATCGCCAGAGTGGCCGTCATCGGAACCAGGCGTGGCGGATCGAAGCCGCCCGGACCGTTGACCTTGCCGAGAGCCAGCATGAGCCCTCCGGCCAGGCCCATGCCGATCAATCCGCTTACCAGCGTCAGCAGAATTCCCTCGAAAAAGAACTGCAGCATGATGCTGCGGCTGGTCGCACCCAGAGCTTTACGCAATCCAATTTCGCGCGTTCGCTCGCTGACCGTCACCAGCATGATGTTGATCACTCCAATCGCGCCCAGCGCGAGCGTGACCAACCCAACCGTTCCCAGGAACTCATCCATGGCATCGAAGATGGCGCCCATCATCTGGGCCTGCTTGACGGTGTCCCAGCCCTCGAAGGCATCTTCATCGCGATAGTCGAATCCGTGGTTGCGCGCCACTACCTTGCGCACTTCCTCTTGTGCCAGCAGATGGTCCTCGGCGGTTGTTGGTTGGTAGTTCATGAAAGAGATTGCGTCGTACGCGCCCTCGCCCTTGATAGGGAAGTAGGTGCTCATCACCTGGAAGGGGATATACGCGCGCATGTTGGTGGAGTTGTCGTCACCGCGACCGACACGCTTCAAGGTGCCGACGACCTGGAAGCGATATTGGTTGAGCAAGACGAAAGCGCCGACCGCGGGACGGCCAGGAAAAAGATGGCGGGTCATCTCGTCGCCCAGCACCACGACATTGCGTTTCTGGGATTCATCCAGATGGTTGAGCCAGCGGCCTTGCAGGAGCGGCAGGTATCGAATGCCGCTATATTGCGGTTCGGCCCCCGTCAGTTCACCACTGGCGGTGGCAAACTCGCTGACCGCGTGCACGTCATTGGTGGAAAGAATGGGAGTGATGGCGCGCACGTGCGGCGCCTCGTTGCGTGCGTCGAGGTAGTCCCGATAGGTAAGATGGTAATAGCGCGCCGAATTCATGCTGCCCTTCACGACGGGCGCGCGCCCGGGAAAGATGAACATGATGTTCTCGCCGTATTCAGAGAGGCCGCGCTTGTTCCCAATCCGAAAGCCTTCTCCCAGTCCGACCAGCAGAAGCAGGGAACCGACACCCCAGGCGATCCCGAACATGGTCAGAAACGAACGCACCTTATGCGCCCATAGAGTTCGGAAGATCTGTGCGAAGACGTCGGTCATGAACTGCATAGGGTCAGCAACACCACTCTTATCAATTTTACTAGAGGGAGCGGCGGGTTCATGTGTGCTGCAACGACGATGAAGAAGAAGATCCAGCAGGCTGCTAAAAGGCAGAAATGCACACGCCACACTTAGCAAACTAGCTGATCGCGCGTCAGTTTCAGACCTGTCAAGTTGCCGAGGATCGTGACTGCGATCTGGTCGGTACTGAAGAATTCGTTGGCAGTTTGCTGGAGATCTTCGGTGGTTACCGCTTCGATACGTTCGATCAATTCGTCGAGTGTATAGAAACGGTCGAAGTACATTTCCTGACGGGCAAGATTCGACATACGCGCGGTCGAGGATTCGAGCGAGAGCATGAGGCTGCCCTTGAGCTGGTCCTTGGAGCGGCGTACCTCCTCTTCCGGCACCGGGGTTGATTTCAGGTTCCGGAACTCGGCGACTACGCACTCGATTACCTTGATGGCAGACTCGCGCGAGGTGCCGGCGTAGACACACATGGACCCGGTGTCGCGGTAGGGATTGAGGTCGCTGTAGATCGAATAAGCTAATCCCTGGCGCTCGCGTACGTTCTGGAACAAGCGCGAACTCATGCCGCCGCCGAGCAGCGTGTTCAAGATGTAGGAGGCGTGGCGGTGTTCGTGGGCGACGGGATGGGAAGGTACGCCGATGCAGATTTGCACCTGCTCGAGCGACTTCTTGTTGCGCAGGTTGATACGCGAAAAGGTTTTCGGCGCGGGCGAGTGCAAGCCATTTTTTGACGGTTTCACGTGCTGGAAGTGTTGGGCCACCAGCTCGACGAAACGGTCGTGGTCGAGGTTCCCAGCGGCCGAGACAATGAGATTGCTGGGGGCGAAGTGATGTCCGTAAAATCGGGAGACCACGGATCGCTCAAATTTTTTAACGGTCTCTCGCGTACCCAGGATGGGGCGGCCAAGGGCGTGATCCTTCCAGAAACTCTGCGTGAAGATTTCATGGACCAGATAGTCGGGATTGTCCTGGTCCATCTTGATTTCTTCCAGGATGACGCTGCGTTCTTTGGCAATGTCAGCGGCATCAAAGACAGGATGGAGGACGAGATCGCTCAGCACATCCATGGCGACGGGGAGGTGCTCATCGAGAACCTTAATGTTGAAACAGATACATTCTTTGGCGGTGAAGGCGTCCATGTTACCGCCGATCGAATCGACCTGGCGGGCGATGGCCTCGGCGGAGCGCGTCTCCGTGCCTTTGAACACCATGTGTTCGATGAAATGAGAGATGCCATTCCATTCGGAATCCTCGTCGCGCGAGCCCGACTTGAGCCAGATGCCGATCGAGACCGAGCGGATGTGGGACATCTGCTCCGTGATGACCGTGAGGCCATTGGGCAATACCTGACGACGAATGTTGCGGGTCTCCTTGACCATCGAGTTCCGATCCTGCGTAGACTGGAGTGGCGGGTTCTTTCTCTATTTTCCCACAAGGCGGGCGATGTTGCTGGTGGTTGAACTTAATGCTTGATTTTGTTTAACTTACGAGTATTACGATGGAGGAACGGGCGCCCTCGCCCGTTCAGCCGGGCGGGGAAGCCCGGCTTTCCACTGCCAAGTTCAATGCAAAGCTCGCCGCACAATTCGCTCCTCGGTCTTACGCTTCAGGAACTTACGAATCTGGTTCTGGAGTCAAACCAGCCTGCCTATCGGGCCCAGCAGTTGTTTGACGCCTTGTATCGGCAAAGGACGGAAGACCTCGATCAGATCTCTACCCTGCCGCGCGAATACCGCACGCAATTGAACGGACAGGGCTGGGGTGTCGGGATGCCGAGGATCACGCGGAAGTTCGAGTCGCGCGACGCCACCATTCGATATCTGGTGGAAATGGGGGACGGGGAGACGGTCGAAACCGTCTGGATGCCGGAGGGTGACGACGGAGAGAGCGGAGATGGCAGCGAGGCGGGTGATGAGATCGAGTCCGGGACCGCAGCCGCCACATGGCGGCGCGCAACGATCTGCGTTTCGAGCCAGGTAGGATGCGCGGTCAATTGCCGGTTCTGCCTGACGGCTCTGCTTGGGGTCAAGCGCAACCTCGAAGCGGGAGAGATTGTGGGACAGGTTGCGGCCGTGCTGCGCGAGCAAAAAGTCGAACCGCCGACGCAGCGCGTCAACTTGGTCTTCATGGGTATGGGCGAGCCCTTTCTGAATTACGAAAACTTCATGAAGGCGGTGCGGCTGCTGGTGGAGGGCGTCGGGATTCCGGAGTCGCGGATGACGGTTTCGACGGCTGGCATCGTGCCCCGCATCCACGATTTTGGAAGGGAGCCGGTGCGGCCCAAGCTGGCGATCTCGCTGAACGGGCCGAATGATGAGTTGCGAAGCGCAGTGATGCCTTTGAACCGGAAATGGAATCTGAGCGACCTGATGAAGGCGGCGCGGGAGTTTCCGCTGCGGGCGCGGGAGCGGCTCACCTTCGAATACGTTTTGTTGGCGGGCGTGAATGACGCACCGGAGCATGCACGGGCCGTGTCAGAACTAGTGCGCGGCATGCGCGCGAAGATCAATCTGATTGCGTTGAATCCCGGGTCCGAACTGCCTTACCAAACGCCCGAGCGGGAGCGCGTGATGGAATTTCAGCGGATTCTGGTTGCATCGGGCATCCCCGCGTTTGTCCGCCGGCCGCGCGGGCGCGATATTTTTGCCGCTTGCGGGCAACTGAAGAGAACGGTAGAAGTTGAACCCAAAGAGCAGGCCAGCCCGCGAGTTTAGGACCCGACCGCGGAACCGGTTGGGATGACGGGACGGGAAGGCGAAGAGCCACTCGATGTCTTGGTGGCAACGGGCAGTTCGAGCCGGAACGCAGCGAACCCGCCGCGCGATACCCGCGCCTGGATGCGCCCGCCGTGTTCCTCCACGATTCGACAACAGGCGTTCAGCGACAGGGTGGAAGGTTTGTTCCCGCTCTCCGAGGTGCCCAGAGGCTGGTAGGGCTCACTGGAGGCGCTATCTGTTCTGAAATCAAGCACCACGAAGCTGTTCTCCTGGCGCGTTTGCACATAAAGTCCGGGGTGCGTATCCGCATTGAGTTGGCTGGCGATCTGTCCCGCAAGGTGCAGACACACGTGGAGTAGCTGGTTGGAGTCCGCGACTACGGGAGGAAGGGATGAGCCGAGCACAAGGCGAAGCGCAGTGTGCTGCTCTTCCAGTTGGGGCTCGATCAGACGCATGGCAGTCCGCAGAACAGAGTTCACATCCACGGGCGTCATGCGAGCGGGAGTCTCACGGGCAAAGGTTAACAGGTTGGCGACCAGCGTCTTGGTACGACGCACCTGCACCGCAATGCGGTCTGCCAGTCGTTGTTCCTGGGGTGGCAAGCTGGATTCGGCCAGAATGTCGGAGTACCCAAGCATAGCGGTCAGAGGATTGTTGATCTCGTGGGCGGCGCCGCCAACCAACCGCCCGAGCGACGCGAGCTTTTCCGATTGAATGAGCTGGGCCTGCAGGGTTTGCAGGTCGTCAAATGAGCGGCGAGATGTTTCGAGCAGCCGGGTGAGCTCTTTGCCCAGCAGGGTCTGCCGCCAGAACACCATGGCGCCCATGACCACCGTTGTAAGAAGGGTCAAAGTAATGCGGAATTTTCTAACCGGTGAGGGTACGGCAGCGTGGAACAGGGCGTGCAAGGCGAATCCGGGAAGGCTGAAGATCGCGAGCATCCCAAGCCGGCTGATCCGAATTCCCAAGATCGGTTCCGACGGCTTCGACTGCGCGAGATCCCATCGTGGGGCGAATAGGGCGACGGTGGCGATCCAGGCGATGGAAATGGTCAGGGGGATGTCGTAGAAGCTTCCGCTGTAATAGCGATGGTGTTCGATGGCCCAGTTCGCCACATAGGAACTGGAGGCATAGAGGGCGCTGGCCCCCAGCAGTTGCCCGTAAAGGTGGCGCCAGCCGCCATGTGCGGTGTAGGCAAGAAAAGCGAGGGAGACGAGCAGAACCAATTTCTCGGTCAAGTAGACGAGGTTGAAATTGTTTCCGTAGATGGCCTGGTCAACTTGCACCGCTTGCCATGGGATCACAGCGTATACATAGAGGAAGACCCACCAGGTGACCAGGAGTGAGAGATCCAGCATGCGGATGTCGGAATCCCGCTCGTCGTCACGAAGATGGGGAAGGACCGCCAGGGCCGCCATCATGGGGACCAGGTGCAGGAAAAGGACAACGTCGCCGCTAAACGGTTCCGGCACATCTTGCCGCTTGACCACCTCGAAGTAATTCCACATTGCCTGATAGGCGAGCCAAAACAACATGCCGCCGGTCATGAGGATCCAGAAGACCCGCAGGCGGGGTCTGGGGTTGCATGAGGGCAAGGTGCTGGGGAGAAAGGAGGCCGTAGCGACCAGGAGAAGCGCGCCCTGGATGAGGTCGCTGGCCACGGTCAGGGTCTCGCCGTGTGCCATGGAGAGGGAGACCGCAATCTGGGTCAGAACCAGAACGGCGAGCAGGCAACTCCAGAGTTTGATCCGGGGCGACAAGGCAGGAGACTCCGGCCCCTATTGTAGAGCGGGAGCCAACGCGGAGGCGATTACTTGTGTAATCCCGATGCGTTCAAGCCTCGCTGCGTAGCACTGCGCGGACAGGAGTGTTCGGGGGTGTGGAGTTCTGTGGAGATTGACCGTAGAATTGGCCCTGAACAACGTGACTCCCTTGTCTTGGATAGTTCCGCGGTTTCGGGACCTCTGGCGTTTCCGGGCCCCCCTCAGTGCGGGTGAGATTAGGCGTACCGAGCGCTGGCTGGCGACGGCACGGGTGGCGCTTTCAATTGCTGCCGTTTTCGCGGTGTGGGGGGAGCCCGCGAGCGGCACGGTCTATCCGTTCTGGATGTGGGTGTTCCTAGGGCTCTACCTGGTGCATGGCGTGGTCGTGATGCTACTGTTGCGCTTTCGTCCCCAGTCGACGCACGCCTTTCGCCTGGTGGTACATAGCGTTGACATCGTGTGGCCGGTGCTGATTTCGATGTTCACCACTGCCCAGCGCGGGCCATTTTTCCTGTTTTTTGTCTTTGTGATGGTAGCGGCGGCCTACCGGTGGGGGCTCTGGGAGACATTGGGCACAGCGGCCGTTGCGGTGACGTTGCTTTGGGCAGAAGCACTCGCCATGCGCGAGGGGCTGGACCGGGTAGTCAGCGGCGGGTTGCGCGTTGTGCATTTTCCGCAGCTGAATGTCAGTATGAGGGAACTGGACCCGCAGCAGTTGTTCATGAGTTCGGTGTACTTAATGGTGCTCGGCGGGCTGCTGGCATACATGGCGGACAACCAGAAGAAGGTGCGAGCCGAGCGCGCGGTGATCAATCGCGTTCTCAGTTCTACCCGAGTCGAAGCGGGGCTGACCGGGACCATGCACCAGATTCTTGGGGAGATCCTGAGCATCTATGGAGCGCGCCGGGTTGTGAGCGCGTCGCAGGAAGCGAACAGTTACCGGGTTTTCCTGGCGGAGGTGAATCGGAGTGCGGAAGGCGCCGACCCGTTGCGCTGGCGAGAAGCACTGCCGGAATCCGAGACAAAATATCTATTCGAATCGCCGGCCGATGCAATCTACGCGACCCGGAATGCAAAGGGATTCCAAACGGTCGCGTTGGATCGCGCAGGGAATCGCCTGCGTGATGTGGACACTGTCTTCCTCAATGACCTCTCGGGGATAGAAACGTTTGAGACGATGGTTTCCATCGCCTTCGTCTTTGGGCGCGAGTGGTCGAGTCGCGTCTTTCTGTTTGATCCGGAGATGATGGGAGACCCCGACGAAGAGCTGCGTTTCCTGCAGGAATTCGGACAGCAAGTAGGGCCGGCGGTCTACAACGTATACCTAGTTCGGCGGCTGCGCGAACGCGCGGGGGCGCTGGAGCGGGCGCGGTTCGCGCGCGAACTGCACGACGGCGCTATTCAGTCCCTGATCGCGGTCGAAATGCAACTGGATGTGCTGCGCCGGCAGTCGGGAACGCAATCGCCCGTCGTGCATGATGAACTGGGGAGAATCCAGCAACTGCTGCGGGAAGAAGTTCTCAAACTGCGTGAACTCATGCAGGCGATGAAATCGTTTGAGGTCAATGCGGAACGGCTTCTCGGCTTCATTTCCGACACGGTCGAGCGATTCCGGCGGGAGACGGGGATTTCGGCCGAGTTTGTCAGCGAACTGGAGCGGGTGGAACTGCCGCAGAAGGTATGCCGGGAACTGGCGCGCATTGTGCAGGAAAGCCTGGTCAATGTGCGGAAGCACAGCGGCGCACACCATGTGCTGGTGCGGCTGGCGCAAAGAGCCGACAACCTGCAATTGACGGTGGAGGACGATGGCCAGGGATTTCCCTTTTCCGGCAGGCTGTCGGAGACGGAACTGGAGACCACCGGCAAGGGGCCGGCGGTCATCCGGGAAAGAGTCCGCTTGCTTGCCGGCGAACTCACGATAGAATCGAACCCTGGACATGGCGCTCGGCTGGAGGTACGCATCCCGCCGATGCGAAGAGCAAATCATGGATAGACGCACACAGCCGATTCGCATTGTGATTGCCGACGATCATCCGATCTTCCGTGATGGTCTGCGGCGCCTGCTGGAGTCCGAACCCGACATGAAAGTTGTCGGAGAAGCCTGCGACGGCCTGGAGGCCGTCAAACTGGCCACCGGCATCAAGCCCGACATTCTTCTGCTCGACTTGGCCATGCCGCACCACACCGGCCTCGACGCCCTGCGTGACCTGAACACCAATGCCGGAGCTGCAGGTACAGTGCGCATCATCCTCTTGACGGCTGCCGCCGAAAAGAAGCAGGTGGTCGAGGCACTGCAACTGGGGGCGCGCGGGGTGGTGCTGAAAGATTCCGCGACCCAGTTGCTGCTCAAGAGTATTCATGCGGTGATGTCGGGCGAGTACTGGGTGGGACGCGAGAGCGTTTCGAACCTGGTGCAGTACCTCCGCAACCTGATGCAGAGCACCAGCGAGGAATCGAAGCAAAAGAAATTCGGATTGACGCCGCGGGAACTGGAGATCGTGTCGGCGGTAGTCGCGGGCTACGCCAACCGGGAAATCGCGGAATACTTCAAAATCAGCGAAGACACCGTGAAGCACCACCTCAGCAATATCTTCGACAAACTCGGTGTCTCGACCCGTCTGGAACTGGCGTTGTTTGCTGTGAACCAGGGGCTTCCAATTAGAACTATCTTGTAATCAATGAGTTGCCGGTGGTGGCACGAAAGTGCCATGGTCTGTCACGGCTGTGCCATTGGGTTCGATCCCGGTTGGCGGTAGCCTGACAAGTACAACGACGAAGTCTGTGCTCGCTAGGAAAACGTAACGGCGTGGACATTGTCGGATCGGAGCAACCGTGATCAAGATGATCCGTCAACTTTGGACTGAAGAGCAGGGGCAGGACGTCGCCGAATATGCGGTGATGCTCGCTGTCATCCTTGTGATTGTGATTGGAACCGTCCGGCTGATCGGCGGCAACGCCAACAACGTCTTCTCGCAAGTGAATAGCCAGATGGCGCAGTAGCCTGGGCCGACCCTCCGACTTGCCCTGCTGTGAATTCGCTGAAAATTCCCTGCTCCAGCGCTTCATGCTCTGACATGGCCGTTTTCATTAAGGGTCGCGGTTCCCCTCGAATAGTCTCTCTCCTCATCTTCGATGCGCGTCGTATTCGAGCGCAGGCCTTTCCATCCGCATGGCCGTGACGCACAGCCGAAAATCTAACTAAGTCCCGTCACACGTTGATGCCCCGAGTGTCCCTCCCCTACTGTCCAGTAGGGGCCTGAGCCGTTTTTTCCGGAGCGGGCTTGTCCGGCGAGGGAGATTCCAATCTCGTCAGGAACGGGAAGAAGGGCGTGACTTCGAAGGGCATTTTGTCAGCCGCCGAGGTGAGCGCCACCGGCTTGGTCTTGATCAAGGCGAGCTGGTTGTTCCAGGGATCGATTTTGATACGTCCGCCCAGGGGAAGCGCGGCGACCTGGTCGGTTTTCTTCGGATCGAACTGCGGAGACGAGGTCATCAAGGACGACATCTTGGTCGCGTTTCCATTCAAGAGGCTGTCGCCAAGATGAGGCCGGATCAGACTCTTGAGCGCTGGCGCGCGCGACTGCACCGCTTTGAGGAACAGTCCGGCGTTCGCGAGTTTGTCTTTGTAGGGAGAGTTGTTGAGCAACTCGATTGCTTTCTTGTCAGCGTTTTCCTCTTCGATGCGGTCGCGGCCAAAGTCCATACGTTCGAAGGTGCGCTCGTCGGGGAAAAACATACGGTCGTTGAAGGCCAGCTTGGTATCGAGCCGGTGTCCGAGCGCGATGTGCGCCAGTTCGTGCGTCAGGATCATGGCGAGCGACGCTTCGTCGGGCAGCACGTCAATCATGCCGCGGCTCATCACGATGGTGTGGCCGATGGTGAACGATTCGAGCGGCGTGGTCAGCAGCACGCGGCATTTCACTTCGGGTTGAATGTCGAGGTTGTTGGTGACCATCACGTTATTCACGACGGTCTGCAGAACTTTGTCGATCTCGCCTTCGGGAGCGAGCAGGCCGATCTGCTGCAGGCGATCGATTACATTGAGTTCAGCCTGGTGTTCCCATGCGCGCTGGGCTTCGATCGGCGAAGCGTCCTGGGCCTTCTGGCTTTGATCCTGTACGGCCTGCGGGGCATCCACGGTGATCTCCGTGAACTCGGAGTTGCGCCGCAGATCTTTCAGGTTGTAACCCCACAGGCGAGTCTGCGCCTTGTAGTGCAGAGTCTGTCCCAGGCGGGCCTTGAGGTCGGACTCTTCCGAATAGACGAGCGAAGGCAGCCAGATGCCGGGGCGAAGATTCTGGCGCCAGCTATCAAAATGCAGGTAGTAGCTTGACCGGGGATGAGGATAGTAGGTGCCGTTGAAACGGACGATGTTGTAATCCTGATCTTCAACCCAGACCCGGCCGAGGAAGCGGCCCTTGCCGGCGTCTTTCTTCGGCGCCACGTCCAGCACGATACAGCGGATTTCGCCCAGGAACTCGCGGCGGACGAAAGTGAAGTCGTAGTACCTGCGTTGAAAGTCTTCGTCGAGAACCACCATCTGGGCAAATCCCAGAGGCAGGAACTTCATGGTGTAGACATTGCTCAGCTTGCTGAGCATTCTCTTTCCCAAGCCAGCCGTGGTCGGAGAGACGAATGTGCGGTCGTCGGTTCCGTTGCTCATGTCCAAACGGCCCAGGAAGTAAACGTCACTGATGGGGACCGGAGCGCCCAGATCTTTGTCGTCCTTCAGATTCTGGAGATAGGTCTCGACCAATGGATGAAGCTGCCTCATCTGGGCGATGAAGAAATGCTCTCGCTCAATAGCCCGATCGACCAACTGATCGAAGCTGCTGGCCGCCGGTGTCGCTGTCTGGGCGGCGCCATCACGAGGAGTGAGTTGCGGCGAGGGCGGAGTCTGTGCGAACAATGCTGCGGCGCAGACCAGGAGGAGCGCAAAGGCCAAGAGGGAGCGCAACATATTTTCCTGTTTCATTTTACCTATGATGCGAGTTGGAAAACGATATGCAGGACAGCCTCAAAATCGGTAGGCTGGCCATCTTTCAGCGCCGGCTTAAACTGGATTTTTTCCGCCGCGCGAATCGCAGATTCGTCTAACCCGTGTCCGAGACCCTGCACGACCCGTTGGATGCGGATCCGCCCGGTCGCCGTGAACACGACTTGGAGCAGAACCTCACCTTCAACCTTAAGCTGGCGTCCCTCATCAGTGTAAACCGGTCGGGGCTTGAAGGTGATCTCCGCAGGTATGGTTCTTACCATCGGCTCAGCTGCTTTGGTCTTGGGTTGAGGAGTGGTAACGACATCGGCGTCTCCAAAGCCGCCCTGCCGCACTGTGCCGCGCGAGGCTGAGACTCTGCCTGACCCATCTCCGGTGGCAACGCCGCTGCCAAAACCGGCACTGGCAACTACGCCCCGCGCGCCCTTCGCACCTCCCGTGCCGTTGCCGTACCCCGGGCCTCTGGGCATATCAAAGCCGCCGGCCTGGGCAATCGTGATGGGGCGACCGTGATTCTCCGAGGCTGGCACGCCGTTGGGATCGCCGAAGCCGCCGGTCTGCACTTTCTGCGGTGCGGCCGCCATGGTGGGCGTGGCCGAACTGCCGGTCGAGAAGACGTTGGTCTTGACGAGCTGCTTGGGAATCACCGGGCCCGCGTCTGGCAAAACCACCTTGCTGGCCGCCAGATTCACCTTCGGCGCTTGTACCTCGGGCACCTCGGGCTTCTTTCGCGGCGTCAGGTCAGCTGGAACACGCAACGCCTCCGGCCGGGGTATGATCACCTGCGCTATTTTTGGTGCCGGGAAGTTCTTGACCGGAGCGGGCTTCTGCGGCACGGGCGGCGGAGTGTTGACCAGACTGATGAAGTGATAGTCGTGCACAGGTAGCGCTAGCACTTCGGGATAGAGGAGCGCAGTGAGTACAAAAAACAGTACCACCACGGACTGGACGCCGTAGCTGAAAACGAATCTCCCCCACGGGGTAGGGCGTTCCGGAAGAAGACCTAAGGTCAATTGCGAATCCTGGGAGTCCATGTTGAGTCCCCTTCAGCAGCCTGCCCCGCCGATGCGTCTGCCAGATGAAATTCCCAGCTCTTAAACGACGCTCCAAAGCAGGCTTCGGTACCCACAGAAGGGGGGTCGGGAAGAGCCGGTACATGACTCAGAATTGCACGCCGATGGCCACTTCCAACGGCGCTTCTTCGCAGTAAGATGCTGGCAGACAGCTACTTACCTTTGGAATAATCTATCCTATCAGGTCAAGAGGGCCTACCTGCAATTTTTTTCCCACTCTTTAGGGCAAATCTTCTGAGGGACCTGGGAAGATTGCCGTCCGCCCTGAGTCCGAAGTAAACACCCCTAAGTCGTGCCAGAGAATCAGGTTTTCAATGGAAAGCCGCACCCAGCATATCCACCATCAGGCGGATGGCTGTCTGGGCGGTACGCCCGCTCGAGTCGCGCAGCGGATTGACCTCCATGATGTCCAGACCAACGAGCTTTCCCTTGGTGGGAATCCCCATCATGAGATCGTCGATCTCGCCGAAGCTCAGGCCTCCGGGTTCGAGCGTGCCGGTACCCGGCGCGAGAGTTGGGTCCATGGAATCCACATCAAAAGAGACGTAGATATTTTCGGCCGGCTCGATTTGCGAAAAGACCCAGGCAACGCCGCGGCGGTGGAGTTCTTCGGCCGTGATGACTTGGGTGTGAAGCTTGCGGGCGTTGCCGACCGCCTCGGGATCGTTAGCCAGACCGCGCATCCCGATCTGAACGATCTTCTTCACATGCGGCAGTTGTGCCGCGCGCAGCACCCAGGAGGCGTGATCCAGATTGCCGGGCGCGCCGTTCCAGGTGTCGAGATGCGCGTCGATGTGGATCAGGGTGAGCGGCTTGTCGAAGGCGCGCAGCGACGGGTAGCTGATGCTGTGGTCGCCGCCGATCACGATCGGGAAGGCTTTATGAGCAAGGATCGTTTTCACAGCGGTCGTGACTTTGTCGTTGGTTTGCGCAGGAACTGTGGGCCAGATCTCGATATCTCCAACATCAACCCAGCGCTTGCCTTTCAGCACGGTGCGATCGCCGTCAATGTAGTAGAAGCCCTCGGTCAGATCGTGGTTGTACTCCTGCGAAGCCTCACGCATCTCGCGCGGACCGTAGCGTTCGCCGGGCTGTCCCCACGTCCCCTCGTCGAATGGAACGCCGAGGACGGCGAAGTCGGCGTCGAGTTTGTCGAGGTTGGTGACGTAGGGCGCGCCGAGGAAGGTGCGGACTCCGACAAAGGTGGGCACGGCCTGGGCGGTGAGTAGGGAAGCGCAGAATAGCAGAGCTAAGACGAACAGAAGGAGGCGTTTCATGGGAATCGCGCAGAATCGTAGCACACGAGCGACGATATCTAAGTCGACGTCTTACACTGCGGAAAGGAGATTGCTGCGAATCAGACAGCACGCGGGCAGGAGTGCCCGCTCCACATTGGCTACTCTTCTTCTTCCTCGTCGAGCTTGATGCGGAGAGATTTCAGGAACTTTAAGTCCTGGTCGCTGATCTTGAGTTCCGGATTGGTGCTGAGGGTGGAAACCAGGGAGGTCTTATCGCTGGTGTGTTCGCCCTGCTTGCTGACGCCGATGGTGGCTTCGAGCACGAGGAAGATGTCGTAGCCGCCTTCCTTGATGCGGGAAACGACTTCGGCGATCTGGTCGGAGTCCGAGAGCGACTCGTTGATGGCTTCCCCCAGTTCCTTCATCAGTTGCTTCAACTGCTGGTCCACGAGCTCCCCCTCTCACGACTGAACGCCGGCGAACATCACAGGCTGCTGTGACATCGACCACCGTTATTGTACGCTCCGCCGCTGCTAAAATCGACCAATGATGCAGGTCTCGACGCTGAGGAAACTTGGGATCGTTGCCCGAGTCGCGGCCCAGCAAGCCGGCCGCAGCCGGACTGGATCCGCCGTGCTGAAGGGAATCCATGCGGCGGCCACTTCCGTCGGGCGGGTGCTGCATCAGCTCTGGCTGGAAGTGACCGGCTTCACGTTCCTGGTGTTGGCCGGAATCGGCGCGTTTGCGGGCTATCGCGAGTACGGGAAGTACCAGGCGCACGTTACCGGGCCGGGAAGGCTGATTCTGGCGATCTGCTTCACGCTGTCGTTCACATGGTTCGGTCTGAGTTCGTTCTGGCGGGTGAAGAGAAAAACTAAGAGCTCCGAGCGGCGAGCTACGAGTTAGACCCAAACTGCTGGGACGCTAAGGTACCTAAGAAAGGCGGCAGGAAATGGCGGGCTCGAAAACTGTTAGTGCTCACACCAATTCGAAGCGGGAACTCCCTGAGCAACAAACCTCGTCGCACATTGCCGTGCGTCCGCTCTACTCACCAGCCGACCTTGCGGGTTGGGACTATGACCGCGACACCGGGTATCCCGGGGAGTTTCCGTTTACGCGCGGCGTGCAAGCTACCATGTACCGCGGCCGCCTCTGGACCATGCGCCAGTACGCGGGCATGGGCGACGCCGAGGAATCCAATAAGCGCTACAAATATCTGCTTGCCAACGGCACCACGGGCCTCTCGGTCGCCTTCGACCTTCCTACGCAGATCGGCCTCGATTCCGACAGCCCGCTTTCCACGGGAGAAGTTGGCAAGGTCGGCGTGGCGATTGATTCGATCGAAGACATGCAGCGGCTGTTCGATGGCATCGACCTGACCGTCATCTCCACATCGATGACCATCAATGCGACGGCGTCGATTCTTCTGGCTCTCTACGTCGCGGTGGCAAAGCGGCAGGGCCGCGACATCCGCAAGCTCTCCGGCACCGTGCAGAACGACGTGTTGAAGGAATACATCGCGCGCGGCACTTACATCTATCCGCCGCAACAGGCAATGCGGATCATCACCGACGTATTTGCCTGGACGAACGAGAACGTGCCGGACTGGAACACGATTTCGATTTCCGGCTACCACATGCGCGAGGCGGGATCGACCGCGGTCCAGGAAGTGGCCTTCACGCTGGGGAACGGAATCGCGTATGTCGACGCTGCGATCCGCGCAGGCCTGGATGTTGATAAGTTCGCGCCACGGCTCTCGTTCTTCTTCAACGCCCATAGCAATTTTCTGGAAGAAGTGGCCAAGTTCCGCGCCGCTCGCCGCATGTGGGCGAAGATCATGCGCGACAAGTTCAAGGCGAAGACCCCAAAATCCTGGATGCTGCGTTTCCACGCCCAGACCGCGGGCTCGACGCTGACCGCGCAGCAACCCGAGAACAACATTGTACGCACCGCAATCCAGGCGATGGCGGCCGTGCTGGGCGGAACGCAATCCCTGCACACCAACTCGTTTGACGAGGCTCTCGCGCTTCCCACCGAACAGTCCGCGCGGATCGCGCTGCGCACACAGCAAGTCATTGCCTTCGAATCCGGAGCGCCGCAGACCGTTGATCCACTGGCCGGATCGTATTACGTCGAGTCGCTGACCAGCGAGATCGAAAAGCGCGCCACTGATTATTTGGAAAAGATTGAAGCCATGGGCGGAATGCTCAAAGCCATCGAGCGCGGCTACGTGCAGCAGGAAATTCAGAATGCGGCGTACGAATACCAGCAGGCGGTCGATCATGAGCAGGCGATCGTGGTGGGCGTGAACCGCTTCCACGTGGATGGAGAAAAGTCGGTGCCGATCCAGCGGATCGATCCGGGCTTGGAGACAAAGCAGGTGGAGCGGGTGCGCGCCGTGCGAGCGAAGCGGGATCCAAAGACCTGCCAGGCCGCGATCCAGGCGGTCGAAGACACAGCGCGTACGGGCGAGAACCTGATGCCACGCATTCTGGCGGCGGTGGAAGCGAATGCGACTGTCGGCGAAATCTCGGATGCGATGCGGAAGGTGTATGGAGAGTACAAAGAAGCGGTGGTGATCTGAGTTGTGGGTGAAGTTATGTGGCGCGGACACTCTTGTCCGCGTGTTAGCAGCGAATCCACAGTCCGCGCGGACAGGAGTGTCCGCGCCACACGAACCATGGCGGAGACGACCACAGTCAATCCGCCGTCTTGTACTCGCAAGCCGTGCGGCAGGGCTCGCAGTACATCAGGCCGTCCATGCAGAGGCGCACGTCCATCTGCGACTGGCAGAGCACGCAGAACTTTTCGCACCAACACTTCGCTTCGGGCTGTTCGCACTGGGCGCAAACGATCCGGCTTAGGCCCGGCTTGGAAGTCATACCTGTAGTGTAGGGTGCTCTGACGGAGTGGAAAACGTAACGGAGGTAATGAGGGAGGTCAGAGGTAAGAGGTCAGATTGCAGAAGTGAAACCCCAAGTTCTAGGCGCATTGGCGTGGCGAAGGTCGGAGAACGAGGGTCACCAAGGTTGTGTGGAAAATGGGATCTCACCTCTGCAATCTGACCTCTTACCTCTGACCTTCCCTTGCTGCCCTTCCCGCGCGGATGTTAATTTAATCAGTTCCAGATTTCCGGCGGCCCAGCCACTGTCCGGACTGGGGTTCACTCTTTTGTCCGCTCTCGAAACTACTCCAGTAACGGTACGCAAGACTGCGCTGAATGCCGTCCATCGTCAGATGGGTGCGAAGATGGTGGAGTTCAACGGCTGGGACATGCCGGTCGAATACCCGGCGTCCATCGGCTGCGGCATCATCAATGAGCACATGGCGGTGCGCACCGGCGTCGGAATCTTCGACGTCAGCCACATGGGCGACATTCGTCTCTTCGGCGCAGAGGCGCTGGCCGCAGTCCAGCACATCTCCATGAACGATGCGTCACGGCTCGCCGTCGGGCAGGCGCAGTATTCAGCGCTGCTTTATCCGCAGGGGACATTCGTGGACGATGTGATCGTTCACCGGCTCGGGGAAGAGGATTACCTGTTGGTGATCAACGCGGGCACGCGCGAGAAAGACTTCAACTGGGTGCGCGACAACACGCGCCAGTTCCGTTGCAAGGTTGAACACCTCTCCGACGACTTCACCCAGATCGCCATCCAGGGACCGAAGGCGGTCAATCTTCTGCAGAAGCTGACGGACGCTGATCTGAGTGCCGTGAAGTTTTACTGGGCCACGCGCGGGACGCTCTACGGACTGAAAAATATTCTGATCGGGCGCACCGGGTACACGGCCGAAGACGGATTCGAGATCTACATTCCCTCCGATGAAACGACGAGCGCCCGTGTGTGGAATGCAATCCTGGCAACGGGAAAAGAGTTCGGCGTCGTTCCGTGCGGCCTGGGCGCGCGCAACACCCTGCGACTGGAAGGGAAGCTGCCACTCTACGGACACGAGATTTCCGATACGATTAATGTTTGGGAAGCCGGGCTGGATCGCTTCTGCAAAATGGAGAAGCCCGAGTTTATCGGACGCGAGGCGCTGGAGAAGGCGCGCGCTGCAGATCTAAGAAAAACGCTGATCGGTTTAGAGATGGTCGATCGCGGGATTGCGCGCGACGGTTACAAGGTGCTGGATTCAGGCGGAAGCGAAATCGGGTACGTCACCAGCGGATCGCCGGCGCCGTTCCTGAAGAAGAACATTGCCCTCGCCTACCTTCCGCCCGAGCACGCGGAGATCGGGAGCACGGTGTTGGTGGAAATTCGCGGGCAGGGAGTGAAGGCGCAAGTGGTCCCGACGCCGTTTTACAGGCGTCCGAAGCAAGCTTGACCACAGAGGAAACCGTCAACCACGAAGGACACGAAGGTTCACAAAGCATTGGTTGCCAGAATCTAGTAGCTAGAAGCCAGGAGCTAGAACTAATGTCTTATCCAACCGACCGCAAATATACGAAAGAGCACGAGTGGATCACTGCCGACGGCACCATCGGCATCACGGACTATGCGCAAGACTCGCTCGGTGACATCGTCTTCGTCGATCTGCCCAAGGTGGACACGGAAATCACCGCGGGGAAAACCTTCGGCACGGTCGAGTCGGTGAAGGCTGTCTCCGATCTTTATGCCCCCGCTTCGGGCGCCGTCACGGCTGTGAACGGAGAATTGGCGACGGCACCGGAGAAGGTGAACAAGGACGCGCACGGATCGTGGATGGTCAAAGTGAAGCTCAAAGATCCTGCCGAACTGAACGGCCTGCTCTCGGCGGCCGACTACGAAAAATTCGTGAAGGAAGAGGCGGGACACTGAAAAATGGATTCCTAGCGCCCCAATCGTACAGACGTCTTCCTACATCCATACTAAGGTTCTCATGAGATATCTGCCCAAATCTCCCGCCGACCGGGAAGCCATGCTCAAAGCAATTGGTGTGCGCTCGGTCGACGATCTTTTTGCACCCGTTCCTCCTGAGTTCCGGCTGAAGCGCGATCTCGCCATCCCGCGCCAGATGGCCGAGTCCGAGATCGTGGACTGGTTCAAGCATCGCGCCAAGGAAAACGGTGACGGCTACACCAGCTTCCTGGGCGCTGGGGCGTACTTTCACTACCGGCCGGTGATCATCGACGCACTTGTGCAGCGCGGCGAATTTCTGACGTCCTACACGCCCTACCAGGCGGAATTTGCGCAGGGTACGCTCCAGGCCATTTTCGAGTTTCAGACCATGGTTGCTGAACTCACCGGCATGGAAGTGGCCAACGCTTCGATGTATGACGGTTCCACGGCCGCTGCTGAAGCGGTGATGATGGCCGTTCGCAGCACTGGAAGGAGCGGGGCAGTCGTCGCCCGCAGCCTGCATCCGGAATATCGCGAGGTGCTGCAGACCTATGCGACGCATCAGGGCATCCCGCTGAAGACGGTGGGGTTTGCGGAATCGGGACGAGTCGACCTCAAAGAATTACAGCAGGTGGTTAGCGACGATACGGCTTGCATTCTGATTCAGTCCCCGAATTTCTTTGGCACGATTGAAGATGTGGAAGCGATCGCCGAGATCGCGCACAAGCACGCCGCGCTGCTGATTGTTTCGATTGCAGAAGCTGTCTCGCTGGGAATTGTGGAGCCGCCGCGGGCTGCGGACATCGTTGCCATGGAGGCGCAGTCGTTCGGCGTGCCCCTCGGATTCGGCGGGCCGTACTGCGGCGTGCTGGCGACGAAAGAGAAGTTTGTCCGCCAGATGCCGGGCCGTCTCGCCGGTCAGACTGTCGACAAGAAAGGCAAGCGAGGGTTTGTACTCACGCTCGCAACCCGCGAACAGCATATCCGCCGCGAGAAGGCCACTTCGAATATCTGCACCAACCAGGCCCTGGTCGCGCTCATGGTCAACATCTTTATGACCGTCTATGGCAAGGTGGGGCTGAGAGAATTGGCGAAACAGAACCTGGCGAAGACGGCGTATGCAGCCGATCAGTTCAAAAAGCATGCCAAGGTGCTGTTCCCAGGTGCGCCGCGCTTCAACGAAATGGTGGTTGAGACCAGCGAAGATCCCTACGCCATCAACTCCCGCTTGCTCGGGCACAAGATCGTGGGTGGGCTGCCGCTGAAGAAGTTCTACCCTGAACTGGGCCAGGCCGCGCTCTGGTGCTGCACGGAACTCACGACCCGTTCGATGATTGACACCGCCGTCGGCCTCGTCGCCGATAGCGAACGTGCGGTGCGAAGTATGAAGGAAGTCGAGGAGCAGGAGGTGACGCGATGAAGCACATGACCCGGAAGGCGACGCGTCACATCAGCCAGAACGAGAACCTCATTTTCGAGAAGTCGTCCCCCGGGAAGGCCGCCTGGAAGCTGCCGCCGCTCGATGTTCCGGAAGTCGACACGGCCAAGCTTCTGGGCAAGCAGGAACGCAAGGATCTGGGCTCCATGCCGGAAGTGAGCGAGATCGAAATCATCCGCCACTTCACGCGGCTGTCGACCTGGAACTACGCCATCGATCTCGGCATGTTCCCGCTTGGGTCCTGCACGATGAAGTACAACCCACGCGTGAACGAGTTCGTGTCGCGCGTGGAGGGGTTGGCCAACGGTCATCCCTATCAGCCGGAGAAAATTTCTCAGGGCGCACTGCGCATTATCAAGACGCTGAGCGACTGTCTGATCGAAATCACCGGCATGGACGCGATCACGCTGCAGCCTGCGGCCGGCGCGCACGGCGAACTTACAGGATTGCTCATAGTCCGCGCCTACCACGAGTCCAAAGGCAATGCGCGCAAGAAGATTCTGATCCCGGATTCCGCGCACGGCACCAATCCCGCCACCGCGGCCACGGTCGGCTATGCGGTCGAGAACCTGAAGTCGAACGACCGCGGCATGGTGGATGTCGCCGCGCTCGCCGCGCAGATGAATGAAGACGTCGCGGCGCTCATGGTGACCAATCCCAACACGCTGGGCGTTTTCGAGCAGGAAATTCACAAGATCGCCGAACTCATGCACGCCAAGGGTGGCCTGCTCTACATGGACGGCGCCAACATGAACGCGCTGGTCGCCAAGACGCGCCCCGGCGATTTCGGCGTCGACGTCATGCACCTCAACCTGCACAAGACGTTCTCGACGCCGCACGGCGGAGGCGGTCCGGGATCGGGGCCGGTCGCAGTAAAGAAGATTCTCGAGCCATTTCTGCCGAAGCCGGTCGTGATCACCAAGCCCGACGGCACGCTGGCCTTCGAATACAACCGTCCGCAGTCGGTAGGGCGCGTGCGCGCCTTCTACGGTAACTTCGGCATGTTCGTCCGCGCCCTGGCCTACATTTTCGCGAATGGCCCCGATGGCCTGCGCCAGACCACCGAAGACGCCGTGCTCAACGCCAACTACATCCGCAAAGGCCTAGAAGGTGTTTATGATTTGCCCTACTCGACCCCTTCGATGCACGAGGTCGTCTTCAGCGACAAGGTGCAATCGAAAAAGGGCGTGAAGACGATGGACCTCGCCAAGCGCCTGATCGATTACGGCTTCCATCCCTACACGACTGCGTTCCCGCTGATCGTGTCCGGCGCCCTGATGATCGAGCCCACCGAAAGCGAGCCGAAAGAAGAGTTGGATCTTTTCATCGAAGCCATGAAGTCAATCGCGGAAGAAGTGGAAGAAGATCCGCAGTTCGTGCTGGAAGCCCCGCACAACACCCGCATTTCGCGTCTGGATGAGACGCAAGCTGCGCGCAAGCCGGTGCTGCGGTGGAAGCCAGAAACCCAAAACTAACCACCGAGGTCACAGAGGACACCGAGGATCGCTTCCCCTCCGTGTTCCTGTGACCTCTCTTCGGTATTCTCCGCGATGAGCGGGTTATGCTCGTCGTTGTCCCGATGTGACCAAAGTCCCATCCCCACCCCCCACCTCCCGTCCTTTGTCGCACGCCCAAATGTCCGTAAACTTGACCCAACTCGAGTGCTTGTCCGAGTCCCTGATTGGGGGATAACGTGTACAAAAACCTGGCCTTACTGCTACTGTCTGCGGCTGCGCAAACCCAAACCTACGCTCCGGCGAAGCTTGACGCCGTCGTCCGCACGACCAAAGCCATGCACTACCGCCCTGGCGGCAACAGCAAAATCGGCTTCCAGGCGACCGAACTGATGCAGCGTGCCTCGGGCGAAGCGCGAGTCGAGGCCAAGAAGGCGAACATCGCGATCGACGCCAAGTTTGAAGGCATGGAAGATGCGACCAAGTTCGGGCTCGAATACTTGACCTATGTCCTCTGGGCGGTGTCGCCGGAAGGTCGCGCCGTGAACCTCGGCGAAGTTTCGCTTGAGCACGGCAAGGGTCACGTGAAGGCGCTTACCGACCTCCAGACTTTCGGGCTGATCGTAACTGCCGAGCCGTATGCGGCGGTCACGCAACCCGGCAACATGGTCGTGGTCGAAAACGTGTTTCCCGAGGGCGCGGGTGGGGAAGCCATCAGTGCCAAATACGAATTGCTGCGCAGCGGCACCTACGCATCGGTCAATACCCATATACAAGATGCGATCTTCGGCATCGATTCCAAGACTCCACTCGCGCTGTTTGAGGCGCGCAATGCCGTCCGAATCGCGCGCATAGCTCAGGCGGATCGCTATGCCGGCGCCATCCTCAGCAAGGCAGAGCAACAGTTGCGTCAAGCCGAAGAAGCCTACCGTCAAAAGCAGTCTCGCACATCGATCGAAGCAGCCGCCCGCGAAGCCGCGCAAACCGCGGAAGAATCGCGTGTGATGGCGGTCAAGCAGAAAGCCGACGAAGAGGTACAAGCGCAGGCTGCTGCCGAAAAGAAAGCCGCGGAAGAGAGAGCCGCGAAGGCTCGTGCGGACGCAGAGGCTCAAGCCCAGGCGCGTGCGGAAGCAGAAGCGGCTCGAGCTCAGGCCGAAGCAGCGAAGGCGGAAGCGCAGAAGGCTGCCGAAGAAGCCGCGCGCCAACGGCAGGAAGCCGAGAAGGCCGCCGAGGAAGCTGCGCGGCAGCGGCAGGAAGCCGAAAAAGCGAAAGCCGAGGCTCTTGCGCAGCAGCAGGCGCTGGCCGTCGAAGCCGAGAAAGCGCGTCAGGCCGCAGCCGAGTCCGACAAGCTGCGCGAGCAAGCCGAAAAGGAAAAGCAGGAAATGCGCGCCCGGCTCCTGCAGCAGCTCAACTCCGTTCTGGCGACCCGCGACACGGCACGCGGTCTGATCGCCAACATGTCAGACGTGCTCTTCAAAAGTGGCAGCTTCGAGTTGTTGCCCGGCGCGCGCGAACGGCTCGCTAAGGTCTCGGGTATCGTGCTGGCCTATCAAGGTCTGCGGCTGGCGGTCGAAGGTCACACCGACAGCGTTGGCGGCGACGAATACAACCGGCGGCTCTCCGAGCAACGCGCCGACGCCGTCCGCGACTACCTGGTGCAGCAGGGCATTAACGCCGATGCGATCACGGCCAGCGGCTTCGGAAAGAGCGAGCCGGTCGCGTCGAACGACACACCCGAAGGCCGCCAGCAGAACCGCCGTGTGGAACTGGTCGTCTCCGGGAATGCCATTGGCAATGTGGCAGATGCCGGGACTGGGAGCAGCGCTCCTCCCACCGTACAGAAGTAGGATGGGACAGCGCGCCAGGATGCAATGCAGTATGTGTAAGCTGGTTGGAAAAGGGAAAGCCGGAGATTCGTAGAACCTGGCCCGCGCCGGTGCGCAGCTGTTATTTCTGTTTCCGCGCCAGTTCCTTCTGCCGGTACATGTCAGCGTCGGCGCGCTCGATGATTTCCTGAATCGTCTCGCCGGGCTGCCATTGTGTCAGGCCCACGGACGCGTCTACGTCGACTTTCACTTCCCCCGTGCCCTTGCCGGGCCGGATGGTGTACTCCCCGAACACCCATTTCCGCAGGCGTTCGATCTGTATTTTCGCTCCGGCCAGATCGCAGTCCATCACCAGGATGAACTCGTCTCCCCCCCAACGGCCAACCATGTCAGAAGAGCGCAAACCCGACCGCAACTCCTGCGAGAACTGCTGCAGCAGATTGTCGCCGGCTAGATGTCCGTACTTGTCATTGACGTGCTTAAGCCGGTTTAGATCGAGCATCACCACACAAAACGCCCGCTGGCGGGTAATGCGCAGATCCATGTGTTCCTCGACGTAGCGGCGGTTGGCGAGGCCGGTCAGCGCATCCCGCAACGCGAGCTCTTCGACTTCCTTCAGCTTGGCTTCGTAGGTGGAGACTTCCGATTGCAGTTGTGCAACCAGTTTGTGGCTATCTTCCTTCATCCGGTCAACGTGAGTCTTCAGTTCCGTTGCCTGTTGCACCAGCGATGCCCGGACCTGGGTCAAATCCTCGAGGTTGGAGATAGTCTGTAACCGGCTCGTGAACTGAGCGAAGTGGTCGGTGTAACGTTGATCCCGCTCGCCCACGGACTCAGCCGTGCGGGCCAGCACGATCAGAAGCTCTTTAACTTCCGTGGTTTTGGCTTTGAAGTACTCTGAGGTGCGGTCACCCCATTGTTGCAGTTGATGGGTGACCTGGTTCCCCGATTCCTTCACGAGGGGAGGTGTAATCTGATCTGCAAGACGGTTGGCAGCGTTAGCGAGATTGCGTTGCAGATCCGAGCCGAGGGTCGGATAGGCCTGCACTCCGCTTTTGCCCATTGCCAGCAGGACGGAACGATAAGACTCCAGGGTCGCTGCCAGCAACTCAATCGGATCGGCTTCGTCCGCCTGAGGTTCGCGAACCTCCATTTCCAAATACTTTTTCAGGGAAATCACGATTCCCTTCTCCGGCGCCAGTATCTTGCTGTTGAAATTGCGGGAATGGTCAAGCTATCTGGGATCATTTGTGTGACCGTGGGCCATGCCGGATCGGATGTAGCTGGCCATCGCTTTCGCTAAGCCCCGTGAACATATCGGTACTTTCCACCCAAATCTTCAACAGCTTGCCAAAAAAAGGCCACTCGACAGCGACTCGTTTACCCAGGTAATTCCGGGTGTCTTCGACTCAAATAAAAAGCCCCGGGGGCGTCCGGCCCCCGGGGGCTAATTGGTGGACGTGTGTAGGAGGTTACGCTTCAGCCGCCGCGCCCTTCACCGTCCACCGCAGCTGCGGCGGGAGCTTGTTGCCGTTCTTGGGGAGGATGTCGAGATAGATGACCGCGTAGCGGAACACCAGCACCGCCAACGTCAGCACCATCAGAGTGGCCGCGAATTCCGTCCACTTCGGCACGTAGTACACGCCTGAACTCGCCTGCAGCCCGGTGATGGAGACATTCAGCCGGTTTGCCATAAAGCCTCCCACCACCGTGGCGCAGGTCCAGTACAGGGACTGCGGGTTGTTCCGCACCTTGGGCAGGTTCAGCAGCACCAGCGGTGCGATCACGAACAACCCGATCTCCAGCCAGAACGAAAGAGTTTCTTCGCGCCACATCCAGAGATAGGGCAGCGCCCCGTTCTTCGAAAGATCGACCACGCGAAAGATTCCATACAGCGCCAGCAGCGGAGCAATTACCCGCCCCACTTCACTCAGGATCGCCGGATCCAGTTTCACGTTCAGCGACCGCACCGAAAGATACAGGGCCATCACCGTAACTGCGAGGCCGGCCGGAATCGCCGAGAGATAGAACAGCGTTGTTAGATACGGGCTGTACCACAGTGGATCGAGCTTGCCTTTGGTCAGTAGGTAGAGTCCGCCGAGGAAGGACTGGTGCAGAGAAGAGAGCACCACGCCCGCCATTACCAGTGCGACCAGAATCTCGTGGTGCCACCGCAGATACCAGGTGCGCAGCCCGGCCCACGGGATCTTCTCAACCAGCGCAGGCGAGAACTCAAGCGCCAGCACCGTCGAGTACAGCATCACGCACCACGAGACTTCGAACAGAACCGACGCCCGGTTCCACATGAAGATGGGATGCCAGATTCTCCACGGCAGCCCAAGCTCATACATCATGCCGGCGATGACGCTCGAGTAACCCAGGAACGAGACCAGGACCGCCGCCCTCAGCACCGGCCGGTAACGCTCAAAGCCGAGCAGATACACGGCCGCTGCAATCGCAAATCCGCCGGCCGACAAGCCGACGCCACACAGCGTTCCCAGCCCAACCCACAATCCCCAGGGCTGCGGGTCGGTGAGGTGGGTGGACTGTGCGAAACCCAGCGCGAAGCGCGCGTAAGTCGCATAGAGTCCTGCGGCAAAAATCAGCGCCACGATGGTGCGCCACAGTGTGATCTTCTCCCTGAACTTGGGCATAGTGCGGGTCATGGCCTAGCTCCTTTCCTTGTCGTTCGGTCGCGGAAGAGCAGTTTTGCCATCCGCAAGTGCAACCGCCTGTCGCCGTTGCGTGATCCAGTACAGTCCCGAGAGCAGTCCTCCGCCGACCAGCACGACCGTCGGCACGTCGCCGAGAGCGTTCGCCGTCAGCACCGGCATCGGCTGTTTGGGCGGGGCGGCAAACCCGAGCTGCTCGAACGGCACATCGGAGATGAAGAACACCGACGTTCCGCCCGCCTCTTCGCTGCCATAGATCCGCTTCACGTAGCCGCCTGCCAGGATCCGCCGCTCGGCTTCTTCTAGAATCTCGTCGCGCCACCCGACGGTCGACGCGCCGGTCGGACAGGCTTCCACGCAAGCTGGTGGTTGTCCGCTGGCCTGACGGGCCGCGCACATGTCGCATTTCTTCACGTACGGCACCAGCTTCGACCACTCATACTTGGGTACATTGAATGGGCACGCCACCAGGCAGTAGCGGCATCCAATGCACTTGCCCGCATCGTAAGTTACCGGCCCGGTCGAAGTTTTCTTGAGCGCGCCCACCAGGCAAGCCGACGCGCACGCCGGTTCCTGACAGTGCATACACATCTTGCGCACAAACTTCCCATCGTGTTCTTCGATCACCGTCAGAGCGGTCGGCGATAGCTTCGCCTCCGTCTCCAGCGGAAATCCGTGGACCTGTTTGCAGGCCTGCTCGCAGCTCCGGCAGCCGATGCATTTCGTGATATCCACCAGGATTGCTCGTGTGCGTTCCATTGTCTTTCTCCTCGTACCACCTCGTAGCGCCGGCATCCAGCCGGCATTCCCGACTTACTACGAAGAACTCAAGCCAGGAAAAATTCCTGCAACAAACTCGTCCGTACCTCCGGATCCACGCGCCGGAGCAACCCTGCCATCGGCAGACCGCCGTCCGCCGCCATCGCGCCCGCCATCTGCGGCACCATGCTTGCCAGCCGCGTCACGCTGTTTTGCAGCCACGGAGCCACCATCGGTCCTTGCACCAGGTTCTTCTGATTGACCGTCAGGTCGGGGGACTTGACCATGGCAATCCATCCCTTTTCGTACGGGTCGCGCACAATCGTCTTCGGGTCTGCGATCGCGTCGCGGTTGATCGCCGTGATCACGCCCTCGATCGGCGAGACCAGATCAATGGCCGTCTCGCCGCAATGAATCGTCATCACCTTCTGCCCCTGGCGCACCCAGCGGTTCTCGCCCACCACGTCGATGCGGTCGATCTGCCCGATCAGGTTGGCAGCAAAGCCGTCGAGCCCGATGCGCGCGTTGTCGAACCCTTCCTTGGAGGCCCAGGTGTGTCCCGGATGAAAGCAATACCCTTGCGGGATCGCCATGCCGAACGACCGCTCCATCTTGGGTACGGCGATCGGGCCCGGCGAGGGCTGTGTGCGCACGGCCACTTCCTGCGACGGCGAGCGGAAGTAACTGATCGAGATGATCAGCAGAAACATCAACAGGACGAAAAGAATGGACATACGCGCCTCCCAATCCCCGTGCCCTCAACTGGCTCACGGAGATCAACACCCTTTCTTAGTGCACGCGTATGCCAAACTCAGACCGGAAAAACGGTGACGCCGAATCAACGAGTTGGAAGCAACTTCAACAACTTGCGAATCCCAGCGATTCGCTCACCCAAGCATTTTGCTAATGCGTTCTGCGGAGGGGACGAGGCACTGCATTTTGCAGTGGTGGTGTGGCGCGGGAACCCTCGTCCGCGAAAAGCCGAATGTTAGACTGACGCCAGCCCAGCCATGATCACGATGCCCGAGAATCCGGCCAGTCCCCAGTCCCGCCGGCAAGCCGAAGACCACTACTACGCCGCCCTCGACCGGGTCGCCGAAGGCCACCACGAACAAGCCGTCGCGGAGTACAAAAAGTCCCTGGCCGCCGATCCCAACTTCACCGACGCCCTCCACGGCCTGAGCCGAGCCCTGCAGGACCTGAACCGTCTCGACGAAGCCATCGAAATCGCAAAGCGAATTTCAGAAGTTGACCCCGATGACGTCCTCGCCCACACCAGTCTGTCCATCCTCTATCAGAAAAAAGGCATGGTCCCCGAAGCCGAAGCCGAAGCCAACAAGGCGCGTGTGCTGGGATGGAAGCAGCAGTTGAAGAGAGACGGTGGGTGATATCTGGTGAAACGTGCGCTCCAGGTCTCGATACGTTGACAGACTGACCTCGAGGTTATACGCTCCACCTCAATCAAGAGATTGAGAGGAAGTTGATGGCGAAGTTCAAACTGCGAAAGGGTATTAACGTTGGCGGTCTTGCTGCGGAGACGGATCCCTTGTTGAACAAGGCGTTCGTCGACTTGGGGTACCTTCCTCGCATCTTGGATACCAACGACCCAGCGTTTCTGATAGTAGGGAGGACTGGCAGTGGCAAGACCGCCATCATCAAACAGATTATGGGAGCAGCGTCCCAGGTCTCGGTCCTAGATCCAGAAGAACTCTCCATGCAGTATTTACATAACTCCGTATTGCGAACCATCGCGGCATGGGGCGTTAACCTGGACATTTTCTACAAGTACCTCTGGCGGCATGTGTGCATTCTCGAACTCATCAGGATGAGATACGGAGATGCGACGGATGTTCCCTCTCGCATCCAACAGATATTCCCGATCACACAGTTGTTTGGACGCGACCAGAAAAAGGCGCGCCAAGTGTCCCAGGAATACCTCAGAGAGTATGGCGAAGACTACTGGGTTCGGACCGATACTCGGATCAAGAAAATTACCGCGGAATTCGAGGAAAAGCTCACGAAAGACGCCAAACTGAGTGCGGCCCTGGCGCAACAGGTTAGTGGTTCCGTCGGGGCCGATTCTGGAAGTCGTAACCTCGGCCGAGTCGAGAGCGAGGTCGTAGAACGCGCGCAGAGTATCGTCTCGGACTTCCAGATTTCAGCGCTGAACAGTGTAGTAGAAACACTTGAAAAGCACGGTTTCGACGATCCTCAGAAGAGCTATTTTATCGTCATCGACGATCTGGACAAGAACTGGATGCCGGACGACATTCTTTACCTTGACCTAGTCAAGTCCCTTCTTTCGAGCGTCCACGAACTGAACCGGCGGTTAAGAGCGGTGAAAATCATTGTTGCACTTCGCGAGAACATCTACTATCGCGTGTTCCAGAAGGCCGCCAAGCACGAGCCTCAGCGTGAAAAGTGGGAGGACGTTCTCGTAAGAATTAAATGGACAGAGGAGGACCTCGATCGCCTCGTGGATTGCCGCCTGGCCCAAGTTTTCAAATCCGAGTACACGTTGGACGTTCCAACCTTGAGGGCCCTTCTGCCCCAGAAAAAGACCACCCGCGCCGAAGACGGCAGAGACTATGTAATGTCACGTACGTTCATGCGTCCGCGCGACGTTATCGACTTTGTAAACAGGTGCCTCGCTGAGGCTGCCGATGGAGTGACCCGAATATCCTGGTCGACCTTGACCGGAGCGGAGGTAGGCTACTCCGAAGCGCGGTTAAAGGCTGTGATCGACGAGTGGCGGGATAGCTATTTCGGCTTGCCCTCACTATTGCCCATTGTCCGCAAGCTGGGACCGAGATTTACGCTACGCGAAATCTCTGACGACGACGTCTATGCCGTGCTAGGAGGCGACAGGGCCTCGTCCTGTAGTTGGCTCCAAGACCTTGGAGTAAGGCTCCTGAACAACAACGAGCCGGCCGTGGAAATCAAGATGGAGTTTGTAAAGGCTCTTTACTTAGTGGGGCTTATCGGGATTCGACATCCCCAATCGCATCGCACAGCGTATTCCTTCGACAAGGCCATCCGGACGTCTCAAGATTTGAGCGAATCAGAGGTCGAGTTTGTCGTGCACAAAATGTTCCACAGCGCGCTCGGGCTCCGCGACATGCAGGCCGCATTGTCAGAAGATTCTGCATGACCTCCCCGACAACCGCATTCACGCATTCTTAACAATTGCGAATTTATTTTTCTCAGGGTGCGGCCGGGTGCCCCACTCATCGCGCACTTTGCGATGAGTGGGAGGGCGCTTGACATTGTCGAAGCCTCGGCTAGGATGAAAAACGAGAACGCGCTTCCAGCGCGGAGGACCGAGCAATGAACATCGAAATCCGCGATGCGGCTCTCCAAGCTCGCATCCAAAGACAGCTTCAGGCCACCGGTGCCGCCAGCGTTGAAGAGGTGTTGCTTCGTCTGCTGGAAACGCAAGAGGAACAGGATCGCGGGCTTGCCGAGAACCGGGAAGCGATCAACGCGAAGATCAGGCGCGGCATTGAGCAACTGGACCGCGGTGAGGGAATCCCGGAGGATCAACTGGACGCCCACCTGGCGAAATTGAAGGCCGAGCCCGAATGAAGCTGAAATGAAATTCCTGATCGTCTACGAGAAATCAGCTACCGGGTGGGGCGCGTACGCTCCCGACCTGCCTGGCCTCGGTGCGGCGGGCAAAACACTGGATGAAGTAAAAGACCTCATCCGCGAAGCGGTCGAATTTCACCTGGAAGGTATGCGCCAGCACGGCGACCCCATCCCCGCACCCAGCGCCATCACCGAATACATTACGGTCTGACCCCGCGAAAGCTTGACCCAGATGCTGCCCGAAACCGCATTCAAACAGTTTTAACAATTGCGAATTAATTTCTCCGCGTGTGGCGCGGACACTCTTGTCCGCGTGCATGCAGTGCCAGACAGCCAGCGCGGACAAGAGTGTCCGCGCCACACAACCTGGATTCTCGCTACAATGGGGCTGGAGTCTTCCTATGCGAGAAGTCGTCCTGGTTTCATCCGTTCGCACCCCGGTGGGACGCGCGTATAAAGGCACGTTGCGCGCCACGCGTCCTGATGAGTTGGCAGCAATTGCAATCAAAGGCGCGCTCGCGCACGTGCCGCAGCTTGATCCGAAGGAAATTGAAGACGTCATCCTCGGCTGTGCCATGCCCGAGGCCGAGCAGGGAATGAATGTGGCCCGCATCGCGTCCCTGCGTGCAGGCTTGCCAGTGGAGGTTTCGGCCGTCACTATCAACCGTTTTTGCTCGTCGGGCCTGCAGGCGATTGCCTTGGCCGCCGAGCGCATCATGACCGGCGGCGCCGAGGTGATGGTCGCAGGCGGCACCGAGTCGATGTCCATGATCCCCATGGGCGGCAACAAAATTTCTCCCAACCCGTGGCTGGTCGACCACTATCCCGACGCGTACCTTTCGATGGGCCTGACCGCCGAGCGCGTCGCGCACCGCTTCGGCATCACGCGCGAGGCGTGCGACGAGTTCTCACTGCACAGCCATCAGAAGGCGCTGGCCGCAATTCAGGCGGGCAAGTTCGAAGAAGAGATTGTGCCGGTGCACGTTACCTTCACGACTCCCAATGGCTCGAAGCCGAAGAAGCATGAGATCACTTTCAAAGTAGACGAAGGCCCGCGCGCCGACACCACCCTCGAAGCGTTGGGCGCGCTCAGGGCAGCATTTCATGTGAAGGGAGTCACGACGGCCGGCAACTCGTCGCAGATGTCGGACGGCGCGGCCGCGGCGGTGGTCATGTCCGCCGAGCGCGCGAAGGCTCTCGGCATTACGCCGCTGGCGCGCTACGTTTCGTTCGCTACCGCCGGATACAAGCCGGAAGAGATGGGCCTCGGGCCGGTGTTCGCCATCCCAAAGGCGCTAAAGTTGGCTGGGCTGAAGCTCTCCGACATTGACGTGATCGAGTTGAACGAAGCATTCGCGGCCCAGTCGCTCGCAGTGATCAAAGAGGCCGGACTCGATCCGAAACGCGTGAACCCCAACGGCGGCGCAATTGCATTGGGGCATCCCCTGGGCTGTACGGGCGCGAAGTTGACGGCCAGCGTGATCCGCGAACTGAAACGCCGCAAAGCCCGCTACGGCATGGTGACGATGTGCGTCGGCGGAGGCATGGGCGCAGCGGGAATCTTCGAGAATCTTTCTTAACCACGGAGACACGGAGGCACGGAGAACTGCGAAAAGATTCTCTCCGTGTCTCTGTGTCTCCGTGGTGTAATTGCTTTCACTGAGGTGGCTATGGCGACGACTGCAATTCCGAAGACCAAGATTTCTGGCGGCAGCTTTTTGCTCGAAGAACGGCAGACCGCTGACGTCTTCACCCCGGAAGATTTTTCTGAACAGCATCAGATGATTGGGCAGACGACCGAAGAGTTCGCGCTCAACGAGATTCTGCCCAACGTGGAGAAGATCGAGCACAAGGATTTCTCCGTCAGCCGCAACTTGCTCAGGAAGGCCGGCGAACTTGGCCTCAGCGGCGTCGAGATTCCAGAAGCGTACGGCGGCCTCGAAATGGACAAGGTCACTTCGGCTGTTATCGCCGACCACATTGCCAAGTACGCGGGCTTTGCCACGACCTGGGGCGCGCACAGCGGGATTGGCCTGCTCCCGATTGTTTATTTCGGAACCGAAGAGCAGAAAAAGAAGTACCTGCCAAAGCTGGCGACGGGCGAGATCGTCGGGGCCTACGCGCTCTCGGAAGCTTCTTCAGGATCGGACGCGATGAATTGCCGCGCGCGGGCTGAGCTTTCGGCCGATGGCAAGCACTACATCCTTAACGGGGAGAAGATGTGGATCACGAACGCGGGATTTGCGGACCTGTTCACAGTGTTCGCGAAGATCGGCGACAAGTTTTCCGCATTCCTGGTGGAGCGGACCTTTCCAGGATTCTCCGTCGGCGGCGAAGAGCACAAGATGGGCATTCGCGGATCGTCCACTTGCCCGATCATTTTGAACGACTGCAAGGTGCCGGTTGAAAACTTGCTGGGCGAAATTGGCAAGGGGGCGACCATCGCGTTCAACATCCTCAACATCGGGCGCTTCAAACTGGGCGCGATGTGCGTGGGCGGCGCGCGGGTGTCGATCGAAAACGCGGTTGCGTATGCCAAGCAGCGCAAGGCATTTGGAAAGGTGATCGGCGACTTCGGGCTGGTGCGCGAAAAGATCGCTAACATGGCGACCCTGATTTATGTCGGCGAGTCGCTCGTGTTTCGCACGGTCGGCCTGATGGATGTGCTGCTTTCCGAGATCGACAAGACGAACCCAGAGGCGGCCAAAGAAACGCGGAAAGCGATCGAGGAGTACGCGGTCGAGTGTTCGATCATCAAGGTCTGGGGTTCGGAGATGATCGATTACGTTGTCGACGAAACCCTGCAGATCTATGCAGGCTACGGTTTCGTCGAGGAGTATCCGGCGGAGCGGGCGTATCGCGACGCACGCATTAATCGCATTTTCGAAGGCACGAACGAAATCAACCGGTTGATCATTACCGGATTCCTGTTGAAGCGGGCGATGAGCGGGCAGTTGCCGCTTATGCCGGCGATCAAGAAGCTGATGGACGAAGTGTTGAGTGGACCGTCGGCGGGCGAGGAGATCGAAGGGCCGCTGGCGGAAGAGCGCAAGCTGGTAGCGCAGGCCAAGAAACTTGGTCTGTTTGCTTCCGGAGCGGCTACGCAGAAATACATGCAGGCCATCCAGGACCAGCAGGAAGTGATGGGCGCGATTGCCGACATGACCATCGAGATTTACGCGATGGAGTCGGCCGTGCTGCGCGCACAGAAAATTACGGAGCAGAAGGGGGAAGCCGGCGCGGCGCTGGCTGTGGCGATGACGCGCGTGTATCTCGCGCAGGCGATGGAGAAGATCGAAGCGGCGGCCCGGAGAGTGATTGCCGCCGTCGCCGATGGCGATATGCTGCGGACGCAGATGGCTATTCTGCGTCGGCTGGCCAAGTACGAACCATTCAACACGATTGCGCTGCGGCAGCAGATTGCGGCGAAGACAATTGAGGCAGGGAAGTACCGCCTGGCGTAAGCAAACCGGCTAACCAGGAGCACGCGAGAAGGAATGTGCGTGCAAATAAACGATAGGAATCCGAATGTTAGGGAAGGCTGTTTCGACCTCACCCGTGCAGGGAGACACTGCTTGCGGTGACCGAATCCAGTAGTTCCCCCAGCCGGTCTCGGAGGGAGTAGTTCCGCCGCACCTCTTCGCAGCCTGCACGCGCGATCGCCTCACGCTCATCTTCGTGCGCGATGTAGTAGCGAATCAGATCAGCAAGTTCTTGTGGCTTCGCAGGGTCGTAAATACGGCAGTGCACGCCGTCGCGAAATGGGTTGTCGTCCGTGTTGTAGGTGAGCAGGAAGGTTCCGCAGGCCAGGGTTTCAAATGGCCGAGAGACCGTCATCCTCATGTTGTTGCTGGGCAGAGCGACATGCACTTTGATCTGCCGGATATTCTTCGCCAGCAACTCGGCCCATTCGCGCTGGCATTCTCCCCCCAGGTCGCGGACAGTGACTCCGTTAGCATAGAAATCCACTTCCGGCAGGAGCGGCAGCAACTGACCCAGAAACTCGATCCGTTTTTGATACAGCGACCCGACGAAAGCGGCTTCATATTTCTTTTCGGCCATTCGCCGCGAATAGCAGGCTTGGTCACACGTGTGGCCAGGCTCATTTTCAAGCACGCACGGCTTGAACATTCCCAGATCGATCGAGCCCCTGAGGTAGTGTCCCCCAAGACGGGCCGCGTCTTCGCGGTCAGGAAAATAATGCACATCGTACCATTCGGAAAAGATGTCGTAGCGAAACTGCACATCCTGGCGCTTGGTCGACTCCAGATACAATGCGACCCGGCGCGCTTTCAACTTGCACCACTGCTCCTTGCCATAGAGAGTGTTCAGCCACACGGCAACATATTCCGGCCCGGCGACAAGAATCACGTCGCAGCTTTGGACACCTTCGAGCGTCGGCATTTTGGCGAGGGTTCGTTCATACTCTGCTCGGCCAACCTGGTGCACCACCGCGCCGTGAGCGTTGGTCGGAATGGTTCCCTCCAGGACCTCGTGCCCCATGGAGCGAAGGGTGTCGCCCATGGAGAAAAGGGACCAGGAAGACAGAACCGTTCCTGTATGGAAATAAGCGATGCGCATAGAATTCAGAATCTTTCCTCGGGAGACATGTTTCAAGCATTTCAAATGCCACGTGGGCGCTGTGTGCGCATTCGAAGGGAAACGCATAATTCTCGGGAAGCCCTTGGTAGAAAGGGGCCTCAGAGAAGGTCGTGGGAGACAGCTGGAATGCGATCCTTGGGTTCGGGTTACCGAAACGTTAGATTTGAGCGTGGATCGTGACTCAGTTATTAGAAAACGATTAGGGCCGGTGTGCCCGTGCCGCCAATGCGCCTCATGCGTTGTCGCGCAGTTGGGCCGCTTCCATAGTCTCTGCCGGTTGATGTTGGAAGGCTCTTCGGTTATTCGAACCAACCGCTGCGGTAAGCCACCCACCAGGAGATGTACACGATAAGAATGGTCGCAAGCAGGGCCCACCAGATCGGCAGAACGACGTCGGCAACCAGCCCGAGCACGATGAAGGAGGTCCAGAAGATCTTGCGCTCCATGTGCTGGATTGTAAGCCTTTTCCACTACTCATGATCCCGTAGAGACGGGGCTTGCCCCGTCTCCGGAGACGCAGCAAGCCGCGTCTCTACAATTCAGGCTCGGGGCGCGAGTTCCTGCATCACGCTTTGAATAAGTTCCTTGGCATCGGTGAGGTTTTTGAGGATGAGTTGGATATCCATGACGGGCTTGCCGGGCCAGCGCTGGCTTTGGCAATAGACACCATGTTGTCCGATGAGGGCCATGGCGTCGGTGACCAGGTCCATGGTGACGGCGAGGCGTCCGCGGGGCACGCCCATGCGGGTTTCGAAGTGCTCGAGTTCTTCCTGCTTCTCGTCGAAGACGGCCATCGAGAGATTGTAGCGGGGAAGTAGGTATAATTCAGCCGTTAGCATTTAGCCCTTGGCACTTAGCTCTTTGCGGTGCGCTGTTGGGGTTCGGATCGGCAGGGAAGGTGGGAGTCAGGTTCCCCGCCGCGGTTTTTTGGGCTAAATGCTAAATGCCAAGTGCTAAATGCTTTTCCTCGGAGGAAGACATCATGAAGAAAGTTGCTCTCTTCACCGCGTTGTTCTTTGCAATCCCAACCCTTGTTTCCGCACAGATGAGCATGTCGCAGGACAAGTCGAAACGTCCTAGCCCGCCGGCTAGCGCGGAGTGCAAATTCTCGGACGGAAGAACGATCAAGGTGGATTATTCCAGCCCGCGCGCGAAAGGGCGGAAGATCTTCGGAGCGGCGAGCGACAAAGCGCTGGTGCCGTTTGGCGAGATCTGGCGGACGGGTGCAAATGAGGCGACTACATTTGTCACGGGCGCGAACGTCGCCGTGGGTGGCAAGAACGTTCCGGCCGGCAGCTATACGATCTTTACCATCCCAAAGGCGGACGCCTGGACGCTCGTCATCAGCAAGAAGACAGGCGAGTGGGGGACGGATTATCCGGGTGAAGGGGAAGACCTGGCGCGAGTACCAATGAATGTTTCGAAGACTGCGGCGCCGGTGGAGAACTTCACGATTGCCTTCGACCAGGCAGGCAGCAAGTGCACGCTGCGCATGGAATGGGAGAATACGCGGGCCAGCGTGGACGTTGCCGAGAAATAGGACGAAAGTCGGTTCCTTCAACATGCCAACTTTGCGGAGGACGGGCGAGGGCGCCCGTCCTCCATCTTGATCACCTTGATCACGGACGAACCACAGGCATTCGCGCTACAATCCCTTTGGTAGCTCTTAAGCAATTCGAGCGGGAGGCCTCCATGCCCGTGTACGACTACGTCTGCAACGATTGCCACAAGCCCTTCGAACTGGTCCTGACCTTGCAAGAGCACGAAAAAGACATCAAGTGCCCGAAGTGCGGGAGCAAGAACGTGGAGCAGGAAGCTACCGCGTTCTTTGCCGTGACAGGCAAGAAAAGTTAAAATTTTCCTGCCAGCTTTTTTCGGGGTCATGGGGGCGAGGGATATACCTGTTCAAGCCACGCATCACCTCCACACTCGCCTGACTCTTCTGACATTCTGATATTTCTTGTCGTGTTGGCTCCGGCGGTTCGTCTTGGGGAGTTGCCTGCGGCGAGGGGAAGGTGCTGGCTCTACCCCGTGGTGCTGCGCGCCACGCCTGCAGGTGATTGGCATCACAGCGATTGCGGCCGTGCCGGGGCATTCTGAAACTGGATGATTCCGGGATTAATCGCCGCTGCCGCGTTCGGGGCTGCATTTCTGGCCGTGTGGCTCTGGTATACCCATAAGGCAGAACGACTTAGCCAGTATTTGGAAGAGGCGACGAAGCGCGCGGCTGAGAGCGAGGGACAGCGGGATTCCATTCAGGAAGAGTTATTCCGGCGGCTTTATGAGCAGCGCGAACTGGACCGGGAGAAAATGCAGTTCCAGGCGCAGCTCACGGAGTACGAGAAATACGCGTCGCTGGCGCAACTGGCTTTGGGGGCTGCGCATGAGATCAACAATCCGCTGCTGGGGATTCTTTCTCACCTCGAGCTGGAACTGAAGAACTGCGAGGACCCGGCCGAGCGCGTGGAAGTTGAGCAGTGCATCGCGGGTGCGAAGCGGATTTCCTCGACTCTGCGTGGACTGCTGAACTACGCCCGCCCGTCACCACCACTGTTAAGCAAGATCCATCTGGCGCGCCTGGTCGTGGATACGATCGCGTTCCTGGAGAACCAGCCCATCTTGCGCGGCAAGATCCTGAAGAACCAGGTGCCGGCGGACTTACCTTACGTTCGGGTCGACGCGAACCAGCTTTCGCAGGTGCTGATGAATCTTCTGCTGAATGCGGCGGAGGCGACGCCGACAGGGGGGCACATCACGGTTTCAGCATCGAAGCTGGCCTACGTCGAGAGCATCGAAATTCGCGTCAGCGATACGGGCAGTGGGATTCCGGCGGACGTCTTGCCGCACGTGTTGGAGCCGTTTTTCACAACCAAACAGGGAAGAGGCACCGGACTCGGGCTCAGCATCAGTTATGCCTACATGCGAAGCCACGGCGGGGACATGCGTGTGGACAGCGTGCTGGGGCGGGGAACGACGGTGACATTGACCCTGCCATTGCGGACGGAAGAACAACCCGAACAGGAAAGTGAAGACTCGCAGATCGTGGTTTGAGATTGCCATGCCTTATAGCGTGCTGGTTGTAGATGACGAAGAGTTGACGCTGCGTACCGTCTCGCGGGGCTTGCGGGAAGAGGGATATGAAGTGTTCACCGCGGGTTCCGGCGAAGATGCGCTGCGGGTGTTTGCGGGCGAAAACCCCGATCTCGTCCTGCTCGATATCGTGCTGCCCGGAATCGATGGAGTGGAAGTGTTGCGGCGGATGCGGGCGGCCAATCCGGCGGCGATCGTGCTGATGATGAGCGCGTATCACCTGGTGGACCGCGCGGTCGAGGCAATGAAAGCAGGCGCGTACGACTACCTGGTGAAGCCGTTCCACCTGGCCGACCTGATGACCACGCTGCGCCGGGCGAGCGAGATGCTGGCCCTGCGGGTGCGCGTGCGCGGGGACGTCGAGCGCGCGAAGGGGCGATACGATTTCGGGCGGGTGGTGACGGAAAACCCCTCCATGCGCGGCATGCTCGAGATGGCGAAGAAGGCTGCGGAGTCGGACCATACCACGATTCTGATTCTGGGGGAGAGTGGGACGGGGAAAGGAGTGCTGGCGCGCGCGATTCACTACGCCAGCCCGCGCGCGAGTATGCCCATGGTCGAGTTGAACTGTGCGGCGCTGCCGGAGAACCTGCTGGAGAGCGAACTGTTCGGGTTCGAGCCGGGCGCCTTCACCGATGCGCGCCGGCGCAAGGAAGGCCTGCTGGAGCGGGCTCATGGCGGCACGCTGTTTCTGGATGAGATCGGCAACATGTCAGCGGCAATGCAGGCCAAGCTTCTGCGCGTGCTGGAAGAAGGCACGTTCATGCGGCTGGGCGGTACCCGGTCGATCACCGTGAATGTGCGGCTGGTGGCTGCGACCAACACCGAATTGAAAGAAGCAGTCAGCAAAGGCCAGTTCCGGGAGGACCTTTACTATCGTTTGAATGTGGTGCCGCTGGCGATTCCGCCGCTGCGGGCGCGCAAGGAAGATATTGTGCCGCTGGCGTTGGAGATGGTCCGGCACTTTAATCAGGAACTGCACAAATCGTTTACCGGATTTTCTCCGGCGGCGGCGGAGATGTTGCAAATCTATCCGTGGCCGGGCAACATTCGCGAGCTGAAGAATGTGATTGAGCGGACTATGATTCTGGCGCCGGAGGGGGAGATTGACGCAATGTTTCTGCCCGAAGAAATTCGCGAGCACCGGGCGGCGGAGGTGGAGGAAAGCCTCGCGTCTGGATACGACGTGTCTCCGACCGGCCACCAGTTTGTGAGCCTGCGCGAGTACGAGGATGAATACATCCGCGAGGTTCTGGCGGCGACCGGGAACAACAAGACTCAGGCGGCACACATGCTGGGAATCCATCCGACATCGTTGTTGCGGCGTCTGAAGAAGCTGACGACGGAGTGAGGGAGAGCTTCGGAGTTATCGTGGTCCACCCTTCCGCCGAGATTCGCTTATGGACAAGAGCGGGTCCTGTAGGGAAGTGTTGGCATGACATGAATACAAACAAAGGGCGCGAATCGCTCCGCGCCCCAAATCACCAATCACAAGCTGACTAGTTTACCGTCAGGTTGAACGCGGTTGTGTGGACAAGTGTCGTCCCTTCTGTCACAGTCACAGTGATCTGGCCGGTCCCGCTCGGCGTGGGCGTCAGGAAGTGCACCGTGGCCGAACCGGATTTGGTCGTATCGGCCGCCGATGTCGCGGTGACGGTTGCACTTGAGCTAGCAGGCAGCACGGCAGGCGCAGTGTACAAGCCGTTCGCGTCAACCGTGCCGTTGGCGCTTCCACCCGCAACCGCCCACGTCACACTGTTGTTGGTCGAGTTGGAAACCGTCGCCGTGAATTGCTTGGTCTGGACGGGCGCTCCCGCCATGCTCGGATACAGGTTAGCCGAGGCCGGACTTACACTGACCGAGACAGGGGCGGAGCCACCGCCTCCACATGCGAGCAGGAATCCAGTGACGGCCAGGGCCAGGCACAAGCCGGCGATTTTGTAGCGTCGTGGCAACCTTCGCCCGGCCAGCCCCACCAGTACCATGCCGGCCAGCGGTAGGCTCAGAGGCAGCCACAGCCGCTGCTTCTCACCTCGCAACTTGTGCCGTGCTCCCGCGGCCGCAGCGCCCGTGAACGGACCTGCCGTTTGAACCGTGACGGTCACAGTGGTTGTAAGATCTGTAGCATTGATTCCCGTCGGACTGAACGAGCAAGTCGCCCCTGCTGGCAGCCCCGAGCACGTGTACGTCACGCTAGCGGTGAACTGGGTTGTGCTGACCGGAGTGATCAACATGGAAGTCGAAGTCGTTTGGCCAGGATTGGCGGCTGGCGGATCCACCAGGGACGCCGGGACTGTGAAGTCGGCGACTATGATGGGAGCTGAATTACTTGTCGACACGTTCCCGTAGTTGCTATCGCCCGAGTAGGTTGCAGTGATGTTGTAGTTGCCGGGCGTGCTGATGGAAGAGTTCAAACTCGCGCCGAGGGAGGCGGAGTTCGAAGAACCCCCGTTGACAGGCGTCAATTGAACCGAACCCGCCAGCGGACTTCCATTGGCAAGAAAGGTCACTGTGCCAGTGGGGGCCACTCCAAAACTCGTGGTGGTGACTGTGGCGGTGACCGGGAAACTCTGCCCTGGGGCGGCAGCAGCTGGAGCCGACACGTTGCTGATAGTGGCCGGCGCTTTGGTGACGGTGATGTTGGTGCTGGTCGTGCTTGGGTTGTAGCTGGGATCGCCACCGTAGTTCGCGGCCAGCGTGTGCGAACCGGCCGTGAGTTGGATTCCCGTGTCTTCGGTGTATCCGAAGCTGTTCAGCTTGAAGGCTCCGCCGTCCAACGGGCTGCCGTTATCTTTGAAAGTCACCGTGCCGGTGGGACACGCAATCTCGCCGAGCACCGACGTGGTGCAAAAGTTTTGCCCCGCATTCTGGACATCGGCCCGGAGCAAGTAGGAGCTACCGCCGCCAGTACCATAAACAACTGTGTTCGAATATAAGGGAGCCCCGGTGACATCAGTCCCGATAACTACCCCCGGCATGTACACAAAGCTAGCTTCCGGGTTGACGGTCACATTCGCCGACGGACTGGAGTAGCTGCCACCGTAGGTCGTATCCCCTTCGTAGTGCGCGATCACTTTGTAAGTGCCGCCCGGAAGCAAATTGGTCGACCAGCTTTTCGTGCCATTGGTGAGCGTGTTCCAGTCAATGGCTGGATTCGGCGGAGTTGCCCCCGGCGTACCCGGATTGACGAGCAGGGAAACTTCGCCAGTCGCCGCCGGGCTTGCTGGAGTAACGGTGACGACAACCGGCACCAGCACGCCATGCGTCACGTTCACGGGGTTGCCCGAATTCAGCGTCAAGGTGGTGGTCGAGGGAGTGAAGGTTACGTTGTTCCAGTTGTTGACCATGTTCGCGGCGTCCACCGATCCCAGGCCCGTGGCCAAATCGTAACCGGTAGTGGTGCTGACGCCCGAGAGTATTCCAAAAGAGTCTCCGCTGGTACTGGTATGGCAGTCTGTGCTGCCGGTGAAACAAGGCATGGCGATGGTCGAGCCCGTAGGAGTGTCGTGAAAGGCATTGGCCTGCTGGGCCGGCAACTTGTACAGCACAAAATTCGGGTTACCTTGCGGCCCCCACTTCTGGTTCACCAGCGCCATGATGCCCGCAAAAGCCGGCGAAGCAACCGATGTGCCGCCGTAGCCGGCAAAGTCGTTGTATGGAGAATTGAGGTCGCATGTTCCAGAGGGGCTGGTGTCGGCTTGGCAGACGATGTAGAAGCTCCCCATGAAACCGTCGCTGGCGAACAGCGAGATGTCCGGAAGGTCGCGGGTTATGTCGTTGGGCGTGCCCGTCTGCCACGGTGGTTTCGCCCATACGGCACTCTGGCCGCCGCTGCCGCCGATGATATCTACAAAGCCATCATTTAGGATGGTCGAGTTGTTGCAGACGGCTTCTGGGGTCGCGCCGAAACCTCCGAATACGACGAAAAAGTTGTTTGTGCAAGAATCATTCCAGGCGTTTTCCGGAATGTAGCTCCTGGCGGAGGCTTGGTGTGAATCGTTGGTTGGATTCCAATAGGTCGACCACACGTTGTATTGATCGAAATCGGTTCCGCCGACCGCGACATTGAATGGCGTGGAAGCCAGTCCGTTGACCTGTAGTCCATTTTGAGCCGCATTGAAGAAGGACGGGGGATCGCAGCCTGCCGCGCCGTTGTCTCCCGTGGAAACCATGGCACTGATGCCCTGCGCCGCAGCCTGCTCCCACAGCAGACCATAGAACTGGACGATGCCAGCGGGCAGGAGGGCTTCACACAGTCCATAGCTTTCGCTCATGACCGGAGCCAGGTTGTTGTCCACGATATAGAGGGCTGACAGATCCACACCATCGGTGGTCTCCGTCGATGCGGAGGTCACAAAATCAATAATCGCCCCCGGCGCCACCGCGCCCGACCATTGAATATCAATATCCGCCTCCCCTTCGTCGCCATTGATGCCGGGATCCGGACCATTCAGAATGATGTTGACCTTGTTCGCAGGAACAGTCAGGCCAAAAAGATTCCAGAAGTCCGTCGCATCTTGTGGGTTGACGTTGGTTCGCCCGACGATGGCGATCGTCTGTCCTGTGCCATTCGTTCCCGCGTTCCACAGTGGTAACACGTCGTAGATGGTGGCAAAGTCATAGGGCCCCACTGCATTGCAATCCTGACCCACGGGAAAACACCCGCCAGGAAAGGTAAACTGCGGATTCACCGGCTTTACTTGCCCTGTCTTCCTGTCTTTCGAAAAGGTGCCGGCAAAGCGGTTCTGCGGCTTCTTCAGGAAGTTGTGCAGCGAGTTCACTCCCGCGACCACTGGTGCAAGCGCGGTGGGGATCGACGGATTGCTGACGTTGGCCCAGTGCTCCTCTCCTTTGACGACAAACTTGTGAATCGCCGTCCCAAATGCCTGCTTCACCAGCCCGGCGGTGCCGGAGAACTCAATCACGGTGCGACCCTTACTGACTTGGGCGACCTGGAAGCCGCTGGCTTGCAGCCAGTTGGTGACGGCAGCGATGTCGGAATCGGCAGGCCCGAAGCGTGCGCCAAATTGCTCGGGCGTCAGCCACCGGTGATAATCGGGAGACTTCTTGTACTGCTGATTTTCAATCAGGCGGCGCAGCGCGGCCTCCTGCTGATCGCTGCGCTTTAACACCAGCAGCATGCGGTTCAAGGCAAGATTGGAAGGAGCCTCGCCGCGATCAAACTGAGCGCTCGCCAGCGGGTGGACATTGCCGCGCAACACCGTTCGGACCGAGTTATCGACTGCCTGCGTGACCCGCACCGCAGGCTGTTGCGCTAAGAGTGCGCCGGAGACTACAAACAAGCAGGCAATCAGGCTGGCGAGGAAACAAAAAGCAGGTGAACAATGCGGCCGCATAGACACTCCCTGGCACTCCAGAGGTTTAAGGGGTACTAGCTTATATACGACTTATCCCGTGTCTGATCAAGTTTGTTCTGCGCTGGGTTGTACACAGGATTGAAATTTTTCTGCATTTCTCCCTGTGTGGGAGCGACTTACCACGCTGCGCGATCAAGAAAACCCGGTTTGCCCCATGCCTCACGTTTTCTATGACAATACATAGGCACCGCGCACCAACTCAAAAGGCCGCCCGAAAAGGCGGCCTCTGAGAACTACGAAGTGAACTGAAAGCTGAGAGGTGAGCGGTGAGAGCTAATCTCCCGCCACGGGTTCGCCCATCTCCTCTGTTGTCTTGGCTGTGCCGTTGCCGTTGGAATGCCCATTCGCGGGAGCGATCGCCCCCAGCGGAATGAATCCAGCTTCGTTCGAAGTCGCCGGTTTCTCCTTCAGGATCTGTTCCCGATAGAGTTGTGCCATGCGCGCATCGTAGGCTGCGTCATTTTTCTCTGGCCCGCGCTGCGCGGCCAACTTCGCATCCCGCGCCCGGGTCTTCTCTTCGCGCGCGGTCTTCGCAATGCCCAACTTGTCCAGATCGTGCTGCACTTCGTTGGTCACAATCGCTTCGCGCAGGTACAGAGCGTGCTCTTTGTCTTCGAGGTTGACCTTTTTCCCGCCCGCGAAGATCTCATGGCGCCCGTGCTCTTCGTACCACTTGGTGAGCGTGGCCGTCATGTGCATCTTCTCGATAATGTTCCGCCAGCCCACGCCCGTGTTGTAAGCGCAGAAGCTGATCTCGCCTTCCTGCGTAGCGTACGGAATAATGCACTGCTCCGTCCGCCGGAAGTCATAGTTGAAAAGATCCTGGAACCACATGCCCGCAATGAACAGGAAGTTCCACCGGTCCTGCCGCCGCTTCATGACGTCGTCAATGGTCCGGTCCGGACCCACCTTCCCATAATTCTTGCCCGTAGCATTGAAGTTCTTATCGAACTTCTTCAGCAGGTCCATCATCTTGAAATGAGTGGGCGACTGGAACGGATCGTAGTTCTTCATCAAACAAAGAGCCATCCCAAAAATCGTCCAGAACTTGGACCGAGCCGCATCATTAACCTTAGCAATATCTTTAGCCAGCTGATCGCCCTTTAAGAAAGCAGTAACCGGCACCGCCTCCTTAGTTTCCTTGTCAATCATGACAGCCATCCCAGTTCCGCAATTAGGGTGGCAGCCGCAGCTTAGTTGGCCCCAGTTGTTGTTTTTGTCTTCGGCGTGCATCAGGTCGGCCCAGTCGCTGAAGGTGGACATGAAGCTGATCGGGAACCAGTCGCGGGCGGGCTCGCCGAGGCCGGTCTGATTCTTTACGTCGTGCGCGAGGTGGGCGAGCGTGTAGCGCTGCGCTTTGCGGCGCTCGTCAGTGATGGCTTCGTCGCGGCCCGTGAAGCTGACAGGCTGGAAGCTTAGGAATCCGATCTTTTTGGGATTGTCGAGCGCGAACTGGATGATGCGTCCGACCTGTTCGTTGTTGATGCCGTTGAGGATTGTGATGACCGGCACGATCTCGACTCCGGCGCGATGCAGGTTGTCGATCGCCTTCAGTTTCACGTCGAACAGGTTGCCCACCGCGCGGTGCGAGTTGGCGGCGTTGCCGATTCCGTCGAACTGGAGGTAGGCATAGCGCACGCCGGCTTCGGCGGCCTGCTGCGCGAACTCAAAGCTTTTCGCGAACTCAATGCCGTTGGTCGCGGCTTGCACGCTGTTGTAGCCGACTTTGCGGGCGTAACGAACCGCATCCAGGAAGTACGGCGACAGGGTGGGCTCACCGCCTGAGAACTGTACCGACATCTGCCGGCGCGGCTTGATGGTGATGGCGTTGTCAAGCACGGTCTTGATTTCTTCCCAGGTGAGTTCGTGGACGAAGCCGACCTGGTTGGCGTCCATGAAGCAGGGATCGCACATCATGTTGCAGCGGTTGGTCAGGTCCACGGTTAGAACCGACCCGCGGCCATACTTCACGGTCGACGAGCCATGGTGGTGCAGGTGCTCATCGTTATGGGCCTTGATGTCGCGGCCCGGGAAAACTTCTTCGAGGTGGCGCGAGAACTCGGTGTCAATCGACATCAGGTCCTCGAAGTGGCCGTGCTTGGGACAGTCCTTCACCATCCAGAGCTTGCCGTCGCGCTCGACGATCTGAGCTTTGATCTCGCCGGCTTTTTCGTTCATCAGGATGTCGACAGGCAAGTGGCCGTCCAGAATCTGCTGCCGGATTTCGGGCACGCACTTGGGGCAGAGCGAGTCAGTGGAGCGCGGCCAACCGAGCGGTGGCTTCGATTTTTCCCAGGTCTTGAGCAGCGGCTTGTCGGACCACTTCGGGGTCGGAGACGGATTGGGAGCAACGCGGTTCAGGCGTTCGAATACGGCCCACGCGCCAGTGGCGGCGACGGTCACGGCCTTCTCGACGTACTTAATCGGCTTGTGCATTCTGCTCTCTCTTTCCTCGGCTGCGATGTCTAGAACTTTCCCTTGGGATGCATCCCACGATCTGGTAAATGGGACACCCGTTTTCAGGTGAGACTTTCCACGTGGAAACCTGGAAGTTTCGTTGCGTGGAGTGAGTCAGAGTGATGGTAGGGGAGACGTTAGTTTTCTACACGCGGAAGGCAGGGAACCGGCAAAAATCGGGGTTGAGCGGTGATTTGGGGCATTCTACGGAGCTAAGTTATTGAAAAGGCAGGGGAGAAACCGAGGCTCAGAGGCCAAGGTTGGAAGGCCATGGGCACGATTGTTTTGCGAAGAGGGGGTTCTGGCTCAGCCGGAAATGGAAGCAAAGAACACCAGCAGGAACAGCATGCCGTCTACGATGACAATCAGGGACGCGATCCAGATCAGGGCGACCATCCGGATCTTGTCGGGGCCAGGCGTAGTTATTCCGATCGTGGTATGCAAATAACCCAGAATATTGCTCAACAGCTTCGCCGGTACCACCGGACTCGCGACAGCGCAGCCAAGCAGTACCAAGAGGACATTGAACACTACGACGCCGATCATCACATGCTCCGGCCGGGCATGAGCATGGTAGCACCCCTACTTCTCGACCGAGCCAGCCCATTTTGTTGAAGACAGCACAAGATGAGGGGAGGTGATGAGGCCGCCCAGGAAACTACGGAAAGCCCCGCCCAAGCCGAGCTTGGACGGGGCAGCCTCATGAATGGGGTTACGCTGTCAGCGGCTGAAGCCGCTATTGAATGTAGAGCGGTGATCGCGGCGCTAGAAGCGTTGCGCCACCCAAAATCAAGGGCAACGTCGAGTTTTCTGGCAGGCTGTGAAGCCGTGCCTTCCCGAAACGCACTTCTGAAACCAGCAATCGCCTCTCGACGAACGGACACACGCCTGATTAAGCTTCGCTTGTCGTCTCGACGCGGAACCGCTTCGCCGCGAGAATCGTGAGCCCGATGAAAACCAACAGGACAACGAGTTGAGCGACCAGGAAAGGTGGTTCCTTCTGCGTCGGAGCCAGCGCTTTCAGGGCAGGCACCTTCAGGAAGGCCTGCACTACCGCGACAAAGACGTTGAGGTAGAGGGCTACGGCGGAACCGACGACGTAGATCGAACGCCATGCACCAGCGAGATGGAACACGTAGCGTGCCGGGATCACAACCGCCAGCAACACGAGCGAGATGATGCCAACTTTATGCGACGGCAGAAGGTGATCGATGGGAAAGCCGAAGCCGGTCAGGCTGGTTAATGCCGTGGTGACCAGGAAGATCGCGGTCCAGCCATCCAGGCGTTTTCCGGTGAGCATGCCGAATAGCACGATGAGTCCTGAGCCGACCCCGGCCAGGCTGATCAAGACGTGCAGGAAGGTGTAGGTTGAGGTAGTCAGGCCCAGAATCATAGTGTCCGTCCTTATCATGTGCGTTGGATGCCATGGATCCGCAACCAGGATTGGGCTCCGGATCGCGCATCCGCTCGTGTGTTTTATCGTGGCCAGAGCCAGCCGAAGGTGCCGGCCGTCAGCAAGGCGTAGACGAGTCCGTCGATGATTTCCTTGATCGTGGTCCCCCACATCTGTCCTTTCCAAATGCCGTTGCTCAGGTTGGCCAGACCGTAGGCGAGGAACGCAGCCGTTCCGGCGACGCGAAAGACGGCCAGATAGTGCGCGCCCTGGGCCACCGTGTGTCCGGTGAGATAAGCGACGAAGAATCCGATCACCAGACAATAAACAAACCACTGGATCAGAAACTTCGGCATGGCGGGCGGGGCACTGGGAAAGATGTTCAGAAATCCGACGGGGCCCTGCTTGTACTTTTCGATCAAGGCCGGAGACTTCATGTCCTTGTGAGTGCAGAAGGGGAAGACGTAGAAACCCCGTTTGAGATTGGCGGGACGGATAGCGGCGAGGAGCTTGTCCTCGTCGGGGAGTTGTTGGTAGTCGCTGCGATGGTAGGGCAGCACCATGTGCATGATGGAACTGGCGACGAAGACAATGACCGCCGACAGCAGGATGGGGAGCCAAAGGGCAGTGAGGGGAACCATGCGCGACCTCCTTAGGGGTTGCGACGACGAATGCCGGAATTTCGCAGGCGAGGCTACGACAGGAAGGCGGCTTCGGTCAAGAGGGATGAGCTGGAGACTTGTTGCACATTAGAAACCCGCCCAAGCAGGAGCTTGAGCGGGGGCACCCTTGGGAGTTTGATCGCATCAACGCCTGTTGCCGGGATTACGAGGCAAAACTGCGCCGCAGTTTCTTCCAGATCATACGGGCCGGCATGAACAGGATTACGCCCCACAGCAGCAGGCTCGGTCCATTGGAGAGTAGGAACAGCGTCAGGCTCATCACTCCTTCCACCATGCTTCGATATCCGTCGACGGCGGCGTTGCCAAGACGGGTGGAGGTCGATGGCGGCACGACCTGCAGTTGGGCTTGATAGTCTTCGCTGATCGTGGCGTTCAAGGTGGCGAAGCTCACCTGGTTCGACATAGTTTTTCTTTCGGCTTCCATCTGCTCGATTTCGCCCCGGACACGATCGAGTTCCCGTTCGACGTCGAGGACATCCGACAACTTTCCGGTGCGATTGCGCAGCAGATCAGTCAGGCGCTGTTCTGTGTTGCGGGCATTGGCGAGCCGCGCCTGGAGGTCAACGTATTGCGAGGTGACGTCCTGGCCGCTCTGGGACTCGGACTCGAGCCGCCCCAGCGTCTTGACATCGGCCAGCGTAGCGTCGAGTTGATCGGCGGGAACGCGCAACGTCGCGGCGAACGTGCGCCCGCTGCCGGTGGCGCCGCCGACCTTCAACTCGCCAAAGTAACCACGATGCCGCTTGAGAATGGCTTCGAGGTTGGCGCGCGCCTTGTCGAACTCCTTCGTGATCAGGCTGAGCTGAGCCGTGCGGATGATCATCGGACCGTTGGCAATGAGACCATGTTCCTCGGCGGATCGATTCTGCTGCTCAGCTCTAGAATTTGCCGGCGGAGCGCTTTGCAGTTCTGCAAACTGCCGAAGGCGATCGCCTTGCCTTGGTTGGACCGGTGCAGCTGCGGGCGGTGTGGGCGCGAGATCATGTGCCTCAGCTTTATCTACAGTGACGGATTGTCCCGCTGTCGAGTACGTATAGTTCGCCCTGCGACGTTGCAGCGTCGGCATGCCGACTGCCAGCAAGAGAATTGCGGCCACGGCTCCCACCCACCCAACCGTTGTCCATCGCTGGCCCAAAACTTCTCTCCAACTCCGGCGATGCGCAGGCGAAACGGTTCGCGATTCCGGTCGAGTTTCCGCGAGCGCGGTTGCGATTGCTGACGGAATCGCAGGCTCCGCCGGCTGAATCTCCCAAGTCTTCAGAGTTTGAGAGACAGTGCGCAACTCGGCAACCAGACTCTGGCACTCCGCGCACCCGCCCAGATGGGCTGCAGCAGCACTAGCCCGATCCGCCGTGAGTTCTCCATCCAGGTAGGCCATGAGTTCTTCGGGTTCGATGGGATGCATGATCTTGTTCATATGGCCTCGCCTTCTGCCCGCGCCAGTTTCACGCTTTCCGCTGCTTCGCTTTCCGCAGCGTCACCGGTCTTTCGCTCCGGCTCCAGATAGCCCTTCAACGCCATCCGGGCTCGAAACAGCCGCGAGCGAACGGTATTCACCGGCAGCTCCAGCAACTCGGCGATCTCCGCATAACTAAGCTGCTCATACTCACGCAGCATCAGAATTTCGCGCTCCAAGTCGTTCAACTTGTCGAGCGCCTGACGGATCCATAGAACGGAATCGGGCGCTCCTCGCTTGGCAGGTTCCGGAGCCTCTTTCCCTGGCGGCGCGTCCTTTGCTCGTCTGCGCCGTTCCGCCGCCAGCAGGTTCATGGCGATGCCGTAGAGATAAGTGCGAACCAGCGCCCGGGGCTGGTAGTGATCGGCGGCCCGGATCACGGCCAGGAAAGTTTCTTGCGTCAGGTCCTCGGCGCGCCCGTCGCCATTCAAGCGTCGCTGGAAGAACCCAAAAAGCGGGCCGCGATAGCGCGCAAACAGCTCCTCAAATGCCGGGCGCGAGCCGCCCTGGAACTCCAGCATCAAGGCTTCGTCGCTGATCATTGTCGGCGCCACATTTCTCCCGACCCGCGGCCCCTGAAGTCTCTTTCATAATCTGTAATGTCGCAAGTCTGTGGAAAGTTCCCAAACCAAGCCCATATTTTTTGGGTGGCCCCGACGAGGGGGCATGGCAATGGAGGGAAGGAAATTCGCTGGGAGGCCGGTAACACTGACCGCAAACCGCCAAATTGCCAAACCACCAACCGCTACTGTCTGGCGGTGGGGATGTCGCCAGTCGGCGGAGGGGTGGGTGGGGCGATGGACGCCATGGTTTCGGATTCGGAGGCCATTTGTGGTAGGGGGCCTTCGAACGCGATCGCTAGTACCTGGTCCATGTTGTCGACGAAGTGGAGTTTCATGGCGCTGCGCAGGTTCTCGGGGACTTCGGCCAGATCTTTTTCGTTTTCGGAAGGCAGGATGGCTTCGAAAAGTCCGGCGCGATGCGCAGCCAGGAGCTTTTCCTTGAGTCCACCGATGGGAAGGACTTTTCCACGGAGCGTGATTTCTCCAGTCATGGCGATATCGCGGCGGACCGGGATGCGGCTCAGGGCGCTCGAAATTGCGGTGGCGATGGTGATGCCGGCGGACGGGCCGTCTTTGGGAATTGCGCCTTCGGGTACGTGCACGTGGATGTCGAGGTTGCGGTAGAAATCGCGGGGGAGGCCGAGACGCGCGGCGCGAGAACGCACGTAGGACATGGCGGCCTGGGCGGATTCCTGCATGACGTCGCCAAGTTTGCCGGTGAGAGTCAGTTTGCCTTTGCCGTCGACTACCGTCGCTTCGGTGCTCAGGATGGAGCCGCCGACTTCGGTCCATGCCAGGCCGGTGACCAAGCCGATTTCGCTCTTTTCGTGGGCGAGGGTGTCACGGAACTTGAGTACGCCGAGGAATTCGCCGACGTTTTCGGGGGCGATGGCAGCCGTGTAGCCGGGGCCTTCTTTGACGACCTTGCGTGCGACCTTGCGGCAGACGTTGCCGATTTCGCGTTCGAGATTGCGGACACCGGCTTCCCGAGTGAAGGAGCGGATGATCTGCTGGATGGCCTCGCCGGAGAACTTGATGTTCTTGTCGGTCAGTCCGGCTTGCACCATCTGCTTTTTGACGAGGAACTGCTTGGCGATCTCGGTCTTCTCCTGCTCGGTGTAGCCGTGCAGGCGCAGGACTTCCATACGATCCTGGAGCGCGGGCGGGATGGTGTGCATCACGTTCGCGGTGGCGATGAAGAAAACCTGCGAGAGATCGTACTCGACGTCGAGATAATGATCCACGAACATGAAATTCTGCTCGGGGTCGAGGACTTCGAGCAGAGCGGCGGATGGGTCGCCGCGGAAGTCCATCGACATCTTGTCGACTTCGTCGAGCATGAAGACCGGGTTCTTGGTGCCGGCCTTTTTCATCATCTGGATGATCTGGCCGGGCAGGGCGCCGATGTAGGTGCGGCGGTGTCCGCGGATTTCCGCTTCGTCGCGCACGCCGCCGAGCGACATGCGGACAAATTTGCGGCCGGTGGCCTTGGCGATCGACATGCCGAGCGAGGTCTTGCCGACGCCCGGAGGTCCGACGAAACAGAGGATCGAGCCTTTGGGATTCTTGACAAGCTGGCGGACGGCGAGAAATTCAAGGATGCGTTCTTTGATTTTCTCCAGGCCATAGTGATCTTCGTTCAGGACCTTTTCGGCGCGGGCGATGTTGCGGATTTCTTTGGAGCGCTTCTTCCAGGGCACGGCCAGCAGCCAGTCTAGGTAGTTGCGCGAGACGGTAGACTCAGCTGACATCGGCGGCATGGCTTCCAGTTTCTTGAGTTCCTGGATGGCCTTCTCGCGGACTTCCTTGGGCATGCCGGCGGATTCGATCTTCTTCTTCAACTCGTCGAATTCGCTCTTTTCGCCGCGGCCCAGTTCCTTCTGGATCGCCTTGATCTTTTCGTTGAGGTAGTACTCTTTCTGGGCCTTCTCCATCTGGCGCTTGACGCGCGACTGGATGGTGCGGTCCATGTTGAGCTTTTCGATTTCGACGTCGAGGACGTCGCCGATACGGCTCAGGCGCTCGGCGGGATCGAAAATTTCCAGCAGCCCCTGCTTTTCTTCGATCGAAAGCTGGAGGTTGGCGGCGATCGTGTCGGTCAGCTTGGCCGGATCTTCCATGCGCACGGCCGCGATCATGGTCTCGTAGTTCAGCGACTGGCAGAGCTTCACGTACTGCTCGAACAGCGACGTCACGCGCTGCATGCCGGCTTCGATCTGCGCGTTGGTTTCGGTGGCGTAGCGGGCGACTCGAACCGTAGCCTGCATGAAGCCTTCCGTGTCGGTGATCTGCAGGATCTTGCCGCGCTCGATGCCTTCAACTAGAACTTTAATGTTGCCGTCGGGGAGCTTGAGACTCTGGACGATGTTGACGATGGTGCCGACCTGGTAAATGTCGTTGGGCTTGGGTTCGTCAATGGAAGCGTCGAGCTGGGTGGCGAGGAAGATCTTCTTGTCGCCGGCCAGGGCCTCTTCGAGGGCGTGGACGCTGGATTCGCGGCCTACCACGAACGGAGTCATCATGTAAGGGAAGATGACCACGTCGCGGATGGGCATCATCGGCAGTTTCTTGCTCTCGAACTTTTCCTTGGGGTTGGACAACTTCAGTCTCCCGTCTCTGGCGCCGGTGCACATCCTCGGCGAACCAAGTCCAAATCCAGCGCCTAAAGGCGCATTTCGTGTCGTCAGTCTACGGCATGCCTAAAGGCATGCCCTGATACAAATCGTGTTCTACAGAGGCCGCTAGCTCGCCGCCTTTTCGATCATGGCCAAGGAGACGTCGCGTTTTTCGACCATCTCGCGGGTTACTTCGAATTCCTTGACCTTCTTCTGGCTGGGCAGGCTGTACATCAGCTCCAGCATGAGTTCTTCGAGAATCATACGCAGGCCGCGTGCTCCGACCTTGCGAGCCATGGCTTGACGGGCGATGGCTCGCATCGCATCGTCGCTGAATTTCAGGCGGACATTCTCGAACTCGAACAAGCGCTGATATTGTTTCACGATTGCGTTCTTGGGACGAGTGAGAATTTCGACCAGCGCGTTCTCGTCGAGATCCTGGAGTACGCCGACCACGGGCAGGCGGCCGACGAACTCGGGGATCAGGCCGAACTTGATGAGATCCTCGGGCTGCACGTCCGAGATGAGCTGGAAACTGCGCTTCGAGGAAACGGCCGCCTGCTCTTTTTCGGACTCTTCGCCGGTGCGGAATCCCAGGGACTTCTTCCCGACGCGGCGACCGATGATCTTCTCGAGGCCTACGAAAGCGCCACCGCAAATAAAGAGGATGTTGGTGGTGTCGACGGGTGTGAATTCCTGGTGCGGGTGTTTGCGTCCGCCTTGCGGAGGAACGTTAGCGATCGTGCCCTCGAGAATCTTCAGCAGGGCCTGCTGCACGCCTTCGCCGGAAACGTCGCGGGTGATGGACGGATTCTCATCCTTGCGGCCGATCTTGTCGATTTCGTCGATGTAGATGATGCCGGTCTGGGTACGGCTGACGTCGCCTTCGGCTGCCTGCAGCAGCTTAAGAATGATGTTCTCAACGTCCTCGCCGACGTAGCCCGCTTCGGTCAGGGTGGTGGCGTCGACGATGGCGAAGGGTACGTCGAGCATGCGCGCCAGAGTCTGGGCGAGCAGCGTCTTTCCCGTGCCGGTCGGGCCGATCAGCATGATGTTCGACTTGGTCAGTTCCACGCCGTCATTGGTCTTCTGACGGTTCATGTAAATGCGCTTGTAGTGGTTGTAGACGGCGACGGCGAGCTTCTTCTTGGTTTGTTCCTGTCCGATGACGTACTCGTCGAGGAAGACCTTGACTTCCTGCGGCTTGGGAAGCTGGTTGGGAACCGAAGATGGCGGAGTGGTGGTGCGATCATCTTCGAGGATGGAGTTGCACACGGCAACGCATTCGTCGCAGATGTACGCCCGGGGATAGTCGCTGGGGGAGGAGATCAGCTTGGCCACCGCGTCCTGCGACTTGTGACAGAACGAGCAGCGCAAGGCCTCTTCGGAACCCGATCTGTTTTTCACTCGGCCTGACTCCTTTTGTGGCCCGCCCGGAAACTGGCTTGTTTCCCAGATCCCGCTACAGCTCCACGCTCAAGACTGAAAGCTCATGATCGGCAAGCCGATCATACCCGCTATCTCGTCTTATAAATGATATCGTCTACGATTCCGTATTCCTTTGCCTGCTGCGCGTTCATGATGAAATCGCGCTCTACGTCTTTTTCAACCTTATCGAGCTTCTGGCCGCTGTGCTTAGCCAGTAGCTGATTAGTAATCTCCCGCATACGCAGAATCTCGCGTGCGTGAATATCAATGTCAGTTGCCTGTCCGGACAGACCGCCCATCGAGGGCTGATGGATGAGGATGCGGGAATTGGGTAATGCCAGCCGCTTCTTGGCTTCGCCCGCCGAGAGCAGCAGCGCGGCCATGGAAGCAGCCTGACCGATACAGATGGTAGTGACATCGTTCTTTACGTACTGCATGGTGTCATAAATTGCCATGCCCGCAGTAATCGATCCGCCGGGCGAGTTGATGTAGAGCTGGATGTCCTTCTCCGGGTCTTCCTGGGCCAGAAATAGCATCTGGGCGATCACGAGGTTGGCGATCGTGTCGTCAATGGGAGTGCCAATAAATATGATGTTGTCGCGGAGCAGGCGGGAATAGATGTCGTATGCGCGTTCACCGCGTCCGGTCTGCTCGATTACCATCGGTACCAGCATGTTCACCTTCCACACTCCTGCCCCAACGATCAGTTTCGACGACAGGGGAGGATCGAAATGGTCCGCATCGTTATTAGGCATTACGCGGACTGGTGATACAGAAATTCGAGGGCCTTCTCGTTGCGGATTCTGCTCCGGATTCTATCGAGGCCCCCATCCCGTGTCAAACGAGCGCGTACCGCTTCGACCGTCTGTTTTGTTTGTTTTGCCAGCGATTCCACCTCCTGATTTAACTCCTCGTCGCTGACCTGAATGTTTTCTTCCTCCGCCATTTTTTCGAGCAGCAGGGAAGCCTTCACATCGTGAATCGCTCCCTCACGCTGTCCTCCACGCAGGCGGTTGATGTCCATTTTCTTCATCTGTTCGGCGGTCAATCCCTGGGCAGCCAAGGCGCGCAGGCCGCGCTCGAGTCGAAGGTCGATCTGGTGTTCAATCAACGCATCAGGGACTTCGAAGTCATTGCGGCGAATCAATTCAGCTACAAGTTTGTCTTTGGATTCGTGCTCGGCCTGGTGCCGGCGTTCGAATTCGATCTGCTCGCGAATGCGCCGGCGAACGTCGTCGATATTCGAATACTCACCGAGTTGCTTGGCGAACTCTTCGTTCAGTTCGGGCAGGCTCTTCTGCTTGATGGCGTGCACCTTGACGGTGTAGTGGAACGTGGTTCCGGCCAGACGCTTGTCCTGGGCATCTGCGGGGTAGCTGACATCGAAGGTGCGCTCGTCGCCAACATTCGCCTGGCGCAAGTGCTCGGTGAACTCGGGCATGGTGTCCTTGCCGGCGATTTCGACCAGCACCTCGTCCATGTGCACGGGTTGACCTTCGCCGGACTGAGGGTGGCCATCGAGCGAGACCTGGGCAAAGTCGCCATCAGCCAGGGGGCGCCCTTCGATGGGATTGAAGCTGGCGTGCCGCTCACGCAAATCGGCGAGCGCCTGATCGACATCCGCATCGGAGACGGTGATTTCCTGTTTATCGGCGCGCAATTCCTTATAGCCTTCCAGCTTGATTTCGGGCATGACCTCGAAGGCGGCTTTGAAGCGCAGCGGCTCGCCCTCGTGCAGATGAAGGTCAGTGACGCGCGGCTGCGAAATGGGATGCATGCCCAGGCGGTCGGTTTCCTGGCGGAAGTAACGTGGGACGAGCGCCTCGACCACGTCGGTCTTGATCTCTTCCGAGAACCGCTGGCGGATGATCGAGGGCGGCACGTGTCCGCGACGGAAGCCGGGCAGGCGCGCCATCTTCTGATATTTCTGGATCAGCGATTCGGTCTGGCGGCCAACTTCTGCGGCGGGAATCTCGACCTGAATTTCGCGTTTGGTGGCGCTTTCTTTCGTGTCAGTGGGGCTCACAGTTACCTTTCAAAAAAAGCGCGGCTCAGTGGCGAAAGTCAGGAGGAGACTCCCGCTTGCATGCAGTTGGCCGCAAACTTGAGTGTAAAGACTCCTGAAGAGCAACGTCAAACGCGCGAAGGCGGAGACGGAGCCCGAAAGTAATCATACGCTCCGGGGGAGGACGGCGATGTGACGTGGCGCACCTTTGGCTTGCTCAGCGGAGCGCCCTGAACAGGCTGCCGAAGTCGAACTCGCAACAGCAACCACTCAAGGGGTGGTTGAAACGGAAAGACCTTCGGCATCGCTCAAGCAATGCCCTGATACGAATCGTACGCTTTTCCGCTGTCTGCTCGGCCGCTCCCTCTCAACGCTCATTCACGAGATGACTTTGTAGAATACTTCGATGTCCGCTCCCAATTGGCTGAAGGTTTTGAACGCGGAAGTGGTGGGTTGCACTTTGTGTCCGCGGCTGGTGGCGTATCGCGAGCAGATTGCGCGGGAGAAGCGCCGGGCTTACCGCGAATGGGATTATTGGGGGAAACCGGTGCCCGGGTTCGGCGATCCGAATGCCCGCGTGCTGGTGCTGGGGCTGGCTCCCGGCGCTCACGGATCGAATCGAACCGGGCGTCCGTTTACGGGAGACGCTTCTGGGAACTTCATGTATCCGGTGCTGTATGAAACCGGCTTTGCCAATCAGCCGACGGCGACGGATCGCGATGATGGTTTGGTGCTCACCGATCTTTACATGACGGCGGCGGGGCGTTGCGCGCCACCGGACAACAAGCCCCTGCCGCAAGAGCTGGCCAACTGCGCGCCCTTCCTTGACCGCGAACTGGACGGATTGAAGAAGGTGAAGGTGATCGTTGCCCTCGGAAAGATTGGCTTCGATGCTTACTTGAACTTCTTGAAGCGGCGTGAACTGGTGGCTTCCAAGAAGGGCTACGTTTTCAAACACGCTGTCAGCTATGATTTGCGGAACGGGAAAATTCTGCTTGCTTCCTACCACCCCTCGAATCAGAACACGAACACGGGCAAGTTGACGCGGGGGATGTTCGTGGAGATTTTTCAGGAAGCACGGCGACTGGCGGAGTGCGGGTAGCGCGCCTCGCCTGCGAGTCCGAGGCGCCCTCGGGATAGCCGGCAAGGTGCCGGCGCTACTTTTCTAAAGAAGAATGGGCGTTTTGCCGATAGGGGAATGGGGCGGATCCTGCGGTAGCGGGTCCTTCTGGGCCGGCAATGGGGGACTCGCGTGCTCCGGGATGATGCCGCCCTTTTTCTCCCCCAATTTCGGGAGGCAGGAGTCGCGATTCAGAATCCTACAAACACAGGTTCAGGGTCGAGCATGATTCCCCAATTCTCCTGGACCTTGTTTTGAAGCTGCTCTTTCAGGCGTACCATGTCGGCGGCGGAGGCTTGGCCGGAATTCACCAGCGCCAGCGCGTGCTTGCTTGAGATTCGTGCCGGGCCGACCGCATATCCCTTCGAAAATCCGGAATGCTCGACGAGCCAGGCGGCAGAAACTTTGTGCTGGGCAGCGAGGGCTGGGTAGCTGGGAATCTCGAGACCTCGTACTTCCGCGCGCCGGCGCAGATCTTGAAATTGTGTGTCGCTTAGAACCGGGTTCTTGAAGAATGATCCTGCGCTGCGGCTGTCGCCATCCCCGGGAACGATGAGCATGCCTTTGCTGCGACGGATCTGACGCACGGCTTCGCGCACGTCGGACAGCGCGGGCGGCGTGCTCCAGGTGGAGAAGTGCTTCTTGAGATCGGCATACTTCAGGCTGGGTGCGCCGTCCTTCTTCAGACGGTACGAGACGCGCAGAATGATGTAGCGGCCGCAGTGAGTCGTGTTGAAGATGCTTGTGCGGTAGGCGAAGCCGCAGTCCTTGTTCGGCAGCGCGACGACTCGATCCTGCTTCAGATCGAGCGCGCGCACGGACTCGATGGCGTCGGAAACTTCTTGTCCGTAGGCGCCGACGTTCTGTACCGGTGTGCCGCCGACGCTGCCTGGGATGCCGCTCAGGCACTCCGCACCGGCGCAGCCGGCGGCCACGGATTGCGCGACGAAATCATCCCAATCGACGCCGGCTCCGACGTCGAAGGTTACGGTGCCTTCTTCTCTCTGGCTGGTTACACCGCCGATGGCAATTTTCAGCACCAATCCGGGCCAGCCAGAATCGGCTACAACCAGATTGCTACCGCCACCCAAAATGAAGAGGGGCAAGTGCTTGGTCTTCGCGAACTGGGCGGCCTCGCGGACGTCGTCCTCGCTTGCCGCGGCAGCGAAGTAGCGGGCGGCTCCTCCGACCTGGAGAGTGGTCAGCGGGGCGAGGGGGATGTTTTCCTGAATCTTCATGTTCCAAGTAGCGCCGGCACCTTGCCGGCTGTTGCGAGAGCCTGCCCTGAGCCTGCCGAAGGGGCGCCTTGCCCTCGCCGGTGGAGGCGGGACGCCCCCACGACAGCGCCGGGACGGCGGCGCTACTTGAGCATCTCATGTCTGCACGAGGCAATCATATTAGAATGCGGTTACTATTCTGAAGAGGTGAGAGCACGATGTATCCAGAAATTATGGTGGTCCCGATGCGGGAGGAATTGACGCGACTGGGAATCGAAGAACTTCGTACGGCGGCCGATGTGGATCGCGTCTTGTCGGGCTATCCGGGTACAACCATGGTGATTGTGAACTCCATTTGCGGATGCGCGGCTGGTCGCATGCGTCCCGCTGTGCGTCTGGCGCTGCAGCACCCGACCATTCCCAACAACATCGTGAGCGTGTTTGCGGGACAGGATAAAGAAGCCACCGAACGCGCGCGTTCTTATTTCACCGGCTATCCGCCGTCCTCGCCTTCGATCGCGATTCTGCGCGACGGCAAGCTGATTTACATGATGCAGCGCAGTCAGATTGAAAATCGTGTCGCGCCTGCGATCGCCGCGGATTTGAAGGTGGCGTTTGATCAGTACTGCGCGGCGACCGCCGAACGCTAAGCGGGTCGTCCAACTGCAAACTTTGGGGGTTGAAGGCGGCATCACAAATTACGCAGCCGCCGGCCGGGGACGCCCGGCTCTCCATACCAGTCCTTAAAACCGGAACAGGTACGACACCTTCACGAAGAAGTTCCTGCCGTCATTCTTCAGGCGTCCGCTCGGGTCGTGGGCTACGCCGCCAAGTCCATCGGATACCGGCAGGCCGTCAGCTTCCAGAATGTTTTCCAGATTGCTGTTGTAGCCGACGTAAACCGCCGTGCTCGGATGCACCAGGTAGGTAAAGAGGAAATCGGCGTTGAAGTTCTTTGTGGTTGGCAGGGAAGTGAAATGGGGATTCGCCAGAACGGCGTTGTATTGTCCGATGATGCGGAATGACAGTTCCTTGTTGAACTGATAGTTCCACTTACTGCGGATGATGTGATTGTTCATGCTGCCAATCGGCCGCGTGAGGTCAGGCTGAGGATTGGCACAGCTGGGGCACTCCCGCAAGCGGAAGAAGATGTAGGTGTTATCGATCTTAAGGGATCGATTTGGGCGGACCGTAACCGTGACGTTCGCGCTGGTACGCCGGGACATGAAGGGATAGTAGGTGGACAGTTGATTTGAAGGGGGATCATAGTTCACTCGCGTACCAAACCGGTAGTCGGCGTGCAGGGCAAATTTACTGAAATAATTCGACTCGAGCTGAAACTCGGTGGTGTGGCGCGTGTACTTCTGGATGTCAGGCAGAACGCTGAAATCCTGTGGCCGCAACCGTTCCATCTCCTCGGCGAACAGAACCAGGAAAAAGGTCTGGCCGATCAACTCCACCTTCATGGAGGGCATATACCCGGAGTTGATGCGGTTCCCTTCGTGGTCATAGGTCTGATAGGTCTCGAACATCGGTCCCCAGGAGATCAAGTGCTTACCTTCCGGGCGGAAGCTGTACTGTATGCGCTGATAAGGATTGCGGATGTCGGGTTGCGGATCGAAACCGGTCAGGGTGCGGAAGTTGGGGCTGCGATCCGTATAGTCCAGGAAGTAGTTCAGCTTGCGACCTTCCCGTTGCAAAATGACTTCCGCGGCCGATCCTGCCTGATAAGCCCCGGTGGTGCTGAACATGTTGAACAATGGATCGGCGGGATTGATGGTGGCGCTGATCGCACCCTGGGCACTCGCCACCCAATGGTCATTCAGTTTGAAACGGCCATCGATGCTTCCGACTCGATTGAAGTAACCGTTCACTTCGCGGTCGGCGTACAGAACTCCGATCGAAGATTGGTTTCCGATGTCGCGGCTGACCCTCCCGATTGCAAACAGCGCGTGCTGGTTGAAAAGAGGATTGTCGGGAGGTGTGACTTGCTCACCGGGGGAGGCCGTGTCTGCCACCAGCATTCCGACCGCCCACGGGCCGTCCTTGCCGGTCAATCTCACACCCCATTTCGGGTCGACGATGCGCCGCGTAAAGAGCAGCTGAATCGGGGTCTGGAAATAGTTTGAGTTCTCCAGAAAGAACGGCCTCTTCTCGGGGAAGAGCACTTCGAAGCGCTGGTTGACAGTGACCTGCGGTTGGTCGGATTCGACCTGGCTGAAATCCGGATTCGCGGTCAGGTCGAGGACGAACTTATCCTTCAGAACCACCTTGGCATCCAGTCCCACTTGTCCAAAAGCCGCCCGCTGGCTGTAGAAGGGATGATTGGGGTCCTGCAGATCCAGTTCTTTGAAGGACCGGAAGGCGCCGTAAGGAATCAACTGGAAGTTTCTACCTGGGGAGATATGCTCCAGCCCCGTAGCCGTGCCTTCCTGATTCAGTCGCCCTTGGATGCGGCTTGAGTACGGGGGCCAGAACGTGTCTTCGCTATTGCGCGGAAGTTCCCGGTTCAGCAGGATCCCCCAGGTTTGGGGATCGCTGGAAGAGAAGCGCAAACTGCGGAAGGGGATCGACATCAAAACCACGAATCCCCGGTCGGTGAGCTTGCCGGCTGAGTTCCAGACCGTGTCGAAGGAGGGGTCGAAATCAGAGCCCTCTGTCCACAACGAATCGGCTTGCACGCCAAGAGGGTTCGTGTTGAATGCGTAGGCCCGCCGGTGGTCGTTGAACGTATCGAGCATGATTTCGACGGTATCGTCGTCGAAGATGTCGTCCCGGCGCGAGAGGCGCGCTCGAACTTTTTGCGGTTCGCTGTCGAAGCAGACAAAGATGGCGTAGAGATTCTTATCGTCGTACCCCAGGTAGATCTCGGTCCGTTCCGAAGCCGGGGCGCCGTCGGTGGGGATCCGCTGGGTGAGTTGGTCCACTTTGGCCAGCTTGCCTTTCCAAAGCGGTGCGGGTTCCATGTTCAGAAATTCTTCCAGGCGTGGAGGACTGCTGACGCGGGGGATCTGAATGTTGTGAAACTCAGGGGAGCTGGCGAACAGCGGCGTCGGCGCGTACACGAACATCAGCAACAGCCACGCGGCAGTTGTTTTCTTGCTCGCCATGGGTTTCGATCCCAGTCTTAGACGGTCGTCTGCCGTTCGGGTGAGCGATCCGCCGAGGCGGTCCAGTTTTTCGCGGGCCCGATCGCATGCGGGACTTTCTTTTCAATCACAGCCGTCGGTAAGCGGCATCACAGCGGGTTGCTGGAGGGACGACTCATTATAAAGGCAAGGCACGATCCTGGCTGGATTCCAGTTTCGGAGAAGATGCCGGGGGTGGAATTCAGGCTGGTATCAAGGGAGGCGTGGAGTTTTTCGATGAGTGACATGCACAGCATTTCTGAAATTCGACCTCATTCAGCCGAGCCGCTCACGTTTGCGCAGCAGAAGGTTCTGGAGCGTGCGGTCGCCAAGATTGTTCTGCTCGGCGAACTGGTGGGTGTCAGCCCCGACCAGATGATTCTTTTACTGGACTCGGGCTTGACCGTGGGCGAACTGTTGGAATATCTGGGGGCGCGGACCAAACAAATTACCGGGAAGCGCGTGCCGATTGAAGTCGGTGGCGAAGGTCCGAAAGGAGATTGAAGTGCGTCAGACTGTAATTGGCGTATTGTTGATCCTGCTGTTCAGTGCGCTGGCTGCCGGCCCGCAAACCGGGGCTGAAACGAAGAACGCTGGCCCGGCAAAAAACGAGCCGATCTCGGGAAAACAGCTTTATGTCTCCTATTGTGCAATGTGCCACGGGACGGACGCTAAAGGGGGAGGCCCATTTTCTACGCAACTCAAGGCGTGGCCTCCGGACTTGACGCAACTGGCCAAGAAAAACAACGGTACCTATCCGGTGATGCGCGTTTCAGAAATGGTGGATGGCGAATTTGGCAAATCATCGGCCCATGGTTCTCGTGAAATGCCCATTTGGGGACCGGTGTTCCGGTCGATGGCGCATGGACACAACGACAACGCGCAGCTCAGAATCAGCAGCGTTGTGAAGTACCTGGAGTCGCTGCAGCAGAAATAGAGCACGGGGAGTTTTCGGAGCCGTCAGCCCTCCCGGCAGATCGGTCCTGTCTTGCTTTAACCACCAGGGACACAAAAGTGCACGAAGGAGACCTCAGGGGGATTCACACCTTTGTGGGACTTCGTGTCCTTTGTGGTTTAATGAATTTTGGAACAACCGGTAGATTCGCTGCGTTTGCGGTTGGGCGGGTAATTCGCTAGTCTGATCCGATGCATCTTCGCACGCGCGGCTTTCCGAGAGAGCTTGCAATCTCAGTCTCCATTCTGCCGCCTCGGTGGTTGCGAGTATTCCTGTGTCTTGCGCTGCTTGAGTTCTACGGGGTAGTCACCGTCTCGGCCCAGGAAACTCAGACAGCGCCAAAGAGTCCAGACGCTCCTTCCACCAGCCAAGCTAGCCGCCCTGCTCCCCGGAGGGTCCCGCCGGTATCCTTGTTCGTGAGGCTGGACAAGAAATCCATCGTCTTTCCGGACATCGCTGCGGATTCTGCCCGGATGTCGACGGGGAAGAAGTTTGAGCTGTTTGTGGACAATAGTATTTCGTTGCACTCACTGGCTGGATCGTCGCTGAGCGCCGCCATCGGCCAAGCTGCCGACTGGCCGCACGGCTACGGGCAGGGCTCGGACGGCTATGCGAAACGTTTTGGGGCGTCGGCGGCGCGCGAGGCGTCCAGCAATTTCTTTGGAACGTTTCTGCTGGCATCGGCGCTCCACCAGGATCCGCGATTCTTCCCGGAGCGGGACCCCACGTTTGGACAAAGCTTGAAGTATTCGGTGCAGCGCCTGTTTGTCACCCGCAATGACGAAGGGCGCGACGTTGCCAACTGGTCGGGGCTGGCAGGGCCGCTTCTGTCCGAAGGGCTGGCAAACGCATATTGGCCAGAGCAGGACCGCACCGCCGGACAGACTTTGCAGCGTTATGGGACCGACCTTGCAGTCCGGCTGGGGGGAAATATGCTCCGCGAGTACTGGCCGGTGTTCTTCAAGAAAGTGCGCGGGTCACGGCGCGCGCAGACGCAAGGGAAGTGATCGTTTCGCGAGTCTTTTCCGGTGCGTTACTTACTTTTCCGCCGAGCAACGAGATAATGGAAAATCTGCGTCTAACCGGAAACAGGAGATCAAGATTGCGCATTCGCATACTCTGCTTCGTCGTTTTCTTGGGGTTTTCAATCCCCACGGCCTCTGCACAATCGAATTTCCCGCGTTTCAATTTTAATGTTGGCGGCGGACTGGGAATTGGCAGGGGAGATGTGGGTAAGTTCGTAGGCGGCTCCTATTTCGGAGAGGTGGGCGGCGGGCTCAACCTCAGCCGCACGTTTGGTTTTAATGGCGAGTATATGTATTACGACCTTCCCTTGAAACCGAGCCTGGTCCAGCTAGGAATTCCGGACGCGAAGGGACATCTCCATGCGGTGACGCTGAACGGCATTGTGCGTTCCCCGTGGACGATTGGCGGTCTTGGAGCCTATGGAATTTTCGGGGTTGGCTTTTATCAGCGAAGTGTATCGGCGCGGAGTGAGCCACTTCCGACGGGGACAGTGTGCCTGGAACCTTTCGTGTGGTGGGGCATCCACTGCGTGGGGACCGGGAATGGAAGTCGTGTCTCCCCGGATCAAACGCTCTCTTCGTTCAGCAAGGATGCAGGAGGCTTCAACTTTGGCGCCGGAGTAACGTATCGCTTGAAACATACTCACGGTGCCAAGGTTTATGTCGAAGCCCGCTACCATCGTGCGTATCACAGCGACGTGCAGACGACATTCTTTCCAGTGGCTGTGGGCTTGCGATGGTGATGGAAGGTGCGCTAGGACCTGCTGAACACTTATTGAGAGGCTGCGGGAGAAGTCGAGCCGGTGACCACAGCGGCTGGAAGCCGTCGAGTGGTTGCCTGTAATCGCAGCGGTGAACCGCTGCGCAACCCAAAACCGGACTTTTTCCCAGCCTGTCATGCGCAACCTGTCAGATCTTGTTGAGGCCGTCGAGGGCGGCGACTTTGTAGGCTTCCGCCAGCGTCGGATAGTTGAATACCGTGTCGCGGAAGTATTCGATGGTGCCACCCATGGTCATCACCGCCTGTCCAATGTGTACAATTTCGGCGGCCCGGTCCCCGATGACGTGCACGCCAAGCACCTTCAGCGAAGTCGGATCAAACAGCAGTTTCAGGAGTCCGTGCTCATCGCCCAGCATTTGTCCTTTGGCTAATTCCGAATAGCGGGCCAGGCCGACTTCATACGGAGTTTTCGTGCGCGTCAAATCTTCCTCCGTTTGCCCCACCATGGAGATTTCTGGGATGGAATAAATCCCGTAAGGAATGAGATTGGCGGTCATCTTGCTTGGCTTGCCGAACATGTGACAACTGGCGAGGCGGCCTTGTTCCATCGAAGTGCTGGCTAGCGCGGGGAATCCGATCACATCGCCGGCCGCGTAGATGTGCGGGACGCTGGTCTGAAAATGTTCGCTGACGAGAATCTTTCCGCGTTCATCGGGGGTGATTCCCGCGGCGGCCACGTTGATCATGTCGCTATTGGCTTGGCGTCCGATGGCGAACAGCAATGCCTGCCCGTGCACGTTCTTTCCGCTTTCCAGTTTCGCGAACACCCGGTCCCGTTCCGCATCGAAACCCACCGCTACGACTTTCTCGCCCAACCGGAACACGGTTCCGATTTGCCGCAACTGAAAACAGAGGCTTTCGATCATCTCGCGATCGACGAAATCCAGTAGAGTTGGGCGCTGGTCGAGCAGCGTCACCTTGACGCCGAGAGCGGCGAACATCGATGCATATTCCAGCCCGATGATGCCCGCGCCCACGATGACCAGTTCGCGGGGCACTTCCTCGATGGTATGGAGCTGATCGGAATCGAAAATGCGTTTTCCATCGATGGGAATGTCGCTGCTATGAGCCGGCCGGGTGCCGCAGGCAATCAGGATGTGTTCGCCGTGCACCTCCTGCACTCCCTCGTCGCTCTTGATCTCAATCGTGTGTGGATCGATGAACCGGGCTTCCCCTTCCAGCGTGGTGACATAGTTGCGCCGAAGCTGGGCCTTGATGACCTCCACTTCGCGGGCCATGACGGCCAGGGCCCGGAAGGTCAGGTCCGACATGGCGATGCGATCTTTCAGCACGTAACCCCGGCCGTAAAAGCTGCGCTGGCGGAACCCGCTGAGGTACAACACCGCTTCCCGCAGCGTTTTGCTGGGGATGGTCCCGGTGTGCACGCAAACTCCGCCCATCGTTCGTATGCGATCGATGATCGCCACTTTCTTGCGAAGCTTGGCAGCGCAGATCGCGCCCTTCTGTCCGGCAGGGCCACTGCCGATTACGACCAGGTCATACGTATTGGCTTCCATGTAGTGCTCTCACCTCAGAACTGCAGTAAGTGTGCAGGAGAAGAAGCTACCACTATTCAAGAGGCAACGGAAGTTCGCCAGGTGACGGGCGGGTGGCCTGCTGGGATGGTGTGGATGTTCAAGAGGGGAGATTCATGGTACGCAGCAAAGAGCGAAAACGCGGGTCGGAGCGCAGGAAGTCCCAATCCCACGCCACTTCGAGATGAGTCAGAGGAGTCTCCCGCTCCTCAGCGGCTCTCTGGAGCCAGTGCAAAGCCTGGTCTTTGTCTCCGGCGTGGGCGTATAAGCGGGCAATGCGCACGGCGGGAACATGGGTTTGTTTGGAGCGGGCGGCCAACACCTCCGCGCCCAAGTGCATGGCTCGGGCGTACCCACCCTCGGCGTAGCCGCGGGTCAGCGCTTCCTCGACCTCGCGGTCGTGCAGGACGGAGAAAAACTTCCGGGCTTCCGCCAACGCCTCTTCATGCATCCCCTTCTTGTAAAAAGCGCCCCAAAGGCCCATGTGTGCCGAAGAGAAATCGGGCTCCGTCTCCAGAACCTTGTGCAATTGCGCGATGGCCTCGTC
>JAIQEY010000099.1 GCA_020073565.1 Terriglobia bacterium
ATCAATGTCGTATCGCTAGACAGCGTTCTTCCTGAATTCCTGGTGAATACCCGATTCGCGGGTATAGCCTTGTTTGAGTGGCTGGGTGTTTTTGTGGGCATGCCGATGTTCTTATTGCTCGCTGCTCTGCTGAACCGCGCCCTGAGCCGCCTGATTGGCCAGTGGCGCCGACACTATTACAGGAAGTCAGATCTGCCCAATCCTCAGATCTTGCCCGTTCCGATCCGCCTTTTGATGTTGGCAGGCGTCATTCACTGGCTACTTGCCAAACTGAGCCTTCCACTTCTGGCACGGCAGTTCTGGTTCACCACCGCTATCATTCTCACCATCGCGAGCTGTGTCTGGCTGTTGATTTGCTTGAATGGTTGGGGTGAAAAATGCATTCAACAACGTCTCGCGGGTCGCAACCTCTCGGGAGCCACTTCGATGTTGCGCCTTGCGCGCCGTGTAGTTGACGTGCTGGTCATCTTTGCGGGCCTGCTGGTGGGCCTTTACCATTTCGGGGTAAATCCAACCGCTGCCCTGGCTGGACTAGGCGTCGGTGGGATTGCCATTGCATTGGCCGCGCAGAAGACACTGGAAAACATAATCGGCGGGGTATCCCTCATCTTCGACCGAGCTGTGGGAGTAGGAGACACTCTAAAGGTCGGTGATACTTTGGGCACAGTAGATGATATTGGTCTCCGTTCGACCCGCATCCGAACTCTGGACCGGACCGTGGTCAGCGTCCCCAATGGGCAGATCTCCAATGTGAGCATCGAGAGCCTCTCTGCACGAGACAAGTTCTGGTTCCACCCGATCGTGAGCGTGCGTTATGGGACCACCTCCGGCCAAATGCACGCCGTTCTCGAAGGCATCCGCCTTCTGCTGGCGGAAACTGGGGAGGTTGAGACCGAATCGGCTCGCGTGCGCTTGCTGCGTTTCGGCGTTTCTTCTCTCGAAGTCGAAGTCTTCGCTTACGTATCGGCACGTGATTTGAATCAATTTCTCGAGATCCGGGAGGCTCTGCTGCTCCGAATCCTGGAATGTATCGAGTCCGCCGGAGTTCAGGTTGCTCTTCCGCCACAGACTATTTTCATAGCCACTGCTTCCGCCTTAACGGAGAGCGGATTGAACGGTTCGCTCAAAACATCGTCAGCGCGTCGAAGGACCAGTAACCAGGTATCAGCCAAATCCGCATAGAGAAGGAAAAAGAGTCACAATGACACACGAACAGATCCGTTTGCAGGAAGCTCGGGAGAGAACCTCTGGTTAGAGAATCTGGCTGGCCGCAACCAATTTCGTTGCTACTCAATCATTTGAGTGGTGCTTCAACCGTCCAATTCTTGCTCAATCACGCCAGTTTCGGCGTAATGTAAACCCTCAATTGCAACCCAGATGATCCCCGGATGGATACAGTCGTTTCTGGTGCATTGGGATGTGCGGGAAGCGATGAAGGAATCTGACATCGAGATGATTTTGGAGCGCGCCAAAGAGAAGTATCCGGAAGCCAAGCCGCGGATCATTTCCGACAACAGACCGCAGTTCATCGCCCGCGACTTCAAGGAGTTCATTCGCATTTCGGGCATGACGCACGTGCGCACTTCGCCTAATTATTCGCAGTCCAACGGGAAGATCGAACGCTGGCACAAGTCGCTGAAGCGGGAATGCATCCGGCCGCTCACCCCTCTGACCCTGGAAGGTGCGCGCTGCCTGATTGCCAGATATCTGGATCACTACAACACGGTACGCTTGCCCAGCGTCATCGGGTACGTGACACCGCAGGACATGCGGGCGGGACGCCAAGCAGAGATTTACGCGGCTCGCGATCGCAGATTTGGAACAGGCTCGCCGGCGGAGACATCTTCGTCGGCAACTGGCACACGCAGAGGCCGCCGCTACAATGGCCGCACTTGGTGAACGGAAGCGAGCAATGCAGGAATGCAACCATGCTGAGGGATTACTGGGTGGGCGGCAAAGCAAACCGCATCGGATGATAGACCCCGATGCCTTGAAAACCCCGGCCCGAAGGCGGAACTCTTAACCTAGCGGAGGACGCTGCTTCTCCATTTCAGGTTAAACCAGAACAGTACGACATGCTTTCAGCCGCGTAAATCCGGGTGGGAGTTAGGCAGTGAAATTCGTTGCGGATATTAGGCTGCATTTAGAGGAACTGTGTCACTCACATTGCTCCCTTGCCCGACGAGTTGGTACCGGAAGAAGCAGTAACTCCAAGGTGGTAGTTCGACATACAGCCCCGACGACGCCATCTCATTCCCGTCGCGGTTGTAGCTCGCATCCGAGAGGGCATCAATCAAGCGCCAGTTCTCTCCTCGCACTTCTTGCCAAGGAACTCGCACACGGGCTTGAACGGCGCTATCGCTGAGATTGACTGCAATGAGACGCCGATCATCATCCTTGACCCAGCTCCAAGCAACCAAGTTTTGACAACTTTGATTGTCGGGCCATCCGGTACACTCGCACAATTTCCATTCACCGCCGCGAAATATCGGCGCATTGATAGCTGCCAGGAGTTTGGCGTAGAAAACCTGCAATGCCTGGTTTACAGGCTCAGCGGGGCGCCTCCCCAAAAAGACCGGTAACCTTACCTTTCGGCCTTCGAATTGTCCTTCATGGAAGAGTCTTGCTCCCGGTAGAGAGGATGTGGTGACCGCAGCAGCCTGCTCCTTTGTAGGCGAAAAAGTAGCGGCGGCCCGAGGCTCATCGTGGTTCTCGATGAAACGGAGCAGCTTCTGTTGATAGGCAAGGTCAGCACAGAGATGAAGCCGAACAGTCTCTGCATTGTCATGCCCCAGCCGATCATAGAGCCGCTTGTCGTAGCAGAAGTCGAACCCATGCTGTTGCAGTTCCCACTCCAGGTCCCAATAAGCCTCGGCAATGAAGCACATGTCCGGATACACTTTCTTAACGGAACGGATGACGTCATCCCAATACTCGGTTGACGGCCGTTGTCCTGCACGACTGCCCCACGTGCGTTCGAATATCTGGTTCAGCAGAAGCATGGCCATGTCGCAACGAACGCCATCGCACTGGGCTGCAATACTGGAGATGGTTTCAACAACTGCTTGCCGAAGCCCGGGCTGAAACGCGTTGAGCTGGAGAACATCTGGCCAGGCAGGGAAATAAGGGTCCCGTCCGCAGGCGCAGACATTCCCTTGTAGATCGATGTAGGATGCCGGGTCCTTTCTTGCATCCTCGACAGTCCCCCGAATAAAGTACTCGGGATGGCTGCTGACCCACGGGTGATCCGGCGCGACGTGGTTCGGCACGAAATCCAAGAGCAATTTCATGCCTCGCTTCGCGAGTTCTCTCCGGGCAGTAGCGAGACCTTCGGGACCTCCGAGGTGTTCGTCAACCACGTAGCGTCTGATGCAGTAGGGAGATCCGACATTATCTTCTGGCTTGAAATCGGGTAGAGCTCGACGGAAATCATCGAGCAGCCCTTTGTTCTTATTGGCAATTGCTATGCCCGCAGGACTCCGCTCCCAAACGCCCATGAACCAGACGGCATCGAAACCGAACTTGGCGATGGCGTCCCATTCAGCGGAGGGCACAGAGCCCAAGTCAACGGATGTTCCAGTTTTCAGGCTGAGCTCGGAGAGCCAAACCCAAGTATTGATTTCGTATAAGGAAGGATATTGCGGCCAAGTGGACATAGTTATCTCCTCTTTCAATTCGCGGAAAACGACCTCCTGCTCATCAATGCCCAAGCACCTTCATCGGTTCGGCTTTTTCTTTGCGCGCGAAATGCAGGTATGCGCCGACGCTTAGGAAATTGATCAACACCGCGACCACATTCCATATAACCACTGGTCGCGAAGCAATCAGTAACCCGTAGTAGACCCAGAGGATCTGAAAGACACCCATAATTGCCGCCATCCTCGGGTTCATGCCGACGCTTGACCGTCGCTTCAGCATCGCGACCAAGTCCGGCACAGCAGCAAAGGTCGTTCCAAACCCCGCCAAAATACCGACTATCTCTGACCGCTGAAACCTGGGATCGATTAAGCTCTTCGTGTCGTGCGGAACTAGGGCTTGACAGCCACAGAGCGCCATCAGGCTCAGAAAGAGAGCCGTGCGATAGTAAATGACACGTGTCAGTTTCATTTGGACCTCCAGCTATCTGCTGTTGCATTTCGTCCGCAGGGCTAGCAGGACGAACAATCTTTCGCGCAAAGCGGTGATGTGGCTCGTGATGGTGGATGTCTTCATTGACGCGCGCGGCCAAGGCCAACCGGCAGCCAAGCACCGCTGATGTGAACAGTGCGATGCAAACGGTCATGAACAACAAGCCACGACTCGTCGAAGAAAAACCTCACATTCATATCTCTCCTAACTCCTCGGCGCCAGACGTGTCGTTAATGCTCTGGAGAGTGCGTAGGGAATACAAATGAGAATCGGCGCAACTAGCAAGGCTGCGCCTGGATGCACCGAGTGGTAGATAACCAGTTGAAACACGACGTCCAGGACTATTCCCACGGCGAGCAGAGTGCGGATGGCCGCTGCTCCGCTTCGCAGGAATTCTTTTCGACGTTCGGTACCAAAGAGCAGACCGAACAAGAAAGGCGGGGTTCCCGCCTTGGCATCTGCCAGGCCTCCGCGCACCCCCAGCAGGATGGCGAGCATCGGCTGCAAGATGAAGCGCAAGCGTCCTGGCCCTGTGAACCGCTGCGGCAATTCCTCCAGAAGCTGCCTTGAGAACACGTAGACCCGCCCCGTCTCGATGGTGTCCATGATCGCGAACGGTATGGCGGCACCGATCACGAGAAGGGTCAGCACCGTCACTACGGTGTCGCGTCGCGGGATCACATGCTTCATGGCTCCAGAAGACGGATCGCCGCGGCCCATCGTTTGGCTCATGCCGCCTTCACTTTCTGCCCGCCCGCAGCGCTGGTGGCCTGAGCGAACGCGGCCTGCTTACCACCTTCTAATGCCCGCTTGGCATCCAGAAGCCCGTAGAACTGGATCATCTTGGCCACCAGCCCGGTCCAGCCAGTCTGGTGACTGGCGCCTAACCCAGCACCGTTGTCGCCGTGGAAGTACTCATAGAAAAGGATGTGATCCCGCCAGTGGGGATCGCTCTGGAACTTCTCCGTACCCCCATAGACGGGCCGCCGACCGTGCTCGTCGCGGGTAAAGATCCCGGAGAGCCTGTCGGCGATCTCCTTGCTCACCTCAAAGAGGTTCATCATCTTCCCTGAACCGGTAGGACATTCGATCTTGAAGTTATCGCCATAGTACAGGTAGAAGTTCAGCAGCGCCCGGATGATGAGTGCGTTCACCGGCATCCAGATCGGTCCCCGCCAATTAGAGTTGCCGCCGAACATGCCGGTGTTCGACTCCGCCGGCAGGTAGTCCACCCGGTACTCCTGGCCGCCTACGTTGAAGACATACGGGTGCTGCTCGTGGAACTTGGAGAGCGAGCGGATGCCGTAGGGGCCCAAGAACTCGTTCTCATCGAGCATTTTCGTGAGTATCCTGCGGAGCCGCGCCGGGTTGACAAGGGCTATGATTCCGCGCTCGGCCACGCCAAGGTGACCCGGGCCCGTGGGGTGCATGGTCTCCCGCAGTTCGGGTATCCGGCGCATGCGCTCGTTTATCCCAGCCATCGCCAGCGGAACACGCTCCCGCTGCCACTTTTCTACGACCGTGGTAGCGCACAGAGGCAGGAGCCCCACCATGGAGCGAACCTTGAGCCGCGTGGCGCTGCCATCGGGGAGCCGCAAGATGTCGTAGTAAAAGCCGTCCTCGTCGTCCCACATGCCGTCCTGACCGGGCTGGTTCATGCCCCTGGCGATGTACAAGAAATTATCGGCGAACTTCGTGATCATGGCCTCGTAGGTCGGGTCGTGGGCGGTGAGCTCGAACGCGAGTTCCAGCATCTTCTGGCTGAACAGGGCCATCCATGCCGTGCCGTCCGCCTGCTCCAGGTGGCCGCCGGTGGGAAGCGGGGCGCTGCGGTCGAAGACGCCGATGTTGTCGAGGCCGAGGAAGCCGCCCTCGAAGACATTCTTTCCGAATCGGTCCTTACGGTTCACCCACCAGGTGAAGTTTAGCAGTAACTTATTGAATGCCAACTTGAGGAAATCCATGTCCACTTCGCCGCGCAAAGCCTGCTCTGTGCGGTGCAGAAAGAGAGTGGCAAAGGCGTGGACCGGAGGGTTCACGTCGCTGAAGTTCCACTCGTAGGCAGGCATCTGGCCGTTGGGGTGCAGGTAGGAGGCACGGAGCATCAACCCCATCTGCTCTTTGGCGAAGTCGGGGTCCACGATCGAGAGCGGGAGTGTGTGGAAAGCCAGGTCCCAGGCAGCGTACCAGGGGTACTCCCACTTGTCGGGCATGGAAATGATGTCCTCGTTCAGCATGTGGTACCAGTCTGAGTTCCGGGAACTTCGATATCCGGTGTGGAGTGGGTTGGAATGGTGCTCGTCAAGCCAGTTGTCTCCGTCGAAGAAGAAGAACTGCTTGCTCCAGAGCATGCCGGCGAGGGCCTGGCGCATCACCCTAGCCGCGTCGTCACTCACCGATGGTGGCGTGACTGACTTGTAAAACTCATCGGCTTCACGAAGCCGGTCAGCGAAGACTTCATCAAATTGCTTTCCGAAAGGTTTGCCCTTCTGTTCCAGAGAATTGTTGGAGAGACGCAGACGAATTACCTTGGTCTGACCGGGACCCACATTGATCTGGTAGTGCGCCGCAACCTTGGTGCCCTTCTTGTCTGGGTTCACCGCGCCATGGTTGCCCTGTACCACGCAATCGTTGATGCCGTCCTTGACGTGGGGGCTCTCGTTTTCTTGCCCGAAAAGCCGTTCATGGTTTGTCTCGTTCTCGGTGAAGAGCAGCGGGATCTCCCCTTCGCAGGAAAGGATTAATTCACCCAACAGCGGATGCTCTGCCGCAACGGCCGTCGTGCCTGCAGTTGCCTTGATCTGTTGGAGGTTCGGTTTCTTAGAGGCCCTATTTGATTCGGCAATCCACGATGACCAGTCGTTTCGGAACCATAGTGTCGGCAACAGATGCAGTTCTGCCGCCTCCGGACCGCGGTTGGCCGCGGTGATTCGCACCAGGATGTCTTCCGGGCCGTCTTTGGCATATTCCACGAAGATGTCGAAGTAGCGGTCGTCCTTGAAGACGCCGGTGTCGAGGAGTTCGTACTCCATATCGTTCTTGGAACGACGTCGGTTCGTCTCTACCAGATCAGAGTACGGAAATGCCGCCTGCGGGTACTTGTAGAGGTACTTCATGTAAGAATGCGTCGGCGTGCTGTCGAGGTAGAAGTAGTATTCCTTCACGTCCTCGCCGTGGTTGCCCTCGCTGTTCGTGAGGCCGAAGAGCCGCTCTTTCAGGATGGGATCATTCCCATTCCAGAGGGCCAGCGCAAAGCACAGACGCTGTTTGTCGTCGGAAATGCCGGCGATGCCGTCCTCGCCCCAGCGGTAGGCGCGTGAGCGGGCCTGATCGTGGGTAAAGAAATTCCAGGCGTCACCCCCTTCGCTGTAGTCCTCGCGGACCGTGCCCCACTGTCGCTCACTGAGGTATGGCCCCCACTTTTTCCAGGGGATTTTGTTTGTACGAGTTTCTTGAAGTCTCAGAGTTTCGGGATTCGTCCGCATATACGTCCTCCTTGAAGTGATTCGTTCGCTATTGAACCTGATGCTCAATTGCAATCAGGAACCATCTTTGACCGCGTCTTGCGACCGACTGGCTAAAATGTGGTGTCCTGGTCGCGTCTTGCGGCCCATGCCCCCGTGATTCTGGTCCAAGTATGTCTGCTTCACCGTTCCCCCATCAAGGTCTTCAACTTAGCGAGGGCTTGACGGTAGTCGAGGTCAGCCTGAAACATCTCTGCCTCCACTTTGGCTTTCTTGGCTGCTGCTGTCTCGCCGCTGTTCTCGCCATAACTGGCTCGCTGAACCTGAATTGCGGAATCCAGGCGGCGGGTAAGTTCGCTGAGCTGCCGCGAACGCTCGAGTTCGAAATGGCTGCTCTTGACGGCAGCGGCAACTTTGGCCTTGGTCAACTGCAGAGCAATCTGCGCCATTTCAGCCTGCGCGCGCGCCCCTTTGATAGTGTGTTCACGCTTGCCGAAGTCGAACAGGTTATAGGTTGCGACCATTCCTATAAAGGAGAAGTCGCGCGGCAACAGGGGCACTGCGTTGTCCTGATAAGCGTATCCTCCCATCACGGCGACGACGGGAACATAGGCCAACTTTTGCAATGTCACCGCAGATCGCGCCTTGACGACGTTTTGCTCTGCCTCAATCACCTCGGGACTCGCTACCAACGCTTTGTCGGTGGCTTCTTTCAATGAAATTTCTTCAAAACCTGGGTCGGGAGGCACCAACTGCAGCTCTGTATCAGGCGGCCAACCGAGCAACTCATTGAGGGAGGCCGTCAATTCTTTCTCCCTGGTGGTTGCAATCGCCAGCGCATTACTGATTTCAATCAGCTCTTCGTCGTGGCCGGCCGAGGCCACAGGAATTGCCGAGCTGCTGCTGCTGGCAACCAGCCACTTATTCTCGCTTTGGGTGGCTTTCACCCTGGCGAAGGCCAACTGCCGCTGGGCGACTAGAAGTTCGTAGTACGCCTTTTCGACTTTGCTGGCTGTCCCGGAGACGGGCATTCCGGCTTTGCCTCGCGCAATGCGCTCATCAGCGAGGTTAATCTTGTAGAGTTCGCGAAGCTGGAACAGCGGTGTGATCGGCTGCGTCGCCGTGACGGCAACAAGAGTTTGATCCTTTCCAGTCAGCGGTACTCCAAGAGTTCTCGTGTTTCCAAGTGGACCAGTAACCTGGAGCAGTTGACCCATGAATTTATTGAAGTGCATGTTCGTGAACGAGGAACCTATCTGCGGGAAGAAAGAGGACATTGTCCCCAGCCGAGTCTGCCGTGCCACGTCGACTTGAAGCTGGCCGAGGCGCACCATGGGATTGCTGTCGGTTGGAGCTGCTTTCTGCTGCGCCTCCTGGAGCGTGATGAGCCGGGCGCCGGTCGAGGCAACAACAGGTTCGGAAGCTGCCGCATGGAAGACGACGTCACGGCTTTCACGGCCCTGCTGGGGTGTGCCGGTTTGGCTTTGGGACGCCATTGCTAATGGTAAATTCCACCGCGTGCCGGGAGTGACGGGCAGTCGTGGTAACGGAGCGGTGGGGAGATCTTGAGCGATCACGATTCCACCGAAGACAAGACAAACCACCAGATTTATGGTGCTGTACCAACGGAGATTCGGGGTCCCGAGCATTCGTTTGTTTGGGTGTGTCATTACTCTTCTCCTTTCGGTTGGGTGATTCGTCTGCAACTTAGCACTCGGAGGAGTTGTGCCGGAACTGTTACTTTTGACAGTAACGTTTCAAATCGGAGATGAGAGATCTTGCGAAACTGACCGCGTTGACAACATCACCGGGCGCGAAAGCGGGCTCAACAACGCAATCGGAAAACCAGATTTCCCGAACGGCTCGATTGGCTGACTTGCTCGCTGCTGGGGCTGCCCGCTTTCAGAGATGAGCAACGTCTGGAGATCCTCGCAGCGATCTCGACACTGCCATATCAACTGTGGTCTGCGATCGGTGGCACGTTGCTGGAGGCAGAGAGGCAAGATGCTACAAGAGCGATATTCGTCGTTCATGAGTTTCGAACCTCTCTCACCAAAGACGTACTGCTCGAAGCCAATGGGGACGCGCTGACTGTTTCCTACGTCTCCTGCTTTCAGCCAACCACGGAAGCATTGGTGATCTACCACTGCGTAACGGCCAGATGATCGGGCCGATCTCCATTATCGAACGAACTGTCACCGCAGCCATCAAAATGCCGTTAAATCTCCCCCTGTTCATCGGCAAAATCAGAACTGATCGGCTGGATGGGCGCGAAAGTGTGCAGCATGTACTCGTCTGACGGCCCGCACCGCTGACACGAACACCCGCCGAATACAACTTAGCGGGTGTCCGCGCCCGCCAACCTGCACTCGGCGCCACACGAATGTCCGATTGCGGTCTTGCTGGCAGGCTGTCTATGGTTGTTACCGAGATTCTCTGGGAGGCAGGTAGATCCGCCGCTGCGCTCGGCACTGCTTCCGAGGCGATCTGCTCAGCATTGTTCTCAATTCGGCGATGTCCTCTCGAAGAACATCCGGCACTTGTCAAGACATTCACACTGGGCTAAGTGGAGTTGCTCGATCTCAACCAACGTTGGCAACGTTCTGTACTTTTGACGCTCCGATAAGATCAGGGTGTGCATGGTACCCTCCGATTCGAATTTACGCAGCCTTCCCACAAAACGGGTAATCGGGCTTCCCCCTACGAGTCACCACAATTGTTGTTCCCTTGCTGATCGGAGGCGCCCGGTTGCAGTGAGGTGTAAAAGGGAGAGCGCAGCAGCACTTGAATCAAGATGGCTTGGGCTTCGTCACCCAGCTTTTCCACCGCCGATTGCAGAATGTTCTCTTCCATCGTCGGATTGCCTGCTGCAGCTTGCGTGACTTGAGGCAGTCCGAGGACCCGCCTGACCGCGTTTACGTGCCAAGCGAATATCCTGCTCTGGGTCGTACCTCTCCCGAACGCTATGGAGAGCAGCACACAAAGAGCATGTACCTCTGTTGGGCTCAACCTCGTCGCCGCCGTTTGTGCCACTCTCTTCAGCATGTCCTCTTGCTCCGCTGTCACCTGCCGTTGTCGTCCATTGGTGTCGTCCATTTTGTCCTCCTACTTGCAAACTACGGAGGAGGAGCACTCATCAGCTAAAACGTCTCTGTAGCCGCTCGACTTCCCGCAGGCTCTCTCCAAAGCGACGCGACGTAAACGCATGATTCTCACCTGCATCGCTTCACGATATTTTTTCGCTTTACTTCTCGGAGAGAGCAGCTATGGTTACCGATTCGCCAGCACGGCGAAATGGAGGAGAAACAAATGACATTAGATCAGCTCATCGAGCAAGTTCGCGTGGAGCGCACGAAGGCAGCGGCCCAGCTTAATACGCTTGATGCCGCATTAGCCGCACTTACAAAAGCCACAGCCGTAACAGCGCAGGCTCCTGGTGCTCGTAAAGGTCGGGTATGGACTCCGGAGCAACGGGCACAACTTAGCGCCACCATGAAAAAACGGTTTGCACCGGCGAAGAAGAGCCTGCGCTAGATACGCGACTTCGCAACAGGCGCTACCCGATTTTAAAATCGTGCTCGTAGCTTGGAAGCAAACACGACGAAGCGAACAAGGCGGGGGACTGCTTTCATTCACTAAGGCAGTCCCGCTTTTGACCTGCCGTGCAGGGAGTCAGATATGGACCAACCGAAAGTCCTAGGCCTGCGAGAGATGGTCGGCACATTGATCGTCGCTCGCATCCCCGCTCTCGATAAAGAAAACAATGTATTCGTGCGCCTGCATAGGCTCGAGATGGGCGGGATTTGGGTCGAGAG
>JAIQEY010000100.1 GCA_020073565.1 Terriglobia bacterium
TGTCACCAAGAACCTGAAAATGCCAGTGGCTGAGCGGCTGAGTCCAAAACCCACGCTGAGAATCGCATCCGATAGCAGTTCAACCGCCACAACAAGCACCGCCATGCTCAACCAGTACTCCCATCGGCGAATCGCAGCTAATCCTGCTCGAAGGCGGCCGCCCCCAACTTTCGCCATGATCCACGGCAGCACGAGGGCCGGTGCGAGGAAGAACACGACTAGATTCTCGACCGTGGAATTGGGATTCTGCGATATCAGGGTTCTCACCAGACCGACTGTTCCTAGCATCAATGCTAGCAAGACTACCAAGCCGAGCAACGACCAGCCAATCCTGCGGAAATTGAATTTGAAAGCAGGTCGAAAGCGCTGGGGATCGGGCTCGGCCGCAAATGCCAAGGTGCCTGCCTGAAGCCAAAGAAAAGCAGCCACAAGAACCACTACCCCAGCAATTCCCAGGGCAATCTGCCAGGTCTTCTCGCCGAAGGATTCCAGGTTCGAGGTCGCCGTCAGTGCGACAGCGCCGGCGAGCTGCAAACCTAAAATCCTCCAATCGCGAAGCATGGAGAGGGACTGATGAAGGATGGGTTTTGCCGAGCCGTGGGAGAAGATGGTTTCGGGTTCCGTTCCGGCAGCATCAACCTCTCCCCCTTTGCTGGCTCGCATGATCGCGGCACACAGGACTAGCCAAGCGGTAACCAGCAAAACGTATCCAAAACCTAGGCGCAGCGCCATGCTCCAGGTCTGCGTGGTCATTGGAGAGGGCTTCCTTGGAAGCATCCATGCAAGCAGGTACGGCACATAAGCTCCGGTCACGAAGCAAACCGGGTATGTCAGCCAATAGCGAACTTCACGTGTCGGGCGGAATGCCGCCGTGCTAATGAATCCACGAAAGCCTTTGGCTGCAACCTGCGCACCGACCGGAAGCGCCAGAATAGGCCATAAGAAGAATTGCAGGAATAAAACCAGCCACTGCATCGCGGAAAATGCAGGGGCGGGCGCGACCGCGCTCCGCATGGCCTGAGGCAGTAAGTGCCGTACGTATCCGCCTGCCTGCACACCGTAGCTCCAGAGACCGCCAATCCACCAGAGCACGAGACCAAAAATCAGGGTCCACAACAGAAAAGCCGGCACTCGGGCGAGCGAAGTGCGCAACGAGGCGCCCCATTGGCGTTCTGAACTGCGTTCGAAGTAAACAAACGTGCCACTGTGAAGCCAAAGAATCACAAAGACAATCATCAAGCCGGCGAGCACAGTCAAAACAAATTGCCAGCCCGTCTCATCGGGAATTCGGGTCCAATAGAAAAAGGCAGTCATGAGCAGCAAGTTGGCAATCACGTGCGTGAGCCATACTCGCTTGCTATTCAGAACAGCGGTTAGCGTGTCGCGTTCAAAGCCCTGCATTTGGGAGCTCATTTGACCTCCAGCGTCCGCGGATCGCTGGTCGCAAAATATGAAGGTTGATACATCGGCTCGACCTTGCCCGGACTAACCCGGAAAATCCCCGGGCTCACTACCTTCAGCAGATACACATATTCTTTGTCGCCTCGCGAGAAGTACGTCTGGAAGAACGCCGCGCGATCATCGTGAAATTCCCGCCGGGTGAACCACGAGTTCCACCACGAGGGTTTTTCCGTCAAATCGTAAAGATTGTCATGCTCGATGAACTCAGTGCCTGCCGGAATCGGGTCTTCGACCATCATGTACTTCCAGTCCGAGCCGGCGACTGTAAGCCGCACAGCGAGTGTGTCGCCCGCTTGGACGGGGCCATTCAGGCGTTCAAGTTTGTAGCGAATGCGCTCTCCCTCTCGAATGGGAGACATTTTGAAGTACTCACGCGCCAGGGTGAGATTGAACGAACCAGCACTTGTGAGCTTCTTCTCGTCCGAATAGTATTCGCCGCGCAGTGACCAATACAGCTGGCCTTGCCCTTGCTTGCGAATGACGACGCGATTGTTGGGTCCGAGTTGGTCGGGTCCGAGTCGCACCGTGGCCGACGCCGGCGAGAACGCATCCGCTTCGGTGAAACGCTTTGTCAAAACGTTCTTGTCGTTTACCAACACTTCCACCGAGTAGTCCGGCTTTAATTCGCCGCTCTCCTTGAGGAAATCAATCAGCCCGTACACAACAAATGCGGTTTGCTTGGTGGAATCCCACCAATAACCTTCGTTGCGGTGGCTCACCAACCAGAAAGCCGCCTTGGGAAGGAGAGGGCTATTGGGATTGACCTTGCTGAGGAACTTCGCCGCAAAGGCAGTCGCTTCAGGGCTGGCATCGGTCTCGAAGTCCAGCATCGGATCGCGATTTAGCTTCCAATACGCCGATTGATCATCGACGATGGCGCCTTTCTCAACCGTTGCCGCAAGCTCTGCCACTCGTGAGTCATTGGCCAGATTCATTGCCAGCCCGAGCATCGCTGCGCCGTAGGGCGTGAGATCCGAGCGCTGCTCCCAGACCGAATCTAGAATGTGTTTGTCGGTCACGCCGCTCAAGGCGAGTGAATACGCCATATAGGCCCGCAAATCAGCGATGATCTTTTGATCATTGTCAAAGGCGCGTCGCACCCAAGTCTGCGCCTTTGTCAGACGTTCTTGATCGACGTCATATCCGATGCGTTTTGCCTGGCTCAATCCCGCCAGCACGTAGGCGGACATAAAGACGTGGCTATCGTCAGTCTCCCACCAGCCCCAGCCGCCATCGTCGTGCTGATACTCGTAGAGACGTTTTGTCCCAGCGTCGATTTTCTTCTTGAGTTCCTCTTGGCTCATCGACGGTTTGAGCCCAAGCTGTTTGATTGCGTCAGCCACGATCACATCGGGCAGGAAACTCGACATGGTCTGTTCGGTACAGCCATAGGGATACGAGGTCAGGTATTCCAGCGCGCCAAAAATCGCTCCCGCAGCGGAAGGAGAAAGATCCACCTGCAACGAGCGACCACTGGCCTCACTTTGACCGGGGAAATCGATGGATTGGGTTGTGTCTGCGTTGGCTTCGAGCGAACCGGACCGGGGCACGTCCATCTTCACGCCGTATGGAATCACCGGCAGCGTTAGTTCCATTGCATCCGATTCCTCGTTGGTGAGCGCTTTGGCGAGGATTGAACTTTGACTTACGTTTGCGGCTTTCACGCGCCAATCGACCTTGACCTCACCCTTGCTGGGAACATTGATATCACGTGTGGCCCCGTCAATTACGTCAAGACCCTTGAGGTCCATGGATACGCGAGCATCCTTTGCAGTCGGCAAATAGTTGTGGACGAGGGCAGAGATCGTGACTTGATCTCCCTGGCGGAAGAACCTCGGAACTGCGAGTCGAACCATTAAGTTCTTGCGAACGATGACTTTTTCCACCGCGCTGCCAACCTTGGTGTCGGCAGTGATCCCGCGGGCTGTGGTTCGCCAGGTGGTCAGAGAGTCCGGGAAATTGAATTTCACGGAGGCTTTGCCATCTGCCCCCGTCTTCACGTCTGCCACCCAGAAGGTGGTATCCGGGAAAGCTTTGCGGACCCTCGGCTGAACGAGTTGCTCTGGCTTGATGTCGGCGAGCCATTTGTGGACCTTAACCTCCGCCAGCTTCATCTGCTTCTTCCCAGCTTCGCCGTGGAAGTAATAGTTCAGCGAACTGTCGGTGGTGACATGGTTGAAGACGCGGCCATAGAAGAATTTCAAAATGTCAGTAGCGGCCTCAGGACGTATTGCGTAGATGGCCTCGTCGACGACTCCCACACTGAACTCAGCCGATGCGGGCTTGCCTTGTGCGTCTTTGGCAATGATGGTGTAGCTCGCGGCTTCTCCGGGCTGAAATTGAGGTTTCGAGGACTGCAATTGCACGTTGAGCTTGAGCGCATCTGCGGGCACAGCAAGGCTCTTGGAGCCTTTGTGAAGTTTGTCGTCTTTTAGAAAGGTCGCGGTGAGGTAGAAGTTCGGCGCATTTTCCGCACGGATCGGGACCTCGACCATTACTGGTCCACCTTGGCTCCGGACCACCTGGCGGTTCAGCAAGCCCACGCCCTCAGACGTGACCAGGATGCTAACCGGATCCTGTCCCGCCATGATCATCACTTTTGCGGTGTCTCCCGGCTTGTAGGCTTTCTGGTCGGGGATGATCTGGATGCGTTCTTGTTCTGCACCCCACCAGTACCATTCCTTGTCAGGCACCCAGATATAGGCGGTCTCTTGCAGCGTCCGGTTCTCGGGCGTCACCGCCGTGACCGTTGCGTGAAGGGAGCCGCCCTTTTTGATTGGGATCTCGATCTCGGCGTTTCCGTTAGCGTCTGTCTGTCCGTCGGTTGTGAAAAAGTCTTCGCCTGTGCGCGAACGATAATCCCAGGATTGAAGAGAGACATGGAATGCTGTGCGTACGGGTCGCCCATCGTAGTCACGCGCCTCCACTTGAAGTTTCGCGGTGCTGCCTACCTCGTAGAGATAGCTGGCAGGCCACGCGCCAATCCGGAAGCTGCTGTAGGTCGCGACCACATAGTTATGTCCGCTAATCTCACGATTGGCTTCGTCGGTTACTCGCGCTTCGATTCGATAGGTTGTGTCGGAGTGATTGGTTTCGGTGAAGTCGGTCGGAATCGTTATTTGCAGCTGTCCCTTGTCATTGAGCGTTCCGGAGTTTTCTTCCGTTTGCTCACCGTTGTAGTAGCGCTCCGTGTCGCTGGCCCCAGCTTCTCCCTCGCCCTCGTCACCGTATTCGCCTCCTTCCTCTTCCTCTTCGGAGTAAAGGTACAACCCGTTGTAAGTGCGTTCGCGGTGGACGACCCAGGTGACCTTGGCGTTGGCAACCGGTTCGCCGAAGTAGTACTTCGCCTCGATCGTCGCGTTGATGGGTTGCCCTTGAGTTACCCGTGACGCGGTAGGGATGATTCGAACTTCGTATTCCGGTTTTTTGTACTCCTGAACCGCAAAGCTGCCTCCTTCCATGAAGGATTCGCCGGTGCGTACCTGGATGTTGTAGTCCCCAAGAGCCGCATTCGCAGGAATTGCATATTCGCCGTGCAATGTGCCCATGGCATTCGATTTCAGCGTCGCGGTAAGAACATCCTTGCTTTCAACATCGGTGATCTTCAGATTGAAGTCAGTATTCGCTGGCGCCTGGTAGTTGAATCCGGCGCGTGTGCGCAGAATCGCTTTGAAGTGGACTGTATCCCCAGGGCGATAGACAGGCCGATCTGTGTAGATGTAGGTGGTCAATGAGTGTGCAAGGTCAGTGTTCATCCAATACGACCACGGAGTACTCACCGCGAAGTCCTCGTCTGTACGTGCCATCACCTGGATGTTATCGGGCCGTGGTTCTTTGACATCGATCTGCGCGAGACCATTTTGATCAGTTGCTTGTTCGCCTACTTGGTCGCGATTGACGAAGAAGAAGGTCCTGGCTCCTGGTATCGGCTGGCTCGTTTGCCGGTCGGCGGCGAAGGTCAGGACTGTCCCGGGAGCGGTCTTAGTGATCAGCGCCATCTGGCTGACAATCACGATGGTGTACGCACGCAGCTTGCCGTCGGTTGCTTCAATCAGATACAGGCCGCGGTCCTTGACAGGAATGGCGACGTTTTCCGTTTCCCAACGATTGCTTCGGGATAGGACGTTCTGCCGCCAAGTGGCAACAAGCTGTTGCGAGTTGAGGATCGGAATCTGCGCGAACACGTCTGCTGCAGTCTGAGGCTGTTGTTTTGCTTCGCTGCGATCCTGCCGGATCGTTTCCCGGTTCTCCGCCGTGAACTGTGCACGGAAAAAGTCGCGAATCCACGAAAACATCCTGTACTTCCAGTTGTGGAACTGCTCCAGCCAGGTCAGTTTTCGCGGAGGTGGAGGCACTCGCCCACCAAATTGGTGCGCATTGCCAAGTTGGACGAAGAACTTGACCGGATCATTAACGCGGTAAACGCGAAACTCCAACGTGTCGACATTTTGTGCCCACACGCTAATCGCTACCTTCTGCCCCGGAGCATAAGTGCGGCTCGAGTCCAGAGAGAAATAGCCCCTTGTCTCCTCTTGCGCGAAACAAACCGAATAAGAAACCAACAGGATTAGTGCTGTATACCGAATCCAGCGAAAAGAACGCATGTCAGTCCTCCTCCCGGAGGATGTTCCACCGATACACTCCCAGAAACGCCGGGTTCTGCGGCGCCGGCCGCCAGTTGAACTCTGGATGCTGTTGCAAATCTGTGACTGTGACACGTCGAATCTCACCCGGACGTTTGCCGTCCGGCCCTGAGTGATAGATCAGCCAATTCGAGCCTTGGCTAAACGAACTCTCGCCCAAATAGATCATGGTGTGAAACGGCATGCGGTGCCCTTGCTGACGGAAGAAGAAAAGATCTCCAGGGCGGGCCGCACCGGGGTCCCGGCTCACAAAATGCGCGTTATAGCGGCGCAACGAATCCGCGTCGGCAAACTCGGCGAAGGCTCCGTTTGTTGCATCAGCGGGAGTGAACGCTCCAGGTCGAGTGCGAAAAAGGCCTGTACCGAGTGCCGTGTGCGGATACTCGTACTTGCGAACAGGCGGAGCGGCAGGTAATTGCTCCAGATGCCACTGATTGGCCCATGATCCATCGTGTTTGCGCAATGCTTCCCGGTAGGCAAAACGGATCAGGGCGGCACAGTCGTCCACTTCTGCCGGCCGGTCTTTCTCGTCTTCGACATAGACCGACTCCGCAAGAAAGGCGAACCAATGACGGAAAGCAATTCGATCCTCTTCGTTTTGAAGTCGGAGGAAGTCAGGAGTGCCGTCGCCAAATTCGTCGGTGGGATCGAGACCAAGCCGGAGTTCTGCTGTTGCCGACTGATATCCCGGTGCTGAAGCTGCTAGTGTGACGATGCCGGGCGTGACGCCCACGCGAAGACCCCACTCTGACTTAGAAGGCTCCAGCTCTGCGAGGTTCTGCCCATTCGAGACCCGCCAGGTAAGGCCGGCCGGTTGCCCGCCTGCACTGCTTTCCGCACGCAACTTAATGCTCGATGAACCATTGGCAGGAAGAATGTCGTGATCGAGCACGATAACTATCTTTCCTGCGTTGCCCCAAGTGCGATGAGCGAAAACAATCGCCAAACTCGCCAGGAAACAAAGCAGGAACACAACGCAACCGCGGGCTGCAAGGCGGCGAGACAAAGTAGATTCTCTGGAACAGCGAATTATAGCTGTCCACAATGCTGCAGGTCTGTTACCAAAGAGATGACGCCGGAAACGCGAACTTCTTTGGGAGCGAGAGCGTGTCAATCTCAACACGGAGTGTCCGCCTGCAAACACCGGCCCGAGATCTCCGAGTGGGCGATGATGTGTCTCCGTTCCTTTCTTCCTTCTCGGGGAACGAGCTGGTGTATCTGGGATGTCCAGCACTGACTGCGAAAAACTCTCCATCCACGCGGTCTCAATTGCCTTTAGAAACAGCGTGCACTGACGCGGTTTCCATGCTACATTGACGTTATGAAGCGCCTGCTTCAGTTGCGATCGTCATTACGACTCAGTCCATCCCGACTGAGTTATTGATCCCTGCTCAATTTCCAAAAGCTTTCCAGGCCCGTGGCGGAACTGGCATACGCAGCTGCCTCAAGAGCAGCCCTTCTGTGGGTTCAACTCCCACCGGGCCTACCAGAATTCCACAGTTCTTTGACAATTTCGACGGAGAGTGGGCCGGACGGTAAGGCACTTGTCTGCTAAACAAGGGCGCTCGCAAGAGGCTAACGGGTTCAACTCCCGTACTCTCCGCCATGCGGAAGGTACTGCTGAATGGCCGGCAACTGGTCCTGAAAACCGGGGCATCGTGATGAGCGACGGGCGTTCGATTCGTCTACCTTCCGCCAAGTTTGCACAGGTGCGTGAGCCAGGCCGAAACGGACCGGCTGTAACCCGGTCTCCCCGAGTGGGACGCGGAGGTTCAAATCCTCCCCTGTGCACCAGAGTGCCAGCGTGTGCGAATTGGAATAGCAGCCTGTCTTAGAAACAGGTGTTTGAGAGTTCGAATCTCTCCGCTGGCACCAGATCTTCTAGATGCTTATTTTGTCGAGCTTTTTTCTACTTCTGGTGGAACCATTCTCCACTTGCCTCGGTACAAGGGTACCTTTCGTTGAACCAAGACTGCATCTGGTTCCTCATATTCGCTCAGATCCTCGATATTCAACCGCGGTGCATCAGCGATTTCGTTTATTTCAGCGACGATTTTCGCATCATTTTCTTTCGACCTTATTTCGGGCTGCTTTTGGGCCCAGTCTCTCCATTCAGGCCTCATTAACTGGTCCCACAATTTGGATGTGAGGAAGTCCCCCTCGACCGGAGGGTAGTGAGCAAAGGACATCACTCCTCTCAGTTTCTCTTCGTTCGAAAGCTGCGAGTAATGCGCATCCAATTTGGCGAGATCGGTCTTCAGATCGTCTCCGCGAATGAACACTTGATCGTTGTCGAGGAACAATGGTGCTGTTCTCTCATGCAGCTTGTCACGCGACGTAAACGCCATACAAAACGGAAGGTAATACAGATATGCTATGTCAATCTTGTTCGTGGGTCGTTCCCGGCCGATGAGATCGGCGCCGAGGCCAATGCAGAAGAACAGATCCACTAGCAGCAAATGGGCACTGTACGGAGCAAAGTCTGTAATCGGAGGACTCCCGTTAGCTCTCCATCGCTCCACAAGGCCGCGGCCCAAATCATAGGGCTTGTACCCGGCCAGCGCCTCTGCCACATATCGAGAACCAGGCTTGCGCACCAGTTCTGCGGCTGTAACTTTCGCGGCAAGCAGATCCTTTGGACGGCCAACTCGCTTAATGATGTCTCGCCCCTGCCTAAAGAGCGCGTCAAGGTCGATGCCCGAAAGGGCATCGCGCCAAGCTTTGGCAAATCGACGTTCAACGTCCAAGAAGTCATGCTCCTGCCAGCGGCTGAGGGCAGCAGCTTCGGGTGGAGCGTCGTACACAACTGCGCGACGCCCATTAGGAGCGTCGACAGGGTTACCCCCTGGCACAACTGGGACATGTCGCAATTCGACCGTACGTCCAAGCAACTCATTCACTGAAAGAGTGTGGTGGTAGACGTTGATTGCACCACCTATCGGTGTCTTCTCTGCCAGGTTGCCAACGACCTCTTCCGGAGTTCGGCCTTTCTGGACCTCCTTTTCTAGATCAGCAAGTGTTTCAGTAAAGAAGACGGGCGTTATACAAGGGAAATAGAACGTGTCAAGCCACACAGCCTCGTCGACAGACAGACTTTGCAGGACCGATTTGTCGAACAAAAGAATTGGTCCTGCGCCAGGCATGAAAGAGTCTCCCGCTATGGATTGGTTGCGCGGGCAGGATTTGCACCTGCGTTTAGAGGTTATGAGCCTCTCGTATTGTCCTACGCTACTACCGCGCCGCAATTCAAAATAAGAAATTGGTCCGGGTGGCAGGAGTTGAACCTGCGTGGACATGTGCCCAAGACATGTGGGTGGCCGCTACCCTACACCCGGATTGTTAGAGAGGGCCTTTCAGCCCTCTCCTGTTTAGCCCTTCACACAGACCACCTGGCGCAGCGTGTGCACCACGTCAACCAGATCGCGCTGCGCTTCCATCACCGCGTCAATGGACTTGTACGCCATCGGGGTTTCGTCGATAACGTCCGCATCCTTACGGCACTCGACGCCTGCAGTCGCCTTGGCGTGATCGTCCAAGGTGAAGCGGCGCTTGGCTTCGGTACGCGACATGGCGCGTCCGGCTCCATGACTACAGCTCATGAAGCTCTCCGGATTGCCCTTGCCGCGCACGATGTACGAGCGCGCTCCCATGCTGCCGGGAATAATTCCCATGTCGCCTTCGCGCGCGCGTACTGCGCCCTTACGCGTGATAAGCACGTTCTCGCCGTAGTGGTGCTCCCAGGTCACGTAGTTGTGATGGCAGCTCACGACTTCCATATTGGCTTCGAACGTCGGGACTTCTCCCGAGCCCTGCACCGCCGCGATCAAGTTACGCATCATCAGCTCACGGTTGGCCAGCGCGTAGTCCTGCGCCCAGTGCACCGCGCGGACGTAGTCCTCGAAGTGCTCCGTGCCCTGCGGCAGGTAGGCGAGATCCTGGTCCGGCAGGTTGATCATCCACTGGCGCATATCGTTCTTCGCCAGCTCGATGAAAAACGTACCGAAGCGATTGCCCACACCACGCGATCCCGAGTGCAACAGGAACCAGAGGTTCTCATTTTCATCGAGGCAAACCTCGATGAAATGGTTCCCGGTGCCGAGCGTTCCCAAGTGATTCACGCGCTGCTTGTGATCCAGCTTGGGATACTTCTCGACGATTGCCTTGTACGCCGGCTCCATCTTCGCCCACACCTCCGCGTGATGCGACGGGGCATCCGACCACGCACCGCGATCATTCGCGCGTCCGTTGTCGGTACGCCCGTGCGGCACCGCCTTTTCAATCGCCGTGCGGATGCCGTGCAGATTGTCCGGCAGATGATTGGCGTGCAAAGAAGTCAGCACGGCCATCATGCCGCAGCCAATGTCCACCCCGACCGCCGCCGGAATAATCGCACCGCGTGTCGGAATCACGCTGCCCACGGTCGCACCGATGCCCCAATGCACATCGGGCATCGCTGCCACCCACTTGTAGATGAATGGCAACTGCGCGACGTTCAGGAGCTGCTGACGGGCGGCGTCCTCAAGCGGAACACCCTTGGTCCAGGCCTTGATGGGTACACCCTTGTCCGGCATCATCACGTTGTAAGTTGTCTCTGTCATCGTCTTTCCTTTCTTGCAGTCAATACCCGCGTTACGAATCTGGTGGCTCGGCACGGAATTGAACCGTATCCACTGGCTTTTCAGACCAGCACTCTGCCGTCGAGTTCCCGAGCCAAACTTTGGTGGACGGTGCGAGAATTGAACTCGCATTTCACGGTTGCAGGCCGTGAGTAATCCCCTTATACGAACCGCCCATTGGGGCGAGATGAGAGAATCGAACTCTCGTAAACTGGATCCACAATCCAGCGCCTAAGCCATTCGGCCAATCCCGCCATCGAAATCTGGAGCTGGTCGAGTGAATCGAACACTCGTCGGAGAGGTACAAGCTCTCTGCACTCCCACTGTGCTAGACCAGCAAACTTTGGAGCTGGCACGCAGCCTCGAACTGCGGTCGGGCGCTTACCATGCGCCTGCTCTTCCCGTTGAGCTATACCAGCGGAGCTGGCGCGGCGATTCGAACGCCGATCACGGACTTACGAGGCCCGAGCTC
>JAIQEY010000036.1 GCA_020073565.1 Terriglobia bacterium
CTCTCCATCCGGCAACTGGAACATCCCGATCCTGGAACTCTTCGATTCCTCGGCTCCTGTGCTCGACCCACCCCAACTATCGGCTTTTACAACCCACTTCGCACCAATGACTGGGCACTCGCGATGTCTTCACGAATAATGCGGGCTAGCGAACAGTTTCCGGATTAGCCCCTGGTTCGGGCCGCAATCTGCAGATACCTAATGATCCATTGAAAGGCGAGGAAGGGGAGTTCGCCACTCGGGCAGGCCGAACCGGTGCATCAGGTCCGCTTAGCGGGGATCGGCACGGATGGAGTTCGAGCGCTGGGCTGCGCAGGGATTGGGGGATTAGATCTCTGTCCTCGAGGGCATGCCCCATCTCTATATATTCGACTGTCTTATCCCTGTCGGGTAGCAGTTTCGGAATCTCGTACCGAAGGGGCGATCCAGATGATAACGGTTTCTCATTGACGCCACCAGGGATCGAGAGGACAATCGCAGCCGTCAGTTCGGGGTCAAGAAAAAGAGATCCGGCATCAAATGGCGACTCCGCCGGTCACGAGCCCGTTGATCTCAGATGATCCAAAGAAAAGAGGCGGTCTGGACTTCCGCGTCTATCAGGACCTAAAGATCGGAATCCATCGCGAGCTACTGAACCACGTCGATCTGGAGAAAGTAGCGACGCAACGCGACGACGACACCCGGCGCGAGGTGTACGCGGTGATTCAGGCACTGGCGTCGGATTTGAAGACGCCTCTGAGCGCTCCGGAGAAAGAGCGGCTTTCGCTCGAAGTGCTGGACGAGGTCTTCCGTCTGGGCCCGCTGGAACCGCTGCTCCAGGATCCGACCATCAGCGACATCCTGGTGAACGGCGCCAAAGAGGTCTACATCGAGCGCGCGGGCGTCCTGGAAGAATCCGGGATCCTATTCAAGGACAACGCCCATCTGATGCGCATTATCGACAAGATCGTATCCGCGGTCGGGCGGCGGGTGGACGAATCTTCGCCCATGGTGGACGCACGCCTCGCCGACGGATCCCGCGTGAACGTGGTCATTCCTCCGGTCGCGGTTGACGGTCCACATCTTTCGATACGGCGCTTCGGGCACATCCCGATCACCGAGCACGATCTGCTGGCCACCCAGACGCTGACGCAACCAATGCTGGAGTTGCTGCGCGGCGCCGTAAAAGCTCGTCTCAACATCATTGTGTCCGGCGGCACCGGTGCGGGAAAGACGACGCTGCTGAATGTGCTCTCCGGCTACATCTCCGAAAAGGAGCGAATCGTCACGATTGAGGATTCTGCGGAATTGCAGTTGAAGCAACGGCACGTGGTTCGGCTGGAATGCCGTCCGGCCAACGCGGACGGCAAAGGCGCCATCATGCAACGGCAACTAGTGGTCAACAGCTTGCGTATGCGGCCCAATCGCATCGTCGTCGGCGAGGTCCGGAGCGACGAAGCGCTCGACATGTTGCAGGCCATGAACACCGGCCACGACGGCTCGCTGACCACGGTCCACGCTAATAGTCCGCGGGATGCGATTGCTCGCCTGGAGACCATGGTGATGATGGGCAATGTGAATTTGCCCGAAAAAGCCATCCGCAAACAGATCGCGTCCGCGGTTACGCTAGTGGTGCAGGTGGCCCGCTTCAATGATGGCACCCGGCGTTTGACGCACATCACCGAGATCGCCGGAATGGAAGGCGACCTCATCAGCATGCAGGATGTGTTCGTGTTCGAGAAGCAGGGAGTTTCGTCCGAAGGCCGCACGCTGGGGACGTTCACTGCTACTGGCATCCGGCCAAGATGTGAGGAAAAACTTCAAGCCTGCGGCATTTCGCTGCCGGCGAACTTCTTCGAGCAGTCGGTCAAGTATCAGCGCGGTCAGCGGGATAGGAGGTAGAGCAATCCGAGACTGGACTCCCTGTGCACTAACTAGTCCAGTTGGGGCGGGCAGAGGAACTTGGCACGTGGGTTTGGCGGCGTGCGGGGGCGACCTTATCGGCCCGGTGCGCCGAGCGGAAGCCGACAGCAGAGGCAATCTGGCATACATTCGAAGCCCAAAAAGGGAACCCGAACCTAGATTCCCATTTTGGCCCGACTACCATAGTCGGTCTCTTTTTTCTTCGCCTCGTTCTCGATGAAGTAGAGCTACACTGGTCTCGTTCCCGCTTCCCCGAAGAGCAACCTTGAGCGCGGGATGCAACACCCCTCGAAGCGAGATCCCCGCCCCGTGGCGGCGAATCAGTCTCTCAGAAGCGCGTGATCGCGTTTGCTCCCCCTATCTAGCGCGCTCCGCGCGTGTGCTTCCAGCAACCCCTCGGGACGAGTGCAATCGTTTGGGACGCAGTTGCTTCCCCGTAGTCCTTCGCCTTCACCAGGGCGAAGCCCGACGGAATCACGCCAGAGTTCTGAGGAGGAAATTGTCATGTGGACTCTCAACAACCAGCACAAGGTGCGAGTCATCGTGCAGTTCTCCCTAGCCATCTTCCAGATCGTCATCTGTGTGGGGCTCACGGAGGCAGCCACGATTCCAACGGGAACAGATCCCCAAGCTGTGGCAGTGAACCCGGTAACCAACAAAATCTATGTCGTGAACAGTGCCAGCAACAACGTCACCGTGATCGACGGGGCGACCAATGCCACCCAGACAATCACTGCTGGATATAACGCAGGGGCGGTGGCAGTGAACCCTGCGACTAATAAAATCTATGTGGCAAACTACTATGGTAATAGCGTAACGGTGATTGACGGAGCGACCAACGCGACCCAGTCGGTGGCAGTCGGGACCTATCCGGTCGCCTTGGCGGTGAACCCGGTGACCAACAAGATCTATGTCGCCAACAACGGCACCAACAATGTCACCGTGATCGATGGCGCGACAAATTCCACACAGAGCGTGCCTGTGAAATCCTATCCCATCGCCGTAGCTGTGAATCCGGCGACGAACAAGATCTATGTCAGCAACTACAATAGCAATAATCTCACGGTGATCGACGGAGCGACCAATTCAACCACGACGGTCACCGATGCCAACGCCGTCCACCCCAACATCGTGGCGGTCAACCCGGTTACCAACAAGATCTATGTCAGCAACTATGGCAGTAACAACGTTACGGTAATCAATGGGGCGACCAATACAACCCAAACTGTAACCGCAGGAGCCAGTCCCGGCGCCGTAGTGGTGAATCCGTTGACCAACAAGATCTACGTCACCAATCAAGTTGCCAATGTCACCGTGATTGATGGAGCGACAAATTCAACCACCACGATCTTCACCGTGGGCGCACTCACGGACGCGGCCTTGAATCCGTTGACCAACAAGATCTATGTAAGCAGCTCCAACAGTAATAACGTCACGGTGATTGATGGAGCAACCAATGCCACCCAGACCATCGCGGTAGGAAACACTCCTGTAGCCGTGGCAGCGAACCCCGTGACCAACAAAATCTACGTGGCGAACGCCGTCAGTAATAATGTCACAGCGCTGGATGGAGCCACCAACTCGACGCAAACCGTAACTTTCGCTTCTCGATATGATCACCCCGTAGACGTGGCCGTAAACCCCGTGACCAACAAGATTTACGTTGCCGACATGGCCGCTAACTATGTCACGGTCATCGATGGAGCCACCAATACATTCCAGAATGTAGGTGTGGGATCGAACCCGAATGCGTTGGCGGTGGATTCGTTGGCGAATGCGATCTACGTCACGGTTGGTGGGACCGGTTCTCTGGTCATGATCAACGGCGCAACCAACGGAACTGTAGTCTATCCTGTCGGTGCATACCCTGACGCCGTCGCCTTGAACCCGGTGAACAACAGGATCTACGTTGCGAATAGAAACAGCAACAACGTGACTGTCCTGGGGTTTGGATTCTGGACGGTGCCGACGGGCTCCTCGCCGATCGCCGTTGCCGTGAACCCGGCGACGAACAAGATCTATGTTGCCTGCTACTACAACGTCACGGTGATTGATGGCGGCACGAATGCGACTCAAGCGATACCTATCGGCGGGAACCCTTCTTCCCTGGCGGTAAACCCTGTAACGAACAAGATCTACGTCGCTACCGATCATCCCGGTGTTACCGTAATCGATGGCGCTACCAACACGACCCAGACGGTAACTGTAGGCGCGACTCCGTACGACGTGGCCGTGAACCCGATCACCAACAAGATCTATGTTGCAAACTACGCCAGCAACAATGTCACGGTCATCGATGGCGCTAGCAATGCCACCCTCACCGTGGCAACGGGAACCGGACCCCGCGCTGTGGCCGTCAACCCCGTGTCCAACAAAATCTATGTCGCGAACTCCGGCAGCAACGATGTTACGGTCATCGATGGCATTACCAATACCACCCTCACTGTGGTTGCCGGAACCAGTCCTAGAACGCTGGCAGTGAATCCGATGTCCAACAAGATCTACGTGGGCAACTATGAGCCCAGCACCGTGACGGTTGTGTCCGAACAGGACATCAGCCCCTTCTTGAACATTGACACCGAGATCGAGAAACTGCCGCAGGACCATACTGTAGAACGCACTCCCCTTTTCAGTCTCAGTGCGCAGGATCAGCTCGTCGGTGGACCCGTCCAAGCCCTCTACTACCAACTCGACACCTGGCAGGGACCGTGGATTGCAGCCGACAGTCTTGGCTCGGGGAGATTCAGTGGCAGGACACCACCATTGATTCTGGGTATGCACATTCTCTATGCGTTCGCCACCGATGGCCAGGATGCCAACTCCACCGGGCCGGCTCAACAACTGATCGGCAGCATGGCCGCTTACTTGTTTGACGTGCTCCGGGCCGACACAACGACTACGGTTAGCTCAGACCGGAATCCTTCCATCTCAGGAGAATCGGTCACTTTCACCGCGTACGTAACGCCCACGCCTCCGGCTTCGGGTGCACCCACAGGAAACGCGACCTTCTATCTAGACGACGCACCGGTTAGTACGGTTGTGCTGGACGGAACCGGCCATGCGTCCTACGCTACATCCGCAATCACAACGGGATTGCACTCCATCTACGCCAGCTACGCGGGGAATGCCGATTTCCTGCCAAGTGAATCCGATTACCTCTATCAGACCGTCAATGCAACTACCTTCACTTTTCTCAGTTCGAGTCACAATCCGTCGAATCCGGGAGAGTCGGTGACCTTCACAGCCTTCGTAACCGTCAACGCCCCCGGTTCGGGCAATCCCACCGGGAGCGTCACGTTCTATGACGGCAACGCGGTGATGGGCACCGTAACGCTGGACGGAACCGGTCATGCCTTCTACAGCACCTCATCGCTCGCGCCCGGTTCGCACAACTTGACCGCCAGCTACGGTGGGGACACGATCTTCATGTCCAGTACCTCTGCGGTATTGATTCAGCTGGTGGGTACCCCACCCACCGTCACGCTCTCTCCCAGCTCGCTCGGTTTTGGCAATCAGGCCATTAACACGACCAGCGTTGCCAAGGCGGTGACGTTGACCAACACGGGCGCGGTGGTTCTGAACATCAGCAGCGTCACTATCAGTGGTAGCTTCTCCGTCGCCTCGACCACGTGCGGAGCCACGCTGGCTGCGGCTGCAAAATGCAAGGCGAATGTCACCTTCACCCCCACCGTGCTGGGCACGCTGACGGGGACGTTGACCTTCATCGACAACGCGTCCAACAGCCCGCAGACGGTGCCCCTTTCAGGCACGGGTGTTCTGCCAGTGACGCTGACCCCGGCCACCGCCACTTACGCGACGCAGGCGGTGGGCACGACCAGCCCGCCGAAGGCGTTTACACTGACCAACAACCAGACCGTTGTGCTGACCAGCATCGCAATCTCAACGACTGGAGACTTCGCCGTGTCGGCGACAACCTGCACGACGAGCCTGGCGGCCAAGGGCAAGTGCACGATCAGCGTGACGTTTGCGCCGACGGCAACAGGAACGAGGACGGGGACGCTCAACGTGAGCGACACAGCCAACAACAGCCCGCAGACGGTGGCGCTGACGGGCACGGGTGTTTTGCCAGCGACGCTGACCCCGGCCACAGCCACTTACGTGGCGCAGGCGGTGGGCACGACCAGTCCGCCGAAGACGTTCACCTTGACCAACAAACAGACCGTGGCGCTGACCGGCATCGCGATCTCGACGAGCGGAGACTTCTCGGTGTCGGCGACGACCTGCACCGCGAACCTGGCGGCCAAGGCGAAATGCACGATCAGCGTCGTGTTCACACCGACAGCAACCGGCAAGCGCACGGGGCAAGTGAGCGTGAGCGACAGTGCCAGCAACAGCCCGCAGACTTCGAATCTAGTGGGCACGGGAAAGTAAGATTAGTCGGTTGCCACGAACCAGCCCCGCAGCGATGCGGGGCTTTTTGTTGGACGCTCGTAGACAGTCCCCTTCAGCCATATGGCCGATTGGGAACCCGAGCTCGCCTCGGATGCGGGCGGCGTCAGGCCCGCGCGATGAAAGCAGCGTAGGAATCCCAAGTCGGGATTCGTCAGGGGCTTTGCTGGTTGGAGGTTTATCATAGTCAGATCCGAGGGGGGTTGCCATGAAAAGGCGTGAGTTCTTAAAGCTGGGAACGGCGGCTGGTTTGGCAAGCTCGGCCAGAATGCTCGAACCCCTTGCGCAAGCGGAGCAGGCTGGGGTTACCTCAAAGGCGATTCCGAAAAGGAAGTTAGGCAAGACCGGCGAGGAACTTTCCATCATCGGTTTCGCGGGCATCGTGGTCATGGAAAACAGCCCGTCATTTGCGAGCAATATCGTAGCGGAAGCAGTGGACCGGGGGATCAACTACTTTGACGTGGCGCCCACCTATGGCAATGCACAGGAACGTCTGGGGCCGGCGCTCGAACCCTACCGCAAGAAGGTCTTCCTGGCTTGCAAGCAAGAAGACTGGACTAAGGACGGTTCTGCCAAGTTACTGGACGAGTCTCTGCGGCTGCTCCGCACCGACCACGTGGATCTCTACCAATTTCACGCGCTGTCAAAGATGTCAGACCTTGAACAGATCTTCGGTCCCAAGGGCGCCATCGAAACCTACGAGACTGCCAAAAAGGCGGGCAAGCTGCGTTTCATCGGTTTCTCGGCGCACTCGGTTGAAGTGGCTCTTTCCGCCATGGATCGCTATCACTTCGACACGATTCTATTCCCGCTCAACTTTGTCCTTCACTCCCAGGCCAAGTTTGGACCTCAAGTGCTCCAGAAGGCCCGGCAGAAGGAAATGGGTGTCCTGGCGTTGAAAGGGATGGCCAAGACCACTTGGTCTGCCTCCGAAAAGAGTGGCCACCCCCATCCAAAGTGCTGGTACGAACCAGCGGCCTTCCCGGAGGAAGCCGCTTTGGGTCTGCGCTGGACGCTATCCCAGCCAGTCACGGCCGCAATTCCTCCCGGCGATGAGAGATACTTCCGGCTGGGGATGGACATCGGTCAGAATTTCGAACCCATCACGGACGCCGAGCAGCAGCGGCTCCTCGCGGGAGCTGTAGGGGTCAATCCTATTTTCCATCTCGAGGCCGCTTAGTTTGGGTAGGTCCGTATACTTGGTCAGCATTTCGTTGTTATGCAAGAGATCTTCATTTCGTACGCGCGCAAGGACAAAGACTTCGTCCATAAGTTGCATACTGCGTTAGCGGCAGCGGGACGCGATACCTGGGTCGATTGGGAGGACATACCTCCCACCACAGAATGGCTGCAGGAGATCTTTGCGGCCCTCGAGGGCGTGCAGGCCGTCGTATTTGTGGTCAGCCCAGATTCCATTACCTCACCGATGTGCGCAAAAGAGGTTGAGCATGCAGCCAGCCACCACAAGCGGCTCATCCCAGTCGTCATCGCGGATGTGAATACAGCTTCCGTCGGGGACGCGGTTGCCAGACTGCAATGGCTATTCTTTCGGCCCCAAGACGATTTCAACGCCGCGTTTGCCAGCTTGCTGCAAGCCATCGACACTGACATCGACTGGGTACGAACTCATACGCGCCTGCTGACGCGCGCTATTGAGTGGCAGGCGAAACAGCGCGACGCAAGCCTTTTCCTTCGTGGCAATGATCTGAAGGAAGCCGAAGCATCGATGGTACGCGGAGCTGCGAAGCAGCCGAGCCCGACGGCGCTGCAGTCCGAGTACGTCGCCGCCAGCCGGCGAGCCGCGGCTCGCCGGCAACGCACGTTGATTGGTGCCCTGGCTTCCGGTCTGGTTATCACCACAGTGTTGGCCGTTACTGCCTGGCGGCAGCGGCAGGAAGCCATCGCGCAGCGGGACGAAGCGATCCGGCAGCGCAATGCGGTCATGAGTAAGCAACTCGCCGCCTATTCGGAACTTTTGCGGACGCAGAGTTCCAACCTGCTGGATCGCGCCACGCTGCTCGCCATCGAGGCTGCCCGGCACTCGCCCGGCCCGGAGGCCGATCGTGCTTTGCGCCAAACCCTGGCGATCCTGCCGGCGCTTCTCTTCGAGAAGGATCAGCAGAGGCCCATTCAGGCCGTCGCGATCAGTCCCGATGGTGAGCAAGTGGCCAGTGCGGAGGGCGACGCCGAGGACGGTACGGTCAGTCTGTGGCGAGTAGCAACCGGCGACCTGATCACGGAGAGCAAACTAGTCGGGCCCCTCCATGCCGTGGTGTACAGCCCCGACGGGACACTGCTTGCAGCCGCCGGCCCGCAGGCTGTGCAGCTGCTATTCCTGCGTGATCATCGGGAACAGAGTCTACTGACAAAGAACACTCGCAGGATGGTCTTTAGCGCCGACAGCCACCTGCTGATCACTGCTAGTGGTAATGACGTTCAGGTGTGGAACGCTGCCTCGAGCGAACAGATTCGCGTTCTGTCTGTCGGCGCCAAAGTGCAGGCGATAGCCATCAGTCCAGACTCCAAGCTCGTTGCCGCGGGAGGAGACGACAACATCGTTCATGTGTGGGATCTCGACACCGGCGAGGTGCGCCTGCGTGGCCAGCACGATCCCGGGGCCGCCTCCATGCCGCTTCGTCTGGGTTCGCGTGACGGCGGTGTCTTTGCGCTGGCCTTTTACAAGGACGGCAATCACCTGGCATCAGGCGGACAGGACCATAGTGTACGGGTCTGGGACATCACGAGCGGCCGTGAAGTGTTTCGCGGCTACCAGGCCGACTCCGTTTATGGTGTTGCCTTCAGTCCGGTGGCTCCGCTGCTAGCCAGTGGCGGCATGGACGGTACTGTTCGTGTGTGGGATCTTTCTAAAGGAGACGAGCGCTACCGCCTGCAACACGATGGTGTCGTGGACCAAGTGATGTGGGACACACGCGGAAACTTGCTGAGTGTGAGCCTGGATGGCACTGCCCGTCTGTGGGATCCGGCGACCGGCAAAGAGCGTGCCAGGATGTTCCATGCCGGTGCGCTTTCCGGGGCCGCGATCGAGAGCAATGGCCGGCACATCGTTACCGCGGGCTACGGCAGCCGAGAACATACCAGTTCCTTGCGCGTCTGGGACGTAAGCAAGGCCGGGGAAGGGATCCAGTTGCCCCATTCCGATACTCGCGACGTCCAGTTCAGTCCGGATGGGAAACACCTGGTGACGGTTGGGGAGACCTACTCTGGGCAACTCTGGAAGTTTCCCGAGGGTGATCTGACCGCACAGCTTCCGCATGAAAACTTCGTCCAGTTCGCCACCTTCAGTCCCGATAGCACGAAGGTCGTCACCAGCGGCTGGGACGGCGCGGCACGTGTCTGGGACGCGAACACAGGTAAGATGCTGGCTGACCTGCGGCACGACGGCCGCGTCGGCCAGGTGGTATTCAGTGCGGACGGTCGCCTGCTGGCAACGGCCGGCTGGGCGGACGGCGCCGCCCACCTCTGGGACACGGCATCGTGGAAGGAAGTCCGGCGCTTGCTGCATGGTGGGGCGGTGGAAAAACTGCGCCGGTTCGGAGTGCCGAAGGGCGGCGTTCGCTTCCTGACCTTCTCGCCCGACGGCGCCCTGCTCGCGACCTCGGGCCACGACGGAACCGTGCGCTTGTGGAACCTCCAGACCGGAGATGAGACCTTGCGGCTGGCGCACAACGGCTATGCCCAGGATGTGTATTTTTCGCCCGACGGCCGCTATCTGGTGAGCGATTCCGAGAAGGAGTTGGTGGTCTGGTCTCTGCCTTCCGGCAACAGAGTGACCGCCCTGCAAAAGGAGAGCGATCCTTTCCTGTCGCTGCTCGGACTCAGCCCCGACGGACATTTCGTGTTGCTGAGCAGCCAGGAGGAGAAAGCAGTCGAGGTGCGAACGATGCCCGACCTGAAGCCCGTCGCCCGCCTGCTCCACGAACATACCGTCTTCTCGGCACGATTCAACCGCGGCGGCACGCGCCTCTTGACGGCAAGCCAGGACACGACTGCCCGTTTGTGGGACACAAGCAATTGGCAGGAAGTGACGCGCATGCACACGAATGGCATCGTGTACGAGGCGCGATTCAGTCCGGATGAGCGCTTCCTTGTCACCGCCTCCGGCGAAGGGTTGGCGCGCGTCTGGATCACTGGCACTGCTGATCTGGCCGCCGCCGCGTGCCAGCGAATGACCCGCAACCTGACGCCGGAAGAGTGGCGGCAGTATCTCGGCGACGAACCCTACGCGCACACCTGCACCCTCACTCCCCGGCCACACTGACCGCAGTACATATGGGCGGGGATTTGGCCCTCAAGACGAGTACCGGACACCGAAGACTGGAGTTGAGGGAAGGGAAGCACTTCATGGAAGCGACGTCGGCGGAACGGCCACCAGCCTGGAATGTCGAATCGCTTTAGCTTCACCTGGTGGAGGTTCAAGGCTCCTAGGTAGAATGTGGCTCAAGACTCAGTGGGAGCATCAACCGGACAGTTGCAGACCCAAATAGCATCGAGGAATGTATGAGACGAATTTTGTGTGCGGCAGCCGTTGCCACTGTTGCACTCTCGCTGGCAGCGGCGCAACGCCTGCCTGAGATTGCCCGCCCGGAAAACTACAAACTCACGTTGACGCCCGATCTTGAGAACGCCAAGTTCGAAGGAGAGGAGACGGTAGCGATCCAGGTTCTGAAGCCGACGTCAGAGATCACCCTGAACGCCGTTGATATCGACTATCACCATGTCGACATCACCAGCAGCGGTACCACGCAGGAGGCTAGGGTCACGCCCCAGGAAGACAAGGAGATGGTCGTCCTCACCGTCGAGAAACTCCTTGCTCCCGGAGCAGCCAGTATCCACATCACCTACAGCGGATCCCTTAACAGTGAGATGCGAGGCTTTTATCTGGGCAAAGACGACCGGGGCAGGAAATACGCGGCGACGCAGTTTGAAGCGACGGATGCCCGTCGCGCTTTTCCCTCATTTGACGAACCCGAATACAAGGCTACGTTCGACATTAGCGCTATGGTCGATAAGGACATGGTGGCGATTTCCAACCAGAGGGTCGCTTCCGACACCACCGGCCCCGGCGACAAGCACACAATGAAGTTCGCGACGACGGCGAAGATGTCGTCGTATCTGGCCGCGCTGGTTGTCGGTAACTTCGAGTACCTCGAGGGTGAGGCCGACGGAATTCCCATTCGCGTCTACAGCACTCCCGGAAAGAAACAAATGGGAAAGTTCGCATTGGAGTCGGCCGAGCACATTCTCAGCTACTACGACAATTACTTTGGGATCAAATATCCCTACGGAAAGTTAGATCTGATCGGCCTGCCTGATTTTTCCGCGGGCGCAATGGAAAACGTGGGCTGCATCACCTTTCGCGAAGCAATTCTGCTGATTGACGAGCGGGGTTCGGTGAGTCTGAAGAAAGCCATCGCTTCGGTGATATCTCATGAAATGGCGCATCAGTGGTTCGGTGACCTCGTCACCATGAAGTGGTGGGACGACGTCTGGCTCAATGAGGGTTTTGCCACGTGGATGTCGAGCAAGCCTTTGCAAGCCTGGCGGCCGGAGTGGAATTTCGCTTTGGACGATGTCAGTGAGATGGGCAGAGCCTTGAACACCGATTCGCTCGCCAGCACCCGCCCAATTCATCAAGCGGCCGAAACGCCAAGTCAGATTCTGGAACTGTTTGACGGAATTGCTTACGGAAAGGCGGCCGCCGTGTTGCGCATGCTGGAAGCTTACCTCGGGGAGGAGACGTTCCGAGCAGGTGTAAACGCCTACCTGAATGAACATCAGTATGCCAACGCCACTGCAGCGGACTTCTGGAACGCGCAGGGCCGGACTTCGAAGAAACCCGTCGACCGGATTATGCCAACCTTCGTGACGCAGGCGGGGGTGCCAATCGTCACCGTGAAATCGCAGTGTTCGGCAGATTCCACCAGCGTCACCGTAACCCAGCGACGGTACTACTACGATCGCTCAAAGTTCGAGGCAGCCAACGGTCAACTCTGGGAGATTCCGCTGTGCTTCAGGGGGTCTGCTGGCAAAGACTCGGAGAGGTGTGAACTCCTTTCCAAGAGGGAAGAGACCTTCACGCTGTCGGGATGCTCGCACTGGATGTTCGCCAACGCCGGGGCAACCGGATACTACCGCGTTGGATATGACCCGGACACGGTACGCTCCGTTGCCCGGGAGGTAGAGAGCCGACTGACCCCAGCCGAGCGCATTACACTGCAGGCGGACATCTGGGCTTCGGTGTGGGTTGGGCGTGAGCCGGTCGGTGACTACCTCGCGCTTGCACAGAGTCTGGCAGATGATCGCAACCGCGCTGTGCTCGAAGATCTAATGGGCCGGCTCCACTTCATCGGCCGGTATCTGGTCAGCGACGCTGACGGAGAAGCCTACCGCGGCTGGTTGCGGCAGTATCTGAACCCGATGCTCAAGGACGTGGGATGGGAACCGAAACCAGGCGAGAGCGATGAGCAAAGAGTCTTACGGGGACGCGTGATCAACGTTCTGGGCCGCGATGCCCGCGATCCAGAGGTGCTTGCCCAAGCACGCAAGATCGCGGATAAATATCTCGACGGCCCGGCCTCCGTCGATCGAGAACTGGGGAACCGGGCTTTCGGTCTGGCGGCCCTCAATGGCGACCAGGCGTTCTACGAGAGACTGAAAGGTGCCCTGAAAAACCCCAGGTCTCCCGAGGAGTATTACCGTTATCTGAACACGCTCGCTCAATTCACCGATCCGGTTTTACTGGAGCGCACGTTGGACTATGCCATTTCTCCTGATGTACGTTCGCAAGACTCGTTGGGTCTCGTAACCAGCGTGCTTGAGAATCCCGCAGGACAGAAGCTGGCCTGGGATTTTGTCCGCCAGCACTGGGCGGACGTCGAAAGGGCAGGTGGACCGTTTGCCAGCGCCCAGGTCGTGGCTGCCACGAGTTCGTTTTGCGACGCACGAATGCGAGATCAAGTGACCGACTTCTTCGCTGCGCACAAGATTGAAGCGGCGGAACGCACCTACCGGCAATCGATTGAACGAATTAACAACTGCGCCGATTTGAAGTTGCTGCAGGAACCGCGTCTGGCGTCATGGCTCGGGCAGCATGGCGCAACAGGCGGGGAGTGAGATCGATCATTGCCATGCTACGGCAAGGCACCCGGAATGTGGGCCCGGCGTTACCTTCTGGAACCGGACCCGGGAGACCGGGGATGAGGGAAGCACTCCTGCCAGCGCTGCCAGTGGACGTGTCATCGCTGGGAGGCGAAGACGGGTGACGAAGGAGAGGTCTTTGGGTGCGTGCTAACATTTAGGTCGTGCCGGTCACTGATACAAGCCCTTCAGCACAAGCCACACAGCTCCGAGTGCAACAGGCAATGACGGGGGAACAACGTCTTCTGTTAGCGCTGGAAATGAGCCTCTGCACTCGCGAATTGGCCAAGGAGGGAATCCGACAGGATTATCCGGGGTGGTCTGAGATTGAGGTCCAGCGCGAGTTCCTTCGACGGGTATTTTTGCCGGAGCCAATGCCAGCGTCACTGCGATGAATGTAGCGGATGTCCTACATCGAATCACGGTAGCGCTTGATCAGGCAGGCATTGCTTACATGCTGACGGGGTCCTTGGCGAGCGCCTACTACGGTGCTCCTCGGTCGACCCAAGACATTGACGTGGTCATTGCTGCAACTCCAGTCCAATTGCGTAGGCTCGTCCAGCTTTTGCCGAGCGATGAATACTACGTAGACCTCGATGCGGCATTGGAAGCACACAAACGGCAGACCATGTTCAACGTGGTTGACCTGGTAACGGGCTGGAAGATTGACTTCATTATTTGCAAGTCCCGAGCATTCAGTGAAGAAGAATTCCGTCGTCGTGCGCGGTTCGTTTTTCAAGGCATCCCCCTTTTTGTCGCGAGCGCCGAGGATGTAATCATCTCGAAGCTCGAATGGGCAAAGCTGGCACAATCCGTAAGGCAGGTCGAGGACGTTGCCGCGATATTAAGGATGCGCTGGGACTCGCTGGATCACAACTATCTGGTGAAATGGATTTTAGAATTGGGGCTTGCGACGGAATGGAACGATGCTCGGAGCGCTGCGGGTGTGTCCGAATAAGGGTTGAAGCGCACAGCCCCCTCGAAGACGTTCGCCCCGTATTTTCTCCGCAACGCTCGACCCGTGAATCGTTGTGCCCTCGTGGGGCACCAAGGCGCCGTTGAGGTAGACAAATTCCGGGCTGCCTATGGTGGCTGTCATCCCTGTTGCGACGCCTGGGTGGAGAACGGGCGACGCGCAGCCGGTAGGCTCGGCCAACGCGTACCCGACAACTGCAAGCCAATCAGCGAGTAAGGTGTTCTTCATCCATTCTCCTGATGTGTCTTGGGTTGTTCTCCACACTAGTTCACTGTCACTATCGGTTGTCCCTCGACTCGAGAACATCGATAACGGAAGGCAGAAAACGACAATGGCTACTCCCACGGCGCAGCGGTTACTGCACCGTGAGATTAATCGTGGTTGTGTGACTCAACGCGCCCGATGTTGCGGTTACAACAATCGATGCGGTTCCACGATTCGCCTGACTGCTGTAGCCACCGCAGCCAGTTGAGGCGAGCAAAGATCCTAGAACGAGAATGCTTGCGATCCCACCCAGCACCAGCGAATACAACCGTCGCCGAGACGTGCGCGCGCCGGCGAAGAAGCAGCCAAACAGGCCCAGGCCAGCGAACAGCGTTCCCATCACCGTGGGCCGACCATAATGCTGTACCGTCGATGAGGCAGTCGCCGTCAGCATGCTGGTCGCGGCACCTGCACCCGGCGTAATGGTCGTCGGATTCAGGCTGCAGGTAATGCCAGTCGGAGCCGTGCACCTCAGCGTTACAGCGCTGGCAAATCCGTTCGCAGGGGTAACGGCCAGAGTAAAGTTCGTCGACCCACCCGCAGCGACGGTGGCGCTTGTCGGAGACGCCTGCAGCGAGTAGTCTGCGGTCGGAGCAGCCGCTGCTGCAATCGCGCCGAACAGCCCGTGGCCCTCGTTGGCGAGCCCGGCGGTGAAGTAGAGCGTGTTGATATCGCCCGTTCCACCCGCGCCGAATACCACCGCCCACAACGAGGCGTTCGTGATGGTCGCGCCGGTCTGATCCTTGAGTTGGCCACGGAAGTCTCCCGTAGCAGGGTCAAACGCGTTGATGGTCCCATCTCCAAAGTTGCCGATGAGAATGTCGTTGCTGAATGCGCCGAAGTTCGCGCTGGCCCTGACGACACCCCAGGGAGAATTCAGCGAACCGTTCTGGGCGAACCGTCCTACGAAGTTTCCTTCCAGGTTGAAGATGTCGACGATGCCGTTCCCTGCTCCGTTCACAGGATCGTGCTTGGCAGCGTCCTGCACTGCATAGGTCACGAACACAAAAGATCCCACCTGCTGAATGTTGAACGGCGCGTAGCCGGCCGGAAGGCCCGGATCGGTGAACGATCCCGGAGGCGCCAGTAGGTCAAAATTCTGAGTGTAAGTCTCGATCAGCCCACTGTGAAAGTTCGCGACTGCGAGGTAAGTGGCGCAGCAGGCGGGGCTTAAAATCGCCATTCCTTTGTAAACGGCGCCCGCGGCCGAATGATCAAGGGCAAGAATCGCGTTACCGGTCCCGTTCCAGCCGGAGATGGTGCCGTCCTCTCCCACAAACAGAAACTGGCTAGGAGCGCCTCCAACCTTGAATCCGTTGGTTGGGTTGATCACGGCGCCTGTGGGAGTGGCGGAAGCGTGACCGGGTGGCGCCGGAATCAGCACTGGGGCAAGCTGCGTAACGCCGTTCGCATCGTAAACAGTCGCGAAACCACTGTTGTTGTCCGCGATCCAGAAAGGTTGGCCGGGCACAAATGCAATTCCCCAAGGATTAATCAGCTTGGGGTCGGTATGTGCGGCCGCCCCGGCCATGTCAGAGACCAGATTCGTTTGTTGGTAGGAGTTGGTCTGTGCAACGGCACGGCCGATGGCGAAAGAAAAGACCAAGCCCAGGATTGTGGGGAAAAGAAACTTGCGCTTCACACTAACCTCCAATTTTGTTCGTACTGAAAGCAGCTTACGATGCGCTAAAGAGTCAGTTGTCATCGCGACGTAAGAAGTTGGTCAACAGACCCGCTGCCAGCGCGGGTATTTCCGACGGCAGGCTGACAGATTGCTCCGTGGGGCGGTGCCGAGAAACAGGACAGCCCGAAAGTGGTTGCGTGAAATGAAATCTTGCGCTTCATAGCTCCTCCGATTCAATGTGCTTGTAGCAAGTGAAATGCCCGGTTTGGCGAATCTCCCCACTGCGTCCGAGGTCTTCTGATTCCCTGATATCGCTTAGCCTTGATCAGCGGACGCGCACGCGAAGAGCACCACCGCTGGTGCGACTTCGCGTGCACAACCCGCCTCCTCGGTTAAGGAAAGTGAATCTACTCTTTGCTCGCTCGGAAGAAGTAGTAGTCGGCCGTGTAGGGTACGAGCTGAGTCTGACCCACGGTGCAGGCGGTGGCAGGAACAGCTCCGCCGTTGGTGTTCAGACGTTGGATGAAGGTGGTCTTGAACAGGAGGTTGCCGCCCGTGGGCCCCTTCTTGTTCCCCACCGACTGCAACAAGAGGCACTGAATCGAGCCGCTATTCGGGCAACTCGCGGGGTCGGAGCCGGCGTCGATTCCCTTCACCTTTACCGCCCACACCCTGCTGCTATCGAGGGAACTCTGCCACGTCGCGTTCCCACTCAGAGGGGGGACGATGCTCGGCTTCGGGTTTTCATTGATGCTCTGGAAGTGCGTGATGATCTGGAACTGCGCTCCGAACAAATCCGTAAACAGGGTGGCTTCGGGGCGGGCGGTGAGATTCCAGGCAGTGCCACCAGTGCTCGTCGGCAGGCAAGTATAGCCCTGGCTGCCGAAGGCGTGGCCGACCAAAAATGCAAAGTTTCCTGCCGGTACTGCAATATCGGTAGGAGTGGTTGGGGGCGTGACTTGCGCCGCCGCAAGGGTGACTGTGCCGAAGGCACATGCGAGCACGAGAGCGGCCACGAACAGGCTCCGAACTCGCGCAGTCTTTATGGTCTGCTGACCAACATTAAAGCTCATTTGTTTCTTCTCCATTTCCGTGTTGTATCTCAAGTGTTACAAACGGTTGACGTTATTAAGACACACAACTAGCCGGCAGGCCGCTCGCCGCACTACTTCGTCCGAATCACAATGGCCCACATTTGACAACTTGTTAGTGTCTGTTCTGTTAGTAGTTACTTGGAGGACGTAATCGGCCTCACTAAATAGAACGAGATCTCAGTGAAGTTTGCTTTTCGTAAAAACAAATGTATTCGTGGCGTAAAAGGGATGCGCTTGGCGATGATGCTGAAAGAAGGAATTGTCAGGACAACTATGTTTGCGCCACGACAACGTTATCGCCTGGAACCTACCTCATAAATGCTATTGGGAAGGGCACGGCTTCAGCCGTGCCGCCCTGAGTGGATAGAGATAGGGCCTTTAGCCCCTGAGGTCTTCTGGCAGTCTACTGCGTCGGCTCATCGTGAGATGGCCTCTACTTTGTAGGGTAATCCCAGGCAAGTAACTACGTCCTGTACTTGGTTATCGATTGGCCTTCTCATGTGGTACATCGGTAAATTGGAATCCCGCCATGGCATTGTGACTCTGCCCGATCGAACTACCCCAACATTAGCGTCTCAAATGGCTGTCAAGAAAATCGTCGACGAGCACCCAGGTGGCATTGATGGCCTCCGGTTGTAATTCTTCCCATCGTTGAAAAGTAGTTGCGCGTAACCGTGGCCTGCACCAGGATAGACGAGCATTTCGTACGGTCGTTTGGCCTCTTTCATGCTGGAGAGAGAATTGATGGCTGCCTGTACCGCACCCGTATCTTCGCTGCCGGTGATCGCCAGGACAGGACTCTTGAGCCTCTCAAGCCGTTTTGTATCAATTTTGTCAAAGCCGGACCCGTAAATGATCGCGGTCGCGCTCACCGCTTCCGGGTCATTCAAGTTTGCATTGAGCGATTCCTGTCCGCCCATGCTAAATCCAATGGTCGCCAGCTTCCTGCCCGGTTGCTTTAGATAATCGAGTCCCGCCTGCAAAATCTTGTCCGTTGTCTTTCGGTCCAAGGACTGCATCAGCTTCACAGCCTCCTCATGTCGGGTCGCTGATTTGCCTCCATAGAGATCGACGGCAACCGAGCGGTATCCAAGAGCGCCGAGGTGTTGCACGGATTGTTTAGTGGCATCGGAGATGCCGAGATAATCATGAATGATTAGAACAGCGGCCTTGGCGTCTGCAGGTCCAGCGATGAAAGCGCGGAATTCACTTCCATCGCCCTGCTTGAGAGTGACAAAGCTCCCCATGTCCGCAACCGAAGTGTTGTCGTCACCTACAGCACTCGCGGCAACACTCAATACCAATAGCACAAGCACGACGCGACGTAGAAAAGTCATTGAGTCACTCCAGTTCCATTCAGCTTAGGACGCTTGTGCGATTTCGAACTCGCATATCTCATCGAACGTTGGAAGCGCGGTGTATCCCCGCCGGCATACGCGCGCCCAGCGTCTGTTTATGCAGAGAAGTAGTTATTGCCACACGGGCTGCACGTTGTTCTCACCAATCAACGGAGTCGGCGTTTGACTTAGATCGCGGTCTCTCATAGCGGAATGACAAACCATGCAGGATCGCTGCGTACTATTTCCTTCCTGGGACACCAGAGCATAAGTCAGCCCGTGCAGCGACCAGGTAACAACCCTGTAGCGTTCTACTATGGCGTAATGAAAACTTACCTTTTTATAATCGACTTCGACTCCTCCGGAAGCAACGGCCACCGAATCGGGCGTCACCATCAGGCTCACCGGGCCGGTCTGCATCTGGTAAGCGATGTAGGCAGCGCTCTTGCCGCCGACTTGCACGAACCGCGCGCCCTCCAGACGGTAAGGCCGCTCCTCGCCAGGGACCGCAGGGGACACCGGCAAAGCCAGGGAAAACTGTGACTTCGTTCTAAACCATTCATTGACCGTCTGCTGCGAGTCCGAGCGAACATCAAGCGCAAGACTTCCCCGGGCATGCTGACGGTGAGTATTCACCGCGAATTCGGCAAACTTCGGCCCCGAGAGTGTCGTCGGTGATGACGCCGGTCTCATACCCAACACTCCGACAATCACCAGCAGCGCTACCGCTGGAACCAACCACCTCATGAACCGCCAAGATGGTACTGGCGGAGGCGACACACGTGAAGCGATAAGACCAGGCCGCGACGGCGCCTTCAGTTGCGCCAGCAGTTTTTCTTCCTGAGGAGTCGGATCGTCGTCCACGGACGTAGCAGCGCGAAGCAGGGGACCACAGTGATCGCAGAGCGCGGCGTGCATGATCAACTGCCTTTCCTTCAACTCCGGCCACAGTCCGGCGGCCACTTCATGCCAGTCAACGTTTTCATCTTTGGGACATTCGACGCCCGGCGGTGCGGCTTCCGAGGCCACAATATTCGAGGACCGGTTCACGAGTTGCCTGTATTTCGACACCTTCCTGCTGCAATCCCCGCAGGACTCCACGTGACGCTCGGCCTCGCGAACTGCCCCCCGAGAAAGCCCATGCAACTCTTGCCCGGTCTCTGAGGAGGAGGGCACGAGAGCGTTAAGCTCTTTGCCGTCAATATGTTTATCGAACGGCCGTCCTGAATTCTGAAACCCCATATAGACCAATACGAGTTCCCGATGGAATTTGCTTTTGGCTCTGCTCCGCGCCATCGTCGGAGTCCGAACGGATCTCAAGGATCTGCTCCCGGATGCCGTGTTTCAGCCGCTCAATGACGCTTCCAACTCCCTTGGTACCCAGTCCGATGGCCGGCAGGGAGGCAATTTCTTTGGTGCTCATTCCTTGCCGGAAGTAGAGCCAGAAAATCATACGGTCGCGCTCCTGGTCGGGCCCAGTCAAGCAACGCTTCAGGTGTTCATCGATTTCATTCAAGAAGACTCCGAAAGCGATTTTTTCCTGGCTCCCATAAACCTCATTTCCCGCTTCCGGATCGACATCGCTCGTGGAAACATGAGGGTTGTCGCCGCCGGAGGATTGACTACGCCCATGCTTGAAGTAGTCGTGCGTGGCATTGGCGGCAGTCTTCTTCAAATATCCCAAAATAGCTTCGGGACGCTGGATAGCAAAGTCGCGCAGGAGGCGGCACCCGCCTTCCCACAGTTTGAGGTAAGTCACCTGGATCAGGTCCTCCACCAGGGTCCGAGATGGCTCGCCCCACAGGGAGGCCGTGCGCATAATGGTGAGGCTAATGGGCCTTCCGACCCGGGAAACGAACTCCTCCCATGCCTCGTCATCACCAGGTCCGGCGCAGAGACAGACGACGTCTTTCAGTGACAAAGACGAATATCGCGTCGTTCTAGACGTGTTCAACATATGTCATTTCTGCTCAGCGTCGGGAGGCAGTCCCCAAGCGCCACAGTTCGACGAACGCCTCTCTGTGCCTGAGGATTGGATGATTGTGAATCTCGCTGTTTGTAAAAACTTTGTCATCTCTCGGTCAATAGTGGCTCGGTCAGACTCTTGTGGCACCCCACTCCCTTCCACTAGAATCTTGCCTAATCGCCGCCAGGCCGCCGGCCCAAGTGCAAGTTAGGCGGTGCTACTCAAGATCGTCCTTAGCGGTTCGTTAAGAATTTCTAGGTAAATTCCAAGGAAGTTCCAAACATAGTCATGCTCCCGGAAACACAGGTTTTGTACGACTTTGGCAAATTCCGCTGCGACCCTCGGGAACATCTCCTCCTGTGCGAGGGCAAGGCGGTTTCGCTGTCGCCGAAATCGTTCGACATCCTGGTCGCGCTGATTCAGAGCAATGGCCGGCTCCTGACCAAGGACGAACTCATGCAGCAGGTGTGGCCCGACAGCTTTGTGGAAGAGGCCAACCTGACGGTCAATATCTCCGCCCTGCGCAAAGTGTTGGGCGAAACTCCCGGAGGGCAGCAATATATCGAGACCGTACCCAAGCGCGGATACCGGTTTGTCGCGCCGGTCACGGAACACCGAGACGACGGCAAGCCCAGCCCATCGATTCAGACTTCCGGTGTCGCGCAAAGAGACTCGTTGCCCGGAGTTGCGCCTGCACCCACATCGCCGGCCCGGTCTCTTCGCTGGTGGCTGGTGGCGGCCGGGCTGCTGCTGGTCGCGATCCTGATTTCCCGCCGTCCAGCCAAGCTCACTGACAAAGACACGGTCGTGCTGGCCGACTTCGCCAACACCACGGGCGAGCCCGTTTTTGACGACGCGTTGCGCCAGGGGTTGTCCTCGCAACTGGAGCAGTCGCCGTTCTTGAATCTGCTTTCCGACGAGCGCATCGCGCAGACGCTATCTCTCATGGCCCAGCCCAAAGACTCCCGCCTGACGCATGTACTAGCCCGCGAAGTTTGCCAGCGCACGGCAAGTGCCGCTGTATTAAATGGCACGATTTCGCAAGTTGGCACCCAGTACCTTCTGACCCTGAAAGCGATCAACTGCTCCAACGGGGAATCGTTGGGGAGCGCAGAGGCACAAGCGAATGACAAGAACCATGTGCTCGACGCTTTGGGTAAGGTGGCGTCGGAAATTCGCAGCAAACTCGGGGAATCGCTAGCCTCGGTGCAGAAGTACGACGCGCCCGCGGAAAGCGTGACCACGCCATCGCTTGAGGCCCTGAAGGCCTACAGCCTTGGGTACCATGCCATGATCGTAGAGAGTGACTTCGCAGCCGCTGTCCCCTTGTTCCAGCGGGCGATCACCTTCGACCCGAATTTCGCCATGGCCTATGCCAGAATGGGGACGAGCCTTTCCAATCTTAACGAGACGATACGTGCGTCCGAGAGTGCTCGCAGAGCCTATGAACTGCGAGAGCGCGTGAGCGAGCGAGAGAGGCTCTACATTGCCTCGCACTATGAGACTTTCGTCACCGGAAACCTCGAAGCAGCCCGCAAGGTCTATGAATTCTCCGCGCAAACCTACCCTCGCGACACCTCGTACACCAATCTGGGTCTCATCTACAGCGATCTGGGCGACTACGACAAGGCCCTCGCAGAGTACGAAGAAGACCTGAGAATCAATCCCGAAACCGGGACCAAGTACGCGAATCTGATCGCCGGGTACCTGCAACTCAACCGCCTCGACGAAGGTCGAGCCATGGCGCGGCAGGCGCAGGCACACAATATTGACTCTCCCGAGATTCACCTCAACCTCTATTGGGTTGACTTCCTTCAGCACGATGCTGCCGGGATGGAGCGGGAAGCGGCAGGCCTGATGGGCAAGCCTGGATTCGAAGATGAAATGCTCAACTACGAAGCAGATACAGCATTGTATGGCGGGCAGCTTGCCAGGGCGCGAGTGCTGACGCAGCGTGCGGTTGAGTCTGCCCAGAAAGTGGATGAAAAAGAGGCGGCGGCACTCTACCAGGCAAATGCTGCCCTACGCGAGGCGCTGGTGGGTAATGCGGATTTGGCGAAACAGCGGGCGCGAACTGCACTTGCACTCTCCCATGGCAGAGAGGTAGAGGCTTTGTCGGCCATTGCCATGGCAATGGCCGGCGATTCCACGCAGGCCACGCTGCTCGCGAACGAGTTGGGAAAGCGCTTCCCGGAAGACACGCTTGTGCAGTCCAACTACTTGCCTACCATTCATGCGGCCGCTTGGCTTCGGGATAGCAATGCCGCTAAGGCGACAGAGGCCCTCGCGGCGGCGGCTTACGAACTCGGAGGTAATTTTGAGACCCTGAATCTCGTTCTTTACCCGGTTTATATGCGCGGCGAGGCATATCTCGCAGCGAAGCAAGGCTCCGCCGCTGCCGCTGAGTTTCAGAAGATTCTCGATCACCCCGGCGCTGTCCGGAATGAGCCCATCGGCGCACTGGCACACTTGGCACTGGGACGAGCGTTCACTTTGTCGGGAGATACGACCAAGGCAAAGACTGCTTATCAGGAGTTCCTCGCCCTCTGGAAGGATGCCGACCCCGAGATCCCGGTCTTCAAGCAAGCCAAAGGCGGAATACTCCAAGCTGCATTAAGCGACCAATAGCGAGCTTTGCGTGTCGATCCTGCCTGCGACAACTGGCGTGGATATTCCCCGTGACCGGTCCATCCCGGATGGGGAGTTTAACTCCGAGTCAAAGGAACAGCAGCCGTCTATGACGGCCTAATGGAGTGGAGCGGAAGACCCAGCTAGCGTTCGTCGGTGGGGGATCGACGGTCCGTAGACAACTAGCTGGCGCGCAGACTTGTGGCAAGGCGAAGGGTGATACGTTCACCTGACGGCCTGGGCTATACTCACAGACTGCTATCGGGATGAGAAGTGCCGACGCGATCGTCTTGTGCCCGTAACGGGGGTGGATGTGGCGTCCGACTCGTCGAAGCAAGTCACCGAACTGCTGGTGGACTGGAGCCGAGGTGATCTGAGAGCGCGAGAAGCGTTGATGCCCCTGGTGTATGACGAACTGCGTCGCCTGGCTGCCTCCTACCTGCGGCGCGAACGCGCCGACCACACGCTGCAACCAACCGCCCTGGTCAACGAGGCCTACTTACGCCTGGTGGAAGAGAAGAGCGTCAATTGGCAGAGTAAGAGTCACTTTTTCGGAGTTTCTGCCAAGTTGATGCGGCGGATTCTGGTCGACCACGCCCGCAGCCATCTGGCGGAGAAACGCGGCAGCGGCATGCCCAAGGTTGGTCTGACGGAAGCAATCGCGATGTCGCAGGAACAGCCCGCGGATCTGCTGGCGCTCGATGACTCCCTCACACGGCTGGCGGCGCTCGACCCGCAGCAAGGCCGCATCGTGGAGTTGCGGGTTTTTGCCGGCCTTACCGTGGAGGAGACGGCGCAAGTGCTGAACATTTCCCCCGCCACCGTCAAGCGCGATTGGGCCGTGGCCAAAGCCTGGTTATTGCGCGAGGTCCATAAAACAGAGACATCGTGAATCCTGAACAGTGGGAGCGGATCAAGGAGATTTTCGCCTCTGCTCTGGAGCAAGATCCCAGCCGGCGCGCGGAATTCCTGCGCCAGGCCTGCCGCGGCGACGACTCCGTTCGTGCCGAACTGGAATCCCTGCTGTCTACCTACGATTCAGTGGGTGCAACCGGCAAGGCGCTCCGAGCAGCTCCGGGTGACGAGGATCTCGCCGGCCAAAAAATTGGCCCCTACCGGGTGCTTCGGCAAATCGGCGTGGGTGGAATGGGCGCGGTGTACTTGGCAGTGCGCGCCGACGAAGCCTACAGCAAGCGAGTCGCAATCAAGCTGGTGCAAACCGGCGTCGACACCCAGGAGATCGCGCGCCGCTTCCGTCACGAGCGCCAGATCCTGGCCACGCTCGATCATCCCAACATCGCCCGCTTGGTCGACGGTGGCACCACCGAACGCGGTGTGCCTTACTTCGTGATGGATTACGTCGAGGGTACACGGATCGACGACTACTGCGACCGTCACAAGTTGTCGATCGAGGAGCGCATCAGCCTGTGTCGTGAAGTTTGCTCCGCGGTGCAGTATGTCCATCAGAATCTTGTCGTCCATCGTGACTTAAAACCCGGCAACATTCTCGTGACGGCGGAGGGCGTGCCGAAGCTTCTCGATTTCGGCATCGCCAAACTGCTCAAGCCGGAGCTGTTCACCAGTCTCGCCGATGCCACCATGGTTGAGTTCCGGCTTATGACGCCGGGCTATGCGAGTCCAGAGCAGGTGCGCGGCGAGCCGGTGACGACAGCGAGCGATGTGTACTCGTTGGGAGTGATTCTGTATGAGCTGCTCACCTCGCAGCGCCCTTACCGTTTGAAGACCGATGCTCCCGGAGAGGTTCTGCGGGCAGTCTGCGATCAGGAGCCCGAACGGCCCAGCGTAGCGGTCATCCGCATGGCGGAAAACGAGGCAGGAAAAGATTCGAGACCAGAGGTGCTTGCGGAAAAACGCGCTACGGTGCCGGAGAAGCTCCAACGCCAGTTGAGCGGGGATCTGGACACAATCGTGTTGAAAGCGCTGCGCAAGGAACCGCAACGGCGCTATGCCTCGGTGGAGCGATTCTCCGACGACCTGCACCGCTATCTGACGGGTCTGCCCGTGTCGGCGCAGCGGGACACATGGTCCTATCGTGCCGATAAGTTTGTCCGCAGGAACAAAGTGGGCGTGGCGGCGGCAACTCTGCTCGCGGTTTCGCTCATCGGAGGCGTGCTCGCCACGACGTGGCAGGCGCGGGTAGCGCGCGCCGAGCGTGCCAATGCGCAACAGCAGTTCAACGACGTGCGCAAGCTCACGACATCCTTTCTGTTCGAATTCCACAATGCCATTCAGGACTTGCCCGGCTCGACGCCCGCGCGTCGGCTGCTCGTACAACGGGCGCAGGAATACCTGAGCAAGCTGGCGCAACGCGCTCAGAACGATCGCGCCTTGCAGCGCGAATTAGCCGAAGCCTATTTGAAAGTCGGAGACGTGCAGGGGAATCCTTACGTGCCCAACCTGGGTGACACCGAGGGTGCGTCTCAAAGTTATACCAAGGCGCTCGAAATCAGCCATGCGCTAGTTAGTGCGAATGCCAAAGATTCCGAAGCGCAAGGCTACCTGGGCAGAAGCTACAAGTCGCTGGGTGAGGTTCTGCCTCTTCTCGGAAAGCCCAGCGAAGCGGCGGTTGACCTTCGCAGGGCAACAGAAGTCTTCGAGGCACTGGTCGCGGCAAGACCAGTCGACGATGCCTTGCGCACGGAACTAGCCAGCAGCTACCAGGTGCTGGGCGATGTACAAGGCCACTCGGGCATACAAAATCTTGGCGATCGCGCCGCTGCTTTCGAGAGCTACAGCAAAGGCCAATCTATCTATGAGGCGCTAGCCAGCAAAGACCCGAGCAACAAAGCTGCGCGCCGGGGCGTGGCAGTTCTGCGACTGAGAATCGGCGACTTGCTCGCAGCCAAAGACGATCTGCCGGGCAGCATGAGCAACTATCGCAGCGCACTCGATATCCTCGAGCAACTCGCGGCCGCCGACCCGACCAATGCGGATGCACGCCGACTGCTGGCACTCGGATATAAAAAGATCGGAGGCGCGCAGGAAGTGGGTGGCAATTCCAGCGAGGCGCTGAAATACTACCGCAAGGCAGGGCTGATCAATGAAAGTCTGGTTAATGCCGACCCGACCAACGCCCAAGCCAGCATGAACTACATGGTCACGCTGCGCTACATCGGGGACCTGTTGTACAAGACCGGCGGCCGCGCCGGGGCTCTCGCGGAGTACGAGAAAATTCTAGGGATCCTCGAGAAACTTTCCGCGGCCGAACCCGACAACGTGATGGTGCGTGGGCGCTTTGCAGAAATGCTCATCGGCACCGCCGGATTACTAATAGAGGATAAGCGGCTGGCTGACGCGCGCGCCCTCACCACTCGTGGCCTCGCCGTCACGCGAGAACTGGCAAGCCGGGCGGACGCGACTCCCGACGACCTCGCCCAATACGCGACGAACTTTCTCACCTGCGAGCCGAAAGATCTGCGCGACCCCGTAGCCGCGCTGCGCTATGCCAAGGAATCGGTAGAGAAATCCGGAGGCACGGACCCCGACGATCTTGATATTCTGGCGCAAGCCTACTTTCAAAACGGAGACGCCACCCAAGCCGTTGCAGCCGAGGAGAAGGCGCTAGCCCTGCTGCCCCCGGTCGCAGGAAATGAAGTCGCTTTCCCGGCACGCCACCGAATCGAAACGCAGCTGGCGAAATTCAAAGCCGCCCTGACGCATAGATAATTCCCCAGGGCGGGCCGCTCGGCCGATCGCAAGCTGATTAGTGAGTCGTCATCATGCGCCAGCCGTTGCTGTAGTCTGGCGGCGTGTCAGTATTGGTGCCGGCGATGGAGCCATCCGGGCGGGTCCAGTAATAGTTGTAGTCGTTGGTGACGGTGTGGCTGACGCCGAGGTAGTCATCGTTGGCGGTGATCACTCCGCGCCGGACTTCGTCGCCGCGCCGCATGGTGGCGTCCATCCTCTTATTTCTCGCTTCCCAGCCTGACATCACATCGATCTGATCGTGGGAGGCCTGTTCGCGGGCATGCTGGGCGATCGAGGCTGCCATCTGCTGCTGGGCTCGCGTAACGGCTCCGGTGACGTCCTTGGTGGCCTGCGCCTGGCGCGCTTCCCACTCCGGATTCATCTGAACGCTGCCGATGATGTTGTTGAGGATGTAGCGCGCGAAGGCGACCTGGGACGGATCGGCAACCATGAAGCCGCTGAGTTCCAGAACCGCCCAAACCTGCGCGCCCGCCGGCGAACCGGCGATGACCGTCGAAGCGCGCACGTACCCGGTCTGCGCGCCGCAGCGGAAAGCTACCTCTCCCACCCATGCCTGGGCCGGAGCACCCTGCGCTCTTCCGTATTCCACGGCCTTCGCGGTCAATTCCCGGGTGGCATCCTGAACGACGTTCGAAGAAGTGATCTGTGAGGCGGCGCAGAGCCTGGAAACGTAGCCGCGGGCGAACTGCTCTCCGGTTTGATAGCGCGCGATCAGCACCGGGCCTCCCCAGGGTCCTTGCATAGTCTGGCCTTCGCGAACGCCCGCGTAGGCGAGCAGGCGGTTCGGCACCTCACGCGGAACGAGGTCGGGATCGCCGATGAACAGGCGGATGTGTCCGTCGGGAGAAGTGGCGCGAAGACTCTGGCGAGGATCGATTGCCGAGTTGCGGGTAGTGCCGCCGCTGACTTGCCATCCCTGCGGCACGTTCGCGGTGAAGGCGTCTTCGCGCGGATCGCGGAAGGGCATAAACATGATGACGGCGCCTTTGGGGGCGGCGGCAGCGGGGGTGGCGGCTGCAGGCTGTGGGCTGGTTTGTGGTGGCTGGGATGCTGGGATCACTTCGCCCGTGTTGGACCTCCAGTACGGATTCTGGGGCTGCGCTTGTGCTTGCATGTCCCCCGCTTCAGGTTGGGAAGACGGATACGATGCGAGCGATGGATCGGTGGCATTTTGACGACCTGTTGCCAAGCCAGACACCATCGCGTTGGCTCGGGCAAAGATGGCGCGCTTGACCGATCCTCCGCGCTCGCCAGCATTGCTGGAGAAGTTATCAGCGAAAGCCTTTAGCCACGCGCCCCTCTTCTTGGGCTGAGCTTCGGGAGAGGACGGTACGGCCGCCGGGCTCGCGGCTGGCTGAACTGGAACCGCCGCGACGGATGACTGCGATGGCGATTGCTTTCCCGCCACTGCCGCGAACATCGCACCCATCACATTCGGAGTCACGCCGCTCTGCTTCAACTTGAGGAGCGAGGAGGCGGAGATGTCAAAGCTCGAACTCTGCGCGTGGATGGCGCCGATGATGGTCGTCTCGTCCAGACCACCCTGAGCCATGGCAGCCACGTCGGCGTTGGTGAGCGGCTTGGAGGCCGTTTCGGCATGGAGCTGGCCTGTCAGTAAAGAAGATGCCAAAAGCGCCGCGGTGAACATTGATCGAAGCATGGGTGACTCCTTGTTGGGTTGTTTCTGCTCTCAACATTCATCGCGGAAAAGAATGAGCAGAGGGCTCACGCGCGGAAAACAAATGTGCTCAGCCTGTCGGGACGATGACCGGAGCGCGGAAGTCATTGATCAGTCGTGACTTAAGAGGATTATCCACCGGAATGCGCAGTCCGTGAGCCCTTTTGCACCCGAATTCCGCGATGTTGACTGAAAGCGAGAAATCCATCGGGGAGGTGGGCAATGAGCACTACCAATCACAACTTCGTTTCACTGGTTCAGGATCGCGCTCGAGGGTCGGCTCGTTCGACGTGGTCGGCGTGGGTACTGATGTTTCTGGCTGTCACGATTCCGGCGGTCCTGGCCCACGCGGCCACACCGCCACCGGCTAAGTTCACAACCGGGCAACTTTTCTCTATTGGCGAGGACTTCCGGCAAGACCTGACCGTCTTCTGGCTTGCTAATGGCGACTTCAACGGCGATGGCAAACTTGACCTGGTCAGCGCCGATGCCGCCGGCCCCGCGTTCAGCGTGATGCTGGGTAACGGTGATGGCACGTTCCAACCCGGCAATGTCATTTTCCTGCCGACTGGCAGCCCAGCCGCCGAATACATCGCTGTGGGCGATGTCAATCAAGATGGCAGGCAAGATGTGCTCATACGGACGGCGAGTGGTCCCTCACTCGTGTTGGTTTATCTGGGAGACGGCAGGGGTGGATTCTCCCTCGCCGGGACCTACGTTACGGGCAACAGCGGGTATGGCAACCTTCACGGCATGACGCTGGCCGACCTGCGCGGCATCGGCAAGCTCGATATCGTCGCGACCAACCGTGACGACAACACCATCTCCGTTCTTCTCGGCAACGGCGACGGCACCTTTCAAAGTCAGGTCAGTTTCTCCGTGGGTCCGGCCAACACAGCTCCCCTCGATGTGGCCGTCGGAGACTTCAACAAGGACGGTCACCTCGACGCCGTCACTGTCGATGCTTCCAACGGTATCAGCGTTCTTCTGGGGAACGGCAATGGATCGTTTCAGGCGCCCACTTTCTATACCGGAGGCTACTCGGTCAGCGGGGTCGCGGTCGCAGACTTAAACCGTGACGGCAATCTGGATATCGTGATCTCCTCCTGGCTCGGTGCGACGGTGTTTCTTGGCACCGGCGGCGGAGCCTTTGCGCCGGGCGTTTCCTACGGCGTTCCGTTCGGCAACTCCATCGCGATCGGCGATCTGAACGGAGATAAGAAACTCGATCTGGTGATTGCGGATCAATACGATTCGGCCGTCTACGCGCTTCTCGGCAAGGGCGATGGTACGTTCCAGCCCCCGGTGGGTTATATGACCGACTGGAACTCGCAATCGCTAGTGCTGGCAGATTTCAACGACGACAGCAAACTGGACTTCGCGGTCGGCAACACTGGCGGGGCGCTGGGGACCATCGCGCTCGGAAACGGGGACGGCACATTCCGCGCCAGCACAAGCTACAGCTTCACTGCGGACGCCAACATCACGATCGCGTCCGCTGACCTCAACGGAGATGGCAATCAGGATGTGGTGATGGCCGGCAATGCCCCCAACACACTCAGTGTGATGATGGGCAATTCGCATGGTGTGCTGGGCACGCCCGGTCCCATCGTTATCACAGATCAGGGATACGGTGTCAGCGGTCTTGTCGTGGCCACCGGCGACTCAACCGCGACGGCAAGGCTGACATCGCGGTGTCCACTCGGGGAGGACCTTACAACGAGGTGGGCTCCGACGTCGCCGTCCTGCTTGGCCTGGGCACCGGAAAGTTCAAGCCAGCCGTGTTCTATTCCCTGGGTGACACGTCAGGATCTGGCGACTTGAAGGTGGCCGATATCAACGGCGACGGCAAGCCGGACTTGGTTGTCTCTGACAGCGACGGGAACTTCAGCGTGCTGCTGGGAAAAGGTAACGGCACCTTCGGCACTGCAATCGTCACGCAAGTTCCTGCCGAGAGTGGGACGCTAGGCCCGGCCGCTATCGCCATCGGAGACTTCAACGGCGACGGCAGGCTCGATGTGGCCCTCACCAACTATGTCGGGTCTACGGTGGAGATCCTCCTAGGCAACGGTGACGGGACGTTCCAGGCGGCGCAACCAACCAGCAGTCTGAGCTATCCTCAGGGTATCGTCGCGGGGGATTTCAACAAGGATGGAAAAATCGACCTGGCAGTCGCGAGCGGCGTCAATGGCGGCGAGGCAGCGATTTTTCTGGGAAACGGAAATGGGACGTTTGCCAGCCCGAGCATCGTGACTTACATTCCTGCGGGATATGGCGGGGGCACCAGCCCGAGCAATATCAAGACCGCGGATGTGAATGGAGATGGCACGCTCGATCTGCTGGTCACGCTGAATGCCACGCATGTGTACCTCACGTGCGGGTACTTTCCCAACTGCCAGGAAGCGAATCTTGGCCTGGTGGTATTGTTGGGCGACGGCAGCGGTGGATTTACAACACCTCCCAGCGGCCCGTTCCTGGTGGGCGCCGCCTCACCGGGCTGGGTCACGGCAGGCGACTTCGACAACGACGGCATGCTCGATGCCGCAGTCCTGAACAACTGGTCCGGCTATACCCAAGTGACCATGCTGCTGAACCGGACTCTACCGGTCAGCGTGTCGCCGCTCAGTATCACGTATGCGCCGCGAGCGGTGGCCACTTCCAACGCACAGACGTTGGTTGTCACCAATGACCTGAGCACGACCCTTTCGATCAGCAGCATTGCATTGGCCGGAACCAATCCCGGAGACTTCACCTTCAAGTCCGGATGCGGCACGACGTTGCTGACGGGAGCCCATTGCACGATTACGGTAACCTTCAAGCCGACGATGGGAGGAACGCGAACGGCGAGCCTGGTCATTACGGATAACGCTCCGGGGTCTCCGCAAACCGTACAGCTGAGCGGAGTTGGTCTGGCGATCAAGCTGTCGCCGACCGCCCTGAAGTTTGGGACGGTGAAAGTGGGGCAGAGCGGTTCGCCGCTGCCAGTCACGGTCACGAACATCAGCCCCGCGGCAGTGACCATCACCGGTCCGGGAATCGCGATTGCAGGTGCTGCGGCCGCTGATTACTCGCAGACCAACAACTGCGGCTCCAGCATCGGTGCCGGGCAGAGTTGCACGGTTACGGTGAAGTTCGCTCCCACGAAGACGGGCGCCCGCAATGCCACACTGCAAGTCAATGACAACGGCGGACGGAGCCCCCAGAAAGCGCCGTTATCAGGAACCGGGAATTGACCTGGTCCAGGAACTCACTTGGCCCGCCGCGCGCGTCTGTTCCGGCGGGCCTAGTTGTCCCTGACCTGAACAGGTGGTTGGAACGTACTTTGCTTTAGTACACCTCGGTGGACCGTAGCCGCTTTCTGCACTCGCACCGAGCCTCCCCGTTTCGGAGGTACGGTTGACAGAATCACGTCTGTTGTTATCCATTTTGCGGACGGCAATTGTCCCGCGTCCCCAGTCGATGTTCTGCGACCTGCTTGAGGAACTCTCACTCGGTCGTGTAGTTGATTTCCATGCGCCGCACTCGGAGGCTGGATGCAAACAGAGCCAGCAGGGCCACAGTCACAACACCAATGACAGCAACCGGGGTGGAGACTGGATCGGGGTTGGAGACCAGCAGGGCAAACAGAGGCGGCGTGCCCGGAGGCGTCGGGATGGTCACCGGGCAAAGCGATTTCAGGTAGTAAATCACGCTGAACTGCTTCAGCAACGAAGGAAGAAAGGGATTTACGGCTTCCCAGACCAGGATTGCCGCCGCCGGCAGAATCGGATTCCGGAACAGCATTCCCGCAGCCAGGAAGAAAGCTCCATAGCCGAGGCAGGCCAGAGCCGTCACTCCCAAATACGTCCCAGCATGCGCAAGACCGTGATTGTGATACAGGTAGAGGTCCCGCGCACTCGGACTGAAATGCCAGGTGAAGGCAACGATCTGAAGCGACTCACTGGTCACAAAAATAGCGCAAGTGGCCAACAACCCGGCAAGAAATTTTCCCGCCATCAGAACTTCGCGTCGCAGGGGCGCAAGAAAGTAAAAATGGAGACTGCGGTCGAGGATCTCGCCTCGAAAAAGGTTCATGAAGATTCCCAGGCATCCAAAAAAGACAGCCAGGCGAATATAGAAAAATTGGAACACGCCGGCGAACAGGATGGAGTCCTCACCCAGGTTGTAACCTTCGTGGATATGCACGCGCTCAACCTTGCCATCTGACAACTCCAGGAACAGGTCGTTGGTTCCATCGGAGTAGTGGTAGCTCTCGTGGGGTACGTTGGAAAATCCGCCTTTCTCCAGTGGTCTTTGTTCAGTCCAATGAAAATGGCGCGGCGGCTTCCCCAGCAAGGTAACTACTTCTTCGCTCGTCATGCCCGACTGGATCACCCGCAGATCCTGGTAGGTCAGAGGCTTCTCATTCTGCATAGCAAGACCCGCGCTCTGTTCTTGCAAGCGTGAGGTGACGATGGCATGCCCAATGAAGAGCAGGAAGGGCAACAGGGCGAGTACGTAGACCCACAAGCCGCGCTTGGCGAAGAAGGTCTTCTTCATCTCCAACCGGATGACCGACCTGATCTGCCCCCACCACAGTTTGATCATCGGACCACCCCGTCGTTCCCGATCAGATATTCGTAAACGGAATTCACATCATCGTCAGCGGGGGCGACCGATTCGATCTCGATTCCGTTCAAGGCGACCTGGTTCAGCATGAGATAGAGTCCGTCGGCATCGCGCGTTTTGACGAGCAGGCCGCGCTCGTCATGGTGAATGCATACCTCGATGGTCTGGTTGCACGCCATCGTTTTGGCGGCGAGTTCTCGTGGCCGGCTGCAGCGGATCAGAATCTGCGCTGGGTGCTCCTGGATTTCACTGCGCACGCTGTGGATCTGACCCTCGGCGACCACGTACCCGTTGCTCAGCAGGATGACCTGATCGGAAATCACATCGACTTCGTGCAGAATGTGGCTGGAGATAATGACGTAGCAACCCTGCGCCGCCGCGGAACGGAACAGCGCGATCATCTCCGAGCGCGCCAGCGGGTCCAGTCCGTTCAGCGGTTCGTCGAGCACCAGCACTCGCGGGTCGTGCGCCAGAGCCTGCGCCAAGCGGATTCGCTGGCGCATCCCTTTGCTGTAGGCGGCAATGTTGCGTGTCGCGGCCTCGGCAAGGTTTACGCGTTCAATAGCCCTCCAAGCAAGCTGCGAGGCGGCTTCGGAATCTCTGCCTCCGAGCCGCAGGTAAGAATAAACAAACTGAAATCCGGTCAGGCCCTTGGGAAACGCGTCGAACTGCGTGCAATAGCCAAGAATCTTGAAGAGAACTTCCGATTCATTGGTGCGGTATCCCAGTACCCGGATCTCACCCCGCGTAGGCCGGACTAACCCTGTCATCAGGTTCATCAGCGTAGTTTTGCCCGAGCCATTCGGACCCACCAGACTGGTAATGCCGGGAGGAATCGAAAGATTTACACGGTTTACGCCCAGAATCTCGCCGTAGAACTTCGACACGTTTTCGAGGACGATGCGATCGTTCATTTGATCACCTCGTAGGCGCGCACCTTGCGCACGAGTAGCGCGAGGCAGATGGCACAGTACGCGAACAGGGCGATCCAGGCCTGGGCAACCGGAATCGCTCGCTCGCCGCCGATATCGAAGAGCGCAGTCCAAACCGTGGCCATCAGATACATGATGTTCAGGAAATGTCCCAGCTCAGTGCGCATCACAGCGTTGATGGCTTGAGCGAAGCCTGCTCCAAAGAACAACACGGCAAGCAGTAGGGCTCCGGCCACGACTCTCCACTTCACCCAGGCCGAGAGTGCCATCGCGAGCAGAGACAGAATTGCGATCCAAATGAGGAAAGAGACGACCAGGCTGCCCGCAATCCAAAGGTGATGCCACGTCCAAGCCGGACCAGCCAGGATCGCTTGCACGGCGAAAAGAATCAGGCCGGGAATCCAGGTAACTTGCGACAGCAGGATCGCCAGCACAGACGACTTACCGAGCACATATTCCACGCGCGAGAAGGGGCGGCAGAAGTACAGCGGCAGCGCGCCATTGGCGATATCGGGCGATATCAGGCCCGGCCCGGCAAAGGCGGTCAGAAAAAACGCCAGCACGCCCTGCACGTTTACGAAGTAGAAGAAGAACTTGCTGTCGATGACGACAAACTGAACGTTGCCTGCGCCGAATTTTTGAAGAAAGTCCAAATTGTGGGCAAGGTAGATCGCAAACAGGCAGAACACTGGATAAAAGAAGCAGAGCGCGAACAATCCGGTTTGGAACTTCGAGCGAAATAGGGTTCGCCTGGAATACCGAAAAAGTACCAGCCAGCGCGACCAAGTCGGAGTGAGTGCACCCGAGTATGACGTGTAACTGCGCCTATAAACGGCCATCGGCGCTCTCCATCGCTTTCAAGAAAATATCTTCCAGCGTGTCACGCCGGAAATTGAGCCGGCGGATGCGCACTTCGCGTTCCGCAGCCAAACGATAGATGTCGCGAATCTTAACCCCATCCGCAAGAATCATCTTTATGCGGTTGGCCGTGACCGCGCACTCACAGCCGAGCTTCTCGACCGCCTCGGTAAAGTCACCATTCGCGCCGTAAGTCTCCAGTTCCAGGAACCGCCGGTTCGCCTGGTGCTCTTCCTCCAAATTCGAGTAATGGGCGATTCGTCCCTGCTTCAGGATCAGCACTTCGTCGCACGTGTCTTCGACGTCGCGCAGCAAGTGTGAGCACAGTACGATGCGCAGCTCACTGCCGTCGCGGATTTCGCGGATCATACGAATCATGCGCTGGCGCGCCGAAGGATCGAGGCCATTGGTCGGTTCGTCGAGAATCAGCAACTTCGGTCCATGGGCAATCGCCTGCGCCAGCTTCACCAGTTGCTTCATGCCCAGCGAATACGTTCCCAACTCACGATAGCGCGCTTCCGCGAGCCCCACGTAGAACAGCGCCTCGTGCGCCCGCTCCAGCGCCACGGAGGAAGGTAAGCCGGAGAGCTCCGCCATCATGCGGACGAAAGAGACCGAGTTCATTTTTGAAATGAACGCGTCGTTTTCCGGCATGTAACCAACCAGGCTGCGGATCTTCCTCGTCTCCGTGCGGATGTCGTATCCAAACACCCGCGCCGAACCAGAGGATGGTTTGTAGAAGCCAAGCAGGGTATTGATCAGGGTAGACTTGCCAGCGCCATTCGGTCCCAAAAGGCCGATGGCCCGCCCGCGCAGAGAACCGGTGAGATTCCGCAGAATTTCGCGGTGGCCAAATTGAACCGAAAGACCCTGCAGTTCGATGAGCGGTTTCTGCGGAGCGGCAGGCGGAACCTGCTCTCCTTCATCCTCGCCGCCTGCTGCTCCGCGTTGTACCGCTATGCTCACTGAGTTTGATGCGCAGGGCTGCTCAGGGCTCTGCCCAAAAGCATCTGCGGCAAGAAAGGCCCATTATCGCCCATCGTGAGCAGAGTACCTAGATCGAATCCCATGAAGCCGGTGTTGCTCGCCACGACGATCCGGTCCGGCTCCCCATAGGCATAAATCAAACCCGGCGCAGAGTTAGCCGTGAGCGCATCGATGGACTGCCGCTGCTGGGGAGTCAGGGCTCCGCTGGATTTCAGTTGCTCGGCAATTGGTTCCACCACCGGACCGAGGTTGTGATAGAAAATCGCCGAGAAGTTCGTGTATCCGTCGCTGGGCAGTAGAGCCTGAAAGGCCGGCGAATGCGTCAGCGCATATCCTGCCTGGCGAGCTTGAATGGCACGGGAGATGGTACCGAGATCAGGCGCGGCGATCAGGTAGCTGTCGACAAACGTGTAGTCCACTTCAGAATTCGCGTGGTTCGGACTGCTGATGACATAGTAAGTCTGCGAACCGACCTTCCGCGTCGCCAGCTGGAGCGAGTGGCCTTGCGCGTTGCCCTCGCGATTGAAGCTGTCAACCAGTTTCGCCATCGTCGCCTGCAGGGTTGAGGGATCGTACACTTCAAGAATTAGCTTCCACCGCGGCGTCGGCAGCACCGGGCCATCGAACGCCATCGTAACTTCACCACCAAGAGGAGCCGTGATGTCATCGAGCACATTCACGCCAGTCTTGGCTTCGAACTCGGCCACGTGCTGCGCGAAGTTAGCATCGCCACTGCCGGCCATCTGGAAGACTTCCTCCATGATGCTTCTCGGATTCTTTATCACCGCCGAGGTCACCATGCTGGCCTCGGGAGAGACGAATTCCAACGACCCCATGGAAGCAGGCGCAGCCAACCACGATGCCACCCCTTGTCGCTGGGACGCGAATGTCAAGGCCGCTTGATTTTCGGTCTTGCCGCTTACTTCGCGGTGCTCCATCGTCAGGTAGCGCACGTCCCCGATCCCCGGTGGCAGGTCGTTGCTGCTGCTACCGACATGTACGTTCTGCACGACGATTTGTTCCATGTCTGCGCAGAAAAGCCATCCCGCCCCCTGCTGGTAAGCGCGGGCAATCTGCTGATAGAACGGCGTTTGTGCAAAGGCGCTGCCGTTGCCTTGCCGTGCACGCATTGCCGCACGCTGCAACTCCACCGCATCCGGACTGGCGATCAATAGGTCATCAGTCAGGTAGACCAACAGCGGGTGATTGGGCGCGGGTGTTACCGCCCCCGGGTCATGGACCATCTGCAGTGCGGGTTGCGACTGGTCTGAACTCAGCCGTCGGCTCTCGCTTTGCAGAAAGGCTTCCAGTCCCGGCTGCCGCACTCGGGCAAGCACGATCGGTGCGGTATAAGTCGTGCCCGTCTTCCCCGCGGCGAACACGATCTCGTCGCCCAGATAGCTGCTGAAGGTCTTCATGTGATCCAGTACATCCGCGAGTTTCGGGCTGCTTCCTTTTTGCTGTTGCCGCCACCAGTTCCGTAACGCCGGGCTCTGCTGCAGCCGGTCCTGGAACAGCCGAGTGGCTTCCTCCAGAGTGTTCGCGAGATTGGGAATCGCTGCGTAGACCACGGTATTGTCAGGAAGGTACGGCAAAAGATCGGAACTGTAGCGCAGTCCGGGTCCCGGAATGGCTGCAAACTGTTTCTGCAGGACCGCGAAATCTCCCAGCAAGGCAAGGTACTTCGCGGCGTTCCTGCTCCATGCGATTTCATTCTGGATCGGGACTTTCGAGACGTTGGCGCTCGACGTTGCTTCGTCTCCCGCGCGCAGTTCGGTGGTCCGCACCCCATAGTCCACCCGGACCACGCCCTCGATCACGGCCACGCGCGAGCCCTTGATCCCGCGGTTGACCGAGAAGATCGTCCCTTTCACCGAGACCAGGCAATCGTCCGTCGCCACATACAGGCGGCCCGTGCGCTGCTTGGCCGCTTGGACAATCACCTGGCCGCCGTCCAGATGAATCGTCGTGCCGTTCCATGCGCGCGACAGCGAAATGTCGGCGCGCTCTCCCATCTCGACCAGCGAGCCGTCGAGCAACCGCACCACCGCGCTCGAACCTTTTGCCGTGCGAATCTCGTCTCCGCTGCGGATCTCGTACCCCGCTGGGATCATCCGTACATTGTCGCCAATTACAGCGTAGAGCGAGCCGTCCACATTCTGAACGGCTCCATGGACGACGTGTTGCCCGGGAAAGATTCCCATCGACAGCGCGAGTGTGGCAAACGCAACCGCGACAACCGCAGTGGCAGCCACTGCCCATCGCCAAAATGGGAACCGCGGGCGCTTCAATTCAGGCCGCCAAACGGCCTGTAATTGGCCATCACGCGTGCGCTCCAGGGCGTGCCGGCACCCGACACAGGTGTGGACGTGATCCTCGAACAACAGCGCGCGAGGCCCGGGCAGCTGCTTCCCGAGATATCCTGGGATGAGTGCCTGAAAATCTTCACAGCTTCGCAGCTTTTGGGTGCTGATATCCACTGTCGGAGATCCGGCAATCGAGCTCCACACGCGCTCGCCCGCCTGCGCAACCACTTTGTCATCCACTTGTTCGTTTCGAATCGCCGACAGCAAACGGTCGAACTTCTGATTCATCATGACCTGTCTCCTAGATACGGACGAAGCTCCTTGCGGAGCTGTTGCCGGGTGCGATGGACTATGACCGCGACCAGCACCTGGGAAATGCCGAGCATGCGCGCAATCTGCGGATTGCTGAGGCCCTCGAGGAAGCGCAGGGCAAAGATCTCCGCCGGCCTCGGCTTAAGTTGGGCCAGCGCCCGCCCCAACGCCTGCCTTAGATCGCCTGTATTGTTCGGTGCAGTCTCAACGGGGAGATCGGGGAGTTCGACGGTTGGATTGACCTGTCGCGATCGAATCACATCCAGGGCAGCATTGATAGCTGCCCGGCGTAAATAGCTCTCCTCATTCTCGATCATCTCTTCGATCCCATCAGCGCTGGTTCTCCGGCGGACGAGCCGTAGAAAGACGGTCTGGAGCACATCCTCCGCGTCGGCCGCGTTGCCCGTGATCCGGTACGCCGTGCGGAATACCAAACCGTGGTGCGCCCGATAAGCTTGCTCGAGTCCGTCCGGGATCACGATCTTCGACTCCTCAACCAGTACGCTTGGCAGGGTACGCCTCCTGTCACTTTCTTTCACAACTAAAGACGGAGGACAGCCTGAATTATTACAGTCAGCCTGGTTCGATCGAAATGCAGCAAGGTTCGCCGGAACGCCGCGTTTGTTTACAGCGTCAGCTCAGACCTTCGTCGGCCAGCAAGTCGTTCGAACTGGTTTCAAAAATCGGTTTTGGGAAGGGTACAGCTTCCGCCGTGCCGCTCGGAGCCTCAACGAATGCGGGCTTTAGCCCCTGAGTTCTAGTCACTTACCGTTTGGCGGGAGGTAGTATCTTTAGCCAGTGAGCACAACGCCGCGGACATCAGCAAGTCAATGCATCTTCCTGAGTTATGGGCGTCTCGATGCCAAGGAGTTGGCGGTCAGGCTGCGGGACGATCTCACGACGCGGGGGTACCGAGTCTGGCTCGACGAGGGAGAGATACGAGCCGGTCGGAGTTGGGAGGAACAGATCGAGCAAGCAGTGCTCTCCTCGGATCTGTTCGTTGCCCTCCTGACGCCCCACGCGGTACGGCGACCAGACGGCGTCTGCTTGGACGAGATCAGTTTGGCTCGGTACAGCCGGCGGAAGATCGTTCCGGCCATGGTGATTCCGTGTCGTCCTCCGTTGGGGATCTACCGGCTGGACTGGGTGGACTTTCAGCACTGGCAACTGCCGGCGGAGTATGAGAGGGCACTCGAGCGGCTGCTGGAGGCGATTGCGCAACCGAGCGAGATGGTCGAGGGCGCGTGCGCGCGAGTCTTTGCTAAGCTGCGGCCACAGGACTTCGGAGCTGAGATCTCACGTTTGACGCGGGATTTCATTGGTCGTAAATGGTTGGAAAGGGAGTTGCAGCGGTGGCTAGAGGAGGAGGGGGACGGGCGCGTCTTCTTCGTCACCGGTGATCCCGGGGCCGGCAAGTCGGCCGTGCTGGCCCGCCTGATCGAGAAGCATCCGCAGGTGGTGGCGTATCACTTCTGTGTTGCCAGTCTCAGCGAAACTCTAGATCCGCCGCGGTTCGTCACTTCGATCGCGGCCCAGTTGGCGACGCAGTTGGTCGGGTACCGGGCGGCCCTGGATGCGGTTGATTTGGAGGACACGGGCGACGCCGACGCAGGAATGCTGCTTCGCAGGCTGGTGGCCGAACCGTTGCGGGCCGAGAAACCGGAGCGGCCAATGCTGATCGTGGTCGATGGCCTCGACGAAGCGCTAGAGCGGGGCGGGCGCACGATTCCTCAGGTGTTGCGCGAGCGCCTGGATGACCTGCCGCCGTGGGTGCGTTTGGTGCTCAGCAGCCGCAAGCTCCCGGCGGTGCTGGACTCGTTCAGCCGTTTCCGACCACACGAGATCGACGCGGCCTCCCCGGAAAACCTCGGAGACATAGAGCGATACCTGGACGCGAAGCTGCGTCAGTCACCAACGGTGTTGGCGGCGTTGCGCGACGGAGCGGAGCGCAAGGGGATAGTCGAGGCGATCTGCCGCAAGGGTGAAGGAAATTTCCTCTACGTTGTGCAAGTGATGGCGGCGATCGAAGCGGGGCGGCTCGATGTGCACCGGCCGGAAGCATTCCCCGACGGGCTGGTAGGAATCTATCAGAGCTTCTTCGAACGGCTGTTTCCAACCAGCCAGGAGTACGAAGGGGCGCGGGCGCTGTTAGAAGTTATCGTCGCGGGGCGAGAGTCGCTTTCCGCGGAGCAGATCGCAACTTTCGCCGATCGCGATGTTTTCGAGGTGGAACGGAATCTTGAAAAGGTCGCCGCGTTCTTCCCGCTGCGCGGCGGGAAATACCACACGTATCACAAATCGATCATCGATTGGTTGGGCGGCGGGGCAGGGCAAAGCAGGGTGTATCGTCTCGATCTGCGAAGCGCTCACCGTCGAATCGCGGCCAAACTGCTAGCCAACTACCAGACAGACAGCGCGGAGGTGTTCCTCCTGGCACACCTGCCGGCCCACCTCATCGCCGCCAGGCAGTGGGCCGAGTTGGAGGACCTGCTAACGGACCTCCAGTTCCTGCAGGCCAAGGCGTCGGCGGGGATGGTCACGATGCTGGCAGACGATCTCCGAGAGGCTGTCAAGGCGCTGCCCGCCGACCGCCCAAATCAGCGCGTGCTGCGTGTGATCGAGGAAGCACTCGGCATGGACCTCGGGTTTATTTCCAGACACCCTGGGGCACTGTTTCAGTGTCTCTGGAATCGCTGCTGGTGGTATGACTCGCTGGATGCGTCCAAGCACTTCGCGCCACCCGCGGGCGGCTGGCCAGTCGAGGGGCCCACGTGGATGCGACCCGGGCCCAAAATACACGAACTGGCTGAGCAGTGGCGGGCGGCGAAGGAGCGTCGGGAACCGGGTTTCATCTGGTTACGGTCGCGCCGGCCACTGCCGACGCAGCCGGCGAGCGGCATTCTGTGTGTGCTGCGGCCCGGAGGCGGGGCCGATCCGCGACCGGACACCCCGGTCGGCGATCATTTTCCGGCGTTGAACAGCGTCTTCTTGTCACCGGATGGTCGTTTGGTGGCGTGTACGCTGAAGACGAGTTTTCACGCCGTCGCGCGGGTACTGGTCTTTGATGTGGACGATGGTCGATTACTCACCTCGATCGCCGCCTCAGCAAAGCATCTCGCATTCTCGCCAGACGGTCGGTGGCTTGTGACGGGTTCCGCATTCTCGGAGGACGCGGCGCGTGTGTGGGAAATCGCCAGCGGCCGGGAGATCGCGAAGTTGGGCCGGGGAGCGTTCCACACCGTCGCGTTCTCGCCGGACGGACACCGCATCGTGGCGGTCAGTGAGCACGAGTTGCAGGTGTGGGAGGTCCCCACGTTGGCAGGAAAATCGGCCCAATTAGCTTGGTCGCGTCCCCACTCGCGAAAGCACGACTGGCTGAAGCGAGCGACATGGACGCGCGTCGCGTTCTCTCCGGACGGAGCGCAACTCGTGGTGGATCGCGAGGTTCTCGACGCCACCAGCGCGCGGCACTTAATTTCGTTGGGCGGCTCGGAGGGAATTCGGTGTGCCTGCTTTTCGCCCAAGGGAGAACGACTGGCTTTGGCCTACGACGACAACACGCTGCAGGTGTGGGAGACCGCTAGCGGGCAGTCGTTGGCCGGTGCTACGGTTCGTTCTGTGGCGGAGCACTTGGCGTTTTCAGCCGATGGTCAGCGAATCTTCTCGGCTGGAGCCGAGGGAGAGCCGGTTCTGGCGTGGGCGCCGGACCTCGTAGGCGCTAGCGCGATGTCGGTCGTGGTGCCGTCGTGGGACCCGGGGAGGCTCGCCTTTTCCGGGGACGGGCAGAGGATTGCCGTCGCGCCCCGATTGACCGGAGGCGGAGAGATCGTACAGGTCTACCGGTTGGTAGAAGGGGCACAGAGACCCGGGCAATTGGCGGCGCATTCGAGCATGGTACTGTGGTCGGCGTTCCTAGAGGCCGGCAGACGGATGCTATCGGTTTCCGGCCGCGACGCGCGACTTTGGAACACGGCCACAGCGGAGCCGGAGGCCCACTACCCGTTGGCGCGGGGCGTCACGCAAAAGCAGTTCGCGTTGTCCGCTGACGCTCGTTTCTTGGCGTATCGGACGGGAATGTCGGACGAACAGGTAAGCGCAGTGGCCTGGGCTATGGGCCAAGGAGTGTCGTGGGAAGATCTTCAAGGGACTAACGAGTTGCCGGAGGTAGTCGGGATCGACTTAACCAGTGGCGACACATGCCGCATCTCCAAGGACGGAGATAAGGTCGTGTTCCCAGACGGACAGGAAGCGCCGCTGGTTAGCAAGCCGGAATTGACCGGAGCCGTAGCACCAGCGCGCCCACAGTGGCGGGCGCAGAAGACAGGGTCGGAGACGGTGATCCATGCGGCCGACACGGATCGAGCGGTTGCATGGTTTCCGGCGCCGCTGGACGAACTTACGCCGCATCCCTCTGGGCGAACCTGGACCGGTTCAGAAGGGAACGACGTGTACCTGCTCACACTGGAAGGAGGACCTGAGGATGCATGAAGCGCGATACCCGGTCCGGCGCCTTCGCATACCCCGGCGATCGAACTTACCCGATCTTCGGTTCACCCAACGCGTTCGGAGTGCTCATCCCGCTCTTACGGGATTAAGCGTGGCGACGAACGCGTGCTCGAAGTGTTACGTTTTGCTACTAGTGAGCTCGCCGGGCGCTCGCGCTGGGCGTTCCTTGATGTATTCTCGGGTGCTCAGGAGGCCGTCTCCAGTGGACCAAAGTTCGCGTATCCTCAATGAAATTCGCTCGTTTGGGGGACTTTTGAGGGTTATCGGGCCATGCCCCCGGCTCTCCTGACTGTCAGGTCGAAAACTTGCCAAACGTAATAAAAGAATGTAAAAAGAAACCCGCGGGTGTTCGTCGTGGAAAGAGCCGAAGGTCTGCTTAACGAGGAAAGAAGGCGCGCCATTCTGCACGCCCTGAACCGCGACGGCCGGGTGCTAGTGAAGGATTTGGCGTCGTCTTTCCAGATTTCTCAGATCACAATCCGAAAAGACCTGGAAGTACTTCAGAGCCGCGGCCTTCTGCATCGCACGCACGGTGGTGCCTTGACTCCACCGACTGGAGCACTGAGCGACCTTTCGCTGCAGGAGAAGGAAAAGCTGCACCGTGCGGAAAAAGTGCGGATTGCTCAAGCTGCGGTCCAGTTCGTCGAAGAAGGCCAATCGATCCTGTTGGATTCGGGAACGACGACGATGGCGATCGCACGAGCGCTGCGCAATTTCCGCAGGCTCACCGTGATCACCAATGCCATCAACATCGCTGCCGAGTTGGCCAACTCCGAGATTGAAGTGATCCTGACAGGAGGCACCGTCCGCAAGAATTCCTTTTCACTGGTCGGCCCTCTCGCCGAGGAAACGCTCCGGCATCTGAGTGCGGACATCTTGTTCCTCGGCGTCGACGGCTTTGACACACGCCTCGGATTGAGTACGCCGAATCTGCAAGAAGCCAAGGTCAATCGTGTCATGGTCGAGATCTCCCGGAAGGCGGTGGCGGTCTGCGACTCGAGCAAGTTCGGGCGGCGGAGCCTTTCGACCATCGTTCCACCGAATGCCATTCATCAAGTCATTACCGACAAGAAGATCGCGAAGACAGATTTGCAAAATCTCAAAGACGCCGGAGTTGCGCTGACGTTGGTATAGCGGGACCAAACATGCCTCTGACACAAATCAATCCGCCGCCCCACATGCTCCGGGAGATACTCTCCCAACCGGAGTGTTGGTCGGAATGCATTCGACAACTCGAGAATGATGCGATCCTGCGCGAAATCAGTACGAACGTACCTGCCGACAGCGAGTGGCTGTTTGTAGGCTGCGGTACGAGCTATTATTTGGCGCTTTCGGCAGCCGCAAGTTTTTCCGCAATCTCCGGGATGCCCGCCCGGGCTGTACCTGCCTCCGAGGTATTGCTTTTTCCTGATGCCGTGCTGCCGAAACGCCGGCCCATCGTTCCAGTCCTGATTTCCCGCTCGGGACGGACGACCGAGGTTGTCAAAGCCAGAAATTATCTTGAGGACGAGAGAGGTATCCGCGCCATCGCGATCACTTGTGCGGCAGATCAGGCGTTGGCCCAAGCCTCAAGCTTCCCGATTGTTCTCTCGGCTGCGGAGGAATTGAGCACCGTCATGACCCGGTCGTTCAGTTCGATGTTGCTTGGTCTGCAATACCTCGCGGCAACCCTCATGGATGACATGGGCGTGATGCAATCACTCAAACATCTGCCGAAGGCGGCGGAGTCGCTGTTTCGTGAGACACCGCCTCGCTTGCGCGACTTTGTCGGCCGGCATGATTTTGACGACTACGTTTTTCTTGGGCACGGTCCCTTCTACGGAATCGCTTGCGAAGCCGCGCTGAAAGTAATGGAGTCGTCCTGCAGCTACGCGCAAAGCTTCCACAGCTTGGAATTCCGACATGGTCCCAAATCCATCGTGAGCGCGAAGACACTGGTCGGTTTCTTTCTCTCGGATTCCGGATACGCCGCGGAAGTCGACCTCTTGGAAGAAATCAAGAGCTTGGGCGCAATCACGTTCGTCGTCACTCCGCGAGTCGATAACCGCGTGCGGGCGGGGGCAGATTTGTTGGTCGAAGTACCCATGCCGGGTCCAGAGTGCTTGAGGCTGGCAGGTTGCATCCCCTGGGGACAACTCCTGGGACTCTACACCGGGCTCAAGAAAGGGCTGAATCCGGACTCGCCGCGCAATCTTAGCCAGGTCGTCATCCTCAACGAGATTCCCTAGGAAAGTTCCGTGCCACAGTTCGACATCACGATTGCGGGTGAACTCAACCTCGACATCATTCTCTATGGTCTGCCCGAGGAACTTCCGCTCGAGCAGGAATTGTTGGCGAGCGGTCTGGTGGTCACTCTGGGAAGCTCCTCGGCCATCACTGCTCACAACCTCTCCGTGCTGGGAACACTGGTTGGATTCATCACGCGGGTCGGCGACGACGCGCTGGGGAGAGTTGCACTCGACCGGCTGCGCGCCGCCGCTGTGGATCTCACGCGAATTACTCAGTCCTCCACTTCGAATACCGGCTTGACCGTGGTTCTACCACACACCCGCCAACGCCGGATTCTTACCTATGCCGGGTGCATGGCTGAAATGACGGTGGCGGATCTGGATCTCGCTTATCTTGCCTCGTCCCGTCATTTTCATCTCTCGTCGTACTTTCTGCACCGCGGCTTGGTGCAGCAGATACCAGAACTATTCCGAAGTCTGAAAAGGTCAGGGCTGACCATCTCTTTGGATACCAACGACGACCCCGCAGATCGTTGGGACGATGGCGTTCAGGAGGCTCTACGATTCGTCGATATCCTGATGCCAAACGAACGCGAAGCCTGCAAGCTTGCGCACACCGGCGATGTAGAAGAGGCGATTCGGAGCTTGGCGAAACAAGTGCCGGTCGTCGTAGTCAAACGAGGTACGCGAGGCGCAACGGCCGTGTACAAGGGTCAGTCAGTTTCCGTACCGGCGTTCCCGGTCGAGGTCGTGGATGCGGTGGGTGCCGGCGACAGTTTCAATGCCGGTTTCTTGCATAAGTACGTGCGCGGCGCAGACATGGCTGACTGTCTCGCTTATGGCAATCTGGCCGCTGCCTGCTCTACAACCCGGGCGGGCGGCACGGAGGCCTTCCGTAGCCCCGAGTGCTGGCAGAAATTCTTTGCCTCAAACCAAGCCCGCCGCTGATGCCGACGCGTTACTTGTGGACAGTTTCGAGCAGCAGACTCCCTTGAAATTCCGTCGCCAGCTCGGCGGCCGGCGCGTCGACTTCACCCAGATCAACGTCATTGACGTAGTCATGCACGCGATATCTCCCCGGCTGCAGGCCGCGTAACTCGATCTTCCCCTTCCATCGGGTCTCTGGGCTCGCCGCGTAAAACGCGTAGTACATCCGGCCATCTTTTTCGATGGCATATGCCTCGGGGATGTCGTAACCGTAAATGTAGAGGTTCTTGAAATCACCTCTCGACAGCATCTTTGAGTTGTAGAGAGCAGTCCACTTCTTCCAGTGCTCCTCTTTCGACGGGTTCAGAGCGACCTTGGTGAATCTCGGACCGGAGGCGGGCCAGGTGAATTTCGTGCCAAGAACTCCGCCCGTACCGAGGGTTGAGGAGAAGTCCTGACCATGCTCATCCCACTGTCCGTTCTTATCCTTTGTCATTTCTGAGAGCTCGACGTGGTCGCCATAGATCGCGGCAGCGGGTCCGAGAATTGCCTTGTACCACTTGATGCGGCGGCGGACCTGAACGCCTCCAACAGGATCGGCGGTGACGGCCTGGTCCATGAACGGCAGCCATGCCACGTTCGGAGTCGTTCCGCAGGGGCAGATCTGGGTCACGCTTTCGGGCTTGAGCGAACGCGTCGTCTGATAAATGACTCTGTAAACGTCCGCGACCGCGCGAATGGAATCTTCCGGAGACTTGTGGTGGTGCTTCGGGTTATAGCAGGCTGGGGCAGTGTAGATGTTGTCGAGTTTGTGCCCGTCGAAGCCCCAATCGCGAACAAACTTCTCGGTCAGATTCTTGTAATACTGCTGCACTTCCGGAAGGGCAGGGCAGAGCACAGCAAGGCTGCGGAAGACGTGCGAGGGCTTCCCGTTCTTGTCGAGCACGAGCCAGTCGGGGTGCTCCTGTACGACCTTCGACACAACGTACTTGTGCGACTCCCACTTGCCCTGCCCGTCCTCCGCCGTCAACGGATACCACCAGAGCTGCGCCATCATGCCCTGTTGATGAAGGTCATCCACCATCTTCTTGATGGAATCGCCCGGGAAGGTGTCGCGGCGCGGCTCCCAGTCGCCGTAGGTGTTGAACCAGCGATCATCGAGCGTGGCCCACTTTATACCGAGTTCTTTGAGCTTCGGCACCGTGCCGAGCATCTGTGCGGGCGTGACATTGAACTCGTAACCCCACCCGCACCATGCAATGTTGTAGGCCTCACCGCTCGGCTTGGTCAGGCTCCATCCTTCTTTTTGCAGCGCGAGTGACCACATTCGCAGCGGCTCATAGAAGTCACCGTGATACACGGCGAGGAAGGTACGCGGGGTCACGAAAGATTCTCCGGGTCCCAGCGCAGCGTTCGGCTCGAGATTGACGCTTGTCTCAACGCGCTGGTCAACTGCTACGCTGACAGGCAAGGAAAGCACGACGGGAATGGTCTCGATGTGTCCGATGGCTTCGCCCACCGCAGAAGTCCAGAACGCGTTTACGGGCACACCACCTCCCTGTCCCTGGTTTACAACCGCGGCCATCAAGTTGGGCCGGGAGAAATGGGTGGGGAGGGAAAGAATCTCATCGCGTCCCCAATCAAAACTCGCCCCCTGAAACGACCAGAGTTGATAGGGCTGGGCCTTGAGATCGGCGAGCGTGGCATTGATGCGATGCTGCTGTACCTGCACACGGTCCAGCCGCAATGTCTTCCCACTTTTGTTTTGGAAAGATGCAGTCAGCACAGCAAAGCCGGGAAAGTCATCATAGACCTCGACTGCGAGCGACTCCTCCAGCCCGGAACTGACGCTGCGAGCGGTGGCCTGAATCCTCTTGCCAAGCGCACCCAGCTTTCCCGTCGACTCTCCGATTACTACGCTGCTTGGTTCGATGGAAAAATCACTTACAAGTCGGCCGTTAACCCACGCTGTGGTGCCGTCGGCGTGGGGCCCAGGGTCGTCCAGTGTGATGCGCCGCCCCTCCTTCATGAGAAAAGCCTGGAGATAGCCGCGCGGCGACAGTTCGAAATCCGCCGCCGGCGTCCTGATCAGCACGGAGCCGTCCGTGTTTGTTGTGGCTTCGATCTTGGAGACTGCGGGAGATGGCTGATCTGCGGCGCGTGGCGGCGCAGATTTCTGACACGCGGACAACAGGCAGAACAGGGCCAGCACCTCCCCGGACCTCAGCAGGCTCCTCCCAACATTCGCTTGTCGGCTCATCAATTTTCTCCCCGCTCGGAGACCACGGCTGCCCCTTTGAACTGGCTGAACAGCTTCTCCGCATTCAGGTGGTAGATCTTCTCGAGCACCGGATCGGGCAGCTCAAGACCGTAAATCTTCCAGCGGCCTTGTGCGGGCGCATCGTAGTAGTCGAAATGTTCGTCGGCGGTTTCAAGCCAACGGAAATAGCTCTGGTACAGATCGGCCTCGAAATTGTTGTCGGTCCCGAACATGACGCGATCCTGAAAATCGAGGAATAGTTTGTAGGTTCGGCGCGGCTGACGGCCGAGTTCTGCCTGACGGGCTCCGAACTCGATTTGAACATTCGGAAATCTCTTCAGCAGCGCCTCGATGTTGTCGAGATTCTCCGGCCAATTGCCCACGTGCAGCACGACGAAGGTGGTTTTGGGATGCTTAGCGATCATCCTGTCCCGCGCCGCGATCAGTTCTTCCAGGCTCGGGAACTGAGTACCGTAGAAGCTCCAGTCCGGATGCTCAACCAGTTCCTCGTATCGTTCATTGTTGCCATCGATGGGATGAAAGAAGGCCTCCGGGTCGGCAATATGGATCGCCACGGGAATGCCCAGGCGACCGCATTCTTCCCAGATCGGATCGAGCCTGGGATCGTCGATGGGTAACAGTTTCCCGTTCTTCTCGCGCACGCCTAGTCCCAATTCCTTCAGGATCTTCAGACCGCGCGCCCCTCGGCGCACCGAATCATCCAGTTGCTGCACCATGAGCTGGCTGAAATTGGGATCGTCAACCTTGCTCCAGTCAAGCTGGGTGAAGACATAAAAACGTCCAGGGTATGGCTTGACCATGGTTTCGAGAATTTGCTGGAGGTCGCTGCCCCAGCCACCGGTCAGTATGACGACCGACTTGATGTTGAGCTGATCCATCAGAGCAACCGCTTCTTGTGGCGGCATCCGGGTTCCGATTCCGCGAGCATCGTTCAAGTGTTGATGCACGTCGAAGACCGGGAACTTCGCCCTCAAAACGGGCGTCTGTTTAACATGCAGCATGGACTGGGGATGAAAGTCGCGGAGGAGCAGCGTCTTCTTCTGTTCAGCGTTGGGGTCAGACTTGTAGCCGATCTGCCCTGAGGCCGCAGTCGGCGCCAGAAGTGCGGCTGAAATCGCCAACGTCGCCATCACGGTTCCCATAAGGACTCCCTGCCTGCCTGAATCTGTCGCGGTTCGTGGCGCAGATTTGGCCGAAACAAAACGCTCTCGATCGTAAGCATTGTATTCCGGTCCTTAACAAAAGCACCAGTCGGAAGTTCCCTGGCGCGCTTGGTTGCGGCCAAGGACCTGGCAGAAGAAATCCATTCCTTGTCTCGGTCACAATGTTAAGAAAGTTGATGCCTTTCTGCGACTTCAGCGCGATGCTCGATGCTGGAAGGCCATCCCTCTTACGGAGTTTCTCCCTTATCCTCTTGACTTTTATCCAGACGGGAACTAAAAGATATGAGTCGTAACAAATCGAAATCAAGTTCATTCCTAATTTCTGAGTGGACCTCGCCTCCACCCGAGAGCTGCCACTCGAAGGAGGGTCTCGATGGTCACTCCGCGCTCGTGCATCACACTCGATCGGCTCATCTTTCTGTTCCTCCTGGCTGCCGTCGCTGCGCCATGGGCACTCGGGCAAGCCAGTTACACCGCTCAGATCCGGGGCGTGGTCACCGACCAATCCGGTGCAATGTTGCAGAATGCCACCGTGACGATCACCAATGACGCAACAAACATTTCCTCGGTGACGCACACCGACGACCACGGTCAATTCATCCTGACGGGGTTACGTCCGGACAAGTACACGCTCAAAGTTGAAGCCACCGGTTTCCAGGCTGCGGAGAGCAAAGATGTCGTGCTGGCGGTCAGCCAGCAGGCGACCCTGAATTATTCACTCAGGCCTTTGAGCGTCCTCACGACGGTCGTGGTCACCGAGACTCTTCCCCTGCTGGACACCGAGAACGCTTCCATCGGCACCGACGTGACAAACGAATACGTCCGCGACATCCCTCTCTACAACCGGAGTTTTTATAGTCTGGTCTTTTTAGCCGGCGGTGTGACGGAAACGACCGGCTCCGGGATCAACGACAACTACCCATCCGGAACCAACTTCGTTTCCAACGGCCAGCGCAATGCCACCGCGGAGGTCACACTCGATGGCAGCCCCACCAGCGCGCCGGAGCAAGGGGAGGGGGGCAATTCCAACGTCTACTACCAGCCCTCGGTAGAGATCGTGCAGGAATTCAAAGTCCAGAACAACAGCTTTTCCGCCGAGTTTGGAAACAATGGCGGCACAGTCGTGAATATTGTCCTAAAGCAAGGCACGAACAACTTCCATGGCAGCGGTTGGTGGTACGGGCAGCGCTCCGCATTCGATGCCAAGGACTACTTCAACACTGAGGCGAAGCCCGATCATTTACGGGATCAGTACGGATTTTCAATCGGCGGCCCAATCAAGAAGAGTAAGACCTTTTTCTTTGTTGACTTCGAGAAAATCCGCCAGCAGGATCCAGTACCCGAAGTGGGCATCGTTCCTACTGACCTGGAGCGCAGCGGGGATTTTTCCCAGAGCGCGAACAGTCCAGGGGGCATTTTCGATCCCAGCCAATGTACTCCGTCAGGAGATTCCTGCACCCGAACCCAGTTTGTGGATATTGTCGACGGCAACCCAGTCCTGAATAAGATTCCGGCAGGATCGATTGACCAGATTGGACAGAACATCCTGAACCTCTACCCGCATGAAACCATTCACGGCGCTGCCGCCGGCGATCCCAATTGGCGCGCCACGCCGCTCAGCAGCCAGCCCCAATGGCAGTTCGACATTAAACTCGATCATCAGCTGAACCCAAACCACAAGCTCAGCGGACGCTACAGCCGGCATCACGATGTGTTGACCGTGCCGACGGTTGTCGGCGGCAGCGGCGATGATTTTCCTCCCACCGGAGATGGCGTTATCTACACCACCAACGTCCACAATGGAAGCCTCGAGTACAACTGGTCGGTGAGGCCCACCATGTTGTGGACCAACAGGTTCAGCATCGATCGAGTGGTCGCACCAGGGGCCAGCAACAACTACCCGACGCTCTCGGATGTGGGGTTGCCGGCCATTCTGGGTTCGAACGGACTGACGCGGATGCCGACCATCCTGGCGAACGACTTTCTCTCGATTTTCACTCAGTGCTGCGTGGATACCCACTTTGCCCACTCACTCTACAGCTATTCCTCGGGCCTGCAGTGGGTCAAGGGACGCCATTCTATTAAGTTCGGCGGCGAGCAACGCATCTTCTTCAACAATTTCTGGCAACCGAATTACCCGACCGGCACATTTGACTTCTCTCGCGACGTCACCACCTCGCAGCCCAACGCCGGCCTGGGCGATGACGGCGAAGGAAGTCCCTTCGCCACCATGCTCACCGGGTTCGCTTATTCGGGCCAGTTGAACATTGTGCCCGCGATCGCGAATAAGTCGAAGGAAACCGCCTTCTACGTGCAGGATGATTGGAAGGTCACACCGAAGCTGACTATTAACGTGGGACTGCGGTATGAGTGGAGCACGCCGTACACCGAGCGCCGCAACCGTCTTCAGTTCAGCGATTTTACCGGGACGACCGGAATCAATATCCCGGTCGATCGCGCCGCCGATTTTCCTGAACTCGGCCAGATCGGCGACATTGTGGGCACGACTGTCTTTCCAATCTCGAGCCATCGCAACGCCGGAGTGGATCGCAACAACTTCGCGCCCCGTTTGGGTTTCGCCTACCAGCTCGCGACCAACACCGTGCTGCGAGGCGGAGCCGGTGTTTTCTACGGGATGAGCGTTGCCACCAACTTCCAGTACGCCGGCCCCGCATTCCAGAAGTCGGCGAACATCAATTTCACCCTGGACAACTTCCAGTCGCAATACGCGCACCTCGACACACCGTTTCCAGCGGGCTTGTCCCCTGCGCAAGGCACCCAGTATGGAAAGCTGGCACAGTGGGGATTCGGCAACGCCAGCGATCTCGACACCCAGACAGCACGCAACGCAGAGATCTACCAGTGGAATCTGGGGATCCAGCAACTTCTGCCGGGGCAGATTGTGCTCGGCGTGGATTACTCCGCGAATCGCAGCACGCATCTGCCGTGGGCGGGAGCAGGCGACATCTCCACCCGTGCACGGAACTTTCTGCCTTCCTCGGTCCGCAATGCTCTAGTTGCTGCGCTGAACCCTACGCACGACCCGAACGACAACAGCGTGTCAGACTATTTGAACACGCCGGTGGACAACCCGTTTCAGTGCTTTTTTTCCACCGCGGCGCCCCCCCAGCCCTACTGCCCGGCAAGCCCGATCTTCAATCCGGGCGACGTGCTCGACTCCACCTACGTCAACGATCAGATCCCGCAACTCAATCTGCTGCGACCGTATCCGCAATTTGACGGCAGCTTCGAAGGCCTGCCGCTGCTCGTCGCGACTTCCTGGTATCACTCGTTGCAGATTCGCTTCCAGAAACGCGCCAGCCACTACATCAGTTTCGAGGGCAATTACACTCTCTCGAAAGCGACGGACAACTCCTCTTCGGGCCGCAATGCGTGGATCGGAAACTTGTTTCTGGATAATCCGCAGGTCCTCGATAACCTGAAGGCCGAGCACGGCATTAGTTCGAATGACGCCACTCATCGTCTAACGACAGCGTTCATTGTCGATCTGCCGTTCGGGCGAGACCGGTGGATGGGCAAGAGCATGAACCGGATCGCGGATGGCATCGTAGGTGGCTGGTCTCTGTACTCGTTCCTTACCATTCAGACAGGGCAGCCTCTGGCTATCATCATGGGAAGCCCGCGGCTGGCCGATGGCAATCAGCGCCCCAATGTGATTTGCAGGCAGCTGAGGAGCGGCTTGAGCTATCGGGACGCCGCCCGAACGAACCAATCGTATCTCAACTCGGATTGCTTTGCCGACCCGGGCGACAACATTCCGGGAAATGCGCCCCGGCACTTCTCGAACTTGCGCGGAGACGGAATTCGAAACCTGGATATGTCGCTCTCCAAGGAGTTCAAGATTCGGGAAGGCATGCTGGTTCAGGTGCGTGCCGAAGTGTTTAATGTGGCGAACCATCAACGCTTCGCTTTCCCCCCCGACACCGGATGGGGCAATGACGCCTTCGGGAAGATAACGTCCACCACCAACAACTTCCGCCGCATGCAGTTCGGCGCGCGTTTTCAGTTCTAGTTGCCGGTGGAATAAGCCGTCCGCTGAAGAAGTTAGTTGAACACTATAAGTTGTTATTTTGATTTCATGAATCGTCACTCCACTTAATGACTTGTGATCCCGAGCGAAGTGAGGGATCTGCAGCTTGCCTCGCTCTTACCAGTGCCACTTATAGGACAACGGTCGCCCGAGACGCTGGAGCACAAACTGCTCCGGCCACTCGCCAATTCCTTCCCCATTTTTCTTTCTGCAGAGGGGGCTTGATATGATCCGGCGTGATTTTCTGAAGGCAAGCAGCGCGGCCGCTCTGGCAGCGGGACTGGCGGCACGGCCACTCCACGCCTATGTGCCCGGGCACAACTTCGACAAGTACGATTTTGGCTCCGGGCCCCCAGTGGCAGATCGCCTCTACCAAGGCCCGTTTCCCACCGACCTGTTTCCCAGTTGGAACGTAATGATGGCCACCACGTCGTCCCCCGATCCGGTTCCGAACTATGGGATGGGACTGGTGACTTACATCTGCGACGAAACTGGCCCGCCCCGCCATGCCGGGCAAAATCCGGAGAAGTTAATCGAGGACCTGATTCGGCTGCCGCTCGGCAGCGCGCTTTACCTGCGCGTGAACTGGAAAGACGTGCAGCAGAAATCGGGCCGGTTGGATTTATGTGTGAACGTGTGGGACGCCGGGGGGCGCTCGATGTCGGGATCGAACGACCCTACCACCCGCCGCAAGGTATTCGCCCGGATCGCGGCGCATGAAGCACTTTTTATGCGCGGCGTGAGCCGATGCAACCGGTGGGTGTCTATTTCTCTCCCGCCAGCCGCAACTACTACACGACTGAGTTTCTGAATTCGTACCAGGGCATCATCATTCTGCTTCTGCAACAACACTATGAATACCAGATCGTCACACCACGCACCTTGCAGGAGTTTCACGGGAACACTCTGGTGCTGCCCAACGTGCGCGTGCTCGATGAAGATGAAAAAAAGTGGCTCCGCTCGTACGTGGCGAACGGCGGTAAGTTAGTCATCACGGGAGAAGATTCCACCGCGTTACCGAAGGCAAGTAATGTGGTCCGTTTCGCGATTTGCCCGGGCCGAACGTACCTGGCAAAGGCCGAGAAGGATTTTACAAATGCCCGTCTGACAACTGAAACCACATTGCTGGCGACGATTCGAAAGAGCCCAGAGTTGCAACTGGAGGCTCCACCCTTCGTGGCAACCCAGATCGCAAGTGTCGATGGCAAGCCGCATATCTTTTTCGCTAATTTCAGCGGGCTGGTGCCCGGCAAGAATTCGGTCCAAAAGCCGGCGACCGACCTGCGAGTCCGTATTCCGGGTGCCCGGAGAGGCCGGCTTTCCTGCTGCCATTTCTCGGAGAGAGCCAGGAAATTCCAGGCCGTCAAGTGGGTAAGGAGATGGTGTTTCGCATCCCTCGGATCGACAAGGGAGCCGTGGCCTGGCTTGAGCGGTAACGACTGCTAATGTGCAGTGCCGTCAATGTAAGTCACCGCTTTGTTCCACACCTCGTCGGCAACGAGACGGCCAAGTGCGCGCCCGGCAAGATCATCTACCTCAAAGTGAATGCCGCCGTAGCGCCTCGACATGCCAGCCTGATCAGCTGCATCTGAGAACGTTCGCCAGGACAGTGTCACCGGGACCGACGGCGTGAGTCCGGTTTCGACCAGGGACGATCCCGGATCGGCAGTAAACGACTCCCCGAAATCGTCACTACCCGTAAACCGCTTAAAGATCTCAGCGGCCGCGGCACTGAAGGCGCTGTGACCGGAGATGTAGCTGGCAAACGGCGGCGTCGGCAAATAGCTTCTGAAGTCCCTGCCGAAGACGTTTCTCACACCTAAGCCCGGCCCGCCCCACGCTCTGATTTCCCGGGTGCTCATGAGCATGCGTGCCACAGTGACCGGGCGAATGGAATCCGTGCAGCGTTTCACATCCCAGGCGGCAATACTCGAATCCATGAGGGCGTTCGCCAGGATGAAAAAAAGTTTTACGTCCTGATCGAGACCGTGCCGGTCGCGCACCGAGATGTGATGTGCAAAGACATGCCAGTGTCCGGGTGGAGTGACGGTAGAAGAACCATCAGCCCAATATTCCGCGATCACTTTCTCGGTGTCTCCGAGGTGTGCGCTCAATTCGATGACGTCAAGCGCCTGTTTCCAGTAACCGGCGGTGGGATACGCGTAAGGTCCTTGTGACAAGGCCACGCTGCGAAACTGCGCCCCAGAGGTCAGCGCAAATGGCGTGACCATCCCCCACTGCGGCAAAAGCCATCGCTGGGGAACGCCATTGATCAACAGCGGCTGCCAGCGGTTCTGATCTTTCAAGACCTCAGTGGTGTTGGCCGGGGTGAAGCCCGTGTAGTCGGAATACGCGCCCGGATGCTGGTCGCCGAGCTCGTTGGATCCGTCCTGGTGCCGATACTCCAGCACTGCCTGGCATGCTGTGTTGCCGATGACGGCCGGCGCCCGGATGTCATCGGATGAATGGGCAGAATCGAATCCGAGCGCGGCCATCAGAGGATCCATGTTCGTGGTCCTCTGCCCGGGAAACAGGTTCACCAGGGCGCGGTAGGCGGCAAAGCTCACCGCCAGTTCCTTGTTGGCTGCGGTACGCTCCGCGATCGGACGCCGGAGTCTGCCGCCGAGTCTCGTACCCACGGCAACGTCATCGTACGCCGCCCAAGCGTCATACATGCAGGTGTGCACTATGGCCAACGCTCGGGCAGCGATGGGCGGCGAGGTTCGGGTAATTCGAATAGCATCCAGCGCGGCCTGGTCCCAGCGCAGGACGACGTTCTCCTGAACTGCAGGCTGCGCCACGACTACGCCCAGCGACCCGACCCAAGCGAGGACCGCGACGCCGAGGCGCGCGGCCCTATGCGCTAGATGACTGGACGAAGTCACATTCACGGACTCCTTATATTTATTGCTGCAAACGGGCCGGCACGCGTTCGGTATGCAGTGTCCTGACACCGCCGTGTTCCTCGGCCGCCGTGTACACGGCAACCACGTCCAACTCGACGTCGGTCTCGACCACGGCAAAGCCGTCGATGAAATCGCCCTTTGTGTCGAGCAACTTGAAGATGTGGGCGCAGTCCACGGACACGACCTCATCGGCCCCCAATCTCATCTCGAAAAAGCGCGATATCGGGCCCGGTTTTCCATTGTCCAACGCGGAGGCATACTTAATCCGCAGCACCGCAGGTCTGTCAGTGGGATTATGGATGTTGATCGTGGTGTAGTATCTCCCCTCCGCCATTTGGCTCCCCTCGTGGCGGCGATCATCATCGTCATGGCCTTTCTTTTTCTCCTCCATGGCGCCGCACAGGAACTTCGCCGAGTATTGCAGGGCGCGATGTTTCACGTTGGGAAGTTCTTTCGGGCCGATCAAGATCCCCACATTGCTGTCACTATTGCAGACCCGCAATTCCGACGCCAGCACGCTGACAATGGCCGTGCCATCGACCGTGATATCGCGCGGATTCTGGCTGGCCGGGCAGGTTGCCGGACCCGGGATCCCGGGCGCCTGAAAGGCATTGGCCAGCGCGTTCGCGATCTGTGCCGCCGTCTCGCCTGGATCAGCGTGAACCTTGGTGACGCACGAGCCCAGACTCGATCTCTCCGCCACGGTAATGTCGCCTCCCGCTGCCCCACCGGGCGATGTCTCCAGGTCGACCTTCATAATCGCAATCTGGTTCTGCAAAGGCGAACCAATCTCGTTCACGTCGAAGCACTCTCCGGTTGCTGCTCCGGCGGGAGCGCGAATAGAGGTAAATAACTGTCCGCCCACCAGACTCGGCCCGCTCAGGGAGAGGCTGGGAGGACTGGCCAGCAGGTCCTCAAGCTGAACCGGCTCAGGAGGCACGCCGTGGATCGCGGCGCTGACCGAGTTCGCGCGGCACACAGGATCCGAATTCACGGCATCGCCGGCCCTTTGCAGCGCTTTCAGGGGCGAGTCGCCCTTCTGCAATTGGACATTGGCGGCACACAGTACTTGCGCGCCGTTTCGTCCCTGCAGGGAAGGGATGACATCGAAAGATGCCGCTTCGGCGATTTGCCCGGCCGCCGCGGCGGCCAACATGGGCGCAGCCCCGCCCGCTCCTGCTCCGGGCATTCCGGAAAGTCCCAGGATACTGCTGGGTGGATTCGCCTGCGCTGGACATCCCAGGATGTGGTCGATGCCCACCTGCACGCCGCAGGTTACTGTCACACTGGTAAGCGGATTACTCGCGGGATTGCATTGCGCGATGGTCTTTCCACCAATACAGCTGCCATTGAAACATCCCCAGGCCACGTTCTTGCCCTTGTAGAAACCTCCTTTGCTCGTGACCAGTGTTCCCGACGAATCAAACGAGATGGTCCCACCCATGGCATCGGTGGTCGACGATGCGCACACCGCGCCGTTCCGCTGGATGAGCTGCATGGTGCATGCCGAACCTGGAGGATTCGACAGACTGCCGACAAAGCCGTTGCCGTACACCGGAATATCCCAGATGTCGTTGTTCACCCACCCCTCAAAATTGCTGAGAAAAGGCTGGGTGAGGATGTATGTTCCTCGTCCGTGCGTGCCGGCGTACAGCCGCCCCCGAGTAGTATCGATGGTTATTTCATAAACCGGCACGCGCGGCAGTCCGGTGCCGTAGCGGCTCCAGCTCCCTCCTGCGTTGGTGCTCTGGTAAACGCCGTCGTCGGTGCCCACCCAAAGAGTAGTGCTGTTCTCTACGAGGATGGTGTTGGTGGGGATCGCCGGCAATCCATTACTGGCCGCTGCCCACGTGGTGCCTCCGTTGGTGGTTTTGAATATGTGCGCTCCACTGCCGAAGCCAGAGTAAGTAGCGTAGGCCACGTCAGCACTGGAGGGGTCCACTGCAATCCGTGTAATCGGAGCGCTCGGAAGGCCCTTGGCCGCCCCGCCCACGGACGTCCAGCAGGCCGTCGTGTTGCAGGCGCTGTTGGTGACAAACATTTGTCCGTCGTAGTAGCCAATGTAGATGCGGCTGGCATTGCTCGGCGCGACTGCAATCGCGGTGATCACATTCGTCGTGGCGATATCCGCGAAGACCGGCGTAGTACCGCCCAGAACGGGGCTCACAGCGGTCCAGGTGCTTTTGTCGGTGCTCTGGTACAGCCGGTTGGTACCGAAGTACAAATTGCGCGAACCGGAACGGGCCTCGACAAACGGTGGATAGAAGGCCGTCGGTTCACTGCCATTGATACCCGTGGTGATGGACCCCCACCCAGCCAACGAGCCGCCGTTGGTGGAGCGGTTCGGTGATATGTAGTAGTTCGTGTCGAACATCGTCAGGACGTTATCCAGGTCGAGGATAGTGGCTCCTCCATCGCCATCATGGCGATGGTCCCACACCCGTGTCCCCAGCCACATTTCGGTGCCGTTGTCCTGTGTGCCGCCGATGATGCGCGCCGTGAGCGCCGACGAAGCCATCGATTGGAACCCGGTAATCTGCAGGTCGCTGTTTCCGCTCGTCCAACTGCTGCCGCCGTCTGCTGAATAGGCAAATCCCCCGTCGGAGACGTCGTAGACTCGGTTCACATTTGCAGGATCGGGAAAGACCACCGCATGATGGTCAGGATGCACAGAATTCGTCCCAATGTCACAGAGCGTATTGCCGCTGTCGGTCGATTTATAGAGATAAACACCAGCCAACAGAATGACTGCAGAACTGGCGGGACTTATGGTCAGCCCGTGCGTATAGCGACTGTACACAGAAGGCGCGACGCAACCCGGGCTCGTGGTTACTGTAGCCTGACTCCATGAGTTTCCATTGTCGGTGGACTTGAAAATGGAAGGCGTGCACGAGTCGACCACAAAGTTGACGCAGTTCGCCTGCTCAACGTAAAGCACAGCCGGACTGGAGGCGGCTGGTCGGAAGATCGCAATCTCCACGTGATCGAACGTGGTGGTGGTGGGATTCGGTAGGCCCGTTGCCGCCGTGCACCCCGAGGGCAACGGAATTCCAGGATTGAGTGGACACCACTTCGCCCCGCCGTTGGTTGTCTTGAACACTCCCTTGCCGATGATCCCGGCATACAACGTGTTGCTGCTGGTGGGATCCATGACCAGGCTGGTTGCCTTCGCTCCACTCGCACCCGGAATGCTGAGCAGGTTCCAGTTGTCGCCGTTGTCAGAGGACTTATAAATGCCATAGCCTTGCGGAGGAGCGGGCGCGGTCACGGTAGATTCCGTCGCCGATGCGGTCTCGCCGCTCGAAAGCGTCACATAGATTACTTTGGAAGCTCCTGAAGTGCTGGGGTCAAGGACGACATTATTGATCGACGCAAATTTGAAGGTGTTTCCACCCTTCAGGGTCCAGCCAAAAGACGGAAACTCCCCGCCCGAAGTCTGTCCGACCAGTAGGCCCATGCCGTAGTAGGTATCGCGGCGAATGCTGTTTTCTCCGGTACCCGCATAAATCACCGCGCACCCGGTCGAGGAGCAACCATCCAGGGCGATGGCGCCAATCGACAACGAAGCCTCGTTGTCTGACATCGGCAGCCAGTTCACGCCAGCGTTGGTGGAATGCCACACGCCTCCGGTCGCGCTCCCGAGCCAGACATCGTCCGGATTCTGAGGGTTCACAGTAATCACACTGGCCCGGCCGCTGGTGTTGACGCGGGAAGAACCATACGTCTGGCCGTTGGTAACGTCCGCCGGCCCGATCGGGAACCAGTTAATCCCAGTGATGACGGACTGGCCGACCAGAACTCCTGGCATCATAAAGATGATCGAGGAAAGAACGAGTTGACGTCCCAACCGGCGAAGCAGGTCCCAATGCGAAGACGCGGATGCCATTTGGTTCCTCCTAAATGTTCCAGATTTGAATAGGTTCGGCCCATCGACCACTACCTGCAGGACGTGATGCCCTCGTGCCAGTTGCCAGCTGCGCGAACTCGATCCTCCTGGAAGAACTCCGGGATCCATGGAGGCGATGCTGATCTCAACTACTCGATTCCGATCCTGCTGGCAGGATGTACTTGCCTCGGCAGGGCACGCTGTATTCGTCCAAATGACACCCCCTGCTTCGTTTGTCTAAGGGAAGTTGCGTTCAGTGCGCTGAGCGCGAAGGGAAGATTCCAGGGATTACAACTGCTCGACCGTACATCCTCGTGAATGCGGACGAACAATAGACCAGCAGGGAGTGGATGTCAATCGAAAACTGCAAGATGCAGTATTCGAGATTGCACGCCCAAGTCGCGTAATTGGCCCATCTGGGTACCAAAGTACTGGCAATCGTGCGCGCATGACTGAGCTCTAAGCGAAAGGCTGCCGATATCCTTTGCTAGCCGTGCGGATCGGCCTGTGTCGCTAGGAGCGTAAGTGTCTTTGTTCGAAGCACCCCTGGCCCCGACGGTTCGCTTTTGCCGGAGCATGCGCCGGAGAGGTTTCGCGCTTCCATGGTCCTCACCCGATTAATCTCGCAACTCATCGATGGGGTCTTGTGGGCGCCGCCAGCCTTTGCGCTCGCGATGTTTTCGCTGGCCGACATTGAAAAATGGAGCGGGCTGCTTTCCGGCGTTCTCGTCATCCTTCTGGCATACCAGCAATGGCGGCTTTACCAACTCCGGCAGCGCTCCAAACAGCGCGAAGAGTTGTTCCGCATCGTGGCTGAGAATGCGGCCGACATGATCGCGCTGGTCGACGTGAAAGGCCATCGTCTTTACAACAGTCCGGCCTACCAAAAGGTCCTCGGTTACTCCCCAGAGGAGTTGGGAAAAACTTCTGCCTTCGAGCAGATCCATCCCGAAGACCGTTTCAAAGTACTCGACGCCTCGAGAGAAGCCCGCCGCACTGGCGTAGGCGAAAAACTGGAGTACCGGATCAAGCACAAGAATGGTACGTGGCGGGTCCTGGAATCTACGGCCAGCACCATCAAGGACGAACAGGGCGAAGTAAAAAAACTCGTCATTGTCAACCGCGACATCACCGACCGCAAGTTGGCCGAGGAAGCGCTCGAGCACAATTCGTTTCACGACGCGTTGACCAGCTTGCCGAACCGCCGCTTGTTCCTGGATCGCCTGCAACGTTCTTTCTCGCGCGCCCAGCGGAGCCCCGAGTATCGCTATGCCGTACTCTTCGTGGACGTTGACGGCTTCAAGGTATTCAACGACACGATGGGAACCAAGGCCGGGGACCTGGTGATCAAGGAGATTGGGCAGCGGCTGGCGACGTGTTTGCGCAGTGACGATACGGTCGCCCGCCCGAAAGGCAAGCTTCCGATCAGCGACATGCTGTCCCACATGGGCGGCGATGAATTCACGCTCCTGTTGGAGAACATTGCCGACCCGAGCGATGCAATGCGAGTAGCAAATCGAATTCAAGCCGCGGTGGCCGAACCATTCCTCGCCGATGGCCGTGAGGTGCACGCGTCGGTGAGTATCGGCGTTGCCCTGAGCACGACTGCCCATGAACGAGCGGAGGACTTTCTTCAAGACGCCGACGTCGCCATGCGCCGGGCGAAAGCCTGCGGAGGGTCACGGTGCGAAGTGTTTGAGGAGAGCATGCACCGGCGCGCACTGAAGCGGCTGACGCTCGAAGCGGAATTGCAGACCGCTCTCGAACGTGGCCAGTTCCAACTCCACTATCAGCCCATCGTCAAGCTGGAAACCAGGCAGATCGTGGGCCTTGAAGCGCTGTTGCGGTGGCAACACCCCGAGCAAGGAATCATCTCCCCAGACAAGTTCATCGAAGTGGCCGAGAATATCGGCCTCATCGTCGCCATTGGGAAGTGGGGGCTCCGAGAGGCCTGCCGGCAGTTTCAGACATGGCTGTCCGCGTACCCTTCGCTGGGCCCCTTGACCATGACTGTGAATGTCTCTGCTCGCCAGTTCGCGCACCCCCGCTTTGTCGCCGACACGGAATCGGTAATTAACGAGACCTGCCTCGGACCTTCCCGGTTGCTGTTGGAAATGACCGAGGGAACAGCCTTGGCCGATCCCAAACTGACCTTTGACGTCATGACCCAGTTGAAGCGCATCGGTGTCTGTCTCAGCATCGGCGATTTCGGCAAAGGCGTTTCGTCTCTGACTTGCCTGCGTCGCCTGCCCATCGATGAGTTGAAGATCGACCGCTCCCTGGTCAACGGCATGTCGGCAGAGATCGTCCATCATGACATTATCCGTCTGATGATCACGCTGGCGAGGAGCTTGAAACTGAAGTTGATCGCGGAAGGGGTCGAGACTGTCACCCACCTCGAGCTGCTTAAGAAGCTGGGCTGCGAATTCGGACAGGGCTACCTGTTCTCGCAACCAGTTGACGAGAAACAAACGGAACAACTCCTCCGCCAACAGAACATGGCGGCGCACGCCACTACAGCAGGAGCGTAGACGTAGAGCAGATACTGCTCCGGCCAATTCAGTGTTTCGCTGATAAGTTCCTTGCGCCTGTGCGCGCCGGTTCTGTGGCAGAATACGTCGTGCTCCAACGACTGACCGAGCGCAAGGAATGGAAGTTTTTCGCGGTTTTGCCAAAGGCCGCCCCGCGCCTCGCCGCCGCTTGGTGGACGGCCCTCCTGCTGAGAGGAATCCTGCCGGCGGCGTTCGCGATCGCGATGGGCGTGCTGGTCGGCGCCGTTCAGCGTGGCCATCCTCTCGCCGCTCCGCTCGCACTTGCCGGCGCGATCTTCGTGCTGCTTCAGGTGCTCAGCCCGATTCATCAGGCGGTCAGCGCCAATCTCGGCGACCGCACGGCCGCATGGCTCTACGACCGGCTCACCGAGGCCTGCGTGCGCCCGCCGGGCATGGGGCACCTCGAGGACCCCACGCTCACCAGCGACCTCACCGTCGCGCGCGACTTCGACCTCGGGA
>JAIQEY010000037.1 GCA_020073565.1 Terriglobia bacterium
CGCTATTATGGCACGCACGATCTGCACTTCATCACCGGCGGTTGTTACCGGCGTCAACCAGAATTCGGTTCGGCGTGGCGGCGCGACCTCTTTTTTGAAATCCTGGAAGAGGCGCGCCGCAAGTACCGCTTGGTCGTCCGCGGATATGTGGTCATGCCCGAGCACTTTCCTCTGCTGATCACGGAGCCTGAGGCGCGACCCGTCAGCGGGGACTTTCTTCGGGGTCGTCGAACCACGTCGTGAGTTTTGTGTCGTTCCTCCGGGACTTGGACTTAGTCTTGTGCTTACCCAGGGCTTACGCCCTGGGCTAAGTTATTTCGCCGCTCCGCAGCTGGTGTCGGTGTGATTGCAACGTGTGGAGCGCGCGCAAGCAGATTGAGAAGCTGCGCTGCATGCGCCGCAACCCGGGCCGCCGGCAAGCCCGGTCTTGGCTTGCTGAGGTGGAATCCGGTGAAGCGGGGATTGGTGGCGCGACCCGAGCAGTGGCAGTGGAGCAGTTTCCAGGCCTGTTTCTATGGGGAGAGGGACCGGTGCGCGGGAAGTCCCGGGAGTGGGGGCTGGAAATCAGGCGTCGTCTGGTCGAGAGTTTTGCCGAAGTTGAGAACCCACTCATTCGCAAAGTGCGCGAATGAGTGGGGCACCCGCTTGTCTGGGCATCCGGCAGTCGAAGAAGGTAGGGGTCCTTCGACTCCGCAGGAACTTCACTTCGTGAAGTTTCTGCTCCGCTCAGGATGACAGACGCTGGTTAGGCCTTCCGGAATGAATCTGCGAACGCATCTTTGATCGTGTGCTGGATCACTTGTTCGTAGCTGTCGCCCAGGAATTTCTTCAGGCGGTCGGTGTTCATGATGTACTGGCCGGTCATGTAGGGGATAGCGTCCGGAGGAATGGCAGAAATCTTCCAGTTCCACCCGCATCGCAGCACTTGGCGCATGGTCCATTTTCCGGGCACTCGCACCAGCTTGGCCTTCGCCATTTGGATGCATTGCCCGAAGGTCAGCGGGTCGCCGCGGCCGGCAACATTCAGGATGGTGAGCCGCTGCGCTTCCGGTTCACGCCGGAGGATGGTCGCGATCAGGCGGGCCATATCATCGACGTGGACGAACTGGATTTTATTGTCCAGATACTTCTGGCCATAGGGCAGCAAGGCGGGAAGGCGCTTACCCTCCTGCCGCATCCGCGCCGCGCGTGCGCTTTTGCCGTTGGGCGTTCCGCGGAACGCTCCCAGCAAGTAGTTTTCCACGCTTGCGCCCGCGAATATATGTGGGCGGAGGATGAACACACCGCAGCCGCGCAGGGAAGGCGCGCGCTGCTGCACTACCAGATCGCTCTCCTTCTTGTGAATCGCATAGGGGAGCGTGTGGGCCTCCAGGGGCGCGTCCTCAGTGACGGCGTTCGGCATGTCAGGTCCGTACGCCGAGACGCTGCTAGGAAAAATGAATTGCTGAATAGGAGTCGCGCTGTTCCGGTTGGCTTCGGTGATCGCTTCCATCACCCGGGCAGTGCCGGCGACATTGATCTGCCACATGCGCGCGACGTCGAGCACGCCTGAGCGCTGGGGATCGATGACGAACGCGAGGTGTACCACTGAGGCTGGTTGCAACTCTCGCAACAGCAGGAGCAACTCGCGGGTGGACTCTTCTCTGCCCAGATCGAGCGGCACGAATCGGTCCACATGAGTGCCTGTGGGGGGGAACACGTCGATGCCGACGACCGTGGCGTGCGGGAGGTGAGGCACCAACCGCTGGCCAAGATTGCCCGAAACTCCAGTAACAAGGATGGTTGGCTTGGCCGTATCCATTTAGTCGGGGTCGACATCTCCCTGGTCCGCGGGCCTGCTTGCGCGAGGCGGCAGCATGGCAGGCATGAACATAGTCCTCCGGGGGATCAGCTGAACAGTCATCGTAGCATGCAACACGGCGGGCGGGGCAGTGAGGGAGGGGTGGCGGCACGGCGAATCGAAAGAGATAATGACTGTTATGCCTGAAATGCAGGGGGCATTCGGCTCCGAGTCGATGCGCCGGGAAAAACGCGCCGTGGCCGGGAACTCCGTGCTGGCGGCACTCGCCATCACCGGCCTGAAGATAGTGGTCGGCGTGACGACTGGATCGTTGGGTATTCTCTCGGAAGCGGCGCATTCCGGCCTCGATTTGATCGCGGCCCTGGTGACATTTTTTTCGGTGCAGGTTTCTGACAAGCCGGCCGATGCCGATCATCAGTACGGCCACGGCAAGGTCGAGAACTTTTCCGCCTTCATCGAGACCGGCCTGTTGCTGTTGACCTGTGTGTGGATCATCTCTGAGGCGCTCAAACGGTTGTTCTTTCACCGCGTTGAGATCGAACCGAGCGTGGCCGCATTCTTGGTCATGTTTCTCTCCATTGCGATCGATACGTGGAGGTCGCGTGCCCTGGGGCGGATTGCCACGAAATACGATAGCCAGGCGCTGGAAGCGGATGCTCTGCATTTCTCGACGGATGTGTGGTCGAGCAGCGTCGTCATCTTAGGACTGGCGCTGGTTGAGATCGGACGCTTCTACCGAATCGAGTGGCTGCGGCAGGCGGACCCGATTGCCGCGTTGTTTGTCGCGGGCGTCGTCGTGTATGTGAGCTGGCGGCTGGCGCGGAAAACGATTGACGCTTTACTCGATGCGGCGCCGGCGGGTGTGCGCAATCAGATCCTGGGAAAAATTGGCGAGATCGAAGGCGTGCTGGAGGTGGAGCGGGTCCGAATTCGCAGAGCAGGGAACCGCTATTTTGCCGACGTCTCGGTGGGGCTGGCGCGCAACTTTACCTTCCAGCGGTCCGAGCAGGTGACGGCTGCAGTGACGGCGCGTGTGCATCAGGTTTTGCCCGATGCTGACGTGATGGTCTCCTCGGTTCCGCGGGCGCGGCGCTCGGAGAATATCTTTGACCGCATCCGCGGCGTTGCTACCCGCAACAACTTTAACGTGCACGACGTCAGTGTGCAGGATCTGGACGGGCAGCTCCACGTCGAGCAGCACCTTGAACTCGACGAGCAGCTGACCATGAAACAGGCGCACGACGAAGTTACCCGCCTCGAGACTGAAATCCGCGGCGAGGTGCCGGAGATCTCCACTATTCTGACTCATATTGAAAGCGAACCGGCAACCATTGAAACGGGAGAACAGATTGTGCGCGAGCCGGAACTGGAGCGGCGTCTCAAAAAGATCGTGCAGGAGTTTCCCGACGTGCTCGATGTGCATGAATTTCAGTTCAAGAAGTTTCGAGATCGGCTCTATGTTTCGTGTCACTGCACTCTGCCGGACGACATGCAGTTGTCACGAGTTCACGACGTCCAGACGGCTCTGGAGATTCGCTTCAAACACGACGCACCCGAGCTATTCCGCGTACTGATTCATCCCGAGCCTATGACGGACAACCGACGTTAGCAGCTAAACAGGGAAGACACCATGATGGAAGCTTCCGTGAACTGGACGGACAACGAACGATACGTAGGGGCGGCAACGTCGCGGCACTCCGTCGTGATGGATACAGCGGCCGAGAAGACCGCCAACACTCCGATGGAACTTGTGCTTATTGGGCTGTGCGGATGCACGGCGTCCGACGTGGTGGGAATTCTCCGCAAGAAGCGCGAGGCGTTCACCGGGCTCGAAGTGCGAGCAAAGGCGGAAAGGGCGGACGGATACCCTGCCGTTTACACCTCGATTCACTTGACCTACATCATTCGCGGACAGGTGTCGCAGAAAGCCATGGAAGACGCGGTGCGCTTGTCGAAAGAGAAGTACTGCTCAGTTTCCGCGATGCTTGAGAAGACCGCCAAGATCACCTATACCATCGAGCACGTTTCGTGAAGGCGGCTCCACATCCGCTGCGGGGGTACTTCTACATCGGGTGCGCGGCCCTGTTCTGGGGAATCGCCGCCACCTTGGGACGCGCAGCCTTCACCGGCCGTTTGCTGCCCGGTGGTGCGCTGCGCGCCATCGATCCGCTGATCTTGTCGCAGAGTCGCGCCACCCTGTCCCTGGCCGTGCTGCTGCCGGTGCTTCTGATGCGGAGAGGCGCGGCGGCGTTAGGTGTGCCGGGCCGCGACCTGCTGCGGTTCTTTCTGCTTGGAATTCTGGGCGTGGCCGCATCAAATTACCTCTACTACCTGGCGATCCAACGGACGAACGTCGCAACGGCCATCATTCTTCAGTACACGGCGCCGGTGTGGGTGCTCCTCTACACGGTTGCACGAGGCGCGCAGAAACCTTCGCTGCGGCGCAGTTCGGCAGTGGGCTTGGCAGTGGTGGGATGCGCCCTTGCAGTAGGAGTCGTCGGCTCTGGCGGCTTACGCATGGACGCGGTCGGAGTGGCCGCCGCGCTGCTGGCCGCATTTTCGTTTGCGTTCTATAACGTCGGCGGACACAGTGTGCTTGCTCGCTACGATCGATGGAAGGTCTTGCTGTGGGTGCTGGTGGCGACATCTACCTTCTGGATCTTTGTGAATCCACCCTGGAAGATCATTGCCGCCCACTATGGCCGGGAGCAGTGGGCATTCATGCTGGTTTTTTCCCTTGTTTCGGTGCTCGGCCCATTCTCCTGCTACTTCGGGGGACTGCAGCACCTGGAACCTACGCGCGCCATCGTCGCCAGTTGTCTTGAGCCCGTGTTCAGCATCATGATTGCCGCAATGGCGCTGGGAGAGTTACTACGCCCATTTCAGACATTGGGAATTGTGCTGGTGCTGGTTGCCATTGTGCTCATCCAGTTGCCGGAACGGGCCGCGCGCGGCGAGGAATTGGTGGTGGAGCCGATGGAGTGAGGAATGATCTATCCGGCTGCGAAAATAACACAGCGCCGCGAAAGCCTCAGTCGTCCCTCCGGGACTTGATGATATTTCCCTCAACTCTTCCCGGCGCTAAAGCGCCGGGCTATTCTCAGACGCCCCTCCGGGGCTAGGATCTGGCGCTTGTAGCTCGGGCACTATCTTCCCTCTTCCTTTTTCCGCTTATTCTAAGCTCCGCCCTTTCGTCTCCGGCAACTGCGTTGCCATCAAACACGCCAGAAAGAAACCTGCCCCGCACAGGTAGAAGGCCCAACTCAAGCCTCTTGCCTGGCCGACTCGGCCGATGACATACGGAGCTACGGAGCTTAGGGTTCGCGCGCCGTTGTAAGTGAAGCCCAAAGCCCTTGCCCGCAGCCGGGTCGGAAAGATTTCGCTGGCTATGATTCCGGAACCTGAGAACATTCCTGTCCCGAAGAAGGCGACCACCGTACCCAGCACGAGCAGCGTGCCCGGTGAGCGCGCCATCGCGTACAGCGGGACCAGCAGTGCCGCCATGAACGTATAGAGCATGAACGCCCGCCGGCGGCCCAGGTGATCGGCGACCCATCCGAAGCTGGCGTATCCGGGAAACATTCCGCACAGGTTGAGGACAACCAGCAGCGTTGTGGTTCCCATGACACCAAAGCCGCGGCCGCCCTGTTCGACCGGAAGCGACAAGTAGGGTGGAAGCCAGGTAAACAGGCCCCACCAGCCAAACATCCCGAAGAAATTCAGGAATAGCAGCGCGAGCGTGCTCTTGAGATAGGGTCGGCCAAAAATGCGCAGGAAAGAATCGTGATCGTACTTCTGCTGTGCCTCGGCGACGCGCTTGGAATCCTGCGCTAGGCGGTGGTGCTCTTGCCACATCTGCGATTCAGGCACGCGATTCTGGATCCAGAGCGTGATCAGCGCGGGCAGGATTCCCACGAAAAACACGTACCGCCAGTTGGCGTAGCGCAGGACAATTCCGGACACGAGCGCCGCCAGCGCGAAGCCGATCGCCCACGAGCTTTGGACCATCGAGATGGCCTTGGCACGAAATTCGTCAGGCCAGGTTTCTGCGACCAGGGTTGCGCCTGTGTTCCATTCGCCGCCCATCCCTAGTCCGAGAATGAAGCGAAACACGGCCAGCATCAGCACCGTGGTCGAGAGCCCGGAAGCAAACGAGCAGATGGAATACGTCAGGATGCTCAGCATCAGGGCGCGTTTGCGTCCGACGCGATCCGCCAGAAAGCCGAAGAGCACCCCGCCCATCCCCGACGCCAGCAGAGTCAGCGTGTAGAGCAGCCCCGAAGTTGCCTTCGACATGCCCAGATCGCGCATGACGTGGGTCAGCACGAGCGCGTACAGCATCGCGTCGAAGGCGTCGAGCATCCAGCCCAGAGCGGCCGCCAGCAGCGTGCGGCGTTGCTCGGTGGTGGCTTGTTGCAGGAGTTGGATCGGGCCGATCGGCATGTGGGGAGGGATTGTAGCAGGGGGAGGGGGATTGCTGGACAGAAGACTGAGGATCTTATGTGCCGTGCTCGGGTTCAGGTGCGGGAGGCGCGGTAACGTTGTTTTCCCGTTCTCGCTCGGGTACTCGTGGGTGCATCCTAAACGCCGCTTCAACTGCACGAATCGACGGCCACAGCAGCAGAATGTGGAAAAGTGGACCGTCGCCGATGATTGCGGCACCCAACAAGTTCACAAGTAGCGCGACAGCGGCGACGCGACTGTTGACTTTGCGCAACACGCCCCCCAATACCAGATTGACGAGCGCGTCAAGAAGGATCAAGAGAGAGAAACTGTTAAATCTTCCGGTGAACGCCACCACAAACTGGAAAATGCCAAGCGTGAAGTACACCGCGGAAGCATCACTGATAACGTGTAAGGCGTCTTCTCGGCCCCTGATCTTGGAGAACACCGGCACGCCTCCTTAAACTTGCCGAACACCATAACTCTATGGGCGTACCCATTTACAGTGGTTTGTGTTTCCTGTCATGCTGAGCGGAACGGGACAGCCCGCTCGGCGGGCTGTCTCTCGGAGTCGAAGCAACCCTACTCCCTGATCGGCTTTCTTCTCTTTGCGACGCGGGCGAGATCACAAGCGGCACGGGTGGAGTAGGGGCCCTTCGACTCCGGTTGCCGTGCCCTTCGGGCACAACAACCTACGCTCAGGGTGACAAAACCATGAGAGTCGCGATGAGGGCCGAGAACTAGGGGCGTTCCGTTACCTGTTCCAACCTCCGAAGATACCTCTGTGCCTTCCTCACATCGCGCCCGATCTGCTCTTTCAGAGCTTCGATGGACGGAAACTTGATCTCATCTCGCAGACGATCCAGGAAATGAAGTTCGACTTCCGTTTCCGCCGTAAGTGCGAGCGGGTGAAAGTTCAGCAGGTGCGTTTCGATGGCAAAGGAATCGGCGCCGAAGGTGGGGCGGTTGCCGATGTTGGTGACCGAGTCGAAGCACTCTTTGTCGAGGCGCGTGCGGGTGATGTACACGCCGTCCCTGGGCACGAGTTCTTCATAGTGCGCCAGATTGATGGTCGGGACGGTATATTTCGCGCCATATCCCCGGCCGCGCCCGGCGGTTGAGAGCAGGTTGAACGGGCGAGCCAGCAGGTGGCGCGCCCGGCTGACGCGGCCTTCGGCCAGCAACTTCCGGATGTGGCTGCTTGAAACCGGCTCTCCACGCAAGCGCATTTCGGGATAGTCGTGAACTTCAAAGCCCATCTCGCGGCCCAACTCGCGAAGGGTGTGAATGTTGCCCGACGCCTTGTGGCCGAAATGGAAGTTGTAGCCTTCGTGAACTTCGCGGGCATGCAGGCGCTTCTTCAGGATCTCGTGCGCGAACTGGTGGGGCGTCATCAGGGACAGATCGCGGGTGAAGGGGAGCAGCAGGACGGCGTCCACGCCGGTCAGGGCCAGCAGTCGCAGCTTCTCGGCCGTGGGCGTCAGCAGCTTCAGGGTGTTATCGGGGCGCAGGATTCGGATGGGATGCGGCTCGAAAGTTATCGCGACTGACTTTGCGCCTTCTGCCTTCGCGCGCTGCACAATCTCGGCCAAGACGTGGCGGTGGGCGCGGTGGACGCCGTCGAAGTTGCCGACGGAGACCAGGGTGGGGCCGAAGTCCGCTGGTACGTCACCGAGTTTGTGAAAGGTCTGCATTTCAGTAGTTGATCTCTGCTGACTTTGTCATCCCGAGCGGAGCGAGGGATCTGCATCTGGCGGCGAACTGCAGATCCCTCGCTCCGCTCGGGATGACAATCCCTTTAATCCCAACAATGACAAACAACTAGAAACCAGAAACTAAATCTCAAACTCCAGCTTCATCCCGTCATATGCCAGCCGTACATTTGGCGGTAACGTCGCATTCGTTGCATCGTGGGGCAGATCGTGACAGATGTGAGTAAAAAAAGCGCGCTTCGGCTTCACTTCGTCCACGATCTTCAGTGACTGCCCGACCGTCGAGTGCGTCGGGTGCGGGTTGTAGCGCAATGCGTCCAGAAACAGAATGTCGAGGCCACGCAGTTTCTCCAGCGTTTCCGCCGGAACATCGCTGTGATCGGTGAGATACGCGGCCGATCCGAAACGAAATCCGAGGATCGGGGTCTCGCCGTGAATCACCGTCACCGGTTCGAAGCGTGCTCCGAACAGCTCAATCGGGCCGTCAATCGGCAGCAGTTCCACTCTCGCCAAGCTTCCGAATTTGTAGTTCGCTTCAAAAATGTACCGGAACATGTTGCGCATAAATTCGCCCGCGTCCGGGGTGGCATAGAGTGGGAGCCGGCCGGGCTTGTGCGCGAAGCTGAGCGGGCGCAGATCGTCGATGCCGAGAAGGTGGTCGGCGTGGGTGTGGGTGTAGAGCACCGCGTCCAGGTGGGTGATCTTCTCCCGCAGTGCCTGCTCGCGAAAGTCGGGCGTAGTGTCGATCAGGATATGGCGCCCGTTGTAGCTCACCATCACCGACGGCCGGGTGCGCCGGTCATGCGGGTCGGTCGAATGGCACACAGCACAGTTGCAGCCAATCGTGGGAACTCCCATCGACGTGCCGCTTCCCAGTACCGTCAGCGTCGCCTGCATCAACCCTTTACACCTGAGGTCGGGCCGGGCGTCTGCGGAGGACGCGCCAGGGCGTTGGTTACTTCCACATAGGCCATGCGTAGTTCGTAAAGGCAGTTCTGCAGGAAGGCCTGCTCTTTCGACGTGAGATTGCCTTTGGTTTTGTCCGCCAGCATGCCGAGCGTGTCGATGGTCTGGCGCGCGCCGATCAGGTCAACGCCGGGCTGGCCGCCCTGTTCGTGCATCAGCCCGAGTTGCAGCATGGCGGTCATGTAGAGCGAGGCCATGAAGCGCTCAAAACTGACTTCCAGTTCCTTCGCGGAATGTCCGCCCAACTCGACCTGAACATCCAGATCGCGCGATGACTTCTTGTAGGCGTCGTGCTGTTCCTGTTGCTCGGAAGCGGTCGGGGGCGCGGGTATATCCGACCCAGGCGCGGGAGTCGCTTCGGCGACCGCGTTCGTGGCAACACTTTGCGTGACCGCCGGAGCCGGCGCTTCTTCTTCCGCAGCCTCCGTGCGAAGGTCGCCGTCGGCCGTAAACAATCGCCGGTCGCTGACTTTGAAGCCGCTGTCTTTCTCTCTTTCAGCCATATGGTTTCCCTGATTCTATGGATGTGTGGTGCGGACATTCCTGCCCGCTCCCGCATGCAGTCCCTATACTGCCGGCACGCGGACAAGAGTGTCCGCGCTACATGGGAGCTTGCGTTTGTGTCAGTTTCGCAGGTCCCGCATGCAATTCTCTTCCCGTAGCTTCGCGCCGCAGATAACCGAGAGCCGCTGCACGATCTCCGCTCGGCAGCGGCAAAATGGCGCCACTCGTGATCTCGCCGACTTCCTTCCCGTCTGCCTGAATCTTTGTCCCCGGCTCCGGCAGGGGCCCCTCAACCGCGAACGCCCCAAACTGACGGTGCACCGCGCCCCGCGAGCGAATCCGTTCCACAATTTCCTGTCCAAGATAGCAGCCCTTGGTGAAACTCAGGGCCCGCATCTGTCCAGTTTCCTGCGGCAAATCGCGTTCCCGGATGTCTTGTCCGAACTGCGGGATGCCGCGCGAAATGCGAAACAGATTCAAAGCCGATGTGCCGGCGGGCGTGGCGCTTGCTTTGACCAGTGTGTCCCACAGCGAGCCGACGTGCTCCGGCGCAATCCAGACTTGCCACGAGTCTTTCGCTTCTTCGCCCGAATGCAGCACGGTGATGTTCACGTCATTCCACTTCGCCTCGGCAAACTGCAGATAGCCAAGTTCGGGGACCGCAATGCCTGCGCGCTCGAGCACGCCACGCGATTCGGGGCCAGTCAAGCCGAGCGCGGTGAGCTTGTCGCTGATGTCCGTGACTTCGACGTCATCGGCAATGATGTAGTGATCGAACAACTGCAGAACTTTGTCCCGCTGCGAGCGTTCGGTATCAACCAGCAGCGATTCGGCGCGCTGGAAGGCGTACAGGTCGGCTTGGATGTGTCCCTGCGCGTTGAGCAGAAACGCGTAGATGCCGTGACCCGCCGCGAGATCACGGACGTTGTTTGAGATCATGCCATTCAGCCAGCGCACCCGGTCGCTGCCCGTGAGCACGAGTTTCGCACGCCACCCCAGGTCATACACTCCGCAATCAGAGAGGAGTGCTTGAAACTCGGCGCGCGGATTGCCGAAGTCGGCGACTGGAAGCCCGCTCGAGTGCTCGCCCTGGAGTGCCGCGGAACTCATAGGTTAACTATCGATTATAGCGAAGGTTTGGAGATCACCCATTTGCCGACCCCGCCATGTACAGGATGATAGGAGCGACTGAAAAGTCGCACGTGGGGAATTGGATTGCCAACCATGGATTGCCGCAGGCTGTGCTAACGTTGCGACGTGAGCGAGAAGAAACGCATCGCCGTCATTCCCGGCGACGGCATCGGAAAGGAAGTCATCCCGCAGGCTGTTCGAGCGATTCAGGCCGTGGGCGCCCCCGTCGAGCTGACGTCCTTTGACTGGGGCGCCGACCGCTACCTTGCCGACAAGACTACCGTTCCGCCGGAGGGCTTCAGCATGCTGGCGCGTGACTTCGACGCCATCCTTGTCGGAGCCTTCGGCGACCCGCGCGTGCCGTCGAATATCCACGCCAGAGAGATCCTTCTCGGCATGCGCTTCCAGATGGATCTGTACGCCAACGTTCGACCGGTGCGGCTGATGGATGCGTCGCTCTGCCCGCTCAAGGGCGTTGAACCAAAAGATGTGGATTTCGTGGTGATCCGCGAAAACACCGAAGGCGTCTACGGCGACCTGGGCGGCGTTTTCAAGCAGGGAACGCCCGATGAAATCGCAATTCAGGAAGACGTAAATACGCGCAAGGGTGTCGAGCGCATCATCCGCTATGCGTTTGAGTACTGCGTGAGCAACCGGAAGCTCGACGGCCCGCCGCGCCGGCGCGTGCTGATGTGCGATAAATCGAATGCCATGACGCACGCCGGCGGGTTGTGGCAGCGCGTGTTCAAGGAAGTGAGCGCCGAGTATCCGGCGATCGAGACTGAGCACATGTACGTCGATGCATTGTGTATGCAGATGGTGCGCGATCCCCGGCCGTTCGATGTGATCGTGACCAACAACATGTTTGGCGACATCATTACCGATCTTGCCGCCGGCCTGCAGGGCGGAGTGGGCATGGCCGCCAGTGGCAATCTGCATCCGGGAAGGACTTCGATGTTCGAGCCCGTGCACGGATCGGCGCCCCCGATTGCGGGGAAGAACATTGCCAATCCCTTCGGCGCGATACTAACGGCGGTTATGATGCTGGCGGATCTGGGACTGAAAGCCGACGCTGAAAGGATCGAAGGCGCCGTCCTCGAAGCCGTGCGGGAGAAAAAGACTACGCAAGACATTGGCGGCACGCTCGGCACACGAGAGGCAGGCGCGTGGGTGGCCGAGAGGGTGTCACGCTTCTAAGTTGCGACCGGGAGTACGAATTCCCCGCAGTCGATGCTGCTAAGATCAGGATGCGCCGGGAAGTCGCTGCGGCCCATCGTCATGTGCTCTGCGCACTTCCCGCATCGCTTAGGATGGCATTGGTGAGAACGAAATCTCTGAGCGTCCTGGTGCTTCTGGCGGCAGTCGTGTTGGCGGCTGTGGCGTGGGCACAGAATCCGACGCCGGACACACCCTCCACACAGGAAACCATCGTCTCGTCCCAAGAGGCGAAGGAACTTTTCAAGTCGGTCGACGAAATCCTGAAGTTTGCCAGCGACGACACCGGACTGCCGATCAAGCATGAAGTCAAACGCAAGCTCACCAAGCGCGACGAAGTCCAGTCCTACATTCAGAAGAACATGAAGGAAGACAAGGACGCGCAGCGGCTGGAGCGCTCCGAAGTGGTGCTGAAGAAATTCGGATTGCTGCCCCGCAACTTTGATCTACGCAGTTTTCTGGTGACGATGCTGCGCGAGCAGGTTGCCGGCTACTACGATCCGAAGACGAACACCGTAAACCTGCTGAACTGGGTGGATGTGGAGCAGCAAAAGCCGGTGCTGGCACACGAATTGACGCACGCGCTGCAGGATCAATCGTTCGGGATCGAGAAATGGCTGAAGGCGCCCGAAGCAGCGGACAAGAAAGAGCCCAGCGCGAGCGACATCAGTAGCGATGAAGAAAGCGTGGCACGCCAAGCGGTGACTGAGGGGCAGGCGATGGTTGTGCTGCTCGACTACTCGCTCGCGCCTACGGGCAATACGCTGGCTAATTCGCCCCAGATCGTCGAGGCCCTGAAACAGACCATGCTGGTGGGGACGCCGGATTCTCCCGCGTTTCGCGAAGCCCCGATCTTTCTGAAAGAGACGCTGACTTTTCCCTATCGCTACGGCCTCGATTTTACCACTGCTTTGCTGCAGGCCGGCGGGAAGGAACTGGCGTATGCGGGAGCCTTCAAGAATCCTCCGAGAACGACGCGCGAGATCATGGAGCCCCAGACGTATCTTTCGCACGAGAAGCTTGAACCGATGAAGGTGATCGATTTTGACAAAGACTTCAACAGGTACGAGCGATTCGACATCGGCGCCATAGGAGAGTTCGATGTTGAGGTGTTGGTCGAACAGTATGTGGGGCGGGACGAAGCTGCGGCGCTCTACCCGCACTGGCGCGGCGGATATTACTTTGCCGGCCGGCCCAGGGCTGACAAGTCTGCGCCGCTCGGGTTGGTGTACGTGTCGCGCTGGTCGAGCGCAGCCAAGGCGGCGGAGTTTGCGGCTGTGTATGCGAAGTCGCTGGGGCAACGCTACCAACAGGCGCGAGCGCTGGGAAGAGATGGCAAAGTTGCGGACGACGCACCGCCGGTTGATTCGTGGAAGACGCTCCGTGGCCGCCATGCGTGGTCATCCGAGGATGGCCGCGTCGTGATTGAAGTCCGCGGAGATGCGGTGCTGATCAGCGAGAGCATGGATGAAGAGACGACGAAACGCGTAGTACAGGATTACTGGCCGGAAACGAAGTAGTGCAGATGATGAAGAAGCGTCCCAAGGCGCGCTTCAACCGTGACGTCGGCTGGGCGCCGGGGCTCTGGGCCATCACCGCACATCAAGGTGTGATCCATTTCACTGACATGAGTCGCTCGTTCGTGTGCCATTGGTACGTCCCGTTTCCGCGAAGTATTTCCATCATGGGACGCAGCACCCCTGAGGCGAACGACCCGATGCGGCGAGGTGGTTGTGAACTTGAGAGGTCGGATTTGCTACCTGTTGTCTCTTCTCAGAATTCACAGCCCAGACTCTGAACATTCGAAGGCTCGCGAACCGTGCTGGACTGAGATGCGAGAGCGGCTTGAAGAGTTGAACTGGCGGATGCCGTCGTGCTCGCCCAAGAACGGAGATCCTGGAGATGGTCTTGGACATCCCCGATTTTGAGCTGGGGACGTAGCAGGTCTGCCGGGGGAGACGGACGGAGAGAGCGTTTTCGATTCTTGTATTCAGGCAGGAGATTGTGCCTGGTCAAGAAGGTGTTCACCGAGGGCCATAGGAGACTGACAACCAGTTGCCCTGTGGCTTCGTCAATTTCGGCGCCATGCGTGCTGTGGCCGCAGAGGAGTGTTTATGCGCCAGGGGTACGAAATAGACATGCTGAAAACTTTTGTATACACCACGCAGAAGGGCTTTGAAGTCCCATTCGTTGCAGGTCTATCGAAGGACGGAACCAAGCTGATCGTTCGGGTAGCAACGCAGGAATCGCTCCTTCCCGACGACTTGAAGGCGAGGGAAGGCGAGCTGTCGGTTGTAGCGAAGAGATGCGAACTGTATTTCGAAGCTTCTGCGGACTTCACCAAGAATACTCGGGTCGAGTTCATGCGAAACGATTCCGGTACTATTCCGAGAGACAAGAACCTCAGTGACGACGAATTTTTCAACCGGATGACTCTTGCTGTCTACGAGAACGGCGAGCTTACGATGCGATGAGCTAAGAAGCCGAACTAATCACTACGGGATCGCCGGTGACATCAGTGATTCCCGGCCGAGACCGGCAAGAACCGCCGCACCGTCGCATTCACCGTGAACTGTTTCCCATCGCGTTCCAGCGTCAGCACACGCGTTTCTCCGGGATCACCTCCGAGTAGCGACCAGATCTGGCCCATGGTTGATCCTTTGGCAGGAACTTTGTCGATCACGACCAGAACGTCTCCGGCTTTCGCTTCAGGAACTGCGGGCCTGCCTTCGTAGTCGGGGACTCCGATCACGGTGTAGCGTCCGTCGAGTTCTGGGCGCAGGGTTAGACCGACTACATCGATCCCCGGCGCGATGTAGCTGCCACGCTCGTCGAAGTAGACGGTCGCGTTCGCATAGTCGATGCCGACCCGGTAATTCAAGAGCGCGTTGCCGCCGATCAGGCCGCTGGTATCAGCGCCGGCGCGCTGGCGATAGAAAGACATGAACGCCTGCGGCAGAGTGTCGAAACCCACCTCGGGCAATTTCACCGGGCCATACTCGATCCCTGGGATGCGCAGGGCCTGCTGAGTTGCTTCTTCCTGCATTCCCCAAAATAGTTCGGGGCCGACGGCGCCGGTGTTGCGTGGCCACTTCGGATGGTCTCTTGCGAGTTTCTCGAAGAGATCGCCCATGAGCATGCTGAAGCTGGAGCCAATATCGAGCGTCAACTGATATGGTTGGCCTTCGATCTTCGCCGGAACCTGGATCATGCCATTCGGCTTATTCACGGAAGCCTTTGCCGACTTGCCGGTGAACTTTGCCTGACCGGGGACGGCGAGGGTGAGTTCGCGATCGACGTAGTCCATGATCAGGTCGTAGTTGCGCAGCACGGTGGAGGGCAGATTGATCTCGGCGCTCGATCCGGGGGCGATGCTGTCGGCGGCGACCGTCCTTGCTTCCCTCACGTTTGCGAAGGAAATCTTCATTCCGCCTACCACGATTTCTTTCGGTGCCTGAAAAATTCGCACTTTGGCGCCGAGGATCTCGGTTTCCTTGGAGTCGGGGGTGGGCTGGAGCGCCATCAACTTGGCTGCGCGCTCGTTAAGCCAGACGTCGGCATTGCCGGTGTCGACCCATCCGCGGACTCGCTTCTGGCCGCCGTCCGGAAGCGGAAGGTATACGTCGATGATGATGCGATTGTGATCGAGCGTGACTGGGACGGTGGCGAGTTGAGGCGCAGATTGCGCTACGGCGGCTACAGAGAGGATAAGCAAAATGAATGCGGCTTTCATGGGAGGATTCTACTGGACTGTCTCTAATTAAAGAAAACCTTTAACCACAGAGATCACAGAGGAACACAGAGGGAATCGAGCGTCTTGTATAATCACCAGTTCCGTAGTCATTTCCAGCCTTTTCAGGAGCGTAATTGGAGCAGGCAGAAATTGGCATTATCGGCGGCAGCGGCTTGTACCATATGCCCGGCTTCAGCGACGCGCATGAAGTCCGGCAGCAAACCCCGTTTGGTGATCCTTCGGACGCATACGTCCTCGGCACTCTCGAAGGACGGAAAGTGGCGTTTCTGGCCCGCCATGCTCGCGGACACAAACTCCTCCCCACCGAACTGAACTTCCGTGCCAACATTTATGGCTTCAAGCAGCTTGGCGTCGAGCGGATTGTTTCAGTGTCAGCGGTTGGTTCGCTGAAGGAAGAACACAAACCGCTCGATTTCGTCATCCCCGACCAGTTCTTCGATCGCACTCGCCATCGGGTTGATACTTTTTTCGGCGATGGCATCGTGGCTCACATCGGTTTCGGCGATCCGGTCTGCGGAGAAGTGACCAAGGTGGTCGAGGGCGCCTGCAAGAGTGTCGGCGTGACCGGGAAGCTCGGTGGAACCTACGTCTGCATGGAAGGTCCGCAGTTTTCCACCAAGGCGGAGTCGAACGTGTACCGCAGCTGGGGAGCCGACGTGATCGGCATGACGAATCTGCAAGAAGCGAAACTGGCGCGCGAAGCGGAGATCTGCTACGTCACGATCGCGATGGTCACGGACTACGACTGCTGGCACCCGCAGCACGATGCCGTCACGGTTGAACAGATTATCTCCGTGCTGGTGAAGAACGCCGAGAACGCCGCCAAGGTGGTGAAGGCTGCTGTGCGCGCGATGCCAAAGACACGGTCCTGCAAGTGCGGATCGGCGCTGGCGCACGCGATCCTAACCGAGCGGGACAAGATCCCCGCCGGCACTAAAGAGAAATTGAGTCTGATCTTGGGAAAGTATTTGGAGAGCAAGTAGCGAGTCGCGAGTTTTCCATAACGCAGGAGCACGATTCATGGCCGTCAGACAACTAATACTGGCTGCAAACATACTCGCTACTCGCGACTCACAACTCTTGGAGCCTCATGAGTATTCTCGTTGTCGGTTCCGTTGCTTTTGACACAATCGCTACGCCCTCCGGCCGGGTTGAGAACATACTTGGCGGCGCAGCCACTTACTTCTCTCTTGCTGCCAGTTACTTCACCAGTGTGCGCATGGTGGCCGTAGTCGGCGAGGATTTCAGTGCCGAAGACGAGGCTGTTCTCAAGAAGCGGGGTGTTGACACTCGTGGTATCGAGCGCACGAAAGGCAAGACGTTTCGCTGGGGCGGTCAGTATCTCGACAGCTTGAACGAGGCCAAAACCGACTTCACCGAACTGAATGTTTTCGAGAATTTCACGCCGCGCATTCCCAGGGAATACTCGGACACCGAGTTCCTGTTCCTCGCCAACATTCATCCCACGCTGCAGGCAGCTGTCCGCCAAGCGATGGACGGCGTGCGCCTGACGGGGGGCGACACCATGAATTTTTGGATTCGGGGCACGCCGAAGGAACTGGCGGAAACGTTGAAGCTGGTCAATGTGCTGCTCATCAACGACGCTGAGACGAAGATGCTTGCGGGTGAACAGAATCTTCCGCGGGCGGCGAGGAAAGTTCTTGCCATGGGACCGCAGGCGCTGGTCGTCAAACACGGCGAGTACGGGGCGACCATCTTCTTCCGGCAGGGTGCGTTTGGCATTGGATCGCATCCTTTCCGCGCCCCTGCCTTGCCCATCGAGGAAGTGAAGGATCCGACGGGGGCGGGCGATTCGTTCGCCGGCGGGTTTATGGGGTACATCGCATCGCAAGGCGATATCAATCGCGAGGTCCTTAAGCGCGCTCTATTCTACGGTGGCGTCATGGGATCGTTTGCCGTGGAACGCTTTGGCACCGAGCGCCTGCAGGATCTCACTCGCGAAGAAATCGACGCTCGCTTTCAGGTCTTTCGCGAATTGACACATCTGGAGTGATTGCAGAGGTCAGAGGGCAGATTGCAGAAGTAAACCCACATTACCCCGGGCTTACTTCTGCAATCTGACCTCTTACTTCTGACCTTTTTTCATGGCACGCCCTCCCAGGACGCGGCGTTTCGATCGTGATGTGCTGCGGGTTGCCGCGATCGCGTCGGCCGTTTCGCTGTTTTCGCTGCTCTACTATTTCCAGCATGGCGAGATTCTGCTCTATGGCGACGCCGTCGCACACATCAACATTGCGCGGCGCGTTTTCGACTCGCAAACTCCAGGCATGCTGCAGTTGGGAACCGTTTGGCTGCCGCTTCCTCACCTGCTGATGATTCCATTTCTGCTCTCCCACTCGATGTGGCAGAGCGGATTGGCTGGCTCTATTCCCTCGATGATCGCGTATGTGCTGGGAGTCGCGGGCGTGTTTCGCCTGGTGCGCGGTCTTTTCGCACCTGACCTTGGTACGATCTCGGTTGCCCGCGTGAGCGCTTGGGCAGCGGCGTTTGTCTATGCGGCCAATCCTAACCTTATTTATATGCAAACGACCGCTATGACAGAGTCGCTGTACCTGGCATTGTTCGTGTGGGCCGCCGTGTACTTTGCGGAATGGGTTCGAGCTTTCAGAAATGATCCGCCTGAGAAACGTCCCCAGGCAAGCGCGCCGCTGTTACGGTGTGGTCTATGTCTTGCGGCTGCCGAACTCACTCGCTACGACGGGTGGTTCGTCGCTGCAGCGGTTGGCATAATCGTTTCCGTCGTTGCCGTGCAACGCTGGAGCAGCCCCGCGTTCCGCCGTTTGGTCATACAATTTCTGCTCACGATCGCGGTGGTCCCTTTGCTTTGGCTGGCTTATAACGGGGCGGTTTATGGGAATCCGCTGGAGTTTGCCAACGGCCCCTACTCAGCGAGGGCGATCCAGCAACGTAGCGCGGCAGTGAATCCGGCGGAGAAACACATTACCGTCGCCGCCAACTACTTCCTGAAGTCGGCAGAGTTGAACCTGGCCCCGGGAAACTGGGGACGCGTGTGGGTCGCCGCTGCCCTGGCGGCTCTGGCATTTGGCTGGCGGAGGTTGCGCGCGCAGGCCGCAATTCTCTTACCTCTGTGCGTGCCGATCGCATTCTATGCGTTTTCCATCGCGCATGGTGGGGTGCCCCTGTACGTTCCGTCCTGGTGGCCATTCACGTGGTACAACATTCGCTACGGACTGCAACTGCTGCCTCTGTTCTCCGTTGCAACAGGAATTCTGATTGCCGCATTGCTAACCAGCGGCAGACGTCTAGGGGTCTGGCTGGTGGCCGCCGCGATTGCGCTGGCCGTTTTTAGTTACGCATCCGTTTGGAGGACCCAGCCCCTTTGCCTTACAGAAGCTCGGGTGAATTCGCGGACCCGAATCGCCCTGGAGTCCGCCGTGGAACGGACCATCATCACGGTGCCGCCAAACTCCCGCTTCCTGATGTATCTCGGGGATCACGTCGGCATTTTTCAGCAGGCCGGAATTCCGTTGCGGCAAGTGGTGAACGAGGGAAATCATCGGCCTTGGGTGAGGCCTATAGACCCCTCCGGCCTTTGGGAGCGGGCACTGGCTGATCCGCCGCAATACGCGGACTATGTCATCGCTTTTGACGGTGACGCGGTGGATCGCGCAGCGGATCGAAGCTATCTCATCCTGCTGAGCGAAATTCACACGCCCGGACAGCCGCCCGCGCGCATTTATGGCACTAAGAGAGGCGCGCGCTGACGGTGATTCTCTCGCGATGATCGCGCCCTGAATCAATCACGCACAACCTTCGCTGACCAGCGACCCGTAACGCGCGGCGATGGGGGTGTTAGAATTCGCTCGAAGCTGGCTGCGGCATGGACACCATCCATCAATCGTTGCACCTGTTGCGGAACGAACTAGGCGGGGTGCTCAGCTCGACGCTGTCGAGGCTGGTGGTGGCTGCGATCCTGGGCGGCATTATTGGTCTGGAGCGGCAGCTCCGGCATAAGCCAGCGGGCCTGCGCACTAACATGTTCATTTGTTTCGGCGCCGCCATGTTCACGGTCCTGTCGCGGCAGCTTGCGGGCACGGAAGCAGACAGCGCGCGAATTGCGGCACAGATTATTCCGGGCATTGGCTTCATTGGCGCCGGCTCGATTCTGCATTCGCGGGGCTCGGTGACTGGCTTGACCACGGCGGCGACGCTGTTTGTCGTGGCCTCGGTCGGAATGGCGGCTGGCGGCGGCCTGTATCTGACTGCGTGTTTTGCTACGGCCATGATCCTGATTGCACTGGCTCTGCTGGGACGGATGGAGCGTACCTTCTCGTTGCGGACCGCCCTCACCACCTACGAGGTGATCGGGCGCAATGTGGACTCCATGCTGCGGGAAGTGAACCGCATTCTGGACGAAGAGAAACTCACTATGCAACGGGTGCATCTCGCTTCCGCCGACCCGGATTTCCGCATCGTTTTCGCTGTCGACTGTGAACGCGACGAGCAAAACGTTTTTCCCCTTCGGCTGCACGAGTCGAATGTGTTCGCCTCTGTGAATATGCTGGGAACCACGGAACACGAATGAGCGCGACCGTCCAGGGCATTGCTTTTACGAAGGCCTCGGCCTGCGGCAATGATTTTCTGATCATCGACGCCGCGCATGCCGCGGCAGACCTCGCCGCCATCAGCCGGCGCTTGTGCGACCGGCACAATGGCGTGGGGGCCGATGGCGTGGAGTGGCTTTCCCCCGACACTGATGCGGACGTGTCCGCACGCCTTTTCAATGCGGATGGCTCCGAGGCGGAAATCTCTGGCAACGGCACGCGCTGTGTTGCGGCCGAGTTGTGCGCTCGGACAGGCCAGGAGCAAGTCGTCATCCGCACCGGGGCAGGTCTGAAGAGGTGCCGGTTCACGGGCCGTCGGGGCGCTACGTTTGAATTTGAAGTTGATATGGGGGAGCCCGCTGCCGGAGAACAGGTGTCGATTGATACGACGTCAGTGCGCGCCATTGGCACCATCGTTTCGATGGGCAATCCGCACTTTGTGATCTTCGTGGAAGAGTTTCCGGAGGGCTGGCAGCGGCAGGCCGCCGTAATCGGCGCCCAGGCGCGATTTCCTCAGGGCACCAACGTCGAGTACGTGGCCGTGCGTGGTCCTAATGAAATCGAAATTCGGCTGTTCGAACGAGGCGTAGGAGAAACCGAATCTTCCGGCACAGGATCGTGCGCTTCGGCAGTCGCCGCCATCGGCAGCCGTCGGGTTTCATCTCCGGTGACGGTGATTGCGCCCGGAGGCCCGCAAACCGTGCGCTGGGACGAGCAAGTGTATCTAACCGGTCCGGCGACGCTCATTTGCCGGGGAGAGTTCATCGTTTAAGATCGACCTCATATGACTTGCATTTCTGGACCGCGCACCAAACCGCTGACGCTCCGCCCTGGGGACAAAGTAGGTATCGTCGCGCCTGCATCGAACATCAAGTTGGAGCTGCTGGAGGCGGGCTGCGATGGTCTTCGTCACGCCGGTTATGAGCCGTTTTATTTCGACTCGATTCTTGATCGAGATTTGTACTTTGCAGGATCCGTCGAGCGCAGAGTGCGTGAGTTGGAACAGATGTTCGTGCGCGACGACATTCGTGCGATCGTCTGCGCCCGTGGAGGATACGGGGCGAACTATCTTCCGGAAGTCCTCAACCCGGCGAACATAGCGCCTCATCCCAAGATTTTCGTTGGCTACAGTGATATGACGGCGCTGCTGACCTGCTTCGCGGACAACGCTAGGTTCGTGACGTTTCACGGCCCCATGGTGACCAAGGATTTCGCCGTCCCGGGCGGAGTCGATTTCGCTTCGTGGCGCAATGCGCTCACGGGTGTTGCGGAGTGGCAGATTGGCGAAGAGTCCGGCGCGAAGCCGCTGGTGGCGGGCGCAGCCGAGGGAACCCTGTATGGTGGATGCCTCTCAATTCTGGTTGCTACTCTGGGTACTCCGCACGAGTTTCGTCCCGCTGGAACGATTCTGTTTCTCGAAGACATTGCGGCCAAGCCCTACCAGATCGACCGCATGCTGATGCAGTTGAAACTGGGAGGGAGTCTGAAAGACGTGCGGGGGATCATCTTCGGCGAAATGCTGGATTGCCGGCAGGGACCAGAACAGGACTACACGCTCGAAGAAGTGATTCTGCGGATTGTAGGCGATCTCGGAATTCCCGTGGCGTTCGGACTGCGCTCCGGTCACGTTTCTCGCGCTAACATCACGTTGCCGTTTGGAGTGCAGGCAAGACTGGAAGTGGGTTCGCGTGTGAACCTGCACATCATGGAAGCCGCTACCGAGAATCGTTAACCACAGAGGACACAGAGGGACACAGACGAGCGATCGCTCGCAGGAGGCTCAGAGTCTCGAAGCTAGCAGTATGAACTTCAAACACATCCACCTCATCGGCATCTGCGGTACTGCAATGGCGTCGCTGGCCGGCATGCTGAAAGAGCGCGGTTTCCGGGTCACCGGTTCCGACGCGGCAGCTTACCCGCCGATGTCCACGTTTCTCGAAGCGCTTGGAATCCCTGTCGCGCAGCCGTTTGCCGAAACCAACTTGAATCCGCGTCCTGACCTCGTGGTGGTCGGCAACGCGCTTTCCCGTGGCAACGTCGAACTAGAGCACCTGCTCGATGAGCGCATCCCGTTTTGTTCACTGCCCCAGATTCTGCATGACGAATTTCTGGTGGGAAAGGAAGTGCTGGTCGTTGCCGGGACGCACGGCAAGACGACCACTACGTCGATGCTGGCGTGGATCTTCGAAACCGCGGGCTTCCAACCCTCTTTCCTCATCGGTGGAATTGCGGAGAACTTCGGCAGCAGTTTCGGACTTGGCCGGGGCCGGCACTTTATTCTGGAAGGCGACGAATACGACACCGCGTTCTTCGATAAAGGTCCGAAGTTCCTGCATTATTTTCCCGACTCGGTGATTCTGACCTCAGTCGAATTCGATCACGCCGATATTTACAAAGATCTCGACGCGGTGGAAACAGCGTTCAAGCGCTTGGTGAACCTGGTGCCGCGCCGTGGTCGCATTGTCGGCTTTGACAGTGGCGACAGCATCGAACGCTGCCTGAGCAAAGCGTTCTGCGCAGTCGAGCGTTACGGCCGGACTGAGCGTGCCGCCTGGAGAGTCGCAAATCTGAGGTTTGAACCCGAGCGCACGTCGTGGTCGGTGCTGCGAGATGGCAAACCGTGGGCAGATTTTCAATTCCCGCTTGCCGGCGAATACAACGTCTGGAACGCGACCGCAGCCGCTGCGCTGGCAGCCAATCACGGTGTTCCTGCGACGACCATCGCTGAGGCGCTGGCAACGTTCCGCAGCGTCAAGCGGCGGCTGGAGGTCAAAGCCCAAGTCAACGGAATCACCATCGTTGATGATTTCGCCCATCACCCAACCGCCATCGAGCAAACGCTGGGTGCATTGCGCGAACGATATCGCGGAGCGCGCCTGTGGGTGGTGCTGGAACCGCGCTCGAACACACTGCGCCGCAATGTGCTGCAGGACGAGCTCGCGCGCAGCCTTGCGCAAGCGGACGAAGTGGTTGTGGCCGGCATCTTTAAGTCCGATGCGATTCCAGAAGCGGAGCGGCTCGACCTGAACCGGGTGGCCGGTGAAATCCAAAAACTTGGCAAGCCAGCCCGCGTGCTGGCCGACGCCGACGCCATCGTCAACACGATCGCGCCGGAACTGCGCGCCGGAGACGTGGTGGCCATTCTATCCAATGGCGGGTTCGGGGGCATTTATGAGAAGCTACCCGAGCGTTTGCGCAGGCCCCGGGTGAGTACATAAGAGGCCCGGGGCTCGATCGGGAGAAACGCTTTCTTGTTCCGCACTATCCTCATGCTCGTATTCTGGGTCATCGCACTGCCACTGGCGGTGCTGACCGGTGTCCCCTGGACCTTTCTCACCAAGGACGTCACCTTCCTTTATCGCACCTGCATGTGGGGAGCGTTCACTGGCGTACGCATCGCGGGCGTGCGCGTGCAAACACTCGGGCTCGACAACCTCGACCCGGCTCGCTCGTACATTTTCATGTCCAACCACATCTCGAACCTCGATCCCCCGATCACGCTTCCGCTCATCCCACGCCGCACATCGGTGATGGTCAAGAAAGAACTCTTCGGCTACCCGCTCTTGGGCAGCGTCATGCGCATTGGTGCGCTGGTGCCGGTGGACCGGGGCAACCGCGACGCTGGCATTTCTGCTGTGCGCGAAGCCGTCAAGGTGATCGAGCAGGGCATCAACATGACGATCTACGTGGAAGGGAAACGCTCGTTTGATGGACGCCTGCTGCCTTTCAAGAAAGGCCCTTTTTATTTGGCTGACGAGTGCCACGTTCCTGTGGTCCCGATCACGATTTCTGGCACCGAGGAGGTCATGCCCAAGGCGCGTTTTGCCATCCAGCCCGGAACGGTTACCGTCCAGTTCCACGACCCGATCGAGCCAGCCGATTTCGGCGATCGCGACTGCCTGATGGCGAAGGTCCGCGCCGTGATCGATAGCGGCTTGCCGCCGGAGCTGCGGGAGAACAGTAGCCAGAGGTCAGTCGCCAGTAGCCAGTAGTCAGTAAGAACTTCTTGCACATAATGGTTTTGGGAAGGGCACGGCTTCTTCGCTACCGTGTCCGCCCACGTCCGCCCACCCTCGCTTTGCTCACAATCAAATGTGATCCCCGTCACGCAATCGGGACCATGGCCCACGCTACGCTTTGGTTCCGGAGCATGCTGGCAAGGCGAGCTTTGCCCCGGCGGGCCGTCGATCTAGGCTGTCTTCTTCCAAGGTGATCATGAGCGAGCAAAACAAGAACGACCGGGCGGCATGGCTGCAGGGACCTGCTGCCGAGTGTTTACTTCCCGAACGACAGGAGAACCCGTGGCGGCTGGTGCTGCTGGGCGCGCCCGGGGTTGGCAAAGGCACACAGGCCGATCTGTTGCACCAGCGGTTGGGGGCGTGCCATCTCTCGACGGGAGACGTCTTCCGCGCGGCGAGTCGAACCGACTGCACTCCGTCGCCCGCCATGAAAGCGGCGCTCGAATACATGCGTCGCGGGGCACTCGTTCCCGACGCCACCGTCTGGGAGATGGTGCACGAGCGCCGCAGCTGTCTGCGCTGTCATGGCGGCTTCGTGCTCGACGGATTTCCCCGCACACTCTCCCAGGCCGAGTCGCTCAAGCAACTGATGGAAGACGAGAAACTCGCCCTTACCGCCGTCGTAAACTACGAATTACCCCTCAATGAAATTGTCGACCGGCTGAGCGGCCGTCGCACTTGTGAACAGTGCAAGGCCGTCTTTCATGTCACGCGGCAGCCGTCCAAAACCGCTGGTCTGTGCGATCGTTGCGGCGGGTGCCTGTTTCAGCGCGAAGACGATCGTCCTGAATCCATCACGGTTCGCATGGAGGCTTACGAGAAGAGCACTGCGCCCCTGATCCAGTTTTACCAGCGCCTCAACCTGCTGGTGCCGGTTGTCGCCGATGCTTCTCCAGAAGAGATTTATGCGCGCACGCTCACCTTGCTTAAGCAGCGTGGCAGCGAAAGGGCTCGTCGAGCCAGTTGATTCCAGGGCGATCCGAAGTGTTCATTCCTCTTTGGAGAGTTTTCTCACCGTCTTCGCAATCTCCGGGAGTTTGTTGAATACCGCGCAGCACCGTAGCCATAACTTGTTATCCATCGCAGGATAGCCGCTCACGGTGGCGCGGGCGGGAACGTCGTTCGGGATTCCGCTTTGGGCGGTGGCGATGGCGCCGTCGCCAATCTTGCAGTGGCCTGCGACGCCCACTTGGCCTGCGAGAATCACATTTCTTCCAACCTCCGTCGATCCGGCGAGACCAACCTGTGCGCACAGCAACGTGTCCTCGCCGACGCTGGATCCGTGGCCCACCTGCACCAGGTTGTCGATCCTGGCGCCGCGGCCGACGCGCGTTTCTCCCACGCTGGCGCGGTCGATGCAGGCGTTGGCCTGCACTTCCACATCGTCTTCGAGAACGGCCCGGCCCGATTGAGCAATTTTGTGCCAGCGACCGGCGTCATCCTTGGCGAATCCGAAGCCGTCCGGGCCGATGACCACGCCATTCTGCAGCACGACGTTGTCCCCAAGTTCACAGAACTCGCGGACCACGGCGTGGGCATGCGCAAAGAAGTTGTTGCCAATCCTGGCACCGCTGTAGATCACTACGTGGGCCAGCAGCACGGCGTTGTCGCCGATCTCAGCGTCCTGATCGACCACGACGTAAGGGCCCACGTGCGCGTTCTTTCCAATCCGCGCAGTCGGGTGAATCGCGGCCGTAGGATGCACGCCCGGCGCATAGCTCGGCCCCTGATAGAACAGGCCGACTGCCTTCGCCCAGGCGAGATACGGATTCTTGCTCCGCAGCATTCCCGTCGAGAGGGCAGGGAAACTCTCGGCCACGATCACGGCTGACGCTTTCGTGGTTCTTGCCGCATTCGTGTATTTAACATTGGCCACGAAGGTGATCTGGCCCGGACCCGCGTACTCGATACCGGCCACGCCAGTAATTTCGGTGTCTGGAGAGGCGTTGTCGAGCTTTGTGCCGAGGGCTTCGGAGATCTGGGAAAGTTTCATAAGATTGCACCCATATGCAGATGGTGATTGTAAACGGAAGGTGAGACCGTAGCTTCCTCGAGAGCCGAGAGCTGAGAAATGGCTGGAACTGGTTTCAGACAATACTTCTGAGGGGTAAGAATGCGACCCTCAGGGGCTGAAGTCTCGATTTTGGGCGGCTCTTGGCGACGCGGCTGAAAGCCGTGCCCTTCCCAAAACCGATTCTTGAAACCAATTCCGCTGACTACTGCTCTCTCACTCTTCAAACATGGGCACTTGCCGGGTATCGGTGAGTTTGCGCCGCCGGTGCGCGGCTCCAATCACCGCCAGCACCGTCACCGACGTCAACGCCGTGCGTGGTACGAAAACGCGCTGCGTGTTCGAGCGCAGGTCCGGAGGGTTCATCAGAAATCCCTCGGGGGGATTCTGTGTGAGGTCGTTCGGGAGTATGCCTTCGATCACTTCACTGTCTTTGAACTTGAGCCGCACCCATAGGCCTTCGGTCCTTGGCCGCGTGGTGAACGTCTTGCGGGTGAGAACATCCGAATCCGAAAACTCGCGGACAAAATATACCGCCTTGATATCCCGTAGGTCGATGGCGACAACATTGCCCGCCGTGTTGAGAAGCTCCAGCTTTCCGTCAACCACAAAACTCGCCGGAGCCACGAATCCGTTGACGGTATCGCGGTCGGCTTTGTGAACGATCACCTTTTTGTGGGTTGAAGACATTTAGAGACAAGAAACCTCAGGCTCCACGCGGAACACGCAACCGAACAGCGGACTCAGGACTCCAATGGCGATTCTCGCACTTTCGCCCTGAGTTAAGCGAGTTTGTCCCTGTCGCAGTAGCCAAACGGGTAAACGTTGTGTTAACTTCTCTAGCTTGCTGCCAAGGGAAAGTTGCTGTATAAGTCTAATGTATAGATAGAGTTAGATTCCACAACCGGGACAAACGCAGGTTTGGCTGCTTTCTCCCTGTGGAAAAGCTGTGAATAACGCCACGGCGACTAGGAAGGCATGGCCGATTACATCTACACCATGGAAACCCGGCTCTCGCCGGACCAGTTAAAAGCAGTCAGTGCGGTTCAGGACGCCGCCAAAGCGGCGGACATGAATCTCTATCTGACCGGTGGCGCCATTCGTGACATTATCACCGGTTTTCCGATCCGAGATCTGGATTTTACCGTGCAGGGCAACGCTCTCAAACTGCAGAAAGATCTTGAGCGTGCGGGCGCGGTGGTGGGCGATTCCGACGACGAAACCAAGGCATTGCTGCTCACCTTCAAAGGGGGAGTGCGCGCCGAGATTGCCATGGCGCGTTCCGAACGTTACGACAAGCCGGGCAAACCTCCGCAGATTGCGCCTGCCACCATCATCGAGGATCTTCGCCGCCGCGATTTCACAGTGAATGCCATGGCTCTGTCGATGAACGAAGGGTCGCGCGGCCTTTTCATGGACCCGTTTAACGGCGCGGCGGACATCGAGGCCACAGTCATCCGCGTGCTGCACAACTACGCATTCCTGGAAGATCCGGCGCGGCTGATCCGTGCCTCTCGCTTCACAACTCGTTTCCACTGGCCGCTGGAGGAACGCACCCAGGCGCGCTATGTATCCGCCAAGGAAAACAACTACATCGAGTACATCCGGAGTTCGAGCATCGGATACGAGATCGAACAACTGGCGTACGAGGACGATCCGCTCAGCGTGCTGAAGGTCTACGAAAAAGAAGGCTGGCTGAAAGTCCTGCATCCGCACTGGAGCACGGCCAAGGTGGATAGCGCCGGGTTGGGCGCGCTGATGAAGACGCGCCAGCAGATGAACGAACTCGGCTACGCGCCCGATGCGGCTCCCGCGGTGCTGTATTTTCTGACCGACCGGATGGGTGAGAAAGACATCTCTGATTTGCGCCGCGCCATCCCGCGCAAGGATCTGGTCGAATCCTGGAAAGACCTGGAGGACCACGCGCAGCAACTGGCCAAACGGCTCGCGGGGAAAGAGGCAGCCACGCCCTCGCGCACCTGGCAGTTGTTGTCGGGCGCGCGTCCGGAGATGATTCTGTTCCTGGCCATCACCGCGCGTCAGCAGGCGGTCGCGCAGAAGATCACGAACTTCTTCACCAAGTGGCGCCAGGTGCAGCAGAAGATTCCGCTCCCCGAAATGACGGAGTTGCACATCACGCCTCAACTGCCGGCATATCCCAAGATTTCGAACGACGTATTCCTGCTGTTGCTCGACGGCAAACTGCGCTCGCGAACGGAAACGCTGAAGTACCTGAAGCCACTGGCGCCTCCGCCGCCGCCACCTCCGCCTCCGCCCTCGGCCAAACGCGGACGTGCTGCGAAAGCGGCTGCGGCCGCCGCCGCGGCTGCGGCACCTGCGCTCGCCGCCAGTGCTAAGACTAAGGGGAAGGGAAAAGGTCAGCCCGCGGCCAACCCCACTGTGGTCGCTGCGAAGCCGGAAGCCAAGGGCAAGCCCGCGGCTGTAAAGCCCGCACCGAGCGCCAAGCCGGCCGCTCCGTCCAAGCCAACCAAGCCCGAGAAGCCGCCGGCAAAGAAGGCGGCAGCCAAGCCCATGGCGAAGCCTGTGGCGAAGAAAAGCCAGCCCAAGAACGCCAAGACCAAGAAGAGATGAGCGTACGCGACGGCTCGGCCGCCGCGGTGCAATCGGGTTTATAATGTACCCCATGCGTCGCCTCCTGACCATTGCGGCGTTGGTTCTTCTGGGAGCAGTCGTGTCGGTCTCAGCCCAGCGCGGCGGTGCGCGGGGTTACGGTGGCGGGCACGGGATGGCTGTTGGACACCCTTCCGGCGGTCACGGGTTCGGCGGAATGCACGCGGGATGGGGCGGGCGTTCTTCCTTCCACGGCGGCGGTTTTGGCAGAGTGCGCATTCGGACGGGGGCTTTTCATCGCTGCTTCGGATGCCGCAGCAACTTCGCGTATCCCTGGTACGCCGGCTACGGATATGGGAGCTACTACAATCCCTTCTGGTCGTGGGACTCGTCTTCTTCCTACAACTATGACGAAGAGCGCGAGCACGAAATCATGGTTGCCAATCAGATGAACGCGCTAAGCATTCAGGAACAGAACCTGCGCGAGCGCGACGATTGGCTACGGGAACGGGAAGAGCAGGACGCGTACGCCCGGCGGCAACCGCTGCGCGAGGAAGATCACTCCGTACCGACGCCCGCAACTGTTCTCGTCTTCCGCGATCAGCATCGGCAGGAAGTCACGAACTACGCGATTTCGGGAGGCACGCTGTGGGTGTTGAACGATCACGTCGTGGCCAAAAAGGTTCCTCTCAACGAACTTGATCTCGCTGCCACTACCAAAGCGAATGACGAGCGCGGCGTGGAATTCCAGGTTCCGAAATAATCACCACAGAGTCAGAGAGACGCAGAGAAACTCAAAAAGCCTTCTCTGTGACTCTGTGGTGTGAGATACCTGACTGCACTACTTTCAGGCATTGCGCGAATTTCGCCAGCCGATACAATGATGGCACCTGTTATTTCCTGGGCGTGCCGTCACCAGCCACGAGCCACTAGAAACGAGCAACCGGGTTTTCATGTCAGAATTCGTCCACCTGCACCTGCACAGCGACTACTCTCTGCTCGATGGGGCTTGCGACGTCGAGAAGCTAGTCCAACGGGTCCAAGAACTCGGCATGCCCGCTGTGGCGATGACCGACCACGGGAATATCTTCGGCGCCGTGCATTTTGTTAACGCGGCTAACAAAGCCGGCGTCAAGCCCATCGTCGGCTGCGAGCTCTACATTTGTAAGAAAGACGATCACAACATCGAGCGCACACCTCCCGAAGGTGATACCTACAACCACCTGCTTGTGCTTGCCGAAAACGAAGAAGGCTACCGCAATCTGGTGAAGATTACTTCCGAGGCCTCGCTCCATGGCTTCTATTACAAGCCGCGTGTCAGCAAGAAGTTTCTGGCCGAGCACTCGAGAGGACTGATCGGCCTTTCCGGTTGTCTGAAGGGCGAAGTTGCGGAACGACTGGTGGAAGGGAACTACGAAGCGGCTCGCGCCGCCGCCGGTTTCTATAGTGATCTGTTTGGCAAAGAAAACTTCTTCCTCGAAATTCAGGATCAGGGACTCGAACTCGAACACCGCATCCACGCCGGGCTCTTCAAACTGGAAAAAGATCTCGGACTGCCGCTAGTCGCCACCAACGACAGCCACTACCTTTGCGAAGACGATGCCCATGCCCAGGACGTGATGGTCTGCATACAGACCGGCAAATCCATCCAGGACACCAACCGGATGAAGTTCGAGGGGTCGCAGTTCTACGTCAAGAACGGCGATGAGATGTACAGGGTCTTCAAGGATTCGCCGGAGGTGGTCGCGCGCACGCTCGACATCGCCGAGCGCTGCAGCCTGCGCCTGGAAAAAGTTCCCAGCCCGTTCCCGCGGTTTGACGTTCCCGCCGGATTTACGATCGACAGCTACTTCGAGCACATCACTCGCGAAGGCTTTGCGCGGCGCCTGGAAAACCTGCGCAGGCTGAGCGAGCAGGGTCGTCTGAAACACTCGCTTGCCGACTACGAGCAGCGTCTTTCGCGCGAGATCGCCATCATTCAGCAGATGAAGTTTCCCGGATACTTCCTGATTGTCTGGGACTTTATCCGGTACGCGAAGGAGCACGACATTCCCGTGGGTCCGGGCCGCGGATCGGCAGCGGGCGCACTAGTGGCCTACTCGCTCGGCATCACCGATATTGATCCCCTGCAGCACGAATTGCTGTTCGAGCGCTTCCTCAACCCGGAACGCATTTCGCTGCCCGACATCGACATCGACTTCTGTATGAATCGTCGCGGTGAGGTGATCAATTACGTGACGCAGAAGTACGGGCGCGAGAACGTTGCCCAGATCATCACCTTCGGCACCATGGCCGCAAAGGCCGCCATTAAAGACGTTGGCCGCGCTATGGATATGCCCTACAGCGATGTGGACCGCATCGCGAAGATGGTTCCGGGCACGCTCAACATCAAGCTTGACGATGCAATCAAGGAATCGCCCCAGCTGCAGGAGGCTTACGACAAAGACACGCAGGTGCGTCAGTTGCTCGATACAGCGCGGAAGCTGGAAGGCCTGGTGCGGAACTCCGGCGTGCATGCGGCTGGCGTCGTGATTGCGCCCCGGCCCTTGATCGAGTTGGTTCCACTGCACAAGACCAAAAACGACGAAATTGTCACCGCCTTCGACATGGTTGCCATCGAGAAGATGGGCCTGTTGAAGATGGACTTCCTCGGCCTCACCACGCTGACGATTCTGGACGACACGCTCAAACTGATCAAACAGAAAGGGACAACTCTCAGCCTCGACGACATTCCGCTCGAAGACCATCAGACCTACGAAAAGGTCTTCCACCGGGGACTGACGTCGGGCGTGTTCCAGTTTGAATCAGGCGGCATGCGCGACGTGCTGCGGCGCTACCAGCCCAACTCCATCGAGGACCTCACCGCTCTGAACGCGCTCTACCGCCCCGGCCCGATCCAGGGCGGCATGATCGACGATTTCATCGAGCGCAAGCACGGACGCAAGAGGATCGAATTCGAATTGCCGGAGCTTGGCGAAATCCTCAAGGAGACACTGGGCGTCATCGTCTATCAGGAGCAGGTCATGCAGGCGGCCAACCGGCTCGCGGGCTACTCGCTCGGTGAGGCCGACCTATTGCGCCGAGCCATGGGCAAGAAGAACGCCGAAGAAATGGCCAAGCAGCGCGAGCGCTTTGTGCAGGGTGCTGTGAAGAACGGCTTTCCTCCGAAGAAGATCGAAAAGATCTTCGATCTCATGGCGCAATTCGCCGGATACGGTTTCAACAAGTCGCACTCCGCCGCCTACGCGCTGCTCGCCTATCACACGGCCTATCTGAAGACACATTATCCGATTGAGTTCATGGCCGCGCTGTTGACGTCCGTCACCGGCAGCACCGATGACGTCGTGAAGTACATCAACGAATGTCGCGAGATGGGTATCGCAGTCGAGCCGCCGGATATCAATGTCAGCGACGCCAACTTCACGCCGCACGGGCCGGCGATCCGGTTTGGCTTGGCGGCGGTGAAGAATATCGGCGCCCACGCGATCGAATCGATTGTAGCGGCGCGCAAGAAACTCGGGCGCGATTTTCGTTCACTCTACGAATTCTGCGAAGAAGTCGACCTTCGCCTGCTCAACAAGCGTGTGCTCGAATCGTTGATCAAGAGCGGCGCTATGGATCCCCTGGGCCGCCGCTCGCAGCTCATGCAGGCGCTTGACAAAGCCATCGACGGTGCGCAAAAAACGCAACGTGACGTCGAATCCGGCCAACACGGTCTGTTTGGCGTGTTTGCCGACGAGAATACGCAGCCTGCGAACGATGCGCTTCCCAACACACCCGACTGGGACGAGCACACCCGTCTCTCCGCCGAAAAGGAAATTCTTGGCTTCTTCATCACGGGCCACCCCTTAGAGAAGTACAAGGACAAGCTGAGTGACCTGAATGCAAAGGCGATCGAAGAGATTGCGGCCATGAAGAACTCCACCGCAAAAGAAGAGGTCATCACGACCGCGGGGATCATCACTGGCGTGCGCGTGCTGAAGTCGAAACGCGGTGATTTCTACGCGCAGGCCGCGCTGGAAGACATGACCGGCAAAATTGACATGATCGTGTTTCCCGAGGCTTACAAGCGCCTCCAGGAGAAAGTCAAACTCGAAGTGCCCGTGCTGGTGCGTGCCGGCGTGCGCGTGGAAGAAGGCGCAAATCCCAAGATTACAGCCGCTGAGATCATCCCGCTTGACGAAGCGAAGGTGCCGCTGCCCAAGGCCCTGCGCGTCCGCATTCCGCTCGACGGTGCTACCGATGGCACGGTCGACGCCCTGCACAACCTATTCAACGAGCGCAAAGGCGAGGCCAGAGTTCTATTTGATGTCGAGCGCCCGGGCGATTTTATGGTCGTGATGGAGGCCGAGGGCTATAATGTCATGCCGGACCGTAGTTTCATTGGCCGCGTGGAAGAGTTGTGCGGCCGCGGCAGTGTGCGCATTATCAGTTAACTGTAACGAGTTAACAGATTCGACGGATGAGTCGAGCGAAAATAAAGCGAGCTGAAACGCCCCTGAACGGCGCGGGAAACCCTGCGGTGGCGGGAACCGAGTTTCTGCTCGCGATGGTGGAAGCGCATCATACCCGCAGGAATGGAAACGTCATCAAAATGAATTCCGCAGTCAAGGCGCAAGAGGAGTTGTTGAAGATTGAGCAGCAGATCGAGCGGCTGCGGGCGCTCGAAGGGCAAAACGACGAGACCCGCCGCCAGATCGGGCAACTGCACGACCGCGTAAATGACCTTCGCCGGGAGGTTTCTTCACAGCTGAATGCCTGGCAAAGGACGGAACTGGCGCGACATCCGCAGCGGCCTTACACGCTCGATTACGTGGAACGTCTTTTTACCGACTGGAGCGAAATCCACGGCGACCGCGGATTCCGCGATGATCCCGCGATCGTCTGCGGCATGGCCCGCTTCCACGGTGCGGAAGTGATCGTGGTCGGACAGCAGAAGGCTCGCGACGCCAAGCAGAGAGTCTATCGGAATTTTGGCATGCCTCACCCAGAAGGTTATCGCAAGGCGCTACGGGTGATGAAGATTGCAGAAAAGTTCAAGCGCCCGATTCTCACTTTTGTCGATACCGACGGCGCCTATCCCGGCCTGCATGCCGAAGAGCGCGGCCAGGGCGAGGCGATCGCACGCAACCTGCTGGAGATGGCGCGCTTGGAAGTGCCGATCATCGCCACGGTCATTGGCGTCGGCGGAAGCGGCGGTGCGCTGGCGATTGCCGTGGCTGATCGCGTCCTGATGATGGAGAACTCTGTGTATTCGGTGATTTCGCCGGAAGGTTGCGCTTCGATCATGTGGCGCGACGCCAGCAAGAAAGACCTGGCCGCGCAGGCCATGAAGATCACTGCCAAAGACCTGAGCGAATTGGGCTGCATCGACGATATCGTCCCGGAACCGGCCGGCGGCGCACATACCGACCACGCCCAGGCGGCGGAGTTGCTGGATGTCGCTCTGCGGAAGCATCTGTCAGAGATACAGCGGCACCCGGTGCGCGATCTCCTCGAAACCCGTTACCAGAAGTTCCGCAACATGGCGCAGTTCTTCCAGGTGGAAGCGTAGCTTCAGGTCGAACCGGAACGCTGTAATCTCAGGAGGGCGCCCGTCACTCCACTTACAGAAGCGGCAGGTGCAAACACGGCTGCACCAGGAAATCCAGCGCGTTGATCTGCTGTAGTGCCCGCTCTACCAGCGACGCCTTGCATTCCTCCAGCGTAATCAGAAATGGCAAATGCGATTTCGGGCAGCCCGGTTTCTGCAGCACCGAATCGATGTTGATGCCGCATTGGGAAAGAATGGTCGCGAGGCTGGCAATGATGCCTGGCCGGTCTTTCACCAGAAAGCGCAGATAGTGCTTGGTGGTGAAGTCGGCGGTGACAGTGGGCGTTCTCTCGACCGGCCGTCCGGCGTAACTCTTCACACCTTGCTTTTCGCGAGCGATGGCGAGAATGTCGGAGACAACCGCGACTGCGGTGGGATGTCCGCCGGCGCCGTGGCCTCCGAACACCGTCTCGCCTCCATAGGTTCCGGTCGCCATCACCAGGTTCTGGCTGCCTTCCACACGCGCCAATGGCGATGAGAGTTCGACCAGCGCGGGCTGGACCGCGGCAAACAGGTCGTTACCTTTTAGCTCAGCCCAGGAAATCTGGCGAATCGTGCAACCCAGCTGGTTCGCGTATTCAAAATCCACGGCGTCGATTGCTGAGATCGAGCGCGCGACGATGCTGGTTGCTTTGACGTCGCAGTGCAGCCCGACCCGCACCAGGATGGCGAGCTTGGCTCGCGCGTCGAGGCCGTCGACGTCTTCGGTTGGGTCGGCCTCGGCGAAGCCCAGCTTCTGTGCCTCCCGCAGAGCAGTGGCGAAGGAAACACCATTGCTCTCGATCTGGCTGAGAATGTAGTTGCAGGTGCCGTTGAGAATCCCACAGACCTTGAACAGTTCGTCGCCGGCCAAGCCCTCATGCAATCCGGAAATGACCGGCACGCCACCCGCCACCGACGCGCCAAACTCGATCTGCTGGTTCATCTGCCGCGCCAGGCTGATCAATTCAGGGCCGCAGTGCGCGATCAACTGCTTGTTCGCCGTGACCACAGACTTCCCCGCAGCCAGCGCACGGCGGATCCAGTCTTCCGTGGGCTGAAGGCCACCCATCACCTCAACTACGATGTCCACGTCGGACGATAGAACGTCGTCGATATTCTCAGTCCACTTCACGGAGGAGGGAAGCCACCCCACTTTTTTCCGCGCCACATTGCGATTACAGACATGTGTCAGGCGCAAGTGGGTATTGGATCGTTCACAAAGAATTCTGGCGACGGAACTCCCGACCGTGCCGAAGCCAATCAGGGCCACGTTGCAGTTCTGCGTGCCATCGACAGCGCCTTTTCTGGTTGAATCACCTGTCATTCCATCTCCCGTGCCATGCGTTTTCAATTGAGCGGACCACAGCCGTGTTTCGAAGGCTTCGGTCGGCAGGCTCGATTTTCCCGCCTTGTTCATTATGAACGAAACGTACCCGGAGTGGGATCGGACGCCGACGAAGGAAGCATCGAGAACGTCCAAGACGCGATCGATCGATTCTCGCTTGCGAAGTCAATTGACAAATAGGCTGTAAGAAAGGGACGTGATGCCCGGTGCTCGGCCAAGGAAAGGCTACCCTAGTTCCTGTCTGAGCCGATCAGCGAGCCTGATGCACAAGGCGATAATCGTGAGGGTTGGATTGGAGTGACCGCTGGTTGGGAACACGGCACTGCTGCCGACGAAAAGATTCGACACACCATGCACCTGGCAGTTCCGATCCACCACCCCCTGCTTCGAGGAATCATGCATCCGTGTGGTCCCGATATGGTGATATTGATCGGTGATGTGATTCATCCACTCTGAAGAATCCTCCAGGACCCAAGGCTCCAGGACGATCTCTCCGATGCCCGCCCTCCGAAATTCTCCGCGTAATGTTTGCGCGAATTGCCGGATCGTGTGCAGGGTCAGGTCAGTGAGTTTCCAGCATACGTTGGCGCGCGGCATCCCGAGTGCATCGGTCGTGTCCGAGAGCGAGATCCGGCTCTCCCGATTGGGTTCCTGTTCGGAGGTTAGGCCGATCAGCATACGGGCTCCAGGAGCAAAACTCCTGCTCCGGAGCAAGAAGTAATATGCCGGAAGCAGTGCGGATGCCGGGTGGCGTATCGTCCTTAACAGCTTGCGGAGCAAATCTGGGGCGAGTTGTCGTTGCCGCATGGCGACGTAGATGTCCTTTAGATCCTGCAGGGTCGAGTCATCCTGCACGAAGGTGGCTCCCATGGAAATGTTGAGCGTCTTGTGAACGCGTTGCCACTTTGGAGTGGCTGTGGTTCGAACCGAATACTTCAATCCGCGCTTGTGGAAGACATTGAACAACTGCTGCGCTCGTGCTGCATTCGACGGGTCCAGCCGCCCAACAAACGCACTTGGATGATCCTGAAAGTATCGGCCCACGAGGTCGTATTCATTGCCAATTCCGCCCGGTACTTGTTTGTTGTTGGCCATAAGCAGGCGAGCGGTTTCGATCCCGCCCGCACACAAGACAAACGCTTGTGCCCGCAGGGTTGCCCGGTGTCCCTGCAGCGAGCGCACTTGTATGCTGGCGACGCGGTTCCGTCCCTCGTCCAGTTGAATGTCGGTTACATTGGCATGCAGCAAAAGCGAGCAGTTACTCGCGGCGCGAATGCCGGGCAAGTAGTGCTCACGCAAGTTTGGTTTTGGACCCCACTTCGAGAAGTGGTACCACAACTGTTCTTGATCGAAGTAGGGTGGCCGGGTTCGCAAATAGGGGAATAGATCCGTATCGAAGTTGAATCGGTCCACCAGCAGGAATCGGCAGGCACGTTCGTAGTAGGGGTTTAATTCTTCGAAAGAAATCGGCCAGCCGCTGTTGGGAACCCATTCACGGACCTGGAAATCAGAAGGCATCAGGGGCAGGGTCTGGCCTCCCCACTTGGTGGTTGAGCCACCCAAAATGCGAAACCTCCCCTGAGTGGAACCAGGATGAGGCAATCCGCTGACGGTGACGTCGTAGAGTGCCTGGGTTAGCGGTTCGTGATCCTGCCCCCCGCTTTCGACCAAAACCACATTCTTCCGAGACGGAATCATCTCGCTGGCGAGAGCGAGGCCGGCCGCGCCGGAGCCGATCACGCATAGATCGGACTTCAGTTCCAATGCCTCGCTGGTTGCCTCGAGATCGACGATCAAGAGGGACTCCTCAGGGTTCCGGGTCCACGAGAGTCTGTGACGCCCTGGTGCGGACTCATCGTAGCCAGCAACTGGTCGACAAACTCAAGAAACTGCAGCATGCGCGCGTCATCGTAGGGCTCCGAATCAGCCTCGCGGACGTTGGCGGCGATGTGCTGCGGATTCTTGCTCGAAAATAGGACGATCCCGTTGGCATTGCTCCAAAGAGCAAAGCGGAGCAGAAGAGAGTCGATCGCTGATGGTTCGGCGAGGTCGATGTTCATGCGGAGGGAATAGTCCCGCGTGATTTGCGGATGTGCCTGCACGGCTTTCCGAAGAGATCCAGCCGGGGTGAAGATGCTGTGAGTAATCAGCCATCGGCGGTCACGATAAGCCAACTTCCCTACACTCCGGTCGACCACATTGTCATTGAATTGCAGGATCTCGTAGGCTGCAGGCAGCAGATCCGCGTCTCGCGGGAACTTGCGGAAATCAGAAGCTACGCCCACCTGGCGGATCTTCCCTTTCGCAACCTGGCTCAGCAACGTTTCCACCAGAGGTGCTGCGCTTGCGTCCGCGAGGGTGGCTTCGTGCAGGAGAAAGATATCGACGTAATCGGTCCCTAGTTCTCGCAGGCTGGTTTCCAAACTGCGGAGGGCTGATTCCGGCGTGAAAATGCCGGTCTTGACCATGGCGGCACCGCGATTCTTTGCTTGCCGCAGCAATCCTGGAAAAGGACGCAGAACCCTCTTCACCGCATTGATGACGCGAACGTTCCCAGCCAATCCCGAAGGCGGTTCAATGCCAAACTTCGTGGCCACGGTTACGGTGTGCCGTTTTCGCCTTAGGAACTCACGGAGAATTCCTTCCGCTCTTCCAAAACCGTACGCTCGTGCTACATCAAAATGTGTGATGCCCAGTGAAAAAGCGTGCTCCAGCACCGAGAGTGCTTCCTTGCGGTTGTGATGGGCGGTCAGCTGAACGCAGCCAAATCCCAATCGGGATGTTTCAACGTTCGTTGGAAGGAGGACGTGTTTCCTCATTCATGATTCCTGATGCATCCGCAGACCTCTCGGGAAGCCTTGCTTCGTGCTTGCAGATCGACGGGCCATTATAGAGGACCCCGCAGAGTCAGTAGTTTCCCGGACGCGGCATTTAGCGCGGTCTTATCTGCAGTAGGCAGAACGATGGAACGCAGTCACACGAAGGCGAAAATTCAAAGAGTTCATTATGTGCTTGATGGTTAACGCTGGACGCCGCCTGTTACTGCTCTGATTAACCGCAGTCCCCTCCGGGCGCGTATAATAAGGGTTTTCCTCGTTCACTCCGCAAGTATTCCCGGGCGCGTGGGGTTTGCCCGGTCATGACAAGGGAAGGTACAAGGGATGGCCACCACCGATGTCGTGCTCCAGGAATCATCCGGCCAGCTGGGGCATAAGCGTGTCGTCAACGACATGAGTATCCAGGTTGCGACCGTGAACGGGTCGGGGTCGCAGAGTTCCAACACAGTCCTGCTGCGCAGCATTTTCCAGATGGGCGTGCCAATTTCGGGGAAGAATTTGTTTCCGTCGAACATTGCCGGGCTGCCCACGTGGTATACGATCCGCGCAAATAAAGATGGCTACATCGCGCGCAAGAAGGAAATCGATCTTTTGGTCGCGATGAATGCCGAGACCGCGCAGGACGATGTAAAGTCGCTGGCGCCGGGAGCCTCGGTGCTGTACGACGAGCCGCTGGCGCTCGATAAACTGCGCGATGATCTGATCTTTTACAGCGTGCCCTACGACAAGCTGGTGGCAACGGTGTGTCCGGAAGCCAAGCTGCGCAAGCTAGTGAAGAACATGATTTACGTCGGCGCAGTGGCGCATCTGCTCGAGATCGAGATGGGCGAAGTGGAGAACGCCATCCGCAAGCAGTTCGCGACAAAAGCGAAAGCGGCCAACCTGAACCTGGCAGCGGCCAAGGCGGGCTACGACTACGCGGTGGCGAACCTGAAGAAGCGCGATCCTTTCTGCATCCAGCGCATGGACAAGACGAAGGGTAAAATCATTGTCGACGGAAACTCGGCCGCGGCGATGGGCTGCATGTTTGCGGGGTGCACGGTGGTGACGTGGTATCCGATTACGCCCTCGTCGTCGCTGGTGGAGACGATGATCGACTACATGAAGGAATACCGCATCGGTGCCGACGGCAAGGCGACGTTTGCGATTGTGCAGGCTGAAGATGAACTGGCAGCGGCCGGGATGGTGATTGGCGCGGGCTGGGCGGGGGCGCGCTCGATGACTGCGACCGCCGGGCCAGGCATCTCGCTCATGGCTGAGTTCACCGGTCTTGCGTATTACGTGGAAGTTCCCGCGGTAATCTGGGACATTCAGCGCGTCGGACCTTCCACCGGCTTGCCTACGCGCACTTCGCAGGGCGACGTTCTTTCGACGGCATTCTTGAGTCATGGCGATACCAAGCACATACTCCTATTTCCCTGTTCGGTAACGGAGTGCTTCACGATGGCGCAGGATGCCTTCGATCTCGCCGAACAATTTCAGACGCCCGTGTTCGTGATGTCGGATCTTGACCTCGGCATGAACAACTGGATGTCGGACCCATTCCCGTATCCGGAAAAGCCGATCAAGCGGGGCAAGGTGCTGAGCAAAGAGGATCTGGAAAAACTCGGCGGCTTTGCACGCTACAAGGATGTCGATGGCGATGGCATCGGCTATCGCACGCTGCCGGGGACGAGTCATCCGTCGGCTGCCTGGTTCGCGCGCGGCAGTGGACACAACGAAAAGGCGCAGTACAGCGAGCGTCCCGACGACTTCGAACGCAACATGGAGCGCATCAACAAGAAGTTCGAAACGGCTCGGTCTTTTGTGCCACGGCCGGAATTGACGGGCAGTGGAAAGCAGAAGGTGGGCATCCTGGCCTATGGGACTTCGCACTGGGCGCTGGTCGAAACACTCGATCAACTGGAGAGTGAGCATAAGCTGAAGGCGGACTACCTGCGGGTGCGGGCGTATCCATTCACTCGCGAGGTGCACGAATTCATTGAGCAGCACGAGCGTGTGTACGTTGTGGAACAGAACCGCGACGCGCAGATGGCCAGTTTGTTGAAGCTCGATCTCAAAGCAGAACTCATACCACGGCTGTGCTCGATCTGCCACATTCATGGACTGCCGATGGACGCGCGCTCGATCACGGACGAACTCATGATGATGGAGGGCAAGTAAATGTCGACCACTCCAACGGCTCCGGCTCCGAAGACCAATCGCATCGGGCTACAGGTGCTGGACTATCGCGGCGGCAAGACGACGTTGTGCGCGGGCTGCGGGCACAACGCGATTTCTGAACGCATCATTGACGCGATGTACGAAATGGGCGTGCAGCCCGAGCGCGTCGCGAAATTCAGCGGCATCGGATGCTCGTCGAAGAGTCCAGCCTACTTTATGAACCGCTCGCACAGTTTTAACTCCGTGCATGGACGCATGCCTTCCGTGGCGACCGGAGCGATGCTCGCCAACAAAAACCTCCTTGCCCTGGGCGTGACTGGCGATGGTGATACGGTGTCGATCGGTGCGGGCCAATTTGTGCATTTGATGCGGCGCAACCTACCCATCATCTACATCATCGAAGACAACGGTTGTTACGGTCTGACGAAAGGCCAGTTCTCCGCGACCGCCGATCTGGGGTCAACGCTGAAAAGTGGTGTCGTAAACGACCTTCCTCCGGTCGATACCTGCGCCATGGCCATCCAGTTGGGAGCCACGTTTGTCGGGCGCTCGTTCTCCGGCGACAAGCGACAGCTTCATACCATGCTCAAGGCTGCCATCGCTCACAAGGGCACAGTGATGCTGGACGTGGTTTCACCCTGCGTGACCTTTAATGATCACGAGGGCTCGACCAAGTCTTACAAATACATGCAAGCCCATGAGGAACCACTGCACGAAGTCAGTTTTGTGCCGGCGTTCGAAGAGATCAACGTGGACTACGATCCGGGGACCACGCTCGAAGTCACCATGCACGATGGGTCGAGTCTGCGGCTACGCAAGCTCGAAGAAGACTACGATCCGACCGATAAGATTCAAGCTGTGCACCGTCTGATGGAATCGCACGTCAAGGGCGAGGTGCTGACCGGCGTCTTCTACATCAATGCCAAGGCGGCGAACTTTATCGACATGCTGAACGTCACCGATGAGCCGCTGGCGACTTTGCCGGAATCGGTTACACGGCCGAGCAGGGAAGTGCTGGCGAAGTGCATGGAAGAGTTGCAGTAGGGGAATCGCTGCTAGCTTCTCCGGGAAATCCCTCGGCGACTTGAAGGTGCCACAACTCGCGTGCCGCCCCTCCGGGACTCGTGAATCTCCCATCCCCGTCTTCCCAGCGCTTACGCGCTGGGCTATCGAACACCGCCGCTCCGAGGCTCGGGCACTTCTTTACTCAACCGTGATGGTGAGCTGGGCGAGGGCGCCTCTCTCTATTTTCATCACCGAAAGAAAAAAGCCGGCCCTTTCGGGACCGGCTCTTGTTTTTGGAGTTGAAATCCGCCGCCTAGTTCGACGCGAAGATCAAATCGTCGTGATCGTCGTACGCGCCGGTGCTGCAGGAAGACGCGCTTCCCAGATAGCGGAAGTTTGCGCGCACGGCTTGCAGGCTGCCGGTGGGCAGGGTGTAAGTGGCCGAGATGCTTCGCGCTCCGCTTCCTGACGGGGTGAACGTTCCGATCAGCACCCAGGTTGGACTGTTGGCATTGGCCGCGTAGTACAGGTCGAGATGATCGGACGTGAACGAACTGTATGCCCAAACCGTGGCCGTGACGGTGACAGTTGTGCCGTGAGTCAGGGCCCCGCCGCCGGTGGATGTTACTACGATGCGGTCGTTGGACTCATCGGAGTGGAAGGTTCCCGATGTGCCATCGGAGCAGGAGCCGTTGATGGTGTTGGGCTGATTCGACTCGGCGCCGCCGGAAAGCGTGTCGCGTCCTTGCAGCAGAGTTGTACCCGAGTCGCACGACGAGCCCACGGTCGCGCACTTGGGTGCTCGGAGCGTGGAGTCGTAGACGGCGGTTTGCGCGCCGCCAGCGGCTGTCACTGTCAACGTGATGGTGACCGTCTGGACGAGCGAACCGGAAGTTCCGGTCACCGTGACCGTCGCCGGGCCAGTGGTGGCCGTCGACGACGCGGTAAACGTTAGTGTTGAAGTTGCGCTGCCGTTTGCGGGAGGAGTGACCGGATTAGTGGAGAATCCCGCCGTCACGCCCGTAGGCAGACCGGAGACGCTGAGTGTGGTGGCGGAGTTGAATCCGTTTACGCTGCTCACTGTCACGGTGCTGTTTGCGGTGGAACCCTGGACGACCGCGACCGCGCTGGGAGAGGCGGAAACGGAGAAGCCCGGAGTCCCGCCACCGACCGCGAAAACCAGATCGTCGTGGTCGTTGTAGGAGCCGGTCGTACAGGAAGAAGCGCTTCCCTGGTAACGGAATTGTGCACGCACGGCCTGCGAGGCACCGCCGCTGGGCAGGGTGTACGTGGCCGAGAGCGTCTGCGCTCCGGCGGCTGTAGGAGTGATGGTTGCGATCAGCGCCCACGTTGGACTGCTGGCGTTGGCAGCGTAGTAGAGGTCGAGGTGGTCGGAGGTAAAGCTGCTATAGACCCACACCGTCGCACTGACCCTTACGGTTTTGCCCGGCGCCAGCGTGCTGCCGTCGGTTGTTTGAATTACGAGGCGGTCGTTGGACTCGTCGGAGTGGAAGGTTCCGGACGTGCCATCGGCGCAAGAACTGTTGATGGTGTTGGGTTGATTGGGTTCACTGCCTCCGGAGAGCGTGTCGCGACCCAGGAGCAACGATGGACCGGAATCGCAACCGATGCCCACACTGGCGCATGCGATGGTCTTGAGCGTCGAGTTGTAAGTCGCAGTTTGCAATCCGGTGGACGAGTTGACCGTCAGCGCGATCGTGGTTGAGTGAGTGAGTGTGCCCGAGGTTCCGGTCACGGTCACTGTCGCTGTACCGACGGTTGCTGACGCGGAAGCAGTGAAGGTCAGAGTTGACGTCGCGCTGCCGTTGGCTGGCGGGGTGACGGGGTTGGTCGAGAAGGCTGCGGTTACTCCGGTGGGCAGACCCGTTGCGCTCAGCGTGGTCGCTGAGCTGAAACTGTTCTGACTAGTGATGGTAACGGTGCTGGTTCCCGTTCCGCCTTGAGTTACGGTAACGGAGGAGGGCGCCGCGCTGATGGTGAAGTTGGGTGTAGCCGCCGCGTTCACCGTCAAAGTGATGGTCGTGGTGTGGGTGGTTGAGCCGGAAGTTCCAGTGACCGTGACGGTGCTAGTGCCTGTCGTCGCGGATGAGGAAGCGGTAAACGTCAAAGTTGAGGCAGCGTTGCCGTTCGCGGGAGGAGTGACCGGGTTGGGGGAGAAGGACGCGGTCACGCCCGCGGGCAGCCCGGAGGCGCTGAGAGTAGCAGCCGAGTTGAAACCGTTCAAACTGGTCACCGTGATGGTGCTGGTAGCGGTCGACCCCTGGGTCACGCTGACAGACGAAGGCGATGCGCCGACAGTGAAGTCGGGCGTGGTACTACCGCAGCCGGGAAACTTGAAGTTGGCGATGCGGGTGTTCCAGTTGAAGGTGCCGTTGGTCTTGATGTACTCCTGCGTATACCAGAAAGTGCAGTCATCGACCGGATCGACCTGCATGGCGCTGTAGTCGCCCCAGCGGCTGAGGCCGGTCGTCTGCGAGCCGGTACCGGTGACCACGTTGACTTCTGCTTCCATGGTGCTTGCTGGGTCCGTTGGTACGCGCCCGGTGTAGCGGATCGTGGGGTTGAGCGACGAACTAGACAAGCTGTAGCCGACAGCCATATCTCCGGCCTGGTCCATGGCGATCGAGCCCATCCAGCGGTAGCTGGCATCGGGAGCGAAGGTGCTTTGCTGCGCCACGGTGGGAGTGCCACTGGGATTCTGGATCTCATACCAGCGAATGCCGCCACTGCTGCCGGCCACCACGGAATGGTTCACGACCAGCGATTCATGGGTGCCGAAGTTGCGATAGGCGAGCCGGTACATGAGACGGTCGGCGAGTGAATCGAGTCGCTGGGTCGTGCCGGGCTGCACCACGCAGGTACCGCCGCTGCACAGCGGACTGAAAGCGGCCACGGGGATCACCGTCGGGCCGGTGAAGGACGAGTTCGAAGGCGTCGCGAAATCGACGTGAAACTTGTAGAGATTTAGGTTGTTGGTTCCGAAATAAACCATGTAGTTCGGAGAACCCGCGGGAGGAGCGGTGTTGCCGTCGAGGTCGGAGGGAAGCAGTCCGCCGACTGAGGATCCCTGCTGGAAGCAGACCTGGGTGGCGGTGGTTCCGGCGAGCATGGCGGCGCGGTTGTAAGCGCAGGCGTCGGAGCCGACAAACGTGTTGCCGTTAAACATATTGAAAGTTTCGTAGTAAGCGTCGGACCAGACGCCCATCTTGGGGTAGTCGTCGAAATTTCCGTATTGGAAGCTGTAGCGGTTGTAGGTGCCGGTCGCGTCGGAAGTCGTGGAGACGGCGATGCATTGCAGGAATGGAGTGGTGGAAACGGAGAACTGGCTGAAGATCCAGCGCTGCGCTGCCTTGTCATAGAGAACGACGGGGTCGCCGTCGTTATTGGTTTGGCATCCGCCGCCGAATCCTGACCAGAGCGTGTTGCCGGCTGTGGGACCGGCAACGAGCGCGCCGGTTGTCTTGTTAAAAACTGCGAATGAAGTGTTCACCCACTGCACATATTGCGTGGCGCCGACGGTGCCATTGGTATCCGGAGGCGCGCTGTTGACGGTGAACCCGTATTGACCACTGCCAAGACCTTCAAAGCTGGTGCCGACCACCGGGGTGAACGGAACCACAGTTTGCTGCCGGACGGGATCTTCTGCGAGCGGGCTCAAGCCTGGCGGCAACGGAATTCTGCGAACCGGCTCGGCCTCGTGTTTGGTGAGCGGGGCCTGAGGAGCGGCTTGGATCAGATCGCGGAGCGGAGCGGAAACGTCATGGTGAACTTGTCCGCGCACGGTCATGCGGGATTGTGCAAGGGCGGGAAGAAAGGAGCACAGGATGAGGCATGCCATTACCGCAGCATGTCCAGGGGAGGACAACTTCTGTGTATGCATTGCAACTCTCTCCTTCAAAAAATGTGAATTCATGGCGAAGCGAACTTTGGGAAGGGCGCGGGGTGGCGTGAGTGTCTGCAAAGCGGGACGCTTTCAGGCATGCGACTACTAGGAACAATAGTTGGAGATTGTAAACGGGAAGGAAGTGTTTTGTTAGGGGAAATTAGTAGCTACTGCCTCAGTACCCAGTGGTCCCGAGCCGAGGTTCACGGGTTCTCAGTTCGCGGGCTGAATGGGGGACGGGCGGGGGGCACCCGTCGCTCCATCGACAAATGCTTTAGTCGCCGATGGTCAGGACCACCCGAAAGCGGGCTTTGCCGGTGATCATCTGCTGGAAGGCTTCATTGGCTTTTTCCAGCGGGTAGTGCTCGATCATCGGACGCACGCCGGTGAGTGCGCTGAACTGCAGGGTGTCTTCGGAATCCTTGGCGGTTCCGGAAGCCCATCCCTGGATGGACTTGCGACCCAGAATCAGCTGAATGGGCGTGACGGTGATGGGATCAGGGCTGGCGCCTACGACGAGGAGTTTCCCGTTACTGGAAAGGCCGTTCACAACCGCGGACATGGACTTGGAATCGGGGGCGGTGGCGAGGAGCACGCGGGCACCGCCGAATTTCTGAAGTTCCTGAGCGGGGTCGCCGGCGGCAGTGTCTATGTAGTGGGTGGCGCCGAGTTTGCGAGCGAGTGGCTCTTTGTCGGTGCCCCGGCCGATGGCGAAGGTGCGGAAGCCCATCTGGCGCGCGTACTGGATGCCGAGATGGCCGAGACCTCCGATGCCTTGAACGGCGACGAGATCGCCGGCACGGGCGCCCGAGTTGCGCAGGGCATTGAAGACCGTGATTCCGGCGCAGAGCAGGGGGGCGGCTTCGGCGGCGGGCAGGTCGTCGGGGATGGTGGCGACGGATTCGGCTGGCACGACGACATACTCCGCATAACCGCCATCGTGGCTGATACCGGTGACCTTTTCGTTCCGGCAGTTGATGAAATCACCGCGGCGGCAGGCTTCGCAGGTGAAGCAGTGGCCGCCGTGCCAGCCGACTCCCACACGCTGGCCGGACTTCCAGTTGGTGACGTCAGCGCCGATGGCGTCGATGCGGCCGGCGATTTCGTGTCCGGGGACGCGCGGGTACTGGATGCCAGGCCAATGACCTTCTTTCACCAGCGCATCGCTGTGACAGATGCCGCAGGCTTCGACCTTAATGCGGACCTGGTTGCGGGCGGGCTCGGGGATGCTGCGTTCGACAAGTTCGAAGTTACCGCCGGGCTTGGTGATCTGAGCTGCTTTCATGGGGAGTGCCTCGGAGTGCGATTTAAACTTCGTATGCGGAGTAAGAGATGAGGCACGTGCGCGCGGGGACTCAGCGAGTGAGAATTTTGCCTACAACTGGGCCGGGCGAGGGCGCCCGGCGCGCCAAGGGTCAGGACAGCCTTGGCGATAGAACTATCGCGGACAGGAATGTCCGCGCCACACGCGAGTGTCCGCGCCTATCCGGTCTTTTTGAGTTCGCCTTCGAAGGAATGTTCGGGGCTATGACCGGGTTCGGGGAAATCGCTGTCGGCGCCATCCACCATCGGATCTGGATTGCGGTGAGCGAGTTGGCCTTGCATGGAATTGTTGCCGAGTTGGGTGCGCTCGTCGGGTTCGAGCGAACCCTTGCCCCGGTCGGCATCGTTAAGAAGATGATCGCTGGCGCTATTGGGTAGCATGTTGTCCCGCCGTAAAGGATTTTGAATAATAACAGCCTAGCGTACGCTGAACGGCGTGTTCGGGCAACGGCTAAAGACAGCCGCGGGCGAGGTCGTTTCCGGGCGATGTATGGGGGCAGCGGAGGGGTATCGAGGGTAACGACGATCGTTCGCTATGTGATTCATTCTATTCGGTTGTAGTTGGACCTAATCCTAGTGATCGGGAAAATTAATGGTCCATTCACGGGGTTCGGAATCTAATATGGAACATGGCAAATAAACAGCGGAAACACTATCTGTTCGCCAGCGATTTCGACCAGACGTTGACCTTCAACGATACAGGTTACGTTTTGAGCGAGTTGCTGGGGATTTCGACTGAGGAATTCGAGCGCCGGATCAAAGGCATGGCCAAGCTGAACCTGGTGCAGCAAGGCGCCGAACTCTCTTACCTGCTTTTGCACGACCCCGACTTCCGCACGCGGGTGCGCAAGGAGCACCTCCATGAGGTGGGGAAGCGGATTCGGCTCAAGGAGAACATCAAGCAGGTTTACGAGATTCTGAACCGGCGGATCGACGGGTACCACTTCGATTTCTACGTACTCTCGGCGGCGCCAGTGGAGGTGATCAAGTCGGCGCTGGAGGGCATTGTGCCGGACGATCACATTTTCGGCACGGAGTTTAAGTACTCCGCGTCGGGCGAGATTGAATCTTTGGTGCGAGCAACAGCGGGGTACGGCAAGGTTGAACGACTGGACCAACTTCAGGAGGAGTTGGGAATACCGGCGGACCACGTCGTGTACGTCGGGGACGGCAGCTCGGATATTCACGTCATGCTGCACGTAAACCGGCACGATGGTTTCACGATTGCGGTCTCGGAGTCGAAAAAAGTAGCGCAGATTGCGAAGCGGACGGTGCTGAGCGATAACGCGCTGGCTACTCTGGTGCCCATCCTGGAGGAGATTGCGGGATGGACGCGACCGAAGATTCGTCAGTTGTTTGAATCGTATGGTTTCCTGATTCAGGGCTGGGAAAGTGTGCAGACGGATTGGGTCACACTGCGGGCTAGCGGGGCAGCTGTGGAGAAGGCGGCTGTCGCCGAAGTTACCTAAACCTCAAACTAATTCACACAGAGACGCCGAGGGCGCAGAGGAAGGCTGGATCAGTTTCCTTTGCGCTCTTGGCATTTTTTGTGAAGCGATCTCGAGGGATGGTTTGACGCAAAGACACAAGGTCTCAGTTCTTGATCAGCCTGTGCGCTGCGTCGTGCGTCATGTGTCATCCCTCGCTAACGGCTTCGCGGAGCCGGCGGGTTCAGTTTGCGCAACTTTTCTCTGGCTTGCGTGGCTTCCTGAGTTTTTGGGTAGCGTTGGATGACGTGCCTGAGTTCTTTGGTTCCGTCCTCTTGCTGGCCGAGTTCGATGAGCGCGAATCCTTTTTTTAGCTGGGCAGCGGCGGCCTTGTTGCCGCTTGGAAAATTCTGCAGAACCAGATCGTAGTTTGCGATCGCCTTCTTGAAATCGCCTGCTTTGTATTGAATCTCGGCCAGATAGAAGTAGGCGTTCCCGGCCAGATCGGTATTGGGGTAAAACTTCAGGTAGTCGTTGAACTCCTGCGTGGCCAGGTCGTTGTTGCCGCCGTTGTAATCGCGCAGAGCGTTGTTGTAAAGGACGTCGGGCGCCGGGGCCTGGGCCATAGCTTGCGCCTGCTGCTGCTGCTGTGCCTGCTGAGCTGCGAGCGACTGCTGAGCGGCTTGCATATCTTCCAACTGCTTGCTCAGTTTGGCGAGGCGGACCTTCAACTCGTCCATGGTGTCATTCAGCGCCTGGATCTGGCCCGAGATCTGGTCGACTTGCGCGGCGCGGTCCTGGTGCTGTTTGTTGATGGAGTTTTGCAGATCGGCGAGCGCGGAGCTGACTTTGTTGGTCGCATCGGTTTGCTGCTCGACCAGATTCTTCATGACGCCCATGCGCTCGTTGAATGACTGTTGCATGAGGGTCATCTGCTGCTGCAATTGTTCGACCTGGGTTTGGAGCTGGACGATCTCTTTGCTCGCTCCGTAGGCGGGGGCGAGGGCGATCGAGAGGACGAGGAAAAGGGCGAAGACGGTGTGAAGACGATTTGATTTCATAGCTAATCTATTGGATGACAAAAGTCGCACGGGTGTCCAGCGGGTCGGACCATGGGAATCACCCGGAGGTGCCGTTAGATTGGGAGTGGCGCGGACATTTTCTGCCCGCGCCAACTGTCTCGTCACTGCAAACACGCGGACAGGAGTGTCCGCGCGACACGTTCTACTTCTCGTACACGAAATGGCCGCGACGATTTTCCTGCCAACAGGCCTCAGTCGAGGCCGTGCAGAACGGTTTCTCCTTGCCGTAGCTGATGGTCTTGATGCGGTCGCCCGAGACTCCGGCTTGGACGAGCGCGTTCTTGACCGCGTCGGCGCGATTGGTGCCGAGCGCAAGGTTGTATTCGGTGGAGCCGCGTTCGTCACAATGTCCCTCAACCGTGATGCGAATGTTGGGATGCTGCTGCAGGAAGGTGGCATCACCCTGCAACGAAGCTTGCTGGTCGGCGCGGATATCGGACTTGTCATAATCGAAATAAATATCCTTGACGTTCTGCGCGAACAGTTGCTCGTCCGTGAGAGAGGGAGGCGGTGGAGGCGGTGGAGGCGGCACAGTCAGGGTGACGCGCGCGGTGGCTTCCTGCGTTCCTCCTTCACCCTTGGCGACGAGATGGTAGGTCGTGGAATCCGCGGGCGTGACCTGGCGCGAACCATTGGGGTCGACGGCGCCAATGCCATCAATGCTGACATTGGTGGCGTTGGTGGTCTGCCAGGTGAGAGTGGTGGACTGACCCTTTTCGAGAGTGTTGGGGTTGGCCGACAGTGAGGCGGTCGGAGACGGCGTCGGGGGCGGGGGCGGCGGGGGTGGTGGCGGCGCCACCTTCTTCGCGCAGGCTCCCCAGAACAGGATCGCGCCGAGCGTCAGTACCAGCGTGAGCCACTTCTTCATCGGATGCTTCACCTTAGTCCTCCATTTTTGTGCGCCCAGATTGTGGCATGCAATTGTACAGAATCACGGCGGGGCGCACGACGGGCCGGCCGCGAAACCGTTAGAAGAAAGCTTTCGGCTCTCAGCTGTCAGCGTTCAGCTTGTCGTCCCGACTTCCGCAACGACCTGCTCGCTGAGAGCTGATAGCTGAGAGCTGACAGCTGACAGCTGAATTCATTTCCAGCTCCAATTCGGCTGGGTGTTGTTCCCGGTAAAGGTCAACTGCTTCACATTGGTGCCGTCGGCCAGCATACTCCAGATCTGGTCACTGCCGGAGCGGTGCGACTGAAACACGATATGCCGGCCATCGGGCGACCAGCACGGAAAATCGTTTCGTCCCGCGTCATGCGTGAGTTGCACCCATTGTTTGCTGGCGATGTCCATCAAGTACAGATCGTTCGAACCGGGTTCGCCGGGGCCATACTTGCGCATCCAGGAGAAGGTCAGAAACTGGCCGTTCGGCGACCAGTTGGGCGAAACGGCATAGCCCTGGTCGGTGACGCGCTGCACGTTCGTACCGTCGGCCTCCATGGTGTAGATCTGTGGCAGGCCGGTGCGTCCGCTGACGAAGGCGATCTGCGCGCCGGTCTTGCGGTTCCAAGTGGGTGAAACGTCCGGACCCTGGCCGTTGGTGAGGCGGCGCAGGTTGCCGCCGGAAGGGTCGGCGACAAAGATATTGGGATAGCCGTTTCGCGACGAGGAAAAAGCCAGTTTGCCGTCGGGCGACCAGGAGGGCGATAGGTTCATTCCTCCGAAATGGGGGTAGCTGACCATGCGATTCAGGTCGAAGGAATACATCATGATGTCCCAGCCGCTCTTGGTGACGGAACTGAAGGCGAGGCGGGAACCGTCGGGCGAAATCCGCGGCGAGAGCGAGATGCTTCCCAGGTGCGTGATGCCGTGCTGGTTGGCGCCGTCGTAGTCCATGGCCCAGACTTCCTTGTGGCCGCTGCGCTCGCTGACGAAATAGATTGTGCTCTCGGCGATGCCGGGGACGCCTCCACCCAGGCGAAAGATGATTTCGTCGGCGAACTTGTGCGCGATGACGCGCACGGCGTCATTGGTGGCCGCATCACTGTACTGCTTGCCCAGGACTTGCGGCGAGGTCTGATTCTTGACGTCGTAGAGCCATCCCTGGACGGTGACCTTGTCGTCGGCGGCGGCGCCGAGGTTGCCGAAGGCCAGCATCGAGGCATTCGGGGGCGGCGAGTTCCACTCGGAGAAATTGATTTCGGTGGGCTGCCCGGGGACTTGCAGAGGATAGAAGCTTTTGGAAACCAGGTCGAAGATGCCGGCGTTGTCGAGGTCATTCCAGAGGGTGTCGTTAAAGGTCTTCAGCAGGTCGGTGTTCTTGGAATCTTGCGTCGAGGGTTTGAAGTCGGAGGCGGCGAGGCGCACTTTCTCGACACCGAGGCCAGTGCCGGTGCGAATCCAGTCCTGTGCGGAGCTGGCGGCCGCGAGCGACAGGAACATTGCTACAAAGACGAAATACGAACAGTGGCGGCGGCCCGAGTGGGACCTTCTATCGCGGAGCGATGTAATCCGCTTGCTATACGTGCGGAATTGCCTCTCTCTTATTGGATGACAGTTAGGACTAGCTGAGCTGCTCAATTTTTGCTCCCTGTAGCGTTGATCGGTATTGGTTGGTTGCAAGTCGTTGCGCCTCGCAATGGTCGGCTGGACGGGGCGAGGGCGCCCGTCTCTCCATTATCCTTTACCTTTTGTAGTCGAACCAAAATTCTACCGACACCCGGCTGCCGGAGTAATCCGGCGGCAACGGACCGAAAGTATCGATGCGCTGAATGGCGCGCATGGCTGAGACATCCAGCGAGGGTACGCCGCTCGATTGTTCGATCTGTACGTTCGTCGGATGGCCATCGCGGCCGATATCAAACGTCAGGTACACCCGATTGGCTTGCGTGATGCGCGGATCGATTTCATACTTCAACCAGTTTTCGGAAACTTTGCGCTGAACGGTTTGCACATACCATGAGAAGCGGTTGCCGAAATCGCCGCCCCCTCCAGTGAATCCAAATCCGCCCTTGGCGCCGCCCGCATTGAACATGCTGTAGGGCCCGCTGACGGGACCGCCTTCGCCATACGGAATCTGATTCGATTCCTGGGGTTCGGGCTCTGGTTTTCGCTTCGTCGCAGTGATCACGGGCTTGGGCTTGATCTTCGTGTGCTTGTCGGGAATCGAAACCGCGTCGGGCTCTTTTTCCTGAACCTGCGGCTGCGATTGCGAGAGGCCCTTGGATTCGGTGGCGAGCACGTTCGTTGTCTGCTCGGGGCTGGCGGGCAGGGGAACTGAGGTCACCAGCGTCGCACCCATGGCATCACCGCCACCGCCGCTGCCCCAGCCTTCGCCGCGGAGTCCGTGCACGTACATGGTATAGAGCACGACGAAAACGGTGAAGGCCACGTGCAGTCCGACGGACCACGCGAGAGGCCGGCTGAGTCCGGCGTGTTCGAAATAGATGTTACCGCTTGCCATGGGAGTCAATGGGCTGCGTGACGATGCTCACGTTGCTGATGCCGGCCTGCTTGATCGCATCCATCACAGTGGCGAACGCTCCAAAAGGAACGTTTTCGTCGGAGCGCAGGTAGATGGACTGGTGCTGCGGATCGCGAATTCGCTTTTTCAGTGTGGTGCCAATCTGGTTGATGTTGATGGGATCGTTGCCGAGGAATACTTTTTGCGATTTGTCGATGCTGATGACGAGGCGCTCCTCGGTGATCTCTTTGACCGTGCGCGTATGCGGCACGTTAACCTCGATGCCCGACTGCAGCACCGGAGCGGTCACCATGAAAATGATGAGCAGAACGAGGACGACATCGACCAGGGGTGTGACGTTGATATCGGAGAGTGCCGTCTGGGTGCGTCCGTTGGCGTTGGTGAAGGCCATCAGCGGCGCGCCTCGGTGGTTGCGGGAATTTGCTGGCGCTCGACCAGGTTGAGCATTTCAAGCGTGAAGTCGTCGTTGCGCGCGGCCAGTTCGCGGATCGATCCATTGATCAGGTTGTAGGCGATGACCGCCGGGATGGCGGCGGCAAGACCAGCGGCGGTTGTGATCAGGGCCTCGGAAATTCCGGGGGCGACGGCGCGCAGAGTGGCGGCTCCCGCCATGCCGAGTCCGTGGAAGGCGTCGATGATCCCCCAGACCGTTCCAAAGAGTCCGACGAAAGGAGTAACGGCTCCGGTGATCGCAAGCCACGGGACGTTGCGTTCGAGGCGCGTGATCTCCTCCGAGGATGCGATCTGCATGGAGCGCTGGATCGAGGTCAGATTGTGGATGCCGCCCGTCATGCCCATCTGGCGTTTGAATTCCTCGACTGCGCCCTCAAAGACGCCGACCAGCGGACTGGGGCGGAACTGTGCGGCGACGGAGGCGACGTCTTGCATGCGCTGCGCTTTGCGGAAGGTGCGCACGAAGCGGCCGCTCTGGGTGCGGGCTCGGCTGATCAGGCGCCACTTCGACAGGATCACCGCCCAGGACACCACGCTGAACGCAATCAGGATCAGAAGGACGGTCTTGGCAACCGCACCGGTTTGAAGGACGAGATCGACGATTTCGCCGCCGACAAACAGCAACAAAACTGAGGCAAGATACATTGGCTTTGGGGGAACCCCATCGGAATTATAGACGAAGGTGGCGGGCGGACTTGGAAGCGTATCCCATCGGTCAACGCATTCGTCCGAGACGCCAATCAGGGACTAGGGATCGCGGCTGCCGTTTCATTCGAGTACGCGCTCTGCTGGCCGACGCTATCGACGGCCGTGGTCACGTAGTAGTAGGTAGTTCCCGCAACCACGGTGTAATCCGTGTAGTTGGTGGCAGGGTCGAGCGCGGTATTGATTTGCAGGTAGGGGCCGCCATGCGTAGCGCCACGGTAGATGTTGTAGCCGACGACATTGGGGTCGCTTTCCTGCCAGGTAAGGTCCGCACTGTGGGAGCCCGTCGCCACGCCTACGCCCGTCAACTGTTCCACCGCGGGGGAGACGACCGCGTTGCTGAAGTATCCCACCTTGCCAGTGGCTGTCCCGGACTGGTTCGGGGTGAATTGGAGAGTGGCTTGGATGCTATGTCCCGACAGGATGGTCACGGGCAGGGTCAGCCCCACGACGGAGAACTCAGAGCTGGTGAGCTGGTCGGAAGCGATGGTCACGTCGGCAATCGAGGCAGAGAGGGTGGTGGCGAGGGTGGCGCTCTGTCCGACTGTGACGTTGCCGAAATTCAGGGACGAGGGAGATACGGTCAATTGCGGTCCAGAGACACCCGTTCCTGCGACCGGCAGGGAGAGGGGTGAGTTCAACGCCGTGCTGACGAGTGTGAACGTCCCGGTGACGCGTCCAGTTGCAGTTGGTCTAAAAGCAACAGGCAATAGGACGGTTTGGCCGGGGCTGAGCGTGAACGGCAAGGGGAAGTGGCCGAACCTGAATTCGCTTCCTTGCTTTAACTTGGAAGTGACCCTTAGTGACTTCGTGCCGGTGTTGGTGAGTCGGACCGAGAACGAACTGGAGGTGCCAACCTCGACTTTTCCGAAAGCGTGAGTGCAGGGTTTGCATTGCAGTTGCTGAGCCGAGGCGCGCGCGGTAGGCAAAGAAGATAGCAATAGTGCAATGACGATCAGGGGGAAGAATCGCATGCACTTATCTTCTGTAAGCGTGAAGATCGGCGGCAAACACAGAAGTGCAACAATTCCCACTTTGGTAACTCGGAAGGACGTTGGCAGGGCACGCGGTCGGGAAGTGGCGGCGTGTGCTATGCTGCGCGTAAATCCGCGATCCCAGGATTCTTGTGCTGGCCGAACTTCGACTCGAAAATTACGCCGTCATTGACAATGTAGTGGTTGAGTTCGCCGCTGGTCTGAATCTGCTCACGGGGGAAACCGGGGCGGGGAAGTCGATCCTGATCGATGCGCTTAGCCTGATGCTGGGGGAGAAGGCGTCATCGGAAATCATTCGGACGGGCGCGGAGCGGGCGGTGGTGGCAGCGGTGTTTGAGAGCGAGGGCGCGGCGCTCCGTGCCATCGAAGAAATCCTGGAAAACAATGGGCTGGACTCTGAGGGCTCTTCACTGATCCTGCGTCGCGAGATCGCGGCGGGTGGCAAGGGGCGGGTCTTCATCAATAACCAACCGGCGACCGTAGCGGTGCTGAAGCAGATGGCGCCCCACCTCGCGGTTGTCCACGCGCAGAACGAGTCCATAGTGAACTTCGACGCGGCGGCTCGGCAGGAATTGCTGGATGCCTATGCCGGGGTCGAGTTGAAAGAAGTATCTGCGGGCTTTGCAAACTGGAAGGGGATTCGCGAGCGCATCGCGGAACTAGAGCGTGAGGAAGCCGATCGAATGCGGTTACTCGACCTGTGGAACTTCCAGTGCCGCGAGATCGAAGAGGCGCGCCTGCAGGCGGGGGAAGACGAGCGTCTGGAGGTCGAGAAGCGCGTTCTCGCGAATGCGGAGAAGATTTACGGCGCGGCCATGCACGCCTTTGATTTGCTTTATGAGGGAGACGCGTCAACGTCTTCGAGCCTGCGGGCGGCGCAGAAACATCTGGAAGAACTGGCCCGGTATGAGCCGAAGTTTCAGGAAGCGCGGGCGGCGTTGGAATCGGCGCGGATCAGCGTTGAGGATGTGGGCGCGACGCTGCGCGACTATGCCGGGGGTATCCATGCGTCTCCGGAGCGTTTGGCGGAACTCGAAGAGCGGCTGGCGTTGCTGGATCGGCTAAAGAGAAAGTATGGGCCGACGCTTGAGAATGTAATTGCTTTGGGCGAAGAAGTTCGCCGCAAATTGAATGAAATGGAGAACAAAGATCAAGTGTTGCTTGAGCTGCGGGCAAAGCTGGCAGCGGCGGCTGAGGAGTATCGGAAGGCGGCGCGCAGTGTTTCGCGGAAGCGGACCGAGGCGGGGCGAAAGCTGGAAAAACTGGTCGAAGCTGAGATCAACGATCTTGCCATGCGGGCCAGTTTTCGAATCGCGGTGGAAGAGAACGAGGCCGAGGAGCACTGGAGTTTGTCTGGCATCAATCAGGTGATTTATCGAATTGCCCCGAATGCCGGGGAGACGATGCGTCCGCTGGAGCAGATCGCTTCGGGCGGGGAGTTGTCGCGCGTGATGCTGGCGCTGAAGGCGAGCGTGGAGGCGGGAGCGAATCCGGCGGGGAAGAGAAAGACGGCCGCGGCGCAACGGACGCTGGTGTTCGATGAGATCGACACTGGAATCGGCGGGCGGGCGGCGGAGGCGGTAGGGAGGAAGTTGAAGGCTTTGTCGAAAGCGAACCAGGTGCTGTGCGTCACCCACCTCCCGCAGATCGCCACCTTTGCCGATCATCATTACTTGATCGAGAAGCGCGAGACGTCCGGGCGGACGAAGACTTCGGTCCGGCTGATTACGGGCGAGGAACGCACTGAGGAAGTGGCGCGCATGCTGTCCGGGGCGAAGTTGACGGAGACCTCGCGGAAGCATGCGGAGCAGATGATTCGGGCGAACGGGTGAAACAGACTCTTGACATCGGGTCCCCGACTTAGCTAATCTGTCTTAGCTAACCATGAAAACAGTCACCATCCACAAGGCAAAGACGGAACTTTCACGGTTGATCGAACAGGCTTGCAAGGGCGAGGAGATTGTCATTGCCCGGGGGAAGAAGCCGGTGGTGCGACTCGTCGCGATCGAGGACAAGCGGGGACAGCGCAAGCCCGGAGCTTGGAAGGGACTTGTTACCTTCACTCCTGACGCCTTCGATCCATTAACCGATCAAGAGTTGAAAGATCTTGGTTTCGAGTGAATCTTGAGGAGCGAGTAGCTGATGCGATGGAAATCCTGCTCGATACTCACGCTTTGGTTTGGTGGATGGTAGAGAGCCCCCGACTTTCCAAGCGTGCGGTGGCTACCCTTGCCGATCCTAACAACCGCCTGATAGTTTCGGCGGTTGTGGCTTGGGAATTGGCCATCAAGGTAAACGCTGGCAAAATCCTTCCGTCGTCGTTGATTTCTAGGCTGGAAGAGGCAGTGTCGGAACAGGCTTTAGAGGAGATGCCGATCACCCTGGAGCATGCTGTTAGAGGCGGCCTGCTGCCTTTGCATCATCGCGATCCCTTCGATCGTCTCCTGGTGGCGCAGGCGCAATCCCTGAAGTTGCCCATCCTGAGTGCGGATGCCGCACTCGACGAGTACGATGTGCGGAGGGTGTGGTGAAGGTTGTGCCCGCTCTCCATTCGCAACTCAATCTTCGCCGTTCGGTGCTAATCCTAACGGTCTCAGAGGCTTACATTGACCTTGGATGTCATTTTCGATACCCTTTTAGATAACCTTTCCCAATGGGAACGTGTAACCTAGTGAGTGGGGGATGCCTTTGTCTCATAGCAAGAGTTTGCTGCTGCTGAAGCCGCGCGGATTTTGCGCCGGAGTGGTGCGGGCGATTGACATTGTGCGGATCGCGCTGGAAGCGTTTGGACCGCCGATTTACGTGCGCAAGGAGATCGTCCACAACCGGTTCGTGGTGGAGGAGCTGCAGCACAAGGGCGCGATTTTTGTGGACAGCGTGGACGAAGTGCCGGAGGGCGAGCGCGTGATTTATAGCGCGCATGGCGTTTCGCCGGAGGTGCGCGAGCACAGCAAGCTGCGGAAACTGCGCGTGATCGATGCGACCTGTCCGCTGGTCACAAAGGTACACGTGGAGGCGGTGAAGTTTGCGAAGGAAGGCTATTCGCTGATTTTGATTGGCCATCGCGATCACGACGAAGTAATCGGGACGCTGGGAGAGGCTCCGGGGGTGACGCAGGTAGTGGGTTCGCCCGCGGAAGTCGCGTCGGTGACTCTGCCGGATCCGAACCGTGTGGCATATCTGACCCAGACCACGCTGAGCCTGGACGAGACGCGCGACATCATTGCGGCGCTGCGCAAGAAGTTCCCCAATATCAAGGGGCCGGCGGCGCAGGACATCTGCTATGCCACAGAAAACCGACAGGTGGCGGTGAAGCACGTGGCATCGGACGCGGATTTGCTGTTGGTGGTCGGGTCGGACAACAGTTCGAATTCGAAGCGGCTCGTAGAAGTGGCGCGCAGTTTGGGCACCGAAGCGCATCTAATTGATAATTACCGCAACATTCAGCCGCAGTGGTTGAATGGAGTGAAGACAGTGGCCCTGACCGCCGGAGCGTCGGCGCCGGAGCACTTGGTGCAGGAAGTGGTGGAGTATCTGGGTCGGCAGGGTTTTGGTGACGTGCAGGAACTGGAAATCATGCCGGAGAACGTACGGTTTGGATTACCGCCGGAGATTGTGGAAACCATCGCAGCGGCTCCGGTCAGTGCAAGCCTGGAGTCGTAGATGGAAGAATCCTCCCCCTTAGGCTCGGCCTCCGTGCCACAGATGCGATTCGGAAAGATTGATGACCTGGTCAGCCGGGTCACGGTCGGCATCGATGCGGCCAGGAAGTATCTGTTCTCCCAACAACTCGAAGAGGGGTATTGGTGCGGCGAACTGGAAGCCGACACGACCCTTGAATCCGATTACATCCTGCTGCACACGCTGCTCGGGACGGGCAACCAGGAGCGCTTTGAGAAGGCGGCCCGCTACATCCTGAAGTTTCAGAACCAGGACGGCGGCTGGAGTATTTACCCGGGCGGACCTTCGAACATCAGCGCTTCGGTCAAGGCTTACTTTGGGCTGAAACTGGCGGGATACACTGCGGATCATCCAGCACTCGCCCGGGCTCGAAAAAAGATCCTGGAGATGGGCGGGGTGACCGAAGTCAATACCTTCACCAAGATCTATCTCTGCTTCTTCGGGCAGTACGACTACGATGCGGTGCCGGCGGTGCCGCCGGAGATTGTGCTGTGCCCGAACTGGTTCTGGTTCAATATCTACGAAATTTCTTCCTGGTCGCGCGCCATCCTGGTGCCGCTTTCGATTTGCTACGCGAAGAAGCCGTTCAAGAAGATTCCCGACGAGATGGGCGTCGAGGAGTTGTTTGTCGGCGGACGCGACAAGTCCCGCATGCATTTGCACTGGGCGAAGAAACTGGTTTCGTGGCGGAACTTCTTCCTCGTGCTCGATCGGCTGGCGCACTGGGCGGAGCGGGTGCACATTCGCCCGCTACGTTCGATTGCCCTGCGCAAGGCGGAGAAGTGGATGCTGGAGCGGTTCGAGATGAGCGATGGACTGGCGGCAATCTTCCCGTCGATCATGAACTCGGTCATCGCCATGCGGTGCCTGGGGTACTCGGTGGATGATCCGCAGGTGATTCGCGCGCTCGACGAGTTCGAGAGGTTGGGAATCGAGGAAGAAGATACGTTCCGCATGCAGCCGTGCATGTCTCCGGTGTGGGACACGGCGTACGCGCTGTTTGCGCTGGGCGAGGCGGGCGTTCCGGCGAACGATCCGCGGATGGTGAAGTGCGCGGACTGGATCCTGCAGAAGCAGGTGCGCAAGCCCGGGGATTGGAAGGTCAAGAACAAAGCCGGCGAGCCGGGCGGCTGGTACTTCGAGTTCAACAACGAGTTCTATCCGGACGTGGACGACACCGCGATGGTGTGCCTGGCGCTGAGCCGCGTGGAGCATCCGAACGGGCGTTATCAGCGCGAGTCGGTGCAGCGCGCGATCGACTGGATGTTGTCGATGCAATGCAAGAACGGCGGCTGGGCATCGTTCGACAAGGACAATGACCGGATGGTGTTTCAGTACGTACCGTTCGCGGATCACAACGCGATGCTCGATCCGCCGACGGTCGACATCACCGGGCGCATCCTGGAATGCCTGGCGACCTACGGCTATGACCAGAGCCATCCGGCAGTGAAGAAGGCGATCCAGTTCCTGCGGAAAGAACAGGAGCCGGATGGCAGTTGGTTCGGGCGCTGGGGTGTCAACTACATTTATGGGACCGCGCTGGTCCTGCGCGGTTTGGAAGCGATCGGCATGGACCGCAATGATCCGATGGTTCAGCAGGCCGCTGAGTGGCTGCGCATGGTGCAGAACGCGGATGGCGGCTGGGGTGAGACGCCGGGCTCCTATGACGACCCGAACCTGCGCGGGCAGGGCGACAGCACAGCGTCGCAGACGGCCTGGGCGGTGATGGGCCTGCTGGCGGCGGGTGACACGCGCAGCGAGTGCGTGGCGCGCGGCATTGCTTATCTGTTGAGGATCCAGAAGAAAGATGGATCGTGGGATGAGCCGTTATACACGGGCACCGGCTTCCCGCGTGTGTTCTACCTGATGTATCACCTGTACCGCCAGTATTTCCCGCTGATTGCGTTGACGGCGTATTCGAAGGTGATGAAGAGCAGCAGTTAGCATTTAGCAGTTAGCATTTAGCCATGCCAGATTCCAAGGTACGAGGCACTTGCTAAGTGCTAAATGCTCGCTTTTGTCACTGGCGCTACCGGATTTCTGGGCAGCCATGTAGCTCGCGTTCTTGCCGCAGAGGGAGCGCAGTTGCGGCTGCTGGTGCGGCCGACGAGCGACGTGCGCAACATTGCGGATCTGAATGCCGAGCGGGTGTCGGGGGACTTGCGCGATCCGGCTTCGATCGAGAAAGCGCTGGCGGGATGCGAGGCCGTGTTTCACGTGGCGGCAGACTACCGGCTGTGGGTGCGCGATCCGGAGCAGATGTACCGCTCGAATGTGGAGGGGACGCGGTCGTTGCTCGAGGCGGCGCGGAAACAAGGCGTGCCGCGTGTGGTGTACACGTCGAGCGTGGCCACTATGGGCTTCGCTTCGAACGGACGAGGGAACGGGCATCTGGCGGACGAACAGAGTCCGGTGTCGCTGGCGGACATGATCGGGCACTACAAGCGGTCGAAATTCATGGCCGAGCAGGTAGCATTCGATGCGGCACGATCGGGAGTCGACGTTGTGGTGGTGAACCCGACGACGCCGGTTGGAGAGCGCGATGTGAAGCCGACGCCCACCGGGCGCATCGTGCTGGATTTTCTGAAGCGGAAGTTTCCGGCGTATGTGGAAACCGGGCTGAACCTGGTGGATGCAACCGAATGTGCGCGCGGACACATCCAGGCATTTGAGAAGGGGAAGTCGGGAGAGCGATACATTCTGGGCGGTGAGAATCTGACGCTGAAGCAGATCCTGGATCGGCTCGCTGCGATTACCGGGTTGAAGTCGCCCGCCGTGAAGCTGCCATACGTATTTGCTTTCGCGACGGGCGTGGTGGACGAAATGGTGACCGGGCGACTGCTGCGCCGGGAGCCACGTGCGACGATTGACGCCGTTCGCATGGGACGGAAGATGATGTTTGTAAGTTCCGCGAAGGCCGAGCGGGAACTGGGCTGGCGGACGGTTCCGGTGGATGGCGCGCTGCGGCGATCGGTGGAGTGGTTCCGCGCCAACGGATATGTCTAGGACTTCCACCCCGTCGGACCAAAACCGGGTCCGCCGGGGGCCCCGGATTGCGATCGTCGCGGCGATGCAACGGGAAGTGGCGCCGCTGATCAGAGGATGGAACGTTCGTACCCTGGAACACAGCGGACGGGAGTACCGGCTCTTTGAAAATGGAAACGCGGTGTTGATCTGCGGCGGGATCGGAGCCGAAGCTGCGCGGCGAGCGACCGAAGCTGTGATTCAGGAAGGACGGCCGGGACGAGTGATCTCTGTCGGGTTTGCGGGGGCGCTGGATTCGACTTTGAGAGTAGCCGATGTTTTCGAGCCGCGCACGGTCATCAATGCCGCCGATGGGGCCCGTGCGGAAACCGGATCCGGACAAGGAACGCTGGTGACCTATGCGGCGGTTGCCAGCAGAGACCAGAAGGAGAGGCTCGGTAACGCCTACGGAGCGGCAGCCGTGGATATGGAAGCGGCAGCGGTCGCGCAGGGAGCACAAGCGCGCGGAGTGGAGTTCGCGGCGCTGAAGGCGATATCCGATGCGGCGGATTTTTCCCTGCCGGCGACGGAACGATTCGTTTCCGGCAGTGGACAGTTTCGTACAGCCAAGTTTGCGTTGCACGTTGCCGTGCGTCCGTGGCTTTGGGGATCAACGATTGCGCTGGCGCGGAATAGTTCGAAAGCGAGCCGCGCGCTTTGTGCTGCGATTTTGGGTTATCTGGAACGGGAGCGGGTGAATCTAAGACAGGGGTAGAGATTTCGGGTGAGGGAACGAGGGCAAGGTGCCCTCGCCCTTCGGCTCCGCTCAGGGCAGGCTAGCCGGCGGGGCGCCGGCGCTACGTTATGGAAACTGTTCGGGCATTAGCTGTCGAGAGAGACGTTGAGCGGATTCCTTCCACGATGAAGGCGGCAGTGTATCGCGGCGTCAATGACGTGCGCATGGAAGAAGTCCCGGTGCCAGAGGTGGGCCGGGGCGAGATCCTGGTGCGTGTGCACACGTGCGGGATCTGCGGGACCGACCTGAAGAAGATTTCGACCGGGTCGCACTCGGCGCCGCGCATTTTCGGGCACGAGACCTCCGGTGTAGTCGCGAAGTTAGGCGAGGGCGTGCGTGAGTGGGCGGTGGGCGATCGCGTGGTGGTGTTCCATCACATCCCGTGCCGCGAGTGCTATTACTGCCAGCACAAAACCTTTGCGCAATGTGCAACCTACAAGAAAGTGGGCTGCACGTCCGGTTTCGAGCCCTCAGGCGGCGGATTTGCGGAATATGTCCGGGTGATGGATTGGATCGTTCAGAGGGGAACGGTACGCATCCCGGACGGCGTTTCGTTTGAGCAGGCGTGCTTCGTCGAACCGGTGAATACCTGCATCAAAGGAATTGAGACGTTGCGGCTGGAGCCAGGCGAGACCGTGCTGGTGATCGGACAAGGGCCGATCGGGTTGATTCTGGCTGTCTTGGCGAAACGGGCTGGCGCTCGCGTGATAACTTCCGATTTGTATCCCGCGAGGCTTACAATTGGCACAAGCTTCGGTTTGGACCTGACGTTGGATGCTTCGCAGACCGAGGTTGGACCGGCGGTGCGCGGAATCACCGAAGGTCGCGGCGCCGATGCTGTGATTCTGGCAGTCGGCGGAAGCGGCCTGATCCGTCCCGCGATGGATGCGACGCGTCCTGGGGGACGCGTTTTACTGTTTGCGCAAACGGCGCGCGGCGAGGTCATGATTGATCCCGCAGCCGTATGCGTAAATGAAAAGGCCTTGTTGGGTTCCTACAGTGCGTCCGTAGAGTTGCAGGAGGAATCAGTGCGGTTTGTGATGAACCGCGAAATGGATCTGGAACGGCTGATCAGCCATCGCTTTCCGCTGGATCGCAGCGTGGAAGCGCTCAAGCTGGCTGCCCATCCTCAACCGGACTCGATGAAGATTGTCATCCAGCCGGGCAGTGAGTGGGAAGGACATTAACTGTGAGTGGAAAGATGACGGC
>JAIQEY010000101.1 GCA_020073565.1 Terriglobia bacterium
CGCGAGAAGGGCTTTTGTGGTTTTTGCTGGTCGCTCATGGTTTGCCTCCCGAAGGAGCAGCTGTCGCCGTGTTTTGTGCGATTGCCTTCTGTCCCCGATGCGAGTCGAGCGTTCGCAAGTAGGCGAGCACGTCGGCGATGTCCTGATCGCCGAGCGCGGGAGCATCCGGGCGCTGGAATGCGGGCATCGCCGTTCCCACGCGGCCGTTGCGGATCGTCCGAATGATGAATTCATCCGCGGCGGCCTGTTGGAACACGGGGTTGCCAATCTCAGGCGCCATCCCGCCGCGTCCGTTCATGCCGTGGCAGCCTGCGCAGTTTTTGAGAAACAGAGAGAGACCGTTGCTGGCATCCCCGTGCAAAGTCAGCGCGGGCGCTGGTGCAGCCGCGGTCGCGCCACTTCGTAGATATTCGATGACCGCAGTGATTTCTTCCGGAAGTAGTCCGCCGGCGTGCGGGCCCCAAGGCGGCATTTGGGTGCCGGGTCGTCCTTGCTCGATGTTGGCTTGCAGATACTCATGGCTTGCGGTCGAGACCAAAGAAACGCCGCGAATGGCTGGAATGAAACGGTTGAACTTCTTGTCCCAGCGCGTGTAGGTGCCGTTGCCGTGGCACGCGGTGCAGTATTGCCTATAAACCTGTTCACCCGTCAGCGGTATGGGATGAAGCGCGCGATATTTCTGTTCGATCTTGTCGGGGGCGAGATAACTCTCCGGCACGTCGCGCTTCCACTGCGAGAGCATGTACACAGTCAGCGCCAGTGTTTCGGGCCGGGTGACGGTGGGATTCCGCATCAGGCTGCCGGGAACTACGCCGCCCGGATCGCGGAAGTGCGCATTCTGCCAGTTCCACGTGGTGTGCGGCGGCTTCAGAGTCGTCATGATGAGCTGGTGCTTGGTCTTGGCACCTTCGTTGTCGAGGGCCGGACCGAGCGTGCCGCCGCGTCCACCCAGCTTGTGGCAGGACCCGCAGCTTTTGTCCTGGTAGAGCGTCATGCCGGTAAGAAGCAGCGGGATCTGATCGGGTGGCAACTTCTCGGCGTCGTGGCAGGTGACGCAGGTCGCCTCGGTCATATTCGCAGGCAAAAGAGGGTAGTCCCAGAACACATCTTCGGCCTTGGCCTCGTTGAACGTCAGGGCCGCGCCCTGGCCGTGGTGGCACACAGTGCATCCGAAGCGATCCACGGGATGCTTGTCGAGGATGTGTCCCGGATGTGTGCGATGGGGCTGCGCGACGTCGGTCATGCGCGGATCGTCAATGCCGCTGTGGCAGGTGACGCAGCGGTCCACTGTCCCGAGCGCGGGAATGCTGGCCTGCTTCATTTCAACGCGGAACTTGGCCAGCAGTTCGCGGCCGCGATCGTCGGTGGCCTTCTGCTGGAGGATCGTTAGATATTCGCGCTGCACCGTTTTCCACTGCGCCAGGTAGTTCTCGTGCACGGCTGCGCCGACCAGATAGATGATGGTGACAAGACTCGCCACCAGCAGGAGCCAGCGATAGATTCGTGAGGGATCGTTCATCGCATTCTCCTTGTTAGTGCACCGGCCACTGCGAGGGCCACCAGTAGAAATGCCAGTTGGGTCCGCGATGGACTGTGGCGAAGTATGTCAGCAGCGTAAAGCCGACCAGAAAACAAGTGAACAGTGAGACCGCAGCCAGACGCACCGAGTCGGTGCGCTTCAGGGTGAACAGCGACCAGGCCGCGAAGATTAGCACCAGCAATGAGCCGGGGTTGAGAGCAATGATCCAGAGTTGGTGAATGTCGGGGAACCAGTTGCGCAGCCAGCCGTAATTGACCGTGAAGGCCAGCATGCCGACGGTCACTGCTACTGCGAAGAACAATGACTGCCAGAATACCGATTGCTCGCGCTTGGTCCCGAACCATGTGCCTTCGCCCCCGGGACGGCGATCGAGGAACGGGATGAGTGCCAGGCCAACAACCACAATCACCGGAATCAACAGGCCGCCAGTGAAAGCTGAATAGGAAACCAGTTCCTGAATGCCAAGGAAGTACCAGGGAGCTTTGGCCGGATTTTCTGGGATGGCAGCGTTGGCGAGTTCTTTCAGCGGCGCGTCGTAGTAGAAAGACAAGATCAGCGTGCTCGCCACCGTGACCATAAAGACGGAGAGTTCCGCCCAGAACAGGTGAGGCCAACTCATGACCGTATTCTCAGGGCCGCGGTTTACCGGCGGACGGTTGCCCTTCACCAGCGCCATCAGGCCATAGGTTTTCGATGCGAGTGGCTGGAATACCGGGCGACGTTCCCCGCCCCACTCAGCCAGCCCGCCGGGTGGATCTTCAGGCTTGGCTAGGCCGCCATCCTTCCGAATGCGCCAGAAGTGCACGCCCAGCATGGTCACGAGCGCCAGAGGAAGAATGAAAACGTGCAGCACATAGAACCGAATCAACGCATCCTGCCCGACGTAGTTCGCGCCCAATAAAAGGCGCTTCTGGAAGCCGCCTGGATCGAAGTATTTCGTGATGCCGATCGCATCGGTCAACTCACGCGGCGAGTTGGCGATGTTCGAGCCGATCGTGATCGCCCAGTAGGCCAGTTGGTCCCAGGGCAGCAGGTAGCCCGTGAAGCTCAGGGCCAGAGTAATCACCAGCAGTCCGAGACCGACCAGCCAGTTGGCTTCGCGTGGCTTCTTGTAGCTAGCCGTAAAGAATACTCGCGCCATGTGCAACAGCACGGTCAGCACCATCAACTGCGCCGACCAGCGATGGATGTTGCGAATGAAACGCCCGGTGGAAACCGTGAAGTGAATGTCCTTGATCGACTGATAAGCCAGATCGGTTGACGGCTTGTAATACACCATCAGCAGAACGCCCGTAATGAGCGTGATCACGAAGCTGGCCGTGGCCATCAAGCCGAGTCCGAAGGTGAGCGTCGGTTTGAGCGTGCGGAGGTGAACCCTCACGCTGTGGATGTGCAGAAAGAGGTTGTGGAACGTGGCTTGCGATTCCTCGCGCTCAGATTCCGGCGTCTTGCCCAGACGGAAGCACGCATCCTTCACCGTATGAGGGAGTTCGTGCAGGTTGTGCAGAAATTCTTGGGTTGCGGTCTCTGCCACGGTGTACCTCCTACACGCGATAGCGCGTGCCTTCGGGGACCTCGTTGTCGGCGTTCACGATCAATTCGCCGTTGGCCGCACGGCTGACTTCGAGCCAGGGCAGGGGGCGTGGAGCAGGGCCGCCAATCACGCTGCCTTTGATGTCGAAGCGGGATCCATGGCAGGGACATGCGAAACCGTCCTTGGATCGCGCCACCGTGCAGCCCAGGTGGGTGCAGGTGCTCGAGATCGCGTAGAAACCCTCGTCGTCGCGGAAGAGCACGAGACTCTGCTCGGTGAAAGGAGTTTCACTCCCCGCAGCAAACTGCTCCGCTGGACCGAGTTTGAAGCGGCGCACCGGGCCGGGCAGCACTGCTGGGTTGGGCAGACGAAGCATTCCGACAGCCGCTGTGCCCAGAGCGGCAATAAAACTTCCGAGTGACGCGAGACTCAGAAAACTCCGGCGATTGATACGGGGTGGATCTAGACGGGACATGGCTTCCACTCCTTCGCGAAACTGAACTGTTCCATGGTGATGGCGGTGGTGGGACAACGCTGCGCGCACAGGCCGCAGCGGATGCAGCGTTCTTCGTCTTTAATGATGGCGGAGAGATCGGCAGGATTGAGGTTCAACTTTCGGGCGGCGGTCTCAAGTTCGGGCGAAAGCGTCAAGCGATCGAACGTCACCAGCTTCAGGCACACGGTAGGGCAGACATCGGCGCACCCGCCACAGAGAATGCAGCGTTCCCCGTCAAAGATAGTGTTGATGCCGCAATCGAGGCAGCGCCCCGCTTCGGTGTGGGCTTGCTCTTCGTTGTAACCGATCTCCACCAGCGCGCTCGGACTCTTCAGGCGTTCTTCCGCCGAAAGTGTGGGAATGTGCAAGCGTGAGCGGCGCTCGTAATGCTTTTCCCGATGATAGCGTTCAACGGTGAAATGGAACTGCACTTCCTCCGGCCCGATCTGTTTGCCGCGCAAGAAGCGATAGACCGACCTTGCCGCCTGCTTGCCGCTGGCGATGGCATGGATCATCAGGCGCGGCCCATAGGCAATATCGCCCGCGATGAAAACTCCCGGCGCGGAAGTCGTGCAGGTGGCCGCGTCGTTAACGATCTGCTGCGGCGAGCGCATCTCGATCCCATCGCGCTGCGCGTCGATAAAACTGAGGTCGGCCGATTGTCCGACGGAGAGAAGAACCGTGTCACTCGCGATCTCCTGGGTGGTGGACTCGTCGAATTTCGGTGCGAAACGCTTGTTCTCGTCGTACACGCGGGTACAACGAACGAACTTCACGCCACGCACAAACTTCTGGCCATTCCTTTCGTCGACCAGAACTTCCTTCGGGCCCCAACTGTTGTAGCGGCGAACGCCCTCTTCCTCGCCCTCCAGGATTTCCACGGTATCGGCAGGCATTTCCTCCAGCGACTCGAGGCAGACCAAGTTCACCTGCCGCACTCCCGCCATACGGGCTGCCGTACGCGATACGTCGTATTCTTCTTGCCGGAGCACGGTGCGGGCGACATCGTATGCAACATTGCCGCCGCCGATCACGATCACCCGCTGTCCCAGCGAAACTTCTTTGCCCAAGGAAACGTCGCGCAGGAAGTCCACCCCGCCCATCACTCCAATCGCATCGGCATTTGGGATCGGCAGGGCTCGTGACCGCTTGGCGCCACAAGCGATGATGATCGCGGCAAAGTCACGCCGAAGATCGGCGAAGCTGATATCCTTCCCGACCTGCGTGTTGCAGCGAATCTCGACACCCAGAGACTGAATGACCGCGATTTCTGCGCGGATCAGTTCGCGCGGCAGGCGATAGCCTGGGACACCGGTGTAGAGCATGCCTGCCGGCTGCGGTTCCATCTCAAAAATCGTTGGCCGGAACCCCATCAGGGCAAGGTCATGCCCGGCAGCGAGACCCGCGGGGCCAGAGCCGATGATTGCGATGCGTTCGCCGGTGGGTTTGGGAAACTCGGCATTGGCGAGAAACTCGAGCAGATGGCTGAGTTCCTCGAGATCGTCACATTGGCGAGTCCCCGCCTTGCTCCTTAGATATGGGAACAGCTCGCCACCGGCATCCGCGCGGGAATCGCTCCCGAATTTCTCGCACACGAAACGTTTGAGTGCACGGATGGAGATCGGCTGATCGATAGTTCCCCGACGGCAGGCAGCCTCACACGGAGCGCCGCAGATACGTCCGCACAACGAGGCCAGTGGATTCGGCCCGCGGGCAATCAGGTAGGCATTTTCATAGTCACCGGCGGCGATCGCTCGAACATATCCACGGGCGTCGGTATGAACCGGGCAGGCATACTGACACTTGATCTGTTCGCGCCAGTACTCGTGATCCGCGACCCGGACCTTGTAGCGCTGCTCTACCACTGGTCTCGCCTGCTGCCGGAGAAGATACCCCTGCAACGTTAAGCGCTACGGAGGCAGTTAGCTATGACGTATGTCACAGTGTGCTATGACGTTTGCTTAACGCGGCAATGCTTCTTAATTTTGTCGCTGTCCACGGCGGCCCGATCGTCCGAGTTGCATTATCTTTTCCACTCGAATACTGCCAGCGGCCGGTTCTGGTTCGGCAGCCGGCGGCAGGCGACGAACGGCTCCGCGGCCTACTGGTACATGCGGCGCGAACTTTCGGTTCAGAAAACATCTGTTTATCGAAGTCTCTGCTGGCCCAATTCGGAATCACAGGATCAGCGACTGACAGAGGACGGCGGCGAGGGGTTTTTCGAACACCAAGTCAGGCGTGTGAAGTCTGCTCCGCCACCTTCATTATTTCTGGCTTTCGGCGATCGGGAATCAATCCAGTCGGCAGATCGGTATCGAGAAATCCCATTTATCGGTACTAATCCGACGGAAGGACCGATAACTTCCGGCTTGCCCGTGATCGAGTGTCTATTGGAAGCGGCCGATTGTTCTCACTACCAGATGAGGCGCAGCGGCGGTGGAGCTGTGACAGCGCCCGTCAGGTTTTAACGCCGGGTTGGGCGGCGTTCCGGGACATTGTGTTTCGATCGCCCACGTTCCCTTTCGCGGTTTCCTCACGGAGGAGTATGGTCTGTCCGACCGCCAGTCGAACGATGCGAGTGACCGCGCCGTAGATTCCCGCGTTGTTCTGGTTCGCACGAACGACCGCCTTCAGCACTTCTGGCGCCGGACTTGCTGAGTCGGGATCAAGGTTCACCATCGAGCAGCGTTCGTCGCGCATCGTGACGGTGATGGCGGGGGCGTCGTCCCCCTCGCCGAATGAGAGCACACCGCCCAACCACTCGTCCTCCTGGAAGGGAAACGATCGTAGTGAACGAACCACAACATTCGGGCGAAATCGTCGCACGTCCAGGCTCCGCCCTGCGAGTCGTCCGATCTCGCTCACCGTATCGAGGGCGATCACAGAGATGCTCGCTTCATCGAAGATGCCATGTCTCAACTGCATCATCTGCACGGGAGCCCCGTACCGACGTCCGACCTCCGTGGCCAAGTCCTCCCCGAAGACAGCCATCTCTTCGCCATCCGGCGTGCGAATATGCGTAGGAAGGTCTCCCTGAGCACCGTCTTCACGGCGGTGCGGAGCAAACAGGAGCAGGTCAGGAAGCTTGCTTGCGGTCAGCCACGGCATCCCGCTGCGGTCATCCATCCGCCGGAATGCCAGGCGTCTGTCACCATCGAGGCCGTGCCAGCCCAGGTTGGCGACCTCGAGTCGTTCGCCGCCCATGGACTTCACGGGATACCGGAAGATCGCCTCCACATGTCCGATTTCTATGAGCATGCTCGATCCGAGTCCTCCCTACAGATCTTAGCCTTGGGAATTGGAACTTGCGGCGGCCGCGGTAACTTCCCGCGCAGTCCTTAGTCCGGAATGGAGCGCCCCCTGGATTCAACCCGGCCAAGTAGAAGTGTGTTCCCCGGCGAAGTGGACACGGCCTTCTGGCGTAGAAACATAAGGCATCACTGTGCGGAACTCTTCCGGCCTGGTTATCATGTATGCCCCCTTCGAGTATGGGTGATTCTGCCAGGACCACGTCGCACCTCCTTCGAAGTGATCCCGCATCCCAGGGTGGATCTGCTCGAAGAGGTCCAACGACCGTTGGATCTGAGCTTCTTCGCTCATGTTCGAATATTGCACTGCGAGATCCTCGTAGATGTAGGACATGACAATGCCACGCTTACCCGGTTGATCGAATGTCGGACTCCATATGTCCATTGCCTGGTCAACCGAAGCAAAGCCGTTGCGTCCATCCGATTCCCAGAAACGGCTATTCGTTTGCGTGTACACACGCGCCACGGGTCCCATGCAAAGGTTCTGGATAGCTGATTCTCCTGATTTCGATTGAATTACTTGCAGAACCCTGGCCTTTTCGCTAAGCGCTGCAGTTGCTGGTGCCACTATTGAGGGGGAGGCACAAAACACCAAAAGTTTGCCTCCACATGTCCGATTTCTATGACCATGCCCGATCCGAGCCCCACCCAACGGGTCGACTCTACCAATAGGAATAAAGTGAATCAAATCGAATGGCTTCATCATGGAGATGAGAGAAATAGAACCAAAAAGGCCCCGTCAAGCGGCCAGCCCTACCCGGCACGTGCGTTTCTATACAGAATGGAGAATGGCTATCTGCCGCAGCCTGAGCTTCAGGCGAGAACTCTTATCGCCCCCTCTTTGACCGTTATGTCACGTCACTTGGCATTTTGATCGACCGTATTCTTGAGCAAAGCCCGTGACCTTAAGTTGCCTTGAGACCGAGAAAGCGTCTTTCTGTCTCTCACCCTCCTCCTGATTCTATGTCTGTCATCTCTACTATGAAGAGATTGGATTTGATGCCCCTTCTTCATATCGGTAGAGTCGTCTCAACGCAACTAAGGCTATGGGCTGTGCTCAAGGAGATGGCCGAATCTTCTGAACCTATTCGGATCGGAAATGAAGACTCTGCGGTACGGCGCTATCGACCGCATCGCATTTCACATGGCGGGCTTGGTTCGTATGTAGTAGTAGACGACCTGGTTGAGGGTTGAGGGACGAATGAGAAAGATTAACCTTGCTGAAAAAGTGGCTCAGATCCACGAATACTGGCGCCCGAAAATAGTGGGCGAACTGAACGGGCAAGAACTCAAGCTGGTCAAATTCCGCGGCGAATTTGTTTGGCACCGTCACCTGGACGCCGACGAGCTGTTTCTCGGTATCACCGGTTGTTTTCGCGTGGAATGTCGAGATGCTGCGGTTACCCTCCAGCCGGGCGACCTCATCGTCGTGCCCCATGGGGTGGAGCACCGCACCGTTGCCGAAGAGGAAGCGGCAGCGCTGATTTTTGAGCCAGCGGAGGTTCGCAACACCGGAGACGTGATGGATCAAAGACTCACGGCGCCCATTGGCGAGCGAATCTGATGCTCCATGGTGACCTGCGGGATCCGCAGGGGGCAGGTTGCGCTGCAGAAGGGGCGACCACCATAATATGAAGGGGATCGCATACGCTCTACTGAGAGATGAAATACTTGGAACCATCTCTGCAGCAACTGAGGCTCTTGCTTTCGGTTAGCGAACACAAGGGCTTAGTGCGCGCCGCCCGCCGGATGAGGGCTGTCACAGTCGGCTGCCAGTCATGCATTGGCCGCCTTAGAAAAGAATGTGGGCGTGGCTCTGGTGACGCGGAATCGAGGCGCGCTGCAACTCACCGAAACGGGAAACCGATTGCTGCCGCATGTGCGCCAGATATGCGCTTCGATAAACGCGATTCGCACCGAGATCTCCGGTGTGAGCGAATTCAGCTTGCGTTTTCCAGGTATTGAGCTCTCGATGTTCGAGGGAACCGACCCAGAGGTGGTGGAATGGGTCCGAACGCACGCAGCCGACGTGGGATACTCAACTTTGCCCATTCCTGATGTCGTTGATGCCCAGGAGCTCTCACACGACGAGTGGGTTGCGCTTTTACCGGCCAGTTTCCGCCAGCATCGCAGCGTCACCTTGAAATTTCTCAGCCAGCAACGGTTTCTCATGCCGGGCGGCGGCTGCGAACCCTACATCCGGGATCTCTTTCGCGATGCAAAGCTTAGCCTAGAGTCCTTGATCAGCGTTAAAGAGATGAGCACCATTCATGCGATGGTCGCCCAACGCCTTGGAGTTGGCATTCTTCCAAGTCTGGCGGTGCAAAAGGCGTGCCGCGGTCTCCGGGCTGTGCCTCTCTCACCCCGTCAGCTTCGGCGTTTCGGCCAGCTGCTGCCTCGGGACGCATCTCCCAGCCCAGCCCTGAAAGCCTGGTCAGCGATCGTCCACAACGCCTTCAAGACTCGACGGGACCCGCGGGCAAGCTAACTCGCCTGCAATCTCTGATCGATGGGTTATGGACTGGGGGGTCACACAACTCGGATCTATCCAAGCGACGCCCCAACTGGTCTTCGAGGCCCGCCAAATCATGCCAGCGAGCCGTGTTGAAACAATGAGCGACCGTGGCTCATCTACTCACCTCTGATAACCTTGCTTGAAACAATGTTCGCAGAGATCAGAACGGACCGACTCGCAATTCGAGACCTCAAGATCACCGACGTTCCAACGATCTTTGAATATCGTAGTCACCCGACGCTTCGCGCTTCCAGTCGTGGGGAACACAATCGCCAGAGGAAATTCAGGCATACATCAGAAATCTTTCGGCAATTGAGCCGGGCACACCTGGCCCCTGGTACCAGCTTGGGATCGTTCTCCTCTCAGAATACAAACTAATCGGCGATTGCGGCTTCCGCGTAGTCGAAAACAAACCACGTCAGGCGGAAGTTGGAATTGCGCTAGCGCCGGCGTCTCAGGGCCACGGCTACGCCTGCGAGGCGCTAAGAGCCCTCCTCGACTATCTTCTTGTGAAACTTGGAAAATATCGAGTGTGGGGTTCGGTAGATCCTCGCAATGTTCGATCAGTGCGATTGATGGAGCGTGTCGGGATGCGGAAAGAGGCACACTTTGAGAGAAGCCTTTTGTTCAAGGGAGAATGGGTCGACGACGTGATCTTCTCCATGCTCGGGAGCGATTGCTGATATGGCAGGTCGATCTTCTACACAGCCGTGCGAGTGTCGGGAGACTGCTGTCAGATTCATAGTCAGGAGCACTCCCGGAGCGGCAAGTTGTTTTCAAAGCTGGAAAGAGCAAAATTACTGTAGCTTCGCGTATTCCGCTTTTGCTTGTTTAAGGATCGGGATGTCGACGTCGGAATCTTTCCAAAGCGTCAGGAAATCCTGATATGCGGCGCGGGCTTTGACTATGTCACCCTGCATCTTGTAGGCGCGAGCGAGACCTAGCCGGGATAGTTCCCACACTGGCGCCATTGGTGCAACGCCTCGATGGTCCAACACTGCATTGAATTCTGTGGCCGCTTCATTGGCTTTTCGCAGTTGGAGAAATGCCATGGCGCGTAGATAGTTCGGGAGCAAGCCGGCATACCTTCCAAATTCATATGGTTTGACGGCTTCCAAAGTGCGCAATACTTGATCTGCTTGTCCTTTTCTCAATTGTGATGCGGCCAAAATTACCGGAGCATCGACTCCATTCAGCAACGTGTCTAACGGATAGTCGCGCACTAGCCCGTCCAGGATCTGTTGCGCTTCCCGGCCCTCACCATTGAAGGCCATCACCCGCGCAGCCACAACTCTTACACTTTTCGAACCCTCGAATTTCATCGCTTCGGAACAGTTCTTATGCGCAGCAGTGGATTCACCAAACAGAGCCTGAGCCTCCGCCAGAAATAGCAACGCATTCGCGGCAGCCTCCTTAAGGTTGGATTCGCGTGCGATGCTGACGGCGTGCTGAGTACGTTGACGTGCCGAGTCGAGACGACCATCAATCAAGTCAATTCTTGCTTGAGTGGAAACCACAGAAAGATCGTCCGAATTCTGTGTCATCCAGGTTCGCTCACGGTCAAGCGCCGCCTGGTCGGAACGCAGCAATGCCAACGAATACTTCAAGGAA
>JAIQEY010000038.1 GCA_020073565.1 Terriglobia bacterium
GGCGAAAATCAGATGGCAGCACCGGCTGAACCGAGAACGCCCAACATGCACCGAGCGAAACGAATCGCTCCTCGAGAGTGCGGATGGAAGCATGGCGACAGCGGCCGCTCGGCAAGGAGAAAAAACGTGCCCAACAACCAAAAGAGACAAGAATCGACTTGACTCCGACCGGCCTTCTCATGGAAGGCGATTGCACTCATAACGTAGACAATGAACGCTGTCGGAAAGAACAAGACTGCACCACTTTGTCGGGTTGACAACCCCCAACATCTTATTGTTAACAAAGAAGATCTCGGTTGACCCGCGTTTTACCTTGCATGCATTGTCATTCTTCGCGTCCCACCGCATTCTGCCTCCAGAACGGAGGCACTTATGGCCACATCGCTTGTCGACTTTGCGGAGCAGGTCAACCCCAAGACCCTGGCCGAGGCGCGCCGCGCCGACTTCCGGCAGGCGACTCGCGTCCATGGAAGTTTCCTAGCAGTCGCCGAGAAACGGGCTCTGGTCTGGATGGCCGAGCGCATGCCCGCCTGGGTCAATTCTGACCACCTGACCATCCTCGGCTTCGTCGCCCAGATCGTGACTGGCGTCTGCTACGCCCTTGCCGTCCATGACCGCCGCATGCTGCTGGCCGCCGTTGTCTGTCTGGTGGTGAACTGGTTCGGCGACTCGCTCGACGGCACGCTCGCCCGCGTACGGCAGCAGCAGCGTCCCCGCTATGGCTTCTACGTGGACCACATCATCGATTCGATCGGCGCCGTGGCTATGATGGGCGGACTGGCGCTTTCGGGATACATGCATCCGGTGATCGCCATTGGCTTGCTGATTGCATTTCTGCTGCTCTCCATTCAGTCCTATCTCGCGACCTACACGCTGGGCGAGTTTCACCTCTCGTTCTGGCGCTTTGGTCCGACCGAACTGCGAATTCTGTTGGTCATCGGCAATCTGGCGCTGTTCCGCTGGGCGTGGGTGATCCACGGACATTACAGGCTATTCGACATCGGGGGCGCGATCGGGCTGGCGGGAATGACTGCGATGCTGATCTTCTTCAGTGTGAAAAATACGGTCCGTTTGTACCGGGAAGAGAGAATTTCATGAACAGTTCTCAGTTCCCAGTTCTCGGTTCTCAGAGAGATCGTCAAACCTTTCTCCGCTGGCTGAAGTTCAACGCGGTCGGGGGAATCGGCATCGCTGTACAACTTGCGGCACTGACCTTCTTCCGTTCTGTGCTGCACCTCGATTACCTGGTGTCCACCGCGCTTGCCGTCGAGACTGCCGTCATCCACAACTTCCTGTGGCATGAGCGCTTCACCTGGATTGACCGGCCAGCGCACCGGTTCGCTCATTCCCTCACCCGGCTGGCCAAGTTCAACACCGGTAATGGATTGGTCTCGCTAATGGGTAATCTCTTGATCATGCGGGCGCTCGTGGGTCAGTTCCACGTGAACTACTTCATCGCTAACTTGATTGCGGTGGCTGCTTGCTCGGTCGTGAATTTTCTGGTTAGCGATCGGTTTGTGTTCGAAAGTTAGGCGGCTGGCGACTCCACGAATAACGCGGCAACCGACCTTAACCGCAGAGTACGCCAAGGATTCGCTAAGGACGCAAAGAATACCCACTAGCGCAAACTTAAGAACGGCCGATCACTTTTGGGGGTTACGCCGCCGCCAAATCCGAGCTATACTCCAAGTAGTGATCATGCGCTCGAACGGCTCCATTTCGCGTCTCCGGATATGCTGGATCGAAGGACGTGCCTGTCCTCGCCGGTACCTTTCCGTTCTGCCCTCGCACGTGCGCGCCAACCTCTTCGGCAGCGACTAGTTCTTCGTTCTCCGCTTTCCTGCAGTGGTTCCAGCTATTAGCTCTTAGCCTTTAGCTCTTAGCTTTTACCCGGTGCAGCAACCATGCTGCGTAAATCCGGGCGCAACCACTGAGAACTGAGAACTGGCAACTGAGAACCGCTTTTGGAGAACTGCCATGAATACCAAGACTCTGACCCTCGGCCCCAAGATCAACACCGCCCTCCCGGGCCCCAATGCCAAGCGCATTCTTGCGGGCGATGATAAATACATTTCGCCGTCCTACACCCGTTCCTATCCGATGGTGGCCAAGCGCGGCCACGGCATCGTGGTGGAAGACGTCGACGGCAACGAATTCTTCGATTTCTCCGCTGGCATCGCCGTGACCTCCACCGGCCACTGCCATCCCGAGGTCGTCGCTGCTATCCAGAAACAGGCGGGCGAATTGATTCACATGTCGGGCACCGACTTTTACTACGAGAGCATGGTGACACTCGCCGAGCGGCTTGCGAAAATCGCGCCTATGCCTGGGCCGCACAAGATCTACTACGGCAACTCCGGAACGGAAGTGGTCGAGTGCGCTCTGAAACTGGCGCGCTATCACACCAAGCGGCAGCAGGTCATCGCTTTCCTGGGAGCGTTCCACGGCCGCACCATGGGTGCACTCTCGCTGACCGCTTCCAAGCCGCAGCAGAAGCGCCGCTTCGCGCCGCTGGTGCCCGGCGTGACCCACATCCGCTATCCCGATGTGTATCGGGGCTGTGAAGGCGGGCCGCAGGACGCCGAGCAGTTCGCGCTTGGCTGCGCCCGCTACATTGAAGACAAGCTGTTTAAGACCGTCCTCGCTCCGGAAGAGGTTGCGGCAATTTTTGTCGAGCCGATTCAGGGCGAAGGCGGATACGTCATTGCCCCAGCCATCTTCATGCAGGAACTGCGCCGCATCTGCGACCGGCACGGCATTCTGCTGGTCGTCGACGAAGTGCAGAGCGGCGTCGGCCGCACTGGCAAGTGGTGGGCGGTCGAGCACACAGGGGTTCATCCCGACATCGTGTGCAGCGCCAAGGGCATTGCTTCGGGCATGCCGCTCGGCGTCGTCATCAGCAAGGCCGACGTCATGGACTGGGTGCCCGGTTCGCATGCCTCGACTTTCGGCGGCAACCCGGTTTGCATCGCTGCGGCCCTGGCTACGCTCGACGTGATCGAACGGGAAGGACTGCTGCGGAACGCGAAGGAAGTCGGCGACCACATGCTCAAGCGCATGGCCGACTGGCCCAAGAAGCACAAGATCGTGGGCGACGTCCGTGGACGCGGGCTCATGGTCGGTGTCGAAATCGTGAGGGACCAGAAGACTCGCGAGTATGGCAACGCCGAACGCGACCGCATCGTTGAACAGGCATTTGAGCGCGGCATTCTCTTCCTGGGCTGTGGTCCGAGCACGGTGCGCATCTCGCCGCCGCTGGTCGTGACCAAAGACGAAGCCGACGTGGCCATCGATGTGCTCGAGGAATCGATTGCTATCGTCGAGAAGAACGCGTAGGGCCGGAGGTGTGCAATGTGGACGGGAACCGTTGAATCCATCTGCATCGCACCCGCCGCCATGGGACCGGTTGAGACCCGTGATCAGGCAGTTGCAATTCCAGGCGTCGGGCTCGAAGGAGATCGTTACGCCCTCAAACAGGGTACGTTCTACAAGCCCGAACCAGACCGCGAACTCACGCTGATCGAGGCGGAGTCGGTCGAGGCGATGCGGCGAGATTACGATGTAGAACTTGCCGCGGGCGACGCTCGTCGAAACATTGTGACTCGCGGCGTTCCACTGAATCATCTGGTGGGACGCGAGTTTCGTATCGGCAATGTGCGTGTTCGCGGCATTCGGTTATGCGAGCCCTGCGATCATCTGCAGAACGTGACGTGCAAGCAATTGATCAAAGGGCTTCGCCATCGCGGCGGATTGCGAGCGCAGATCCTGACGCAAGGAACAATCCGTGTAGGAGACTGCGTCAAAGAGTAGCGCCGCCGGGGCGGCGCTACACATGGGCACGACTATGGGCGACACTACACTCCGCGAACTCGTGTACGGCAAAGGCGCACACGCCGACCCTGTCGCCTGCGTGGAAGACATCGCGGCGGAACTTGCGACCCGCACCGTCGAGGGCTATCCCCACTCCATCTGGCAACTCGTCGAGCACATGAATTACTGGATGGAATACGACCTGCGCAAGGTCGCCGGAGAAAATCCGCCGTATCCCGAGACAGCAATCGAAAGCTGGCCCGCGCCTCCAGTGGTGCCGGGCGAGTCGCAATGGCAGGCAACCACGCGACGCTTCGAGGGTCTGCTGGCGCAACTCGCCACGCTCGCACAATCCGATGCGGCCGCGCTTGAGCGCGTGGTTCACAACGTTGGCCCGGCGCAGTCGCTCCGACAATCCACCGTGTACGCCATGCTGTGGGGGGTTGCCGCCCATAACAGCTACCACGTCGGACAGATCGCACTGCTGCGACGACAACTTGGCGCCTGGCCTCCCCGACGAGGCGGCGATACCTGGTAGGTTCGCACACCCGTCGCTTTCTCAACCACTAAACTCTCACCGGAAGGAGGCCCCCATGCCGCGCTTCACCTCTCGCACACTCGTCGCTCTGGCTTTCACGCTCGTCGTGTGGGCCTCGGCGTTCGCCGGCATTCGCGCCGGGCTGCGCGCGTATTCCCCGGCCAATCTGGCCATCCTGCGTTTTCTGATTGCGTCGCTCGTGCTCGCGATCTACGCCGGCATCGCACACTTCCGCCGTCCGGAACTACGCGATCTCCCGGGCCTGGCATTTACGGGCGCCATTGGGATCAGTTTCTATAATCTGGCGCTCAACTACGGAGAGACTCGCGTGACGGCGGGCGCCGCCAGCATGCTGATTGCGTCGGTGCCCATCTGGACCGCACTCGCTGCCCGATTCTGGCTGCATGAGAAATTGACTGCCGTAGGCTGGGGCGGCGTGTTCGTCAGCTTCGCCGGAGTTGCTCTGATCGCCAGCGGGGAAGGCCAAGGCATCCGCCTCTCACCGCAAGCGCTGATCATCCTGGCGGCGGCGATTACTTCGGCGGCTTACATGATCCTGCAGAAGCACTACCTCGCCCGGTACAGCGCGCTCGAGTTCACCGCCTACTCGATCTGGTTGGGGACCGCGTTGATGACTCTCGGGAAAAGTTCAGCGAGGTTCTGCGAGCGCGGAATTCCGGCCGCGCGATTCCGTGAGGCAGAGCGCGACCACGAACAGCACCGCCATTCCTCCCGCCGACATCAGCAGCGGCATGCGCAGCCCGAATCTCTCCGCCATCGCGCCTCCGAGCGTGGGCGCAACCGTTGCCCCCATGATCTCCCCGACCAGGGTTGTGAGCCCGATCGCGGTGGCAGAAAACTGCGGCGGCACGGTTTCCGCGGGCACCAGCACGATGATCATGGCCGCGATGGCCTGGCCCGTGTTGCACAGGAACAGAATCGTTGCCAGCAACCATGGGAAGCGATACAGTCCGCTCACTTGCAGGGATAACGGTACCAGCGCTGACAGCGCCGCCAGGACGAGCAGTACTGGTTTTCGACCCACCCGATCCGAAATGGCCGGGAGTACAAAGCCGAGAAAGAAGGCTCCCAGCCCGCTAGCGCCCAGCAGAAAGCCGGCGGTCGTGGGCGCTTCATGCATGACCTCGGTGATGTAGAGCGGAGCAAAAACATTCAGCAAAAACAACCAGCACATGAACCCCGACGCCCCGATACAACTCAGCCACAGGTTCCGAAATCGCAGGATCAGGATGTATTCCGAGAGACGGGCAACACTGTGATGCCCTCCGCCCGGTTCGCCCGTATCCGGCTCGCGCACAAATCTCCAATGCAGAGCGCCCATCACCAACCCGGGAACCCCCGCCACGAAAAAGGCTGAGCGCCAGCCGAACCGGGCCGCCACTTGAGTAGTGAGGACGGGTGCTGCCGCCAGTCCAACCAGGGCCGCCGCGCTCACCACCATGCCGACATTGCGTCCGCGTCGACTCGGCGGAGACGTCTCTTCGATAATCGCTGTGATAATCGCCCAGCAGGGGCCTTCGGCCGCGCCCAGCAGCGCGCGCACCAGCAGAAGCTCGGTAAAGTTGTGGACCATTCCCGAGACCCATGAAAGCGCGGAGAAGAGGAAAATGGCGGGCACCAGCACCGGCCGGCGGCCGAACCGGTCCGAAAGCGCGCCAAAGAGGAACGCGGACACCGCCCACGCAATCGCGACGACCGAGGCGAGAATCCCGATCTGTTCGGCGCTGAGGTGAAACTCCGGTGCGAAAAACGGCGCCAGATACATCTGGGACATGCGATCGAGAAAGACGGTGCCCCAGGTTAGAAACAGAATCAGGACGAGAAAGTTTTCGTAGCGCTTTGCGTCGTTGGAGTAGATGGTTCCACCGTCCCGTCTTTGATTGGCTCCGGATTCGACCAGCGCCGAGCGCGTTTCCGGACGCGTCAATTTAAGGGACTTTGCGCCTGAGGTCAACCGCTGGCGCGCGGGCCAAATCGACCGAAACGGTAGTGATAGCGGTCACATCCCGCAGCGTGACCCGGCCTTAGAGTGAAAATGGAGTTCCTGATTCCATGTTCGCCGGACGCCTGACGGAAGCCACAGTGCGGGCACTGGATTGGCTGTCGGATCGAACCCTGGCGCCGGAAGAGATGCCCGCTCACCAGCGGACGGGACGCCGCGGGGAGGAGGACGCCTATTTTTATCTTCGGCGGCGCGGCTACGTGATCATTGCCCGCAACTATCGCTCCCCGCATTCACGTGGAGAACTGGACCTGGTGGGCTGGGACGGGGATGTGCTGTGTTTCGTCGAAGTCAAATCGCGGACCACGCACGATGTAAAGCCCGCCGAAGCAGCGGTAGATTACGCCAAACAAAAGGAGTTGGGGCTGGTTGCCCGCGATTTTCTGCGCCACCTTCCACCATCGTGCCAGTGGCGCTTCGACGTGGTTTCCGTATACTATGACCAGCGCAGTCAGCCTTCATACGAGTTGTTTCAAAATGCGTTTTCTGTATCATACAATCGTTAGTTTGACCGCTACTGAAAGGATTTAGTTCGTGCCTGAATTACGAAAAGACCCCATCGTGGGCCGGTGGGTCATCATCTCCACAGATCGTGCCAAGCGGCCCACCGACTTCGTCCGTGAAGGCGTGAAGATCAAAGGTGGATTCTGCCCGTTCTGTTACGGCAACGAGAATAAGACTCCACCGGAAATCCTTGCGTATCGCCCCAGTACGAACGGTTCCAGTCCTCAGAAAGACAGTCCCGGATGGACGATTCGCGTTGTCCCCAACAAGTTCCCGGCGTTGGGTATCGAAGGCGTTCTGGCGAAGCAGGCCGAGGGCATGTTTGACAAGATGAATGGCATCGGCGCCCACGAGGTCATCATCGAAACACCCGACCATAACCTGAGCTTGGCGACGCTGCCTTCCAAGCGTATCGAAGACGTATTGTGGGCCTTCCGCGACCGCATCCTTGATTTGAAAAAAGATCGCCGGTTCAAATACATCCTGATCTTCAAGAATCACGGAGAAGCGGCCGGAGCGTCACTGGAGCATGCGCATTCGCAATTGATTGCGCTGCCGATTCTGCCAATCTACGTGGTGGAAGAACTGCAGGGAGCCAAGCAGTATTACATCTACAAAGAGCGGTGCGTATTCTGCGACATCATCCGGCAGGAGACCGACAACGGAATTCGTGTGGTGGCCGAGAACGAAGACTTTTTGACGCTCGCGCCGTACGCTCCGCGCTTTCCTTTCGAGACCTGGATCCTGCCTAAGCGCCATGAATCGGCCTTCGAAAACTCATCGTCGCAGATGTTCGAGAATCTGGCGAAAGCCTTGAAGTCGCTGCTGATGAAGGCCGATCGTGTGCTCGACAATCCGCCTTACAACCTGGTGATTCACAGCTCGCCGGTGCAGGATCCGACCAACGATCACTACCACTGGCACATCGAGTTCATGCCCAAGCTGACCAAGACCGCAGGATTCGAGTGGGGAACGGGTTTCTACATCAATCCCACACCGCCTGAAGAAGCGGCAAAATTCCTGCGCGAAGCAAGCGTGGAAGAACCGGTGCCTGCTGCCGTGAGATAGCGGGAAGACAACAAGTCCAAGAAAAAATGGGGCGCGGCCAAACGACCGCGCCCTTTGAGTTCTTCAGGAGAGAGAGCGGTTATCGCAACGCAAGCGAGATCCTCCTCCTGGAGTCATGTGCGCGACAACCAACCAACTGAATGGTAGAACGTGCGACCCCGAGAGTTGTCATGAAGATGTAAAACCTTCGCGACGCCCTCGGACATCACGGGCAGCCTTTAGTGGCGCCGGCGCTACATGCTGTTCATGTATCCTTGACGCCGCAACCTTCTGGGCGGCTTTATGCGACGCTTTCTGCTGTTCTTTCTGCTTGCGACCATTTCTCAGACTCAAAGTTCTCAGGTTCAAACCGCGCTGATGGCCAACGTTCCCGGGCGCAAAACGGCCAGTCTGAATGGAGCGTGGCACATCGTAGTCGACCCGTTGGAGTCGGGCCTGAACGCAGGGTACTACCTCAATCACAAACCGAAAGACAAGCGCGAGCTTGTCGAATACGACTTTGAGGCATCAGAAACGCTTAGCGTGCCCGGCGACTGGAATACTCAGAAAGAAAAGTTGCTGTTTTATGAAGGGTCAGTTTGGTATGAGAAGTCGTTTTCCTACTCGAGACGCGAGCATACGCGCGTATTTGTGTACTTGGGCGCGGTGAACTATCTCGCACGCATCTATGTAAACGGCGAGGCAGTGGGCGAGCACGAAGGCGGGTTTACGCCATTTGATTTCGAGGTCACGAAGGTGCTTCACGACGGCGATAACTTTCTCGTGATCGAGGCCAGCAACCAGCGCCGGGACGACGCGGTGCCGGCTCTGCACACGGACTGGTGGAATTATGGAGGCATCACGCGCGATGTGGTGCTGATCGAAACTCCAGAGACTTTCATCCGCGACTACTGGATTCAGCTGGCGAAGGGATCGCGGGACCAGATCGGTGGATGGGTTCAACTGGACGGGGATCACCGTCCGCAGCAGCCAGTAGCGATAGAGATTCCCGAAGCTGGGATCAAGACCTCGGCGATCACGGACGCCCAAGGGCGCGCGACGTTTCATGTTCCCGCCAAGTTGCAGCTGTGGTCCCCCCAGGATCCGAAGCTGTACGATGTGCGGATCTCCTACGGCGATGATGTGGTTCACGACTCCATTGGTTTCCGAACCATCGAGACTCGGGGCCCGCAGATTCTGCTGAACGGCGAGCCGATTTTCCTGCGTGGCATTTCGTTGCATGAGGAAGCTCCGATCCGTGGTGGGCGGGCCTACAGCGTGGAGGACGCTCAGACCCTGCTCGGATGGGCCAAGGAACTTGGCTGCAACTTTGTCCGGCTGGCTCACTACCCGCACAACGAGAATGAGATTCGCCTGGCGGATCGCATGGGCTTGCTGGTGTGGTCGGAAATCCCCGTCTACTGGGACATTGCATGGAAGAGTCCAGCGGCGCTTGCCAACGCCCGGGCGCAACTACGGGATATGATTGCCCGCGACCACAATCGGGCTGCGGTAATTTTGTGGTCCCTCTCGAATGAGACTCCCGTCGATCCGGACCGGCTAGCCTTCCTGCGAACCCTGGCGGAAGACGCCCGCCGGCTCGACCCGACACGCCTGATTACATCGGCGATGAACAGGGTGGAAGATGATGGCGCGGATCGGCACGTTCTTAAGGACCCGATAGGCGAGTTCCTCGACGTGTTGGGGTTGAACGAATATTACGGTTGGTACTACGGCCGTCCCGAGGATGCCGACCGTCAGACCTGGACGAGCGCTTATGACAAGCCCCTGATCATCAGTGAATTCGGCGGCGACGCGGCTTATGGGCGCCATGGGGACGTCGCAACCCGCTGGACGGAAGAATATCAGGCCAGCATCTTTGTCCATCAACGGAACATGGTGAAGAAGATCCCGCACTTGGCGGGACTCTCCCCCTGGCTGTTGATGGATTTTCGCTCACCACGGAGGCCGCTGCCGGGAATCCAGGATTACTACAACCGGAAAGGATTGCTCTCGAATATGGGCCAGCGGAAGCAGGCCTTCTCCGTACTGCAGAATTTCTATCGGGAACTGCACGAGCACGAGCCGCCGCTGAAGTGATTTAGCCCTGAGTGCGATCCAAAAACTCCGCGTGCCACGCCATCTGGATAGCCTCCAGTTTGGCCTCATTGGAGTTCTTCGGGTCGTCTTTGAAATCGGGCAACTCGGTGACGTACTTGTGCAGGTCGGTGAACCGAACCGCGAGCGGGTCAACTTCGGGATGGGCCTCGGACAGCAGAATCCCAATGTCTTCCGAATCAGACCAGGTGAGTTGCTTTGGCATAGTCTCCTCAGGTTTCAAGGTTTCAAAGGAGACGACGATCTTTGAAACTTTGAAACCTTGGAACTTTGAAACCTCGCCCTCAATGTTCCTCTGAAACGTAATTCCGATTCCACGCCGGGATCTCGACCACTACTTTCCCCGGCTTCTGGATCACGGCCTGGCATCCGAGGCGCGAGTTTAACTGGAGATCGGCAGCCATGTCGAGTTTGTCCGCCTCATCGTCTTCGAGTTCCGAGATCAGTTCCGCTCCCTCTTTCACCCACACGTGGCAGGTCGTACAGGCGCAGTTTCCGCCGCAAGCGTGATCCAGGTGCACACCGTAGTTCAACGCGACATCAAGAATGGACTGCTCTTTCCCGTGATCCTTGTAAGGAAGCTTACCGTGCTCAAATGTGACCGTCTTTCCTTCCGGGAGGAAGGTCACCTGCACAGCATTTTCGATCGCCTCGTCCACGGTTGCTGCTCCAGTGCCTTGAGTTTTTTCCTCTGACATCCTTGCTCCTAAGAGTTCTGCGCGGCAAGCCATTCCGGCCTGGCTGGAATTGTTTCAAAAATACCTGTATGGGTCCAACTACTCTATTCCGGCTTTCCCTAACATTTCCAAAAACTGCTTCCGCGTCCGCATATCGATCGATTGGGCGACGAACTGGCCCTTGCGATCGTACACGAAACTCTTCGGAATCCCGTTGACCACAAACAGATCATTGACCTTCCGGTCCGGATCTAGCAACACGGGGAAGGTCACTTTGCGCTCACGAATAAACGGTTCCACCTTGCCAACTTCTTCGTCCGAGATTGCCAGGATCACTAAGTCTTTAGATTGAAACCGCTCAAACAAAGATTCCAGATCCGGCATCTCCTTGCGGCATGGCGGACACCACGTTGCCCAGAAATTCACCAGCACGACCTTGCCCCGCAGATCCGCGAATGACCACGTCTTTCCGGTCAAATCTTTCAGTGTGAATTCGGGATGCTCGCGCTTCCGGTCATCCGCCTCCAGCCAAGTCATGGCCGCCGCAAACTGCGGATCGTCTAGCGAAGCCTCAACATGCTCATACCGTACCAGAGTCGCCAGCTCAAAATACGCGTCGGCGGGTCTTCGTGTAGCCCGGACACTCTTGTCCGCGTCGGACTCCGCACCCGGTCCAGCTTCCGCCTTTTCCTCCGGCCAGGACAAAGGCCGCTCCCGCAAGGTTTCCGCTAACGTCGTTGCCACTTCCTGGAGCGTGTCGTGCCCAAAATCGCCTTCGGTCGAGAGCCCGGCCAGCCCAAGCGCCAGACGCAGCTTGTTGTCCGTGTGAGGCAACTTTCGGATCCTGAACGCGAGATCTCTGGTTGTCCGCACCCGCACGTCGTCCGCAAGCCCGCGAAGCCCGCCAATCTGGTCGTCCAGCGGGTTCTCTTCTGCACTCCAGGCAATCTCTTTGTGCTGTGCCCAAACCCTCTGCGAAGGGCACAGCCCCATTCCCAACAACGCCGCCAACACGATGGCCGATCGCAAACCTCCCCACTGACCCATAATCCAAAAAGCTTACACCGGACCGGGGTTTGCCCGCACCCCCAAACCCGACCATCTGGAGCGCTTTTCGAAGGCAACTTCACTCTTCGAGTAGGCATCGTCGGTTGCCGCGGCGGCCCGCGAAACATATTGCGCCCAAAGGGGTTTAATCTAGTTGTGCAGATGTTTCGCAATGGAGGCTACACCATGAACCGCCAGCTGGCTCGGATTGGGCAGTTCTTCGGAATTCTGATCCTTCTTTCGGCTGTGCTCACTTCGCTGACGTGGGCCGATGACGACGACGATCCCCCCGGCCGCGTCGCCCGCATGAACTATGCGCAAGGCTCGGTCTCGTTTCAGCCCGGCGGCGAAGGCGACTGGGTCGAGGCCGTTCCTAACCGTCCCCTGACCGCCGGCGACAATCTCTGGACCGACCGGGACACGCGTGCTGAACTCCATGTGGGCTCGACCGCCATCCGCCTCGGCAGCGAAACCAGTTTGACGTTCCTCGAACTCGATGACAACACCCTGCAGCTACGTCTCGCGCAAGGTACTGCCTTGTTGCGCGTCCGGCACATGGACGACAATGACACGATTGAGATCGATACGCCCAACCTCGCCTTCCGCATCCAGCGCAATGGCGAATATCGCGTCGATGTGGATCCCGACGGCCATGGCACGGTGATCGACGTTTTTCAAGGTCGCGGCGAAGCGGTGGGCGCCGGCAACACCTACACCCTCGTTGCCAATCAACATGCCACCTTCACAGGGGACGACAATCTTGACTACGATATCGATCCGCTGCCCGCGCCCGACGGCTTCGACGAGTGGGCTATGAGTCGCGATCGCCGCGAGGACGACGATCGCTCCGCGAACTATGTTTCCCGTGAGATGACCGGCTATGAAGACCTCGACGACAACGGCCGCTGGTCGTATACCGCAAACTACGGCCCCGTGTGGGTGCCCACCAATGTTCCCATGGGCTGGGCCCCTTACCGCTTCGGACATTGGGTCTGGGTTGCGCCCTGGGGATGGACTTGGGTTGACGATCAGCCCTGGGGATTCGCTCCCTTCCACTATGGCCGCTGGTGCGTGGTCGGCGGAGGCTGGGCTTGGGTGCCCGGGCCGGTCGTGGTGCGGCCGGTGTACGCTCCTGCTCTAGTCGCCTTCGCGGGTGGCGGAGGGTTCCACTTCTCGGTGTCGTTCGGTGGAGGTGGCGGCGTTGCCTGGTTCCCTTTGGGGCCGGGAGAGGTGTTTGTCCCTGGGTATCATGTGAGCCGGAGGTATGTGAATCAGGTGAACGTGACCAATACCGTCGTTAACGTGACCAAGGTGACGAACGTCTACAACAATTACACGACGAATAACACGACGGAAATAAATCGCATCACATACGTTAATCGAGCGAGGCCCGGTGCCGTGACCGTGGTTTCGCGCGAGACTTTCGTCAATGCGCGCCCGGTTGCCAGAAACGTTGTCTCGGTTCCGCAACGCGAAATCGAGCAAGCGCCGGTCAGCCACATTGCTCAGATTGACCCGATTCGGACAAGTGTCATGGGAGCCGGCCGGCCCACCAGGGTTGCGCCGCCGCCCGCCGTCGTGCACCGTCAAGTGGTAGCCGAACGCCCGCCCGCGCAGCCGACGGTTCCCTTCAATCAGCGCCGCGATCCGCTGGTCGCTCGTCCGGTCCGTTCGGGGGCCCAGCCGGTGAACTCCGAGCCGATTCACACCCAGCCGAACCGGCCCGGGCCGGAACCGACCACGAGTCCGAACCAGCCTGCAATCCGGCCGGAGTGGCAAACGCCGCGCCCCGGCGCTACACCAACCAGGCCAGAAACGCCGCGTGCCGAAACGCCGCGGTCGGAGACGCCACGTCCGGAAACTCCGCGCGCGGACACGCCACGTCCGGAAACGGCCCGTCCGATTACGAATAACGAGCCGCGCCCGGAACAAGGATGGTCGCATCCGCAAGCCAAGCCGGCTCCGCCTGTCCACGAAAAGACTCCACAGCAGGCGCAGCAGGAAGAGAGGAAGTACCAGCGCTGGGAACAGCAATCCAAGCCTGAGCAGCGTCCCAAACCTCAGGCCCCGCGTCCAGCGGAAAAGGACAAGAAGGACAAGGATAAGCACCGCTAGCTGGTCGCAACCCGAGACCCAGGTTTCAACTACGTCGAAGCCTGGGTCTCAGACCCAAGCCGAGCATCGTTTCAACCAATCTTTTGCAGGTTCTGGAAGCTGATTCGCAGACTCTCCATGGCTGGAAGGTCACCCGAATCGCGCTCGACAAACATGTGCTTCACACCATTCTTCTCGGCTGCGGCGAGAATCTCCGGCCAGTGAATAGTCCCAGAACCTACTTCGGTGAAGTGTTCCGCGGCTGTGTCCTTCACCTGGGTGGTTGGAAATCCGGGCTTGCGGTCCTTCAGGTGAAGTAACTGGATGCGATTGCCGTACTGTTGAAACATCTGCAGCGAATCCTGGCCGGCCTGCGCAATCCAGTAACTGTCCATCTCAATGCAAACCAGTTTCGGGTCGGAGCGTTTCATCAAGGTTTCAAAACCAGTCGTGTCCCCGAAACGCCGGAACTCATAGTTGTGATTGTGAAATCCGAACTGCATGCCCGCCTGATGGATCTTTTCGCCCCAGGTGTTGAACTGATCCGCCGCTCGCTTGTAACCGTCCAGCGTGAACCACATGCCCTCGGGTAACATCGGGCAGATGACATAGTCAACCCCGAGCGCCTTCGCGTAGTCGATCTTCGACTCCAGCCCGTCATAGTTGAAGTGCCCGCTGGGAGCGATTAGACCGTGGTCGTTGATCATCCGGCGCAGTTCCGCTGCGGGATGCCCGTAGATATTCCAATAGGTCTCGACTTTGGTGTAGCCGATCTTGTGAATGCCTTCGAGCACCGTGGGGAGGTCGCGCTCTGCCTCTTGGCGCACAGTGTACAATTGCACCCCGAGAGAACGGCGCTCCGAGCCAAGCAGTCTGGTAGCGGCCAGGCCACTGACAGCCGCGATCGACAACTGTAGAAACTCGCGACGGTTAAACATGCGTTGGAGAATACTTCTGCGCAGGTCTTTTCGCAACCGCAGCTAGGCTCTGGAGGAAGGCACATGCCTTCGTCGGCGCTGAATGATCAAGTGCCTCGAATTACCTGCCATGGAGGCAGGTACCGATGAATCGAACCATCCTTTTGTTATTAGTTCTGGTTTGCCTGATTCCCACCCTGGCCCCCGCGCAAAATGAAGCCGACGCTGAGGCGCGCTCCAAAATTCTTGCCCTCGAGAAAGCGTGGAATCAGGCCTACAAACTCGGCGACATCAAGGCCCTCGGCAGCATCCTCGACGACGACATTGTCCTGGTGGAAGACGACGGCTCGCTCAAAACCAAAGCCCAATTCCTCGCCTCGGTCAAAGCGGCAACCTCCAACGAGGAGCAGGTCCTCCCTGAATCGCTCACCGTCCATGTCTTCGGAAAGACCGCCATTGCAGTCGGCGTGATCGGCGTAAAGGGCAAGGCTGGAATCCATCGCGAGCGCTTCATCGACACCTGGCTCAACAAGAACGGCAACTGGGTTTGCATCGCCACCGACGCCACCCCGATCACCCACGGGGGCGCGTAGGGTTTGCGTTCCAGGGATTGAAATCCCGTGTAAGGGGTAGAGATCCTTCGACTCCACGGGAACTCACTTCGTGAAGTTCGCGCTCCGCCAGGATGGCAGGTTGAATTTACGGCGCGAACTTCCCGGACAGCCACCAGGAGTAAGGTGAAAATCGCACGCACGAACGAAGTCCAGCACGATTACGTAGCCCAGGTGTCGTCGCCATAGCTTTGCCACACATATTTGTTCTTGCACTCAACCGAGCAGAAATGTACGGCGTTCGGTTCCCTGGCACGCTGGTCATCCCACTTACGAAGCAGGTTGATGGTGTATTTCATGACCCGTCCTGGCTTTCCTGACCCCTCGAAGGCCAACAGCCAGTCGTCGGCATCACCTTTGCGCTTGCCGCAGGTTTTGCAGATAAATTCCATCGTAAGAGCTCCGCTTCCAGCTGTTGCATTTTCCGGTGAACTCATATCCGCGCTCACCTCAAGGATCAAAATCAATCATCGGTCGCTGGTCGTCCGTCGCTCGGTTTCTTGCCAACGACCAACGACTGCAGAACTAACGACTTTCTTACGCAGTTCGACTCCGTTCCACGTGCGCCCGTTCCACGTAGTGTCCAGTTCGCAGATCAACCCGCACGCTTTCCCCGGGAGCGATGAAGAGCGGAACGCGAATCACGAGACCGTTGTCGAGCCGGGCTTCCTTCCAGGCGCTGTCTTGTTGGGAACGCGTAGGCGGCACCGTGTCCAAAACCCGCGCTTCCATGATGTCCGGCAGGACGGCGCTGATCGGCTCGCCCTCAAAGAACTCCACCGGCACTTCCATCCCGGCCTGGAGAAACTGGCCAGCCGGCCCCAGCATCTCGCCGGACACCTCAATCTGCTCGTAGGTGTTGGGATTCATGAAGGTATAGGTGCTCCCCTGGCGGAACAGAAATTCCATAAGTTGTCGCTCCACGTGCAACTCTTCCACTCTTTCCAGTGGGCGCAGATGCGGCTCTGACATTCCCCCGCTTCGCACATTGCTCAACTTGGCCTTGACGACACCGCCGAGCTTCGCTGCTCCCGCCCGGCTTTCCACTTCGAGAACTCTGTAAATCTGGCCCTCCATGCGGATGACCATCCCTGCTTTCAATTCGGAGGCGACCAACATAGCAATCCTCCCTCAAGAACAAATTCCACCCGGCTTCTTCCCATCAACATGGCACATTCTTAAAGTAGCCAGTTCAGACCGTTCTGTCTGTGACGAATGACGTTTTCCGATCGTCTGTTTAGCACCTTTCAGACTGCCGCGATATTCGGATCTTGTAGCGACGGCCTGACGGTCAGTGCATCGCCGGCTCTGCCTCGGGCTGTGTCTCCGGTTCTTGCATTTGTGACGTTAGCTCCGGCTGACGCGCTGAGTCTGTGGAGGAGGAACCGGCGGGCGAGCCTGTTCGTCGTGAATATCGCAGGAGCAGCAGAAACGGCAACATCGCTAGAAAGACGATCCCCATGACCCAAAATGCCTCGACGAACGAAAGCATGGCCGCGTGTGCCTGTACCATTCCGTAGGTCGCTGCCAGCGCCTTCCGATGCGCGGCGACAGCGTCCATCCCATGGGAGTGAAACCACCCCTGCATGCCCGCAATCATGGCTTGCGCCTTCAGATTGCCTGGGTTGATGTTGGCCACCAGGTTTGACTGATGGAACTGCGTGCGCCGGGCGAGAAATGTGGTCATGATGGCGATGCCAAAGCTGCCCCCGATATTGCGCATGAGGTTGAAAATGCTGGTGGCATTCCCCATTTGTTCTTTGGGGATACTGGACATACTTAGGGCCATGAGCGGAATAAACAAGAGAGCCAGCGCGACCCCCTGTAACACTTGCGGCCATAAAATATCCCAGTAACCCGCATTCAGGTTCAGGTGGGATAAATCGAACATCGTGATGGCGCCCAGAATGAGGCCAACCACGATGATCTTGCGCGGGTCGATCTTGCTGGTCAGGTATCCAGTCAAAGGCATGGTGGCCAGGGACCCGATCCCGCGCGGAGACAGGGCGAGCCCAGCATTGTAGGCGGGATATCCCAGCAGCGTCTCAAGATAGATGGGGAGCAGAACCAGGCTGGCGTAGAGCACAAACCCGACCTGCGTGATCAGGAACACTCCAGCGCTGAACGTACGATTGGCGAGGGCGCGAAGATCCACGATCGGCTCTTTGACCATCAACTCACGAATTACCAGCGCCACCAATCCCACCACGCTGAGAGTGGCAAAGAAACGGATGTAATCGGAAGAGAACCAGTCTTTTCTCTGGCCGGTGTCGAGAACCACCTGGAGCGTCCCAAGGCCGAGCGCCAGCAGCCCGATTCCCCATAGATCGATCCGCCCGGCGCTGCGCTTGATGTAGGGCGGATCGGAGACGAACCGGCCGATCATCACGAGCGAGAAAATTCCTACCGGCAGATTCAGATAAAAAATCCAGCGCCAGGAGTAGCTGTCGGTGATCCATCCGCCCAGGGTCGGGCCAAGGATAGGGGCGAGCAGGATGCCAATGCCGTAGGCGGCCATGGCGTGTCCGTGCTTTTCTCGCGGGAACGTCTCCAGAAGAATGGCTTGCGCGAGCGGTTGGAGCCCTCCGCCCGTCAGTCCCTGCAGAACACGGAAAAGGATGAGGCTGGGGAGATTGGTCGCGAGCCCGCACAACAGGGAAGTCGCAGTGAAGCCGCTCACGCAGATCAGGAGCAGTTTCTTGCGCCCCAGGTAACGGGCCAGCCAGCCCGACATGGGCAGAATGATGGCGTTTGCCACCAGGTAGGATGTGACGACCCAGGTGCCTTCTTCAACTGTTGCCGCCAGATTGCCGGCAATATGCGGAATCGAGACGTTGACGACGGTCGTGTCGAGCAACTCCATGAACGTCGCCATCATCACGGAGATGGTGACGATCCACGGATTCACGTGCCGATGCGCTGAGCCGTCCACGAGTGCCCATCGGGTCCGACTGGTGGACCACTCTGCAATCTAGCGCTCCAGGCTCCCGGATGCTGTGACCGGAATCACCTCAGACCTGGACACTCCGCCGTCCCGCCTTCACTTCTCAATCAGGCAGTACGCACCCACCCGCTCGGCTGCCTCGGGCTTGTCCTGATCCCCTTTATAGATCTCAACGTTCTTGCAATCGTACATTCCGTAGTTCTTCGGGAGTTCCAACAAAAGGTAGTTTCCGCCCTTCAGTGCGGTGCAGTTGGCTGCACCCTCATTGCACTGCAGCTCAAGAGCTTTCCCGTCCTTCTGAACGTGAACAATAACAACCCCAGTGACAACTTCCGAGTTTTTGACTTTGACCGGTGTCTTGTCCTGCGCGAACGTTGGTTCGGTAGCCAGGATTACAAAGGCCGCAGTCCATACGGCTAACAGAGCAACAGTCCTTTTCATAAATGCCTCCCCTTCGTGCGAAGGCTCTTCAAACCCATTCATATTTTCGGACTGGGGACGGTTCTCTGTCTGTGATCTGTGACTGCAGGCGATGTGCGAGACCAGTTAGGTGGATGAAGGATCGGGCAGTGTGGCGCGGGCATTCCCTTCGCACGCACGCGGGCAGGAATGCCCGCGCCACATGTTCTGGTTGTTACTACCTCGACTGCACTTCGAGCGGCGACCGGAGCTTGAAACTGACCGCGGATTCCGCGGGCAACACGATATCCTTGTTGCCGGTAAATGCGGCTCCGCCGGTACCAGCTCCACCGCCCGCGACCGCTCCGATGGCCGCGCCCTTGCCGCCGCCGGCCAAGCCACCAATCAGCGCGCCTACGGCTGCTCCACCGCCCGCCAGCACTGCGGTCCGCTTGCCCTTGCCTTTTTCGGTGCGAGTCACAGCCGATGTTTCAATCGACTGCTCGCTGCCGTTCACCGTGATCGAGTTCAATTTCAACTCCAGCACCGCGCCGCCCTTGAATCTTCCCAACGGCTTGGCATCCACCACTACGCCGCGCGCGGCTGCACCTGCCGGAATCACTGTGTTGCCGTCGATTACTACCGGCGAAGACAAGGTTGCGCTGAACGATTGGCCGGTCTCGCTGATCTTCGATCCGACTGCTTCTCCCAGTCTCACCGTCAACGTCGTGCCCGCTGGCACTACCACCGGTTGTGCCGCCGCACTGCTGCCTCCGGCCGTACTTCCACCTGTTTTATCGGACGGCGCGGCGGTGCTCTGATCTGGTGTGCCGGCAGCCGAGTCACTCGATGGTTTCGAGCACGCCATGAGCGTCACAAGCAACAAAGAAAGCAGGACCAACAGCCATCTACGAGTACGCATATTCTTTCCCTCCTAATAAGAAGTGGTCAGGCAAACTGTATCGAAAGAGATCAACATTCGCAAACTCACCGGGACGCTGCGCGGTTCGATGGAAGGCGATAGCGACTTTCATTCCGTTGTCAGCAAGTCATTGAAGGGAGTTCGCACCAGGCAACCACGGAGCGGACGTGGTTCCCATAGCAAACAGACGACGAGCGCACTGCGGGATTTCCGGTCGAGCAAGGGCAGTCTCAGAAGAGCTAGTTTTCGCTGTTTTAGCCGCTTGCGCGAATTCTGACGATTGGATGGGCCATTCCTCCGCCCGATGGCAAACATCTTGCGCTGTGGAAGGCCGGTGGGAGTTCGAACGTCTGGATGCTGGCACGTTTTTGAGGGGATCTAGGCTTTCTGCTCAGTAAACAGATTCAGCGCTTCATTGTCCGCAGCTTTTTGTGTCGGCTCCGGTCCGGCGGGCGCGTCCGTTTTCGTGCCGGGCTCGGCGCTATTCTCGACCGCTTCGGGAGCTTTTTCCCCTTGCAGGAATTTTGCTGAATTCAGCAGTGGGCGCCCCAACGACGCGTTGTAACTCGTCCACGGACCTTCTAACTCTGCTTCGCGCGCAAAATGTGCACGCATTGCTTCCATCTTGGAATCCAGATCGTCGAGATAGTGCAGCATCAGCGCCTCTGGAAACATCGGCAGCTTGGGCGATCCAAAGTCATACTGGCCGTGATGGCTGATGATCAGATGTTCGAGCAGCGTCTTCAGCTCGGCCGGGAAGCCCGGTAGTTTCTCGATCTTGGCCTGCAGCATCTCCAGTTCGATGATCATGTGTCCGAGAAGCTGGCCGCGGGTGGTGTAGGAAAATGAGCGGTTGTACGTCAATTCCTGAATCTTGCCGATGTCGTGCAGGAATGCTCCCGTCAAGAGCAGATCGCGGTTGACCTGAGGATAATTCCGGCAGATCAGGTCGCAGGAGCGGAATAAGGAAACCACGTGGTCGAGCAGCCCGCCGATGTACGCATGATGAAGCGTCTTGGCTGCCGGGGCGTTGCGGTAACGTTCCGCAATCTCGGGGTCGGCCATAAACAGCTCCACCAGCGACTTCAAGTGAGGATTCTGGAAGGTGGCGACGAAATCGGTCAGCGCTCGCCAGAGTTCGCCGATATCTTTCGTTGTCTTGGGAAGATAATCGGAGAAATCGATTTCGCTTTCCTGCATCCGCCGCAGCTTGTGGATGGTGAGCTGGAAACGGTTTTTGTACTTGTTGATCAGCCCCTTGATCTTGAGGAAGTCGTCCTGTTCGAACGCGTCAAGAAATTCCTCGACGTTGTCCCACATCTTGGCTTCGATCTGACCCGTCCGGTCGCCGAGCGTTAGCGCCAGGTAGGGCTCGCCATTCTTTTTCGGCTTCACCTGCTTCGACACCACCACGAAGCTCGAGGTGATGACCTTGTTTTCTTGTTGGGAACATTCGGAGATAAAGAACTCTTTCATGAGCCTCCGCGAGTCAGCTTTTCATTAGGGACGGCAGGGACGCATCGGCGCCGTTCGGTGTCCCCACGATCGAGCCATGCCAAGATTAGCCTAAAACACCCCAAGCCTCTTCTTCTTTTTCAGTTTCTTCGCGGTCACGTCCTTGGCCGTCGTCTCGATCGGCTTGGTCTGCTTGGCGCTGGCGCCGGAGTCGACGTACCCCGGCTTGTAGTCGATGAATGCCTCCTCGCGCAAGGTGGTTAGATAGGCGCGTAACGCGGGCTGAAGCTTCTGCATGTAGAGCGCGTCCTGGATGCGCGGTTCCACTTCTTTCAGCGTGGGCACACCCGCTTCCTGGTGCTCCGTCACCTTGAGGATGACAAATCCCTGCTTGGTGCGGATCACGTCGGTGACTTCACCGGCCTTCATGGCGAATACTTTGTCTTCCAGTTCCTTGGCGAGTACGCCGCGCTTGAAATAACTCAGGTCTCCGCCGTCTTTGGCCGAGGGTCCGTCGGAATTCTTCTTCGCCAGATCCTCAAAACCTGTGTCCTTGTGCAGTTGGTCCAGCAATTCCCGCGCCTTGGTCTCGGCCGCGGCCAGCGCAGCATCTGTTTCGGCCTGTGACGGTGGCTGCGGTTTTCCGTCGGGACCATTGGTTGCGGGTGGCGTCTTCGGCGCAATCAGAATTTCGCTCAGCCGGACCTGCTCGGCCCGCTGCATCTCGTCCCTGTGGTCGTTGTAGAACTTCAGCTCCTCATCCTTGTTCATGGCGAGGTGCGAACCCACTTCCTGTCCGATCACGCGCTGCGTGATGATCTGGTTGCGCATGTTCTGCTTGAATTCTTCGTAGGACGCGCCCTGCGCCTCCGCGGCTTTCTCCAGCTCTTCCATGGTTCCCAGGTTCATTTGCTTGCGCATCTCGTCCAGCCGCTTGATCAGCTCCGTGTCGCCGGTGATGCCCAGATCCTTGCCTTTCTGCAGCAGGAGTTGCTGGTCGATCAGGTCGCGCAGAATGTCGCGTTGCTTCTCGGCGAACACGCGGTCGGCGTTGGCGGGTTCTTGCTGCTGAATCTCCTGCTTCAACTGGTCGCGGCTGCGGATGTATTCCGTACGCGTTATGATTTCGTTATTCACACGCGCAATAATCTCTTCGATCACCGTGTCCGCCGGCAGAAGCGACGGTAGCATGAGCGCGCCAGCAACGATCAGCCATAGAATCCACTTCATGTTCTTCATTACAGAGGCTCTCTTCAAACCTGGGTTCGCGTAAAGCTGGGTAAAACCCGGAGGTGAATTGGTTCTTTTATTTTACGCTGGCGAAGCCGCGGGAGCCAATCTGGGGCGCGCGTCTGCGGCTAGTTTCCGCGCGTGAGCGTGAGGGCGGTCACGTCGTTGTGCCTGGGGGCCCTGCACATGAAGTCCTGCACCCTCTCCAGGATGCTCTGGGAAAGATCTTTCGCCGGGCCCAAGGTGGCCTGCATGACATGCCTAACACCCGCCAGACCAAACTCTTCATGGCGGCACTCCGCTTCCACCACCCCGCGTGAAACGATCGCCAAAGACGACTGCGGCCCCAGGCCGACGATGCGGGCGTCGGTGGGCGCCAGGGAAAACAGGCCGAGCGGCAAGCCGGTCGCGGGCAGCTCCACTACGCTCGAGTCATCGCGCAGCAGGCCGGGCGTGTGGCCGGCGTTCACGTAGCACATGGTGCCCAGTTCCTCGTTGTAGCACCCGGCGAAAGCAGGGCAGCTGCGCACTCCACCTGCGGCGCGCATGATCTCAAGATTCAAACGCCGGGCCAGTTCGACCATAGCGTCGGCCTCATTCAGTTCATCCGCGGCAAAAAGCTCTTGGCCAGCGGCCCGGAAGCAGGCCTGGGCAGCCCGCCGGACGGCCTGGCTGGTCTCGCGCTTGCCCGCCACATCGAGCAGCCCAAATAGAAACCGGGTGGAGCTGACGCGTGCGAAATCATGAAAGTCTCCACCCGAGCAGGACGAAAAATACGCAACTGCCATATCCGCGCCCTGGAGCGAAGGGCTGTCAGCGTGGACGATCTGGGGAGCTATCTCTTCCGAGGAGCGAAAGAATCTTGAGAGCAGGCTACTCATGTGGGGCAGAAAATAGCACAAACTGGCGGGCGGGGCAATGACACGTTCTTGCCATGTTCGTGCTGCTGGCTTTTCGCGGACATGAGTGTCCGCGCCACCCTTATTCGCCGTACTTATCCTTCAGCCAGCGGGTCATTTCGTCGCGGAGCTGGCGGTAGTCGGAGTGGATGGTTGCGCGGAGAGCAGACTCGGTCGAACTGCCTTGGGAGAGGCGCTCCAGGATGCTGGGGATCTCGCTCATGCCATAGCTGTCGCGAATGTACTCGGTCGTGGCCAGTGACTCGGCATAGGCTACGGTCGCTTCGGCGACGGTGAAGCTCATGAAGCTGCCTTCCAGAATGTTGTAAGGAATCTCATTTCCGGCGGCGAAGAGCTCGGAGAGCGGGTGCCCGTGGGAGGCGCTCGATCTGCCCTCTTCAACCTGAGCGATGCCTTCGTTCAGCCAGGTGGGACAACGGCCCGCGGACATCTGCGAGACGAACGAGTGGGTCAGTTCGTGCTTGAGGATGCGCGCGAGTTCCGACGTCATGCCGGTGATTCCGCTGATCGGGATGCGCAGCTTGCCATCGTTGAGGGCGCCAGTCCAGGCCGGTGCTCGGGTGACGTCAAAGAACGCCTGCTGAGTGTAGAGCGTGACGGCAATATTGCTGCGCGGCGAGTACCCCAGGTCGCGTACCAGGTCGTCGTACTCGGATTCCAGGGTGGCCAGCAGGTCGCGGCGGAAAGCTTCGGATGTCTCCTTCCCTTCAAAGTGCAGATTGAAGTGGCTGCTTTCGTTTTGAGAGAAGCTGGATTCGGCGCTGGATTCGCGTTCGGCGCGCGCCAGATACTGGCTGACGGTGGCGTCGGGCCTGAGTTGAAGCGACTTTTTCCAGGAAAGAATCGCTGCGGGCGTATGATCGCTGGCGAACTGCGCGAAGCCGAGCATGGCGAGCGCGTCGGGCGAATCCGGCGCGGCCCGAGCGGCTCGTTCGGCATAAGACAATGCTTCGGCGGCGTGGCCGGTGCGCAACAGGCACGCAGAGTAGTAGACCAGCAGGGTGGAGTTGTCGGGTTGCAGGTGGAGGGCGGATTCGAAATAGCGCCGGGCCTGCGGGAGATTTCCGCGATCGGTTTCGGTCTTACCGGCGAGGAAGTATGCGGTGGCGCTGATTTCAGAATTGCCGTCCCGTTCGAGGCTGGCCAGGGCTTCGGTATCGACCTTGCCGTCGCGCACGACTTTCGCGGCTACATCCGCTTGGTGGGTGAAGGTGGGCGCGGGAGGAGTAATCTCGGGGAGGCCGGCGGAATTGCCCGCGCTGGAGCGCACTGGGGCTACTCCGCCAGCATCGATTCGTTCGATCGAAGAAGCTGGGATGGCATACGAGTTGTCTCCCACCTCATATTCGACCCGATCTTTTTTCTGGTGGACCTGATCGGCCCAGATGGTGCGCCCGTTCTTGAGATGAATGACGTCGGCGGAGGAAGGCAGCGCCAAAAGCACTAGAATTGTGATAGACAGGGCCCGCACTGGCTGATTCTAGCAACGGGGTGGAGGGCTTTCGTAGGTGACCAAGGTACTGGTTCGATCGTGGCGGAGAGCGCTGTTAGCAGGTTGGCTGCTAGGCGCGACGGCGCATGCGCAGCCATCGACCGCGAATGCGACCTGCCCGCAAACGACCGCGGCTCTCTATTCACGGATTGGCTCGGTGGGGCTGGATGAACGGCGCGTCTACAGCGTGCGGGGGGCCACGATTGACCGGCCCAATCTCCATCTTGATTTCGACACTGGCACGCTGGCTTTCACCGAGGACATCTGCGGGCGGATTACGGGCGCGTACTTCGAAGGAGAGGGGGAGATCCGGCTGCGTCCGCCGAACAGGGTGGAGCGCGAGTCGATGGCCCTGTTCACGGGGATGGCTATCCTGGAAGAGCAGTTTACTTCCGCCTATCTGCGTTTCAACGACGACACGGCGGTGGCGTTGCGGCCCTTCCTGTCTCCAGCGGAAGATGCCGGAGACTTCGTCAAGCAGCGGAACGAGGTGAGCCGAAGTCTGGCATCAGGGGATGCGCTGCGTTTGCTGTTGGACTTCAGCCATTTTCTGGCGACGCCGGATGGAAAGGAGTCTCCTCGGGAGTTCCCGCGGTTGCTGCACGCACATCTGCTGGGCGGAAAGCTCGGCGCTTTTGAGGTCTTTTGGGATGGGGCCAATGCCGAACCGGTGTGGGTGGGGCAGCCGCACTCAAAAGATGACGTCGTGTTTTTCGATACCTGGACATCGTTTGCACCCAACGCCGCGGCAGTAGGATCCTCGCTCTCGGCGGGGACAGGGGATGTGTCGGTCGTGGCCATCCGGATTCGGGCCTCGGTGCATCCGCCGAGGCGTTTGCAGGCATCGACCGAGATGGATGTGCGAGTCCGGACCGGAGGAGAACGGATGGTGGTGTTTGAACTATCGCGCGAACTGAAAGTCGATCATGTGGATCAGGAAGGGATACCGGTTGACTTCCTTCAGAACGAGCCGATCGAGGGGACCCACCTGCGGCGAAAAGGCAACGATCTGGTGGCGCTGGTGTTTCCCGCTCCGCTGGCAGCCGGACAATCCTTCAAACTGCACTTTACCTATGCCGGGGACGTTCTCTCGGAGGCGGGCGCGGGATTGCTTTATGTGGGCGAGCGGGGTACGTGGTATCCAAGCTTCGGGTTGAGTCCCGCGCAGTTCGACCTGGAGTTTCGCTATCCGGCTCCGTGGACGCTGATTGCCACGGGCAAAAAGGTCTCAGGTCCGGGCGATGAGGACCAGACGGAGGAAACTGGCGGGGAGAGATTCTCGCATTGGGTTTCCGAGCGGCCGATCCCAGTTGCGGGATTCAACCTGGGCCGGTACGTGCGCGCGGAAGCGAAAGCGGGCGGCGTGCTGGTTGCAGCCTACGGCACCCAGGGGGTCGAGCGATCATTTCCGAAGGCTACGGCCGAAACGATTGGGCCACCGATTTTTTCCGGCGTGCCGGATCTGCATGGGAAACTCCGACAACCGATTGTAATGGAGCCTCCGCCGCCCCCTTCACCTGCGCGCAATGTGCAGGTGGTGGCCGACCGGGCATCGAAAGCGATCGAGAATTTTTCGGCGTGGTTCGGACCGTACCCGTATAGTTCGCTCGCCCTGACGCAAATGCCAGGGAACGTGAGTCAGGGCTGGCCGGGGCTGGTGTTCCTTTCGAGTGTGGCTTTTCTGAGCCCGCAAGAGCAGGCCGACTTGAAACTCGATCCCGTGACCCGCTTACTCGGCAACCAGGTGCTGGTGCATGAGACGGCGCACCAATGGTGGGGAGATCTGGTGCTTTGGAAGGGTTATCGCGACCAGTGGTGGGTGGAAGGTCTGGCGAACTATTCGGCGCTGCTCGTGCTGGAGCAAAAAAATCCGGCGCAGTTTCGTCAAATTCTCGAGAAGTATCGCAGCGACCTGTTAAGCAAAAACAAAGACGGAGAACTGCTGCGCGCGGCGGGACCCGTGACGCTGGGGCAGCGGCTGATTTCGTCGCATTTCCCCGGAGGATACGAAGCGATCAGCTACGAGCGAGGGACGTGGCTGTTCCACATGCTGCGGTCGATGTTGCGCGATAGCGAAGGCGCAACTCACTCCCGGACCCGAAGACCCAATTCGGAAGAGCCGTTTTTCCGCGCCCTGCGGAAGGTGAGGGAGCGCTACGCCGGCAAAAGCATCAGCACGAAGGAGTTGATACAGGTTTTCGAAGAGGAACTGCCGCGCCCACTTTGGTACGAGAATCGTCACACCCTGGACTGGTTTGTGGAAGGCTGGATCAACGGAACGGCGTTGCCGGGTCTGCAAACGCGGGATGTCCGCATTACGCCGAAAGAACGAGGGTCGGTTGTTTTCGGCGTGATCGTACAAAAGGACGCGCCCGAAGAGCTGGTAACGGCGATTCCGGTGTATGCGAGGACGAGTGGTAACTCCTTGGTATTTCTGGGCGAAGTATTAGCGGACGGAGCGGAGACTTCCTTTCGGCTGAGCGCGCCGAGCGATGCACGGAAGATCGTGCTTGATCCCGAGCAGACGATTCTGACCACCCTGAAGTAGATTCCAAACAACCGAGACCTCGGTGCGAAGCGCCCGATGTTTGTGCGGGGGACGTGGGTGTGGGATTGCACTGGGAAAAGAGTCGTTTCAAACCTGGCCCTGGAGGGAGGATCGTATGGCTCTTCAACCGTGTGCTTATACGAGGGAGCGCAGTGGGCGGCGGAGGATTCTGTTGGTTGAAGACGAGCCTTTTGTGCGCGAGGCGACCTGCAGCATTCTGCAGAATGCGGGATTTGAAGTGTTCCCGGCCGAGGACGCATGCGAAGCGATGAGACTGTACGAGGAGTGCGGACAGAGAGTCGATTTGGTAATGACCGACATGGTGCTGCCCGGGCGGACGGGACAGCAACTGGGCCAGGACCTGCGCCAGCGTTCTCCGGAGGTAGCCGTGCTGGTGACATCGGGATATGGCGAGGCGGCATACGAAACCGAGTCGCCAGAAGCACGCACCTATTTTCTAGCCAAGCCGTATTCTCGGCGCGCGCTGGTGGAGAAGATTGAAAGGATCTTACAAACTGGTTTGGTGCCGCACACGGCACAGCAGGCGGGGTAGAGAAGGGTTGTTGATCCAAGCTTGCTGGTGGAGAGCCGGGCGCCCCGCCCGACCGGACGACGTCGCCCCACCGTATGATCAATTGCGCGATCACGCTACTGGCTGTGGTTTGCGATAGCCGAGAGCAGCCAGAATCTGTTTGGGAATTTCAGGAAGCGGGACGACGCGCTTGAGGACTCCCATTTCTGCACAAGTGCGGGGCATGCCGTAGACCGCACAGGTGGCTTCATCTTGCCCGACGGTGAGCCCACCCTGTTTGAAGATGGCTTGCATTCCGAGGGCGCCATCGCCGCCCATGCCGGTCAGAATGACACCCATGGCGTTAGCGCGAAAGACTTCGGCGACGGAGAGCATCATGATGTCGACGGAGGGAATGTGGAGGACGTCGCTGGGGGTGGAAGAGGTCTGCAGAACCACCTCAGCGGGCGTGCGGCGACGAACGGTGAGGTGTTGTCCGGCGGGAGCCAGGTAGACGTGGCCGCGGGTGAGCACCATGCCGTCTTCCGCTTCCTCCACGTGGACGTGGCAAAGGTTGTTCAGACGCTTGGCGAAAGGGCCAGTGAATCCCACCGGCATGTGCTGCACAATCAGGACGCTGACTGGCATGTCCGCGGGCAGGGTGGGAAGGACCTCTTGCAAGGCCTTGGGGCCGCCGGTAGACGTTCCAATGGCCACGACGGATGGGATGCATTGACTGGGGGAAGGGGCCGGCGGGATGGGCGGACGGCTGGCTCGCACGGAGCGATGGAGGGCCTCCTTGGAGCGGGCAGCCGCTTTGATCTTTTCAATGAGCTCGTCCTGGACTTTGACGATGTCAAGCGCACCATAGTTGAGGCGCTTGGGGAGGCAGTCGAAGGCTCCGAGTCCCAGGGCTTCGAGAGTCGCCTCAGCTCCTTCCTGCGTAATAGAACTGATGACGATGATGGGCCGGGGCGAATCGCGCATGACACGCTTAAGGATTTCAAGGCCGCTGAGGCCGGGCATGTCGATGTCGAGCGTGACCACGTCGGGCTGGAGCCGTTCGATCTGCGTGAGGGTCTCGGGCCCAGTTTGAGCGGTCCCGACGACGCGCAGCGACTCGTCGGACTGAACCATGCGCGAGAGCGCGGTCCGCATGAAGACGCTGTCATCGGCGATCAGCACTTTGATCGGCGAATTAGGGGTTGCGAGGCTCATGACCGTCGATACACGAGACTGACCAAGCGCTGCACTTCGACGAGGTAGGTTTCCATTTCGAAAGTGAAGCGCTCCCAATCCAGTTGCTTTAGTTCGGGGCATTCCGCGAGTAAGAGCTGAAACGCGGGTTCTACGCCGAATTCGACCTGTCGGTCTTCCGGATACCCATAGCCGACCGCGCTCATGCGGCAGAGCAAGTCGACGAGGGAGATAAGGGCGACCAAAGCGCGGTGCTCGGTAGCCTTTTCCACATCGTGATGGAAAGCGATGACCTGAATGAGGTCGGCAGGCATGTGCCATCGTTCGCCCAGCATGCGCCCGATTTCAGGGTGGGAGATGCCTAGAATCTCCTCTTCGGTTTCGATGAGGGGGACGTGGCTGGAGACAGCCTTGTTGAAAGCCTGCGCAAATTCCTTGGGAGCGGCCCAGAGACTCATGATTACACCGAAGTCATGGAGGAGACCGGCGAGATAGGCTTTGTCGGGATCGGGAAATCCAACGGATTGTGCGAAATAGCGGCTGGCCAAAGCGACGCCCAAGGCGTGTTCCCAGAGCACGGTTGGATCCATGGGGCAATCTTTGGGAGTGAGGTTGAGCAGGCAGCAGGAGGTGGCGATCTCGTGCATGCGGCGCATGCCGAGGTTGAGGACGGCGCCGCGCACCGTTTGGACCGTACCCCGGAGACCAAACAGAGGAGAGTTCGCGAGGTGCAGGCACTGGGCGGTCAGGGATTCATCCTGGGAAATGAGGCGAGTGACTTCGTTGACCTGGAGCGAATCGATCGGCTGGCGCAAATATTGGAGCAGGGGGGCAACCACTGCGGCCAGGCTGGGTAGATGGTCTGCCTTTTCCAGTTTCCTGAGCATGAGTTCGCGATTGAGATTGGCCATGTTCATTTCCCCGAAGATTGAGGTTGGACTTTCACGTAGGCAGTCGCAGACGGAAAGTGAACGAGCTTGAACTGGTCACAAACCCCATACAAAGACTCGGAATGGCCCAGGAAAAAATACCCGTGCGGCTGGAGATTGCTATAGAAGTGCTGGATCACGCGGCGCTTCGAGCTGAGATCAAAATAGATCAAAACGTTGGCACAAAAGATCAGGTCCATGCCCTTCATGAACAGCATGCGTGTGTCGTCGAATAGATTTAAACGAGAGAAACTGACCAGATTTCTTACCGCGGGGCTCACCTGTAACTTGTCGTCGACCGGCGCGAAGTATTTCTGGCGAAAGTGGGGGGTGACGTTGCGCACACTGTAATCGCCGTAAATCGCCGCCTTGGCGTGTTCCAGGGAACGTTCGTTGAGGTCCGTTGCTTGAATCTCGAACGTCCAGCCCTTGAACATGCCGGCGCTTTCTTCCAGTAGCGCCATGGCCAGCGTGTAGGCTTCTTCGCCGGTGGAACAGCCCGCGCTCCATATCCGTAATTTCCTTACACGAATTTCGGAACGGGCGGCGATGATGCGGGGCCAGACGATCGTTTTGAGGGCTTCGAGTTGGGGCTGGTGGCGAAAGAAGCAGGTTTCGCCGATGGTCACTTCGTTGAGGAGCTTGACCATCTCGTCGCGGCCGGCGCCGGGTTGCGTCAGGCGGTCCATATAGTCGCGCAAGGTCTTCACTTCCAACTCCTTCATGCGGCGGCCGCAACGGTCGGCGAGGAGGCGCAGCTTGGTATCGGGCTGGAAGATCCCGGCTGCCTTATAGACGAGATCGCGAATCCGGATCAAGTACGGGTCACTGGCGGCGGACTGGATGGGGGCGGTAGCGCTGCTGGCACTCATGCGGTGGCTCCTTGTGCGAGAGCGGAAATCGTAGCCAGCAGACCCGCCGGGTCGAGCACAAGGCGCACACGGCCATCGCCGCTGATGGTGGCGCCGGCGAGTTGCGTGCTGCCGTGAAGATAAGTCCCCAGGGGCTTGATCACGGTGGATTCCTGGCCAATCAATTGATCGACGAGCAGAGCGATGCGGCGGCCGCCGATGCCGAGGATCACGATCTTCTGCACGCTTTCGTTTTTTGCCTTGGCCAAGCCGAACATCTCTCTCAGCCGCAGCAAGGCAACCGTTTCTCCCCGCAGTCGGAGAACCTCGCAGCCCTCCACGCAATGGATTTCGCTGGCGCGCATGCGCATGGTTTCGAGCACCGAGCGCAAAGGCAGGGCATAAATTTCTTCGGACACTTCGACCAAAAGTACCGGCAGGATGGCGAGTGTGAGCGGTACACGGAGTCGGAGGGTTGTGCCCTGACCGACTTCGCTTTCGAGTTCCACCTGTCCGTTCAGCTTGTGGAGATTGGAACGGACGACGTCCATGCCTACGCCGCGGCCAGAAAGATTGTTGGCGTTCTGCGCGGTACTAAACCCAGGCAGGAAAATGAAGTCCAGGATTTCGCGCTTGGTGAGGGCGCGGGCCCGTTCGGCGGACACCAGTCCCTTCTCCATTGCTTTGGCGAGAATGCGATCGGGGTTGATGCCAGCGCCGTCGTCCGAGATCCGGATGACGATCTGGTCGCCTTCCTGGCTAGCTTCCAGACGGATTGTGCCCTCGCGCGGTTTCCCAGCTTGCTCGCGAATCTCGGGCAGTTCAATACCGTGATCGAGTGAGTTCCGCACCAGGTGCACGAGCGGATCGGCGATCAATTCGACCATGGTCTTATCGATTTCCGTGTCCTGCCCTTCCAGAACCAACTGGACCTCCTTATTCACAGTGCGGGCAACGTCGCGAACCAGGCGCGGAAACTTGCGGAACACGGACTCAATGGGCACCATACGAGTCTTTAAGCTGGCGATCTGTAATTCCTCGGTCACGAAACTGAGGCGGGCGGTGGACAATCCGAGGGCCATTTCGAAGGCGCTATGGTCCAGGACTCCGCTCGAGAGATCGCGACTAAGCCGAACCATGCGGTTCCGTTCGAGCACGAGTTCGCCGACCAGGTTGATGAGTTCGTCGAGCTTCCGCACATCCACGCGCATGGTCTTCAGGTCGGACTGCGTTTCGGACGTGACGCGCTGGCGAGACAGCGCTTCTCCGATTTCCACCGGGGATACCTCGCCCTTTTCAACCAGAATCTCGCCGAGCTTCTTCGGCTCAGTCTGGTTCGCCTGTTCGGCGAGTGCCGAGGCAACCGTTTCCGGAGAAATGATTTTGCTGGCAACCAGAATTTCTCCCAGTGTCGGAGAACCGCCAGAGGGCGCCTGCACGAGCTCCAGTTCGTGCAGAAGGTCATCGAGGGCATACGTCGGGGCTTCGTGGTTGCGCAAATCCGCAAGCATGCGTCCCAGCTGATCGCGGGCGCTCAACAAAACGTCCATCATGCGTCGGGTCAGCCGGCAGTCGCCGCGCCGGAGGGTATTCAGCACGTCCTCGGTGCGATGGCTCAGCTTGACGATGGGCTCGAGGCCGAGGAAGCCGGAAGTACCCTTGATGGTGTGGATCGAGCGGAAGATACGGTTGAGCAGATTGCCATCGTTCGGGGCAGACTCCAGCGCCACCATGTCTTCATCCATGCGCTGGAGCGCTTCTTCGGATTCCACCACGAAATCCTGCAGCAACTCGGGATCTTTGAGGAAGTCATCGCTCACAAGTTTGTCCTGACGAGTGCATTCAGTGGACCGTGTCCGACATCAGGCGGTTCAAGTCCAGGAGGATGAGCAAGCGGTCATCGAGCTTGCCCACCCCGGAAACATATTCGCGTTCGACCTTGCCCAGGCGCGGAGGAGGCTCAATGGTCTCGACTGGGAGGCGCAGGACCTCGGAGACCGAGTCGACGATAAAGCCCAGGACGCTGCCGTTGACCTCGACCACCACGATGCGCGTCTGCTTGTCGTGGGGACGGTTTTCGAGGCTGAAACATCTCCGCAAAGCGACCACGGGGATGACTTTGCCGCGCAAGTTGATCACGCCATCGACAAAGTTGGGCGAGTTGGGAACCCGGGTGAGCTGCTGGATCCGGATGATCTCCTGCACGCGCAGGATTTCGATCCCGAACTCCTCGCCTCCCACGTGAAAGCTGACCAGTTGCATCAGATCGTGGGGAGCCCGGTTGAACTCTGCGGAGTTTGTTTTGTCTTTGGCTTCCACTTCGTTCCTCCTGTTCTGACCAACCCCTCACGAAAGGGCGCATCCCTTTCAATATGCCGAGGCCACCATCGCTTTTGCCGGCTTGGCGTGGTTCGTGCCCTCGCCCAATTGGAAATCGCTCACCATTTTTTGCAGATCGAGAGCGAGCCCGGAAAGATGCTGACAGGCTTTGGCGGCTTCCTGGGAGCCGGCCGCCGACTCCTGGATCAAGCGGGAGATCTGGTCCATGCTCTGGTTGACTTCCTCCGAGGCAGCGGATTGCTCGGTGGCGGCGGTGGCGATGTGAGTAATCATTTCGCCCACCTGTTCCGCCATCTCGATGATCTGCTTGAGCGATTTGCCCGCTTCGGCCGTGCTGTTGACGCCCTCTTCGACCTGCTTGGTCCCGCCTTCCATGGCGATGACGGCGACCCGCGTCTCGTCCTGAATGGTTTTGATCATTTGCGCAATTTCCTTGGTCGCGCTGGTGGTCCGTTCCGCGAGCTTGCGAACCTCGTCGGCCACCACCGCGAAACCGCGCCCCTGTTCGCCGGCGCGGGCCGCTTCGATGGCGGCATTCAAGGCGAGAAGATTGGTTTGATCGGCGATGTCGTCAATCACGCCGACAATGCGTCCGATTTCGTCCGACCGCTTGCCGAGATCCTCGACCTTCTTGGCGGTCTCGCTGACCGCGCCGGCAATCACCCGCATCTTGGTAAGGGTTTCGTCGACGGTGCGCCCTCCCTGGACAGCGGTGTCGGCGGCCTTGCGGGACGCTTCGGCGGCGTGATTGGAGTTTTCCGATACCTGCTGGACGGTGGATGACATTTCCTGCATCGCGGTGGCGACTTGCGAAACTTGATCCTTCTGCGTGTCGGCGCTTTGTGCCTGCTGGGAGGCCGAGGAAGAAATCTCCTCGCTGGCGCTGGCCACATGTTCGGCAGTCTGCGCGATGGACTGAATCATGCCGCGCAGATTGTTTTTCATCGTGTTCAGCGCGCCCCCGGCGCGCCCGATCTCGTCTTCGGACGTGATCTCCATGTCTTGGACGGCCAGATTGTTGGCGGCAATTTGCTGAATCAGGGTGACCATGCCGAGGATGCCACCGGAGATGGAGCGGGCGATGAGGAAAGCCACCGTTAGCCCAATGGTGATCCCAATCAACGCCAGCGTTAGGGTTAGGGTTCGGATGCTCGACTCCATCGCAACCTGCCGGGCGATTGATTCTTCCTGCTGCTTGTCTTGGCGAGTCCGAAAGTCGGCAAGGGTTCGTTGCATGACGCCCTTGACCTCGGCCAGGTGCGGAGATAGCCCCAACTCGCCGGCCTCTTTTGCCTTGCCGTCCCGTCGCAGCTGGATCATTTTGCGTGTTATGGAGCGATATTCCTCATCCTCCTGCTGGAACTGGGAGAACATCTTCTTTTCGTCGTCATCGGCCAGGGGAATCAGCTTGGCCAATTGCTCCCGGACTTCCTTCTTGCCTTCCTCGTCGCGCTGAAGAATTTCTCCCTTGCCGAACAGAACGTATCCGCGCACCGCGCCGGTCTGTTTCTCCAAACCAAGTGCGATCGCGGCTAACCCGCTGCTCATAGCCATGTCCGCTTTCACTTGATCGAAACTGTCCGAGAAACGGAACGTGGAGGAATAGCCAACAAAGCCCATCGCCACAAGAATTACCAGCAGCACCCCGAAGCCCGCGCCTAACTTCATCTGCAAGCCCAGTTTTTTCATGGTTGCCCTTCGTTCCATTTCTCGGAGCGGCTTGCTCTACCGCGGCTTGCAGCCATAAGCACCGGACAAACGAGTTACGACCGGATCCGGGAGCCGCTCAATCAATTAAGTTATCGGCGCGATTTCTGGCGGCTTTATTTGCAGAGAGAACCGTATCCAAGTTGGGCACGCTCAAAAGGACAGGGTGAGCCGGGGAGTGAAGGCCAGGATTCTTCAAAGCCGAGATTGGGGTAGTCTTTGTTCTTTGTATCTACGCCTGCGAGATCGCGGTCAAGCTCTCCAGTGCGGCCTGGCGAGCGCGCAACGCTCTCAGTTCCTCTTCGCCGAGCCTTTCGGCGCAACCTGCCACGGTCCGCATTCCGTGCTCGACCAGTATCCGGCGGAATTCCGGATCGGGGGTCGAGGCGGCGATGTCATTGAGGGCTCGCAGCAATCGCAAGCTGACGGCCACGTCCGTCTTCGCATACATGCGGATTTGTTCAAAGGCCGCCTCCAGCAGGCGCTCGAAGTGAATCCATCCAATACTGGCGCGAACGATGCCCGGCGGATCGTAGAGCAGGTCCTCGGGCGGCTCGCGGGACGCGAAGCGGATCAGAATGCGGCTCAACTGATCGATGCAACTGATGGCGGTGGTGGGGTCGTTGACGGCGGGCGAGATCGCTTTCAACGCGACATCGACAATCTGCAGAACGCCAAACTCCACGTCCTGTTGCAGGGTTCTGGTCGGGCCGAAGTCGAACGTGCCCAGCAACTCGGCGGTTCCTTCCGGGGTCAGGCGATTTCCCTTGGAGACCATCATCAGCGGAATTCCCGCCGGAACAAAGTGGCCGACCCGCCGCAGAACGCGGATACTGACGTGGTAGTGCTTCGCAAGGGCGGCCAGGCGTCGCGTATCGATGAAGCGGATGTAGCCGGAATCATTGCTCGAGACGGCCACCTCGCTCGGGTTGGGCCGGAGCGGTTCAGCATTCGTCAACTGGTTGAGCCGATGCGGCCAGGGCATGAGCTCATCAATCATAGCTTCCGTTTCTGCCGCGATTCGGTCAACAATGTGGTTGACGCTGATGGCTTGCGAGATGTGGTGAATGAAAAAGAGCAGCAAACCGACGCAAGCCAGCGCCAGCACCATCGCGCCCAGGACGGTAGCGACGGGCGCGAAGGGCCGAGGGAGCGAGCGCGCCGTCGGAAGCGCCGCCATGCAGTACAAGAAAGTGCCGAGGAAAATACCGAGCGTCCATTGCGTGACGCGATCCCTGGAAAAGCTGACAATGATGCGCGGGGAAAACTGCATCGACGCCAGGGTGAGCGTCATCAGCAGGATGGCGAACACGATCGACACCACCGTCATGATGGAGGCGGCAATGCCCGCCAGAATGACCTGGGCGACTTGCGGGTCGGCGTGCGAGGGGAATAGGACGGTCGGCACCCAAGTGCTGGCGACCGGAAACTCCTCTTCCAACCACGACAGGAATGCGCCCGCGCAACCTAGCGCCAGCGCGATGGTGAGCGGGCGAATCAAAAAGCCGCCCCGCAGGCTATACATCGCGTGGCGAATCACCAGTGGCAGCTTCTTGCTCATCGGTCGTTCAAGTGTAGTGGCTCAGACCCGCCCATACAATGAAAACAGCGAAAGTGTAGCGCGGACAAGAGTGTCCGCACCACACGGTCTGACATTTATAATTTCCGGTCTTCTTAAGGAGCCTCCATGAAAATCGAGGGACGAGTGGCGCTGGTGACGGGAGCGTCGCAAGGGATCGGGCAGGCGTGTGCACTGGCCTTGGCCCGTCACGGTGCAAGTGTGGCGTTAGCGGCGCGCAATCAACAAAAGCTCCAGGAAGTGGCCGTTCAGATCGCAGCTGCCGGAGGGAAAGCAGCAGTTTTTCCGATGGACGTGGCCGAGGAAGAGCAGATCAAGTCGGGCATCAAGTCGGCGCTCGCCCACTTCGGCAAGATCGACATCCTGGTAAACAACGCTGGCATCACGCGCGATCAACTGGTCATGCGCATGAAGCGTGCGGATTGGGACGCGGTCCTCACCACGAATTTGACGTCGGCGTACTTGTCGACGCAGCAGGTGATCGGCTCCATGCTCAAGCAGCGCTGGGGCCGGATCATCAATATAACCAGCGTGTTCGGGCAGATGGGCCAGGCGGGGCAGGCCAACTACGCGTCTTCGAAAGCCGGATTGATCGGGCTGACCATGGCCCTGGCGCGCGAGGTGGCGTCACGCAACATTACCTCTAATGCCGTGGCGCCCGGGTTCATCGAGACCAGCATGACGGCTGGGCTGAGCGACGAGTTCAAGCAAAATGCTGTGAAGATGATTCCGCTCGGGCGCGTAGGGACAGCGGACGACGTGGCAAATGCGGTGTGCTTTCTGGCGTCGGAGGAAGCCTCCTATATCACCGGCCACGTTCTGAATGTGAACGGCGGGATGTTGATGGGCTAGCCCGGCTTCCGTGCCTGTCCTCGGAGACGTACACGCGGTCAGGTTCTTCCGCGGAACTGGATAATTTTCCGGCGATCGCGTTTCGATGGCCGGCCTGCCGGCAACAGTTCGAACTGCTTCATCGCCTTACGCTCCGCTGCCACCTTCAGGCGCAGCTCACGGCTCGCCTCCGTCTCGCGGTAGAGAGTTTGCGCAACCGAAGCCGGACCGCGCACCTCGCTGAGAAGCAGGACTTCCACCTGAAAGTCGCCGCCGTCGTTGGTCACTCGCAACATGTCTCCGATCCGCACCTCGCGCGCGGCCTTGGCGGGTTGCCCGTTGGATCGAATCCTGCCGAGTTCACAAGCTCGTGCGGCCAATGAGCGCGTCTTGAAGAATCTGGCAGCCCAGAGCCACTTGTCCATTCTTACGCTGGCCATTTGTCTATTTTGCTACAGGTGCGGCGTTCTAGCTGGGACGCAGCCTTTGGCCCGGATAACCGTTTTCAAATCTGGCGCTCCCCCCTATACTTAGCCCCGACGCCAACTCAGCTGAGCCGTCTCAGCACGTGGAGGTAACACTCATGGCTACGATCAAGGTCGTTCCTGGTTTTTCTCCTAGCACATCTGGTTTCCACTTTGCGAACGCGTTTCCCTCCGTGCCCTTGTTGACCATTAATGTGCTGGGACAAAACATACCGATCGGCGACGCCTCCAATGGGCTGTGTGGCGGGATGGTATTCGCAGTTCGGGACTTTTTCGAATCCGGAGTTTCCATGTGGCCCGACACGACACCGCCTTCATCGGGCACTCTGTTCGACTACATAGTGAATCGGCTGTTCGACAGCTTCGACCTCGTTCTTCCTCCCCCGCCTCCGCCTCCCCCTTTCATCACGCCGACACCCCCCTTCGGCCCCGGACCCGCCACTTACATGTGGCTGATGGACCCGGGTCTGCCGGATCACGAAACGGTTGCCAGCAATACGGGATTGGCTCCCCACGGCAGAGCCTGGGTCATGGTCATGGAGGAGTGGCCGAAGATCCAGGCGGATATCGATAACGGCGTGCTCTCTCCGTTGGGCTTGCTCGAAATTAAGTCTTTGGATCCGACCCAAATGGGCAAGAACCATCAAGTCCTTGCCTATGGGTACAAGCTGAATGGTACTGACCTGGACATTCACGTCTATGATCCGAACCATCCCGACGACAACACGGTTAAGTTGTCTCTCAGTATCGCGGATCCGCAGCACACCACCACCCTCACGTATTCAACGGGTGAGACCATATTGTGTTTTTTCAGGACGTTCTACACCTTCGTTTCTCCACCGCCGCCACCCCCTCCACCCCCGACGAGGTGTTTCATTGCGACGGCGGCATGCGGGGCTGACACAGTCGAGGTGTCGACTCTGCGTGCCTTCAGGGACCAGTGCCTCTTGGTCAATTCGCCAGGGCGCGCTCTCGTAGCGCTCTATGAGAAGGTGTCCCCGCCGCTGGCAGCAATCATTGCCAGGAGCAGAATGCTTCGAGAGCTGACTCAAAAACTGATTGTGAAGCCGGCATACAAAGCTGTAAATCGTAGGCTACTAGCGCGCTCGGAATCCAGACGCGGCCCAAGCGAAGGTGGACGGTGACGATGCCCGACAGCATGCGGGACTAAAAAGTGCCCGAGGTCAGCGCACATCGCGGATGACCAGGATCATCCCCGGCCGCAGGGTTGCCACATTGCGGTTGTCGTGCATCAGAGCAGAGACCGTGGTCTTGTAGGAGTTGGCGATCGAGGTCAGGGTTTCGCCGGCCTTGACTTTGTGCCGGACCGTCCCGCTTTTGGAGGCGACCGCCGCGCCCGCGCGGCTGCGGGATTTGTGCGAGCCTGACGAGGCCACTTGCGCTCCGGGGGAGCCGGGAGCGACGGGCAGGTGGAGATACAAAACTCTTCTCCCCGCCAGACTGCTGCCTTTTAGATGGTTCCACCCCCGCAGCCGCTTGGGCGAAATGCCAAAATTCTCAGCCACGGATTCAACCGTATCGCCCTTGCGCACTCGATAGCGGGTCGTGGCTCGCGCGTATGCCCCAGTGTCGGTTTCCTTGCCGGGCGCGATCGGGATGACGAGCTTGGTTTCCGGAGTAAGGGGTCCGTCCTCCAGATTATTGGCCTCGGCAATCGATTTCGAAGGGATGCGATACGTGCGCGAGATCGAGGCGAGAGTGTCGCCGGCCTGGACTTTGTGATAGCGCCACCATACGCGCTTATCGGTCGGGATAGCCGCAACCGCAGACTGGAATTTCTCAGCGGTCCCGGCGGGCAGGTGCAATTCGAATTCTTTGTCCTTCGGAGTGGTCAGGCGGAGCAGGCTGGGGTTCAGGTCCTGCAAGTCCGAGGCGGCGGCATCCACGCACTCGGCGGCCAGGCGCAGATCGATGGGATAGTCGATCTTGACCGTGTCGTACGGAACCGGCTTTTCTTTGACCACTGTTTCCAAACCGTACTGCTCAGGATTCTTGGCCATGATGGTCACGGCCACAATGATAGGGACGTAGTTGCGGGTTTCTTTGGGTAGAACGTTACGCCGGTAGAGTTCCCAGAAGTCGGCGTAGCCGGTACGCTTGACCGCGTTCATCACGGTGCCGGGGCCGGAGTTGTAAGCGGCCATGGCCAGGTACCAGTCTCCGAACTCGTTGTAAAGATCTTTCAGGTGGTGCGCGGCGGCGCGAGTGGCTTTCTCCGGATCCTGGCGATCATCGATCCACCAACTGCGCTGGAGTCCGTAGCCCTTGGCGCGGCTGCCCATGAACTGCCACATGCCGCGTGCGCCCGCGCGCGATACTGCCAGGGGATGAAACCCAGACTCGGCCTGTGCGAGGTAGATCAGATCCTGCGGCACACCTTCTTCGCGCAGGGTACGGCGGATCATATCTTCGTACCGTCCGGAGCGAGTCAAGGCCCGCTCCACGACGCCGCGGCCACGATTGGAAAAATAGTTGATGAAGCCGGCGACCTGGTCGGTCATCATCAGGGGCAAGTCGGAGTGGGTCAGCTTGATCTCGGCTTCTGCCTTGGCCTTGACGTTGAGATCAACCGCGGGCGTCAGTTCGTTGGCTTCGTCAATCGGGGCGGGCTCGGATTTCTGCTCAGCGAAACCATCGCCCTGCTGCAAGGCGGCGAATTCCAAACCGTTGATTCCGTCCAGGATGCGGTCGAGTTCGCGCTGCAGGCGATCGTCGGAGTTGAGGTCGAACCCGCTGCCCAGCAGCTGGTTAAAAGCTGAATCAAAATTCCCCTTCGCTGCTTCGAGGTGCCCGGCGCGGTAGTTGTCCTGTCCGGCCTGGTATTCCTTTTCGACCCGGGCGATCAAGTCGCCGACAGGATCGACCTCAAGAGCTTGTGGAACCTGAGGCTTGGCTTGCGGCGGAGCGGCCGCGTCCGCAGGCTTCTGCTTCGCGGCATCCGGAGGGCTGCTGGCGGCGACCAGCGAGGGAGCCTGCGCCGCCGCCGGCGGCATGAAGGAAACCGGCTTCTGGCCGCTCTGGCAGGCGAGCGTCGCCGCCAGCCAGGCGAAGAGCGCAAACATCGAATACCGTTGCGAAGGAAACCTCATATTTTGAAAGACTTGCCGCAACTCCTCCGGCGCGGTGTTCGGCGCCCCTAACACTGAGATGGTACTATCGCAAAATTCGTTGGGTCAACGCTACCGGAGGCCCATGAACCCAGTTACTTTGGGAACCCGGCGGATATTACCACAGCGCTATTCCGGGACAAGCACGGCTTGCGAGTCGCCCCGGCGATTCTTAGGTGAGCGCGGCAGCCATGCGTCTTTCTCACTTCCTCAGTTCATCGAAAGGTTCTATGAAGGCAATTCAGGTAAAGCAAACCGGTGGGCCCGAGGTTATGGAACTGGTCGACCTCCCGGTTCCTCAGCCGAAGGCAAACGAAGCCGTCGTCAAGATCCAAGCGGCGGGTGTCAACTTTATTGATGTATACAACCGCGAGGGCCGCTACAAAGTGCCACTGCCGTTCGTGCTTGGGCAGGAGGCGGCGGGCGTCGTTTCGGCGGTCGGGGCTGATGTGGAAGGAATTGCCGTGGGAGATCGCGTCGCCTACACCTCGGTGCTCGGAAGCTATGCCGAGTACGCGGCGGTGCCGGCGGAGCGCCTGGTGAGAGTTCCCGCCGGAGTCGGCGAGCGTGAAGCCGCTGCCGCCATGCTGCAGGGGATGACCGCGCAGTACCTGGCCTACGATACCCATCCTTTGAAGGCAGGTCAGACGGCGCTGGTTCACGCTGCCGCCGGGGGAGTAGGATTGCTGCTGGTTCAGATGGCGCACAACATCGGCGCGCGCATCATCGCGACGGTTTCAACCGAGGAAAAAGCCAAACTGGCGCGCGCAGCCGGAGCCGACGACATCATTCTTTATACTCAGTCGGATTTCGAAGCCGAGACGAAGCGTCTGACGAGCGGCAAGGGCGTTGACGTTGTGTACGACTCGGTCGGCAAGACGACGTTCGAGAAAGGTCTGAACCTGCTCCGCCCGCGCGGCATGATGGTGCTGTATGGCGGATCGAGCGGCCCCGTCGCGCCCATTGATCCGCTGGTGCTCACGCAAAAAGGATCAATCTTCCTGACTCGTCCCTCGCTCGGACACCACATCATCACTTCGCAGGAGTTGCAGCAGCGGGCGGGCGCTGTGTTCGGCATGATCCGCGAAGGCAAGCTCAAGCTGCGGATCGAACACGTGTACCCCCTGGCCGAGGTGCAGCAGGCGCACCGCGATCTGGAAGGGCGCAAGACGACCGGGAAGCTTTTGCTGTTGCCGAATTGAGCACCAGTTATGGATTTCGCCCACTTCACTACCATCAGTTTTGACTGCTACGGCACGCTGATCGATTGGGAGTCAGGAATACTGCCTACGCTCCGCGCAGTACTCAACCACCATAAACAGAACCCGTCGGATGCGGCCATGCTTGAGTTGTATGGCGAATTCGAGGCAGACGCGGAAGCGGGCCCATATCAGAGTTATCGGAGAGTGCTGGAGTCGGTAGTGCAGCGTTTTGGAAAGCATTTTTGCTTCACGCCTGCTCCGGATGAACTTCGTTCGTTGCACGAGTCGGTACCGTCGTGGCTTCCGTTCCCGGATACGGTGGCTGCGCTCCGGCAACTTCAGAAGCGTTACAAGCTGGCCGTGATTTCAAATATCGACGATGACCTGTTTGCAGAGACCCGGAAGCATCTGGGCGTGGAATTCGACTTCGTAATCACGGCACAGCAGGCGCGGAGCTACAAACCTTCGCTCAATAATTTTCAGCTGGCGCTGCGGGGGATGGGGCTTGCGCCGGATCGCCTGCTCCATGCGGGGCAGAGTATCTATCACGATGTTGGGCCGGCGCAGTCGCTGGGAATTGCGAGCGTGTGGGTGAACCGAAAGTCAGCGCGGCCCGGGGTCGGCGCGGTTCGTGCGGCGGCAGGACGACCGGACCTGGAGGTGCCGGACGTGGCGAGTCTGGCCGCCAGCGCAGTTCAGGGGTGATCGCTACTGCGACGTCATTGGCATCCGGAGGATCTTCTTCTGGATCGCGGTGGTGACGAGTTGCGCCTTGTTGTGAATGTCGAGCTTGCGCATGAGGTTGAACTTGTGCGCCTCGACGGTCTTGATACTGACTCCCAGAACTCCAGCCGCCTGCCGGACGGTGTGCCCTTCCGCCAGCAACTTCATGACTTCGCGCTCGCGTAGAGTCAGAGTAGTTCTTCGGTGCGGGAAGCGCAGCAGTTCGTTCCCGGGAATTGCCTTGTCATGGGACGGAGTCGCCACTTGCGGGCTCAACACCCGTTCGCCACGATGAATCTCGCGCAAAGCATGCAACAGACGCGGCGCGGGAGTGTCTTTCAGCAGGTACCCGCTCGCACCCGACCGGAGAGCCTGCGCCACGTAATCCTGGTCTTCATGCATCGTCAGATAGACGACGCGCGTGCCCGGGCAGTGCTCGTCAATCAAACGCCCGGCTTCGAACGGAGACATACCCGGCATGCCGATATCAAGCAGAACGAGGTCGGGGTGGTCTTCGAGGACCAGCTTCAGCGCCCCGGCGGCGTCGGCTGCCTCGCCCACGACGGCGAAGTCGGCATCGTCTTCGAGCAGACGCCGCACTCCGTAACGCACCAGAGCATGATCGTCAGCGATCACGCAGCGAATTGGCGGACCACTCTCGGGATCCGAGTGGTTATTTTTTGTGGTTAACAATGTACGATTCCCCGCGTCCAGGGACGAAGTGGAGCGATGAATCCGTAAGCTGAGTCTGGCGACTTCCCACTTGTAACGAACACCTATTGTACCTGCTTGGTGGGACTTTCTCCAGAAAATCGCTCAAAGACGCTGAACCCCGCCTCTTCATTTACAATGCCTGTTTCGCATGCTGCGCTACTTTACGTCCGGGGAATCTCACGGCGAGGCCCTGGTTGCCTTTTTGTCCGGGCTGCCGGCCGGGCTGGCGGTGGATCAGGCCTTTGTGGACCGCGAACTCTGGCGTCGGCAACAGGGGTACGGACGCGGCGGGCGAATGAAGATTGAAACCGATCAGGCGCACATCCTGTCGGGCGTGCATCACGGCAAGACGATTGGATCGCCCATTGCTGTCATGCTCGCGAACCGTGATTGGCAGAATTGGAAAGACTCGCTGCCGGTAGAGACGGGCGATCCGGAGAAGCACAAGCAGGTGGCGTCACCGCGTCCGGGGCACGCCGATCTGGCGGGAGCCCTGAAGTACGATTTCATGGAAGCGCGCTACGTGCTGGAGCGGGCGTCGGCACGCGAGTCGGCCGCGCGGGTTGCGATTGGCGCTCTGGCCAAGCTGTTTCTTCGCGAGTTGGGCATTGAGGTTTTGAGTCACGTGATCGCCGTAGGCGCGGTTTCCGTGGGTGAGCGGGAGATCGCATGGCAGGAGATCGAGAAGGTTGCGCGCAAGGATGAAGTGCTGCTCAGTTGCGCGGACGCCGAGATCGAGCAGCGCATGAAAGAGGAAGTCGATAAAGTTCTGCGCACGGGAGATTCTGTGGGCGGTGTATTCGAGGTGGTGGCGCACAATGTTCCTCCCGGACTGGGCACGTATGCGCAATGGGACGAGCGCCTGGATGCCTTGCTGGCGGCGGCGGTGATGTCGTTGCAGGCGGTGAAGGCGGTGGAAATCGGAAGCGGCATTCACGCGGCGTATTCCCCGGGATCGGCGGTGCATGACGAGATCGGGTACCAGAAGGAGGCGGGATTTGCTGGGTTCACGCGCACGCACAACAACGCCGGAGGCATCGAAGGCGGCGTTTCGAATGGGCAGGAGATTCGCGTGCGCGGCTACCTGAAGCCGATTTCCACGCTGCGCCGCCCCCTGCAGTCGGTCGATTTCGCAACGCGGGAGCCGGTGAAAGCGGCTTATGAACGATCCGATGTTTGCGTGGTCCCAGCGGCCGGCGTTGCCGCTGAAGCGATGGTCGCGCTTACCGTGGCGCGGTGTGCGCTGGAGAAATTTGGCGGCGACTCGATGCGCGAGACGAAACGAAATTTTCAAGGCTATCTTGAGCAACTGAAGAATTACTGATCTTAGGTTCTCAGTTGCCAGTTCTCAGTTCTCAGTGAAGAACGAGCGCGAGGAAACTGAGAACTGAGAACTGAGAACTGAGAACTGTCCGAAGATGATTCATCCCATTGTGAAGCTTGGCGATCCGGTGTTGGAGAAACCTGCCGCGACGGTGACGGCATTCGACGACCAACTCAAGAAACTGGTGGAAGACATGTTCGAGTCGATGTATGCGGCGCACGGGGTTGGGTTGGCCGCTCCGCAGATCGGCGTATCGAAGCGGATTGCCGTGATCGATGTGACCTTCAAGGAAGATCCCGGCGCCAAGCTGGTGCTGATCAATCCGGAGATCGTCTCGAAGGAAGGACGGCAGCGCGGCACCGAGGGCTGTCTGAGCATCCCGGAATTCCGCGAAGAGGTGACACGCGCGAAAATTGTGACGGTGCGGGCGCAGGATGTGAAGGGCAAATTCTTCGAGCACACGGGAGAGGACCTGCTGGCGCGGGCATTCCTGCATGAGACCGATCACCTGAACGGAAAGCTCTACATCTCGCACGTCAGCGCCCTGAAGCGCGACCTGATCAAGCGGAAGATCAAGAAACTGGTAAAGGCGGGAGAGTGGTAGGAAGCTGCGGGCTTCGAGCTGCGAGCAAGGCGGAATATGCTTGCAGCCTGTTGGGAAAGACGCCTCGTATCAGGGCACGCCTTCAGGCGTGCCGAAAGTGCTGCATTGTGAAAAGCGCCTACAGGCGCTGGGTCCAGCGATTGGACTGACACCATGATTCTGATTTTCTGCGGCACGCCTCGCTTTGCGGTTCCGACGCTGGAGAAGTTGGTCGAGGCGGGGCACGCCGTGCCGCTTGTGGTCACGCAACCGGACAGGCCGCGAGGGCGCGGCATGGAGGTGACCGTCTCTCCGTTGAAAGAGGCCACGCTTCGGCTCGGTCTTCCAATCACGCAGCCTGACAAAATCAAGAGCAACGAAGAATTTCGCGCGCAGCTCGCGGCGGCTCGCCCCGACGCAATCATTGTTGTCGGCTACGGCCGCATCATTCCGCAATGGATGATCGATCTTCCGCGCTTTGGCAATCTCAACCTGCATGCTTCTCTTCTGCCGAAGTATCGCGGCGCCGCGCCGATTCAGTGGGCGATTGCAAATGGCGAGTCGGTCACGGGCGTGACTACGATGCGCATTGATGCAGGACTCGACACGGGCGACATACTGCTGCAGCGCGAATTGCCGATTAAACCTGACGATACATCGGAGACCCTGGGGCCAAAATTGGCTGCGGTTGGCGCGGAGCTCATGGTTGAGACCCTGCGTGGGCTGGAGAGCGGCCAGGTGCGGCCTGTGCCGCAGGATCACGCGAAAGCAACGCTCGCCCCGATTCTAATGAAAGAAGACGGACGTATCGACTTCGCTCGCACGGCCAACGAGATCTTCAACCGCCTGCGCGGATTTCAACCGTGGCCCGGCGCCTATACGACCTTCAACAGCAAGACGCTTCAGGTGCACAAAGCCCGGCCGTCGGAGCAGAGTGTCCGCCTGGATCCCGGCGAAATCGCTGTGGAAGGAATGCGGTTGGTTGCGGGCTGTGGTCAGGGCACCGCGCTGGAACTGGTCGAGGTTCAGATGGAAGGCAAGCGTTCCACGCCGGCGCGGGAATTCATCAACGGCTATCGCCCGGAAACCGGCGACCATCTGGGACAATAAGCTGCGATGGCCGTTTCTCCTGCTCGCGCTGCCGCGTTCGAGATTCTGTTGAGAGTCGAGCGCGACGAGTCTTACGCTTCCGAGTTGCTCCACTCCTCCCGGCTCACGAAACTTTCCTCAAGTGATCACGGGCTCGCGACCGAACTTGTCATGGGTGTCCTGCGCTGGCGGTCGCTGCTCGATCAGCGGTTGGCGAGCGCATCTTCTAAGGAACTGGAGCGCCTTGACCCTGAGGTGCTGGCGGCGTTGCGCCTCGGCCTCTACCAGTTGCAGTTTCTCTCCCGAGTCCCTGCCCGCGCCGCGATCTTCGAGAGTGTCGAACTGGTGAGAGCGGCGCGCAAGCGCTCCGCGGCTCCTTTCGTAAATGCAATTCTTCGAAAGGCCGATTTGAAGAATGTGGAAAGCGTTCTGGAGTTGATAGAACGCTGCGCTGACGCCCGTCAACTCGCCGCGTGCTCCGCTCATCCGGAGTGGCTGGTCGCGCGATGGGTCGAGCGTTACGGCTTCGCTTCGGCACGGCAGATCTGCGTGCACAACCAGAGTGTCCCAGCCACTGCCATTCATATTCACGACGACAAATCCGAGAAAGAACTGGCTCAGGCGAGTGTGCTGCTCCGGCCGGGTCTGCTGCTTACGAGCGCACGGCGCGTGGAATCAGGCGAGGTCACAAAAACCAGCGCCTATCGGGACGGGCGTATTTCGATCCAGGACGAGGCATCGCAGCTAATTGCATTGTTGGTTGGCCATGGCGAGAAAATCCTCGACTGCTGCGCTGCCCCAGGCAGCAAGACCTCGCTGCTGGCCAAACGCAATCCACGCGCCCGAGTGTTCGCGTCAGAGTTACATCCGCACCGCGCGCGCTTGTTGCGCCACCTGGTCAGCCTGCCGAACGTTCACATCGTTGCGGCCGATGCGCGCCAATTGCCGTATTCCCGTGGCTTCGACCGCATTTTGGCCGACGTCCCCTGTTCCGGCACCGGCACCTTGGCTCGCAATCCCGAGATCAAGTGGCGTCTCAAGCTGGAAGATCTGTCGGATCTCCAGTCGCGGCAGATCGCGATTCTGAAGTCTGCGCTCGGTCAGCTTTCGCCTGGCGGACGACTCGTCTACTCCACTTGTTCGCTGGAGCGTGAGGAGAATGAGGCGGTGGTGGATGCTGCACTCGAAGCCGGCGCTGGGTTCACGCGGATCGATTGTCGTGCAGAACTCGAACGGCTCAGGCGATCCAACGAATTGTGCTGGGACGAGGTGAGTTCGCTGCTCGCCGGACCATATCTGCGAACCATTCCCGGCAAGCATCCTGGTGACGGCTTCTTTGCGGCGATTGTTGGCCGGGAAGCATGAGCGCAAGGCCTGATTCTCAGAACCCCCTACCGTACCTCAAAATTCACCGCATTGCCCGCCGACACCTTTTGACCCGGCGCCGGACTCTGCGTCACGATCATACTGGCCGCGCTCGGCTCCGAAACCGGAGTTGGCACAACGGGCGCACCGCCGGACGCTGACGCCGAAAACAGGCTGACCCGCCCCACGCGCAGCCCCGCGTCCTTCAGGGCCAGCGTCGCGCTCCCCAGCGGTTGTCCGGTGAGGTCGGGCATCACGTATGAGGTTGGCTCCGGCCCTGCGCTCACCAGCAGACTGATCTTCGGCGCTGCCACTCCGCTGGCGTTTGCAGGAGGACTCTGCGACACGACCTGATCGGCGGACGTATCCGGCAGATTGATTTGCGCCATCGAAGCCAGATTCAGGCTGCGGCGCCGGATGTTTAACTCCGCAACTCGTTCGCTCTGCCCGGTCACGTCCGGAATCGCGACGCGCTGCGGCCCCACACTTTGCGCAACACGAATCATCCAGCCTCGCCGGACCTTCGTTCCCGGCAGCGGCATCTGGGTCATGATTCTCCCCTCGGGGATGTCGGGACTGTAAAACTGACGCTCGATCGCGACTTGCAGCCCGGACGCGCTCACCGCTCGCTCTGCCTCAAGGGGCGTCATCCCCACTAGTTTGGGGATGGTGACCTCGCGCCCGTGAATCGCAAACTGCATTGCGGTCAGCGCCGAGATGAGTGCCACCGTCAAGAGCACCAGTGCCAGAAATAGCATGCGAAAGAACTGCCGCATCGCTGCTGATTATAACTTCCTGGAGATGATCAGAGGGTCCCGCCAGGCTGAAGCCGTGCCCTACCCAAAACCATTTATGAGATAGCTTGGCTCTGCTGACATCCCAGGTGCGAACGATGGTCGGTCCCGGAGGGACCGTCGAAAATAGCCCGCCAGTTTACTGGCGGGACTGCGCGATGCGTCGATTTCGAAGTGCCGGAGGCACGACTGAGTGGCAGCGTCGCCGCCAGTCCTCAGTCGTCCCTGACGGGACTGGTTCATCCGGAGTGGACTGACCCGGCGCTGAAGCGCCGGGCTATTTTCGGTGGTCCCTACGGGACCAGCAATTGGTTTGATTCAGAGGATGTCAACAGAGCCAGATAGCTTCTCGTAACTCGGGCTTGTCCTGCTCAACGGATAGCAGTAGAAGGTCATTAGGTCGCGAACATCACTGGCGGCTGCTGGCGCGGGCGCGGCGCAGTCCCGCCAGGACGCCCTTCCCCACCGCCTTTCGGTAGCCCGCGGCGTCCATGGCCGCCATAGTGGTCGCGGCAATGCCGCCGGGAGTTGCCGCCTCCTCGAGCAAAGACTCCAGCGAGTGCTTTCCCTCCCGCCAGGTAATGATTCCGTCGGCTAGCGCGTGAGCGCTTGCGACCAGGGCTACCCGGCGATCAAGACCCGCTGCTTGCCCAGCCTTTGCCAGCGCGGCGAGCGCGTGGTAGCCGTGGCTGCACGAGTAGGTGACGGTGAACGCGTCAAACTTACTTTCTGGGATTTCGATCACCTGTCCCAAGATTGCGAAGAAATCGATGACGCGGCGGCGATCTCGCGGTGAAAGCGCACGAGGGAAGGTCACCGCCGTCAGTCCACGACCGCTACGGCAGACGGGACTTGGCATGGCGCGAGCCCAGCGCACCGGAGAGCCGAGCATTCTGGCTAGCATGCGGAGTGGCACGCCCGCCGCCAGGCTGACTGCGAGCAGAGGCCGGTTGGGTTTTCCCACCGAATGGAGAAGTTCTGCGACCGAACTTGGACGGACCGCGACGATGAGCACTTCTGCTTGGTGGACCGCGCGTTTCGGGTCGGGCTCGACGGCCACCGCATAGCGTTTGCTCAACGCGCGGAGCTTGCCGGGATTGCGATCGTGCACGACGAACCGGTGTTTGGTCTGGGCGAGACTCAGGCCGGCTAGCATCGCTGAGGTGATCCTGCCTCCTCCGAGGAAGACGATTGTGCTCATGCCAGCCCCGCACAGACTTCGTCGGCTGCGGCCATGAGCGCCTCGATGTCCTCCATGGTGTGTGCGGTTGAAATGATCCAGTGCAAGCCGTTCGAGGGCGTCATGTAGATGCCACGATCAAGCAGCCCATGGATGAAGCGCGAGTACTTCCCGGTGTCCGCGTACCGGCAGTAGTCGCGGTAGTCGTAGATCGCGTCCCGGCCGGTGAAGTAAATCTGGAACATTGGACCAAAGCCCTGCACAACGGCGTCGATTTGTCGGCGCCGAAAAATGTCGCGCAGACCGGCGATAGCCGCATCGCCCACCGCGTAAATCTGTTGGTAGATCGCGCCGTCGTTCGCGGTGAGCAGGTCCAGATTCGCTGCGATCACACGCATAGTCAGTCGGTGTCCGTTGAACGTCCCGTAGTGCAGCACCATGCCGTCGCTGCCCCAGCGCATGCGGTTAAGAATGGCGCGCGGGCCCGCAACCGCGCCGACTGGGAACCCAGCACCCAGTGCTTTGCCGAATGTACTCAGATCAGGCTGCAAGCCGTAGTACTGCTGGCACCCCCCGGGAGCGTAACGGAACCCGGTCACGACCTCATCCAGAATGAACAGTGCACCGTAGTGGTGCGCCAGATCTCTAACCTTCTGCAGGTATCCCTCGCGCGGCAGTATGCATCCCATGTTCGCCATGATCGGCTCGCTGACAATGGCTGCGAGTTCGCGTCCGTGGCGGCGAAGAATCGCATCGAGCGCTTCCATATCGTTCCACGGCGCGAGAACCACGTCGTCAAACACGCTTGACGGAATGCCTGCGGAATCCGGGAAGCGCGTGGGATTCTCTCGCGGCCCAAGCTGATCCGCCGGATGACTGTGTCCGTTCAGGCAATAGGGGTCGTACCAGCCGTGGTAATGACCCTCAAACTTGAGAAACTTTGTGCGTCCAGTGTGCGCGCGCCCCAGGCGCAGCGCGAGCATGGTCGCTTCGCTTCCGCTGTTCGCGAAGCGTACGGCTTCGGCGGCCGGGACCATGCGGCAAAAGCGCTCGGCCGCCTCGGTTTCGGCCGAAGTGGCAGCCGCGAAATGTGACCCTTCGGCGATGGTCTGGGTGACCACCTCGACAATCTTCGGATGCGCATGCCCCTGAATCAGGGCGCCGAACGACATCATGAAGTCAACGTATTCGTTGCCATCGAGGTCCCATACATGCGATCCGCGCCCGCGTTCCAGAACCACCGGTCCCGGAGAATAAACGGCAACGCCGCGAGATGGCGAGTTGACGCCTTCGACCAGCGATTGTTGCGCGCGCTGGTACCATTCTTTCGACCGCTCACGGCTTCGGGTGCGGGTGATTGTGGGCATGACCAGTTAGTCCGCCGTCCCTCCACCGTCCACGACCAGCGTGGCTCCGGTCATGAACGACGAGTCATCCGAGGCGAGAAACAGCACAGCCTTGGCAATCTCGTCCGGAGTCCCTATCCGCCCCATGGGGCGATTCTCACAACCGGCCAGATACGTCTTCCACTCCAGACCGCGCCGGCGCGCGTCTTCCGGCAGCATGGGCGTATCGACGTCGCCGGGGCAAATGCAGTTGACGCGGATGCCCTGCCGCCCATGATCAATCGCCATCGCCTTGGTCAGCAGGACCACTCCGCCCTTCGACGCGCAATACGCAGCCGCTTTGTCTCCGCCGACCAGACCCCAGCCGGAACTGTTGTTGATGATGACTCCGCCGCCCTGAGCGATCATCGGCCCAAGCGCATACTTCGACATCAGGAATGTCCCTTTCAGGTTGATGTCAATCTGCAGATCCCATTCTTCTTCGGAACATTCGAGCGCCGTCTGCGGGTAGAAAACTCCGGCGTTGTTGAACAGAATGTCCAAGCGGCCGAAGGAGTCGAGCGTCGCATCCACAGCCCGCTTGCACTCGGCGGCATGACGCACATCCGTCCGCAAGAAAATTGCTTGCCCGCCGGATTCGAGAATACGCGCCGTGACGGCATGGCCGCGGACCTCGTTGCGCCCGGTAATGGCAACGTTGGCGCCTTCGCGGGCAAAACGAATAGCTACGGCTTCACCGATGCCCGACGTGCCACCCGTAATCAAAGCAACTTTATTGTGCAGACGCATGATGGCCCATGAGTTTCCTTCGTGATCCTTCGTGTCCTTGGTGGTTTATGCTTTTTTTCTTAACCACGAAGGACACGAAGGTACACGAAGGAAAATCATACAGATCCCGCCAGTCCGCCGCCGTCGACGACCAGAGCAGTTCCCGTGACAAACGAAGAAGCGTCGCTCGCGAGATACAGCACGGCCTGCGCAATTTCGTCTGGCGATCCGAGGCGCCCTAGCGGCCGTTTCGCCGCCTCGGCCAGGAAACGGTCGTTCGCCTCCCCGAGTTGCTGGGCTTCCACCCGCAGCATGCCCGTGTCGGTGTCGCCGGGGCAGATGCAGTTGACGCGGATCCTCTGCGGCCCGTGGTCGAGAGCCATCGCCTTGGTCAACAGCACGACCGCCCCCTTGGAAGCGCAATAAACCGCCGCCTTCGCGCCGCCAGCCAGTCCCCAGCCCGAGGCCGTATTGATGATCGATCCGCCGCCCGCCTTCTGCATGTGCGGGATCACTTCCCGCGACAGCAGGTAGATGGACTTTACATTCACCGCCATCACGCGGTCCCAGTCGTCTTCGCTGAGGTCGAGGATGGTGGCGCGGCGAATGATGCCGGCGTTGTTGAACAAGATGTCGATCGAACCGAATTCGCGGATCGTGCGCTCCACCAGGCGGCAACAGTCTTCCGGGCGCGTGACGTCGACACACTCAAAGATCGCACGGCCTCCGGATCGGGCGATCTCGTCCGCGACTGAGCCTCCCGCCTGCGCGTTCGCGTCGGCAATCACGACGGCTGATCCCTCGCGGGCAAAGAGCAGCGCTGTCGCGCGTCCTATGCCGGAGGCGCCACCCGTGATGAGCGCGACTTTCCCTGAAAGTGGCATGGACTACCGACTCGCCAGCCCTCCGGCGGTTTCCCCACCATCACACGTGTACACGTGGCCGGTCATATTTTGCGCGTCGTCGGAGGCGAGAAATGCGAACAACGCCGCGATCTCTTCGGGTTGAGCGTGACGCCGAAGCGGAATCTTCCGGTTCACCTCTTCAAGCATCTCGTCGGTATATTCCGCGCGTTGCATCGGTGTCAGCACATATCCTGGCGCGACCGCGCACACCCGCACTTTAGGCGCAAGTTCCAGCGCCATCGATTTTGTCAGTTCGATCACGCCCGCCTTGGTGGCGTTGTAATCCGCATAATATGGATATCCCATGACCCCGTTCGTCGAAGCCGTCTGCAGGATCACGCCGCTGCCGCGCTCCATCATGTGCCGCGCCGCCGTCTGCGCCACGTAGAAGACGCCCGTCAGATTAACGGCAATCACTCTCTCCCACTCTTCCGGCGTGATGTCGAGAAAGTTGTGGCGAATACTGATACCGGCGTTGTTGATCAGAACATCGACGCCGCCCATCAGCTCAATCGCTTCGCCAAATGCGGCTTGCACCTGTTTCAGGTTGGAAACGTCGGCATCGACTGCGCCGGCCAGGTCTCTTAGTTCCTCGGCGATCATGCGTCGCGCCTCCGCATCGCGGTCGAGCACACACACCACCGACCCTTCCTCCAGAAACCGCGCCGCCGTCGCCGCCCCGATCCCGCTGGCTCCGCCAGTAATGAGAACTCGCTTCGCTTCCAGTCCGCGCAACTCGTACCTCCACAAAAATCGGGCAGCTTCCCCCCCAGCCTGTCATCCCGACCGGAGCAACCCGATTCGCGAATGCGAATCGGGTCGCGGAGTGGAGGGACCTTGCGTTTCTCAGGATAGGATCAACTGCAATTCCGTCTAGCTGACCTGCCACACTGTGTCCAGCACAGTGCCATCCACCCACTTCACGACTGCGCAGGGACGGTCGCCCAGCTTCGGGCGCGCCGGCTTCCCGCCGCAGATTTTCTCGACTTCCGCCTTGATGTCCTGGATCGGCCGGATAGGCAGCTGCGATCCCTTCACCGCTTCAAGCAAGTCCGTACGCCTCGGATTGATGGCAATTCCGCGCTCGGTCACCACGACATCAATCATCTCTCCCGGCCCGGTCATCGTCGTGACCTCATCGACAATCACCGGAATGCGATCGCGAAACGATGGCAGCGCCAGAATCGAGCAGCCCGAGAACAGGCAGTTCTGCCATCCCCCGATGCCGTGCAGCAGCCTGCCGTCCGAGTGCGTGACTACGTTAGCGTTGAAATTCACGTCTACTTCGGTGGCGCCCAGAACCACGGCATCCACGAGCGAAGCGAAGTTTCCCTTGCCGTGATAGTTGTATGAAGTGAACGGCGAGGTCGCCACGTGCCGCGCATCGTTCGCCAGCGACTTGACGCCATCCAGATCGAACGTCTGCCCGTCGAGGATGTAGTCCGTCAGTCCCTCCTGCAGCAGTTCGACCAGAAACTTCGTCGATCCACCGCGAACGAAGCGCGCCTTCACGCCATCCTCTTTCATCATTTGCTTCAGATACTGCACGAAGGCCAGCGCAATCCCGCCCGCTCCTGCCTGGAACGAAAATCCGTTCTTCATGATTCCCGCCGCCCGCAAGAACTTCGCCACCAACTCCGCAATCCGCAGCCGGTCGGGCGAGCGCGTAATTTGCGTGGTGCCGGAAACGATCTTCGCCGGATCGCCGATCGATTCCACTTCCACCACGCAGTCCACGTTGTTGCCCTGGATCTGCCAGGGCACGCACGGAAAGGGCACCAGGTTGTCGGTGACCACGATCACACGGTCGGCATAGGTCGAGTCCGCGAGCGCAAACCCCAGTGATCCGCAAGCCGACTTCCCGTGAGAACCATCCGCGTTCCCGAAAAAATCCGCTGTGGGCGCGGCAATCACCGCGATATCGATATGGACTTCTCCATCCTGGATTGCCTGGTAGCGCCCGCCGTGCGAACGCAGCACGCCCATGCCGCGCATCTTGCCCTGCGTGCAGTAGTCGCCCAGCGGCCCGTTCATCGAGCCCTCGATATGATGGATGACTTTCTTCTCCATCAGATCGATCGCGCCTTTTTGCGAAGGGAACGAAGCACTCGGAAACCACATCAGATCCTTAACGCCGATCTTGGCAGCCGCTTCCAGCGCCATCAGTGCGACTTGATCGCCGTCGCGCAGGTGATGATGGTTGGAAATCACCATCCCGTCACGCAGTCCGCACTTGCGCAACGCCGTCTCCAAGTCCGCCACCCGTTTGTCGCCAGTGTCGGGAAAATCTTTATTCGAACTGATCGGCGGCGCCGCCTTCCGTCCGCGCGGCTGATGCTTCCCCACGCCGAGAAACGGAATTTGCGGTCTGCCATTCACCATGATCGGCACGGCTCGCCCCACCGCATTGTGCGCCAGTTCGACTCGCTCGCTCACCGAATCCCTCCCATCGCCTTCGCCCGTTCTACCAGTTTCAGCGCGCGCTGCACCACCGGCGGATCAATCATCTTCGACCCCAGGCTGACGACCGCCAATCCCTTGCTCTGCGCCTCTTCAAAAGCCGCCACCACCTTCTGCGCCTTTTCAACCTCCGCTGCGGAAGGCGCAAATGCCTCGTGAATGACGCGAATCTGCCCGGGATGTATGCAGCCCATGCCCTCAAATCCCGCCGCCCGCGAAGCTTCGCCCCAGCGACGCAATCCCTCCGTGTCGGCCACGTCGCTGAACACGGAATCAATGGCCTGCACTCCCGCCGCATGCGCCGCGTTAACCACGCGAGCCCGCGCGTACCGCGACTCTCGACCTTCTGAGGTCTTTACCACGCCCAGGTCGGCCGTGTAATCCTCCAGTCCGATCGTGAGTGCAGCCACGTTCTCGCTCGCGGTGGCAATCGCTGTCGCGTTTTCGATCCCCAGCGCCGACTCCAGGATCGGCATGATCCAGATCGGCCGGATGATTCCATTGCGATTCTTGATTTCTCCGATCATGCGGTTCACTTCCGTCACTTGCTCCGGCCGCTCGACTTTCGGAATCAGAATCAGGTCCGGACTCTCGCCCACGACTTCTGCCAAGTCCTCCAGTCCGAGCGGCAACTGGTTGATGCGCACCATGCGCTCGCACGTGCCAAAATCAACGGCTCGCAGCGTATTTCGCACCAGGATACGGGCCGCATCCTTCTCAGCGCGGTGCACGGAATCTTCCAGGTCAAGAATCACCGCATCCGGCCCGTGCAGCGCCGCATTGATGTAGTACTTGGGTTCGGAACCCGGCAGATACAGACGCGACCGGCGCAACCGGTCCTTCTGGGAAGGAGCCGGCAACGGATGCTGTTCCGGCAGGGAGCGCTTGCCGAGTGCCAGCCCGGCCCGCCGCACCGCGGCCTCGATGCGGGCCGAAATCACGAGTGGCAGGGCACCCTCGTCGTGAATCGCCACGCGTCCCTGCTTGACCCCGAGTTCACCAAGTACGTCGCGCGCCTGACTGAGGATCGCGCTGCCGTAGTATGCGGCCACGCGCGATTCCAGCGAGATCTCGATCCCGCCGCTGTCCCGCGCCTCGAAGGCCACGTGGACATCGGACCGGATCTCTTTCCCCCAATGGCCCGCTTCCGTAGACCGCGGAGACGAAGTTTCCACCACACCGCCCATAAAAACCCTCAACCGCAAAGGACACCAAGGTCCACGAAGGAAAGACCTTTGTGTTCCTTCGTGTCCTTGGTGGTTATTTCAGCTTTTCCAATATCGCATCCGTCATCTGTACGGTAGAAGCTGCGCCCTGACTGATAGCCTTCGGACCGCCGGCAAAGCGCATCATATCGTATGTCCGGACTTTGCCTTCGCGCACCACATCGGCAATTGCCTTGCGAATGCGGTCCGCCTTTGGCCCCTCGTTCACGTGATCCAGCATCATCGCCGCCGAAAGAATCATCGCAATCGGATTCACAATCGGCGGATTCAGTTCCGCATACTTGGGAGCCGAACCATGCGTTGGCTCAAACACCGCGACCTCATCTCCGATGTTGCCCGAAGCCGCGAAGCCCAGTCCACCCACCAGCCCCGCGAACGCATCCGAAAGAATGTCACCAAACAGGTTCGACGCCACAATCACGTTGTAGTCTTCCGGATTCTTGTTCAGCCACATCAGTTGCGCGTCGATGTTGGTCGACCAGAGCGCGATTCCCGGATAGTTCTTCGCAACTTCCTTTGCAACTTCTTCCATCATGCCTGAAGTCTCACGCACCACGTTGGGCTTCTCGCAGATAGTCACACCCTTGAAACCACGCTTTTTCGCATATTCAAACGCGGCCGTACAAATGCGTCCCGCCGCGTTGCGCGTGATAATGCGGCAGCTGACGGCCAGTTCCGGTCCCGGCACATTGGCGAACGCCTTGAATCGGGGATGGCTGTTCAACGCCGCGCGCACATTCTCCGGGGGATTCGTCCACTCCACTCCAGCGTACATACCCTCAGTGCCCTGCCGGAAAACGGTCGTATCAATTTGCGGCTCATCGAAGCCACCAGTGACTTTTTTGCGAATGTAATTCAGCGGATTGCCCGTGAAGCCGACGCACGGGCGCATGCAAATATCCAGGTTGAATTTCTGCCGCATAGTCACAATCGGCGAGTAATAGACGTAGCCCTTACCCTGCAATTCGGGCTTCAATTCGGCCTGCGCCGCCTTGTTCGGTTTAGAAGTAATCGCGCCAAACAGCCCCAGTTTGTGCTTCGTGAGCAACTCAATCGTGCGATCCGGCAGCGCATTGCCGTTGTTGCACCAGCAGTCCCACCCAATGTCGGCATGAATGTATTCCGCGTCGAACCCAACCGCCTGCAAAACCCGCAACGACTCCGGGAGAACTTGATTTCCAATGCCATCCCCCGGCATCGTAATCACCGTATGTTTTGCCATGATTGCTCCTAAAAGAACTTTTCACCGCCGAGACGCCGAGTTCGCCGAGAAAATCAAAGATCTACAGAGGGATTGTCATCCTGAGCGAAGCGAAAGACTTGCTTTTTCTTTGCGTACTCTGCGATCTCCGCGGTTAAATTGCTAGTCTCTTCGCCACCAGATTCTCCACGCCTCCCGCAACCACCAGCGATTGCGGTACGCTGCCCAGCGCCGGGAACGCGAACTTATCGCCCCGCCACGAGATCGTGCTTGAAGTAAAGTCAATCCCAATCTCGTCACCCGGGATAATCGTCTTCTCCTTCGCCGCAATCTCCGTCGCGAACTGCTCCCGCAGCCGCGTCACAAACTCCGGCACCTCGATGCACAGGAATCCGTTGTTAAACGCGTTGCGCAAATAAGTCTGTGAGAAGCTGGCCGCAATGACCAGCGGAATCCCCTTCGCCTTCAGACACGTCACCGCCTGCTCGCGGCTCGATCCGGTGCCGAAGTTGAACTGGCTCACGATCACATCGCCCGCCTGCGCGCGGGCGCCAAACTGCGGATCGTAATTCTCCATCACAACCTTAGCCATCATCTCCAGCGTCATGTTGTCACGATACGTGTAGTCCTTGCCGTAAATCGCGTCGGTGTTGACGTTGTCCTGCGGCATGAATACCAGCCGCCCCTGCACTTGCTGCGGGAAGCCGGCGAGAATCTCAACCTTCTCCGCCCCGCCTGAGGCCGCCGCCAATTCTGTGTACTGCCGCTCCGGCGCAACATGCGTGAACTCATGCGGCCCGCGAATGTATCCCGCCACCGCCGAAGCCGCCACAACTTCCGGGCTCGCCAGATAGCACTTCGCGTCCCGCGATCCCATGCGGCCTTTGAAATTGCGATTCGTCGACGAAATCCCCACCTCCCCCGCCTCCAGCAGACCAACACCTAGCCCAATGCACGGCCCGCATCCCGGTGGCAACGAATTTGCCCCAGCATCCACCAGTGTTTTCCACACGCCGCGCTTTTCCGCCTCTTCCTGCACCCACTTACTCGCCGCACTGAGATAGAACTTCACTCCCGCAGCGACCTTTTTCCCCCGAAGCACGTTCGCCGCCTCCTCTAGATCCCCCACTCGCGAATTCACGCACGAAATGAGATATGCCTTCTGGATCGCAACCCGTTTCTTTTCGATCTCTGCGAGCGACTGCATCGTCTGCACCGTATCCGGTCCGGAAACGTGCGGCGTGACGCGGCTGAGATCGAGCACGATCTGCGCCGCATAGGCCGCATCCGGGTCCGGCGCCAACGGATTCTTCTCCCAACCTTCGATGTCTTTCTCCGTGAACCGCTCCACTCCCAGCGTCTTCAGCCGCCGATGCACGCCGCGCATGTACGCAATCGTCACCGTGTCCACCGGGAACCATCCCACCAGCGGCCCCCATTCGGTAGTCATATTCGAAATCGATAGCCGCGCGTCCATCGAAAGCGATGCCACACCCGGTCCGGTGAACTCAACCGCCGCGTTCAGACATTCATCGTGGTTATAGAGCCCGCACAAAGTAATAATGACGTCCTTGCCGGTCGCGCCAGGCGGCAGCTTGCCCTCCAGCACCACCTGGATCGACCGCGGAATCTGCCACCAGAACTCTCCCGTTGCCCAAACCGCCGCTGCGTCCGTGCGCACGATGGGCGTGCCAAGCGCGCCAAGCGCGCCATACATATTCGAATGCGAGTCGGATGCGACCACGAACGACCCCGGCACGACATACCCGCGTTCCACCATGATCTGGTGACCGATCCCCGACCCCGCCGGATAAAAGTCCACGCCATGCTCTTTCGCAAACGCCTCGATCGCGCGGTACTTCTGCAGGTTCGATTCGTCCTGATTCTGAATGTCGTGATCAAGCGCAAACGTCAGCTGATGCGGGTCTTTCACTTTCTTTGCACCAATGCCCTTGAACTTGCTCATCACCGCCGACGTGTTGTCGTGCGTCATGCAGCGGTGCGGACGAATCGACAAGAAATCTCCCGTCCGCAGCGCACGCCTGGGCCCTTCCGCCATGTGTGATTGCGCAATTTTCTCAGTAATTGTCTGACCCATAAGTCACCCGTACCCACGTAGGCGCAGCCGCCCTCGGCTGTGCAGCGAGCGCAAGCTCGCCAGGTTCTTGCCCCGCGCGACAAGCTGGGCTTCGCCCGGCCGGACAGCCGAGGGCGGCTGTCCCTACGTGGCTCGCTTTAACTCAAATCCCAGATACATCATCTGCCCAATGTGATGGTGCAGGTGTGTCGCACACGACAGGACTATGCCAAAGCGGTCTTGCGCGTCCGCCCCCGCCCCCGAGTATGCTGCCGACCACTCTTCCGCCGACTGGCTGCGAATCGTCCGCACCGCCATCTCCACTGCTTCATCGAACGCCTTCAGCACTGATTCCTTCGACGGCCGCGCCGTCGCCGCAAACTCTTGCGGACGATCCCGCACATAGCCTGTCCCCGCGATCTGCGCCCCGATGTAGTAATTCAAGTTGCCGGTGAGATGCAGCACCAGGTGTCCAAAACTGTTTCCAAACGGAAATGGCTTGGCCCAGAACTGCTCGTCACTGAGCGGCGCCGCCAACTCGCGGACGATGCCAGCCACCTTCGTATATCGCGCCGCCAGGCGCGATGCGACCGTCTGATTCAACTCTGCCATCTAGATTCCTCGAGACCCGCGCAAAATCCTTCGTGTTCCTTTGTGTCCTTGGTGGTCATCGCTTTTTGCTGCGCTTCGCGGTGGTCTTCACTTTCTTCTTCACATCCGCCTTCATCAGCGCCATCAATTTCGAAACCGATGCGCACTTCTCCAGATTCCAGATGGCATCGATCAGCCTGTCCTGCGCCTTCGCGGACAGCACTCCGTCCGCCAGCGCCCGGAATTTCTCTTCAATTTCCGCATCACTCAACGGATTCCGCGGATCGCCCTTCGGATAATCCAACTGTTTCGAGAACGATCGCCCGTCCTTCGTCGTGATATTCACGATCACCCGCTGGAGTGCCGGGAAAACTTTTTCGATCTCCGGATCGGCAACCACTTCCACCTTTTTCAACTGCGCCCGGATCGTCGGATCCATGATCTTCTTCATCTCAAACTGTGTCGGCGTCACCTGCCGGTCCACCAGTGCCGCCGCGATCACGTAGGGCAGCGAGTGGTCGGCTGTCTCCTTGGTATGCGGATCGTACTTGCTCGGATCAGACAAGATGTCCGCCGCCCGCGCCAGCGACCGGACCTGAATCTTCTCCACCCCATCGGGATGAAGATCGTTTTCTTTCACCAGGTCCAGCACGGCCGAGATCGGAGCATGCGTCAGCGCCTCGGTCGGGAAAAACTTCATCCCGCACTGCGTGATCCGCCACGATTCGCCCAGCCCGTCCGTCAGCAGATTCAGCTTCCACTCCGGACCGTAACAGTGCGCCAGCCCTTCCTTGCCGTCGATCACATGTTCCGGTCCGCTGTAGCCCTTCTCCGCCAGCAACGCCGCCAGTACCCCGCTCTGCGTGGCCATTGGATCGACCGTGTTCTTCATCATCGTCAGCTTGCCCGCCGTCACCGCGCCCATTGTGCAATGCCGAGAAGCTGAAATCCCGATGGCATGCTGAATCTGCGCCCAGCTCAAACGCAGCGCCCGCCCCGCCACAATCGGAGAAGCGAACGCCGTCAGCGTCGCATGATGCCAACCGCGCTCGCGAATTCCCGGAAACGCCGCCTCGCACAACCGCATCTCGAACTCGTGCCCCAGCACGAACCCAATAATCAACTCCTTGCCATCGCTCTGCGCCCGCTCACAGCAAGCCATCGCGGCCGGAAAAATATCCGACGGATGCGAAGGATCCTGCTTCCAGTAAATGTCGTTGTAATCCATGCAGCGGATCATAAGCGCATTTGCCAGCGAAGCCGACACCGCATCGATCTTCTCGCCCGTACCGATCACCGTCGCCGGCCCGCGCCCCGCCACCTCCTTCAGCACTTCCAGCGCAATGATCACGTCATGCTGCTGATACCCGCCCAGCGCGCATCCCACCGAGTCGAGCAAAAATCGCTTCGCTTGGTACACCGCCTCCTGCGAAAGCTGCCTGTATTCCACCCCCGCCGCCCACTGAGCCATTTTCGCGGTGATTGTTTCTTTCGTTGCTGTCACTTGTTGTGCCGCCACTGTCTTCTCCTAATCACTGATTGTCATTCCGAGCGAAGCGAGGGATCTGCATTATGCAGCGGACTGCAGATTCCTCGCTTCGCTCGGAATGACAAGGAGTTTGCAGGTCACTTCACCTTCACATTCTTCGGATTCTTGAACGGTAAGAACGCCATGAAATCCGCGTGATGCACAATGAACGCCTCGGTCGAGCGCTTCATCAGGTCCCCTTCCGCCGCATGCGCCGCGATAATGTGGCAGACCTCGTCCGGCACGCCGCACTCCAGCGCCAGCGCGACCCCGGTGAACGGATGCCGCAGGGCTTCTCCGCGCTCGCTCTGCCGGCATTTCCCATCCGGATCAATCTCGTATTCCAGCAGTTTGCCCACGTCTGCCAGGATCGCTCCCGCAATCACCACGTCGGCGTCAATCGGCAGTGCCCGCCCCATGAAGTCAGTCATCGCCTTGGCGCTGTCGCGCGCAATGTGCACCACGCAGCGCTTGTGTTCCATGAATGTGATCGGACAATTCGGAACCAGCAGGGTGAAAGGAATGCGATTCAGATCGTCCGGCAGCAGCGGACTGCGCTCCAGCGCCTTGATCCAGGTCTGCGTTACCTGCTCACGAAGCTTGGTATCCCCAATCCACTGAATCTCCGGCCAAAGCCGTTCCACGGCCTCCCGCATAAGCAGGACCTCCCAGGAAGACTCAATAGATTATCGGAGTTCAAGCGAAGGCGTCGAGGGGACGCCGCACATGCAGGTGTGACCGGAACTCATTGACGAATTGTGGTTGTACATGGGAGGGGCACAGCGTCAGAGGCTGCGAAAAAAGAGATTACGTATCGGGCCATCGCTTTAGCGATGGCGTAAACCATTCTTTTTCAATGCCCCTTTCAGGGGCCGACGCTGGATCGCCTCTGCAAAGCTTCGCTACCACGCCATAATACTCGAGTGTCCGTTAATGAGTGCTATCGCGATGTTAGTGCGCCGGGATAAACCGGCTTGAAGCAGAGAACGGAAAATTCTCACGAGAAAGGACTAGCGATCCGCTCGGCCCCGAGTCTTGCGCTGCTACCGCGAGGGACACAGTGAAGCGTAGACAGGGGTATAGGCGGGGTGGGCTATTGAGCTGCGAAAACTTACAACCCGGACGCCGACGCGGTTAATATGCGCGGAAGGCAACATGAGCAGGGACGATAGCG
>JAIQEY010000002.1 GCA_020073565.1 Terriglobia bacterium
GGTGTGTTTCGGGATCGGGTCCTTGCGCTCTGGTGGCGTACCATTCGCCGTCGGAGCCAGCAACGTCGAGTCTCCTGGACGCGCCTTCTTGTGTTGGCTCAGCGATGGCTTCCTCAGCCGCGAGCGCTCCATCCCTTTCCTGACGCTCGCTTTGCCGCCAGTCATCCGAGATAAGAACCGGATGCGCTAACAAGCGCTCGTCCGGGTCTGTACGGGGGGCAACCAGAAATGGTTGTCCCTACCGTGATCAATAGCAATCGCGAATCGGGTTGGTTCGGATGAAATCGTCTCTACAACGTCGGAGCAGGACGAGATGGGCACTTCATTCAGGGAAAGCTTGATTCGGTCTTTGGTTCGACATGTCTCTCTGGCAGTCCTTTCAGACCACCCGTTTGCGGGCACTTGTCTCGACATGGTCTTGGCTCCAGTCCCAGAGCGTGCGCGCTTCGCCTAAGAGGGAGTCGTACACCTGCTCCGGCGTCAGTTGGCTTGCCGGCAGAGATAGGACGGTACTGATCGGAACGTGATGTGAAATTCTCGCGACCGCCAAGAACGCAATGAGTTCGGCGTCAGACTTCGGTTCCTTCTTCGCCAGGCTCTCGAATGGATGCTCCATTTCCCCTTCCTGCTAAATCCCAGGCTATGCCAGCTTTCTGCTGCGCAGGGCCTGCCCATAGTTCACTGGCCCATCCCTCCCCAAAAAGATGCGGCGTAGCCAATGGAACAGGCGCGCCGCTAGGGAAACCAGGCGTATGACCTTGAGAGGTCCGTTCTGGTTTCCTTCGCAGGGAATTAACTTACGGCGTAGCTTTGTTCGTGTCTGGTCAGAATTGCTCACATCAGCCCTGGGCTAGTGACAGCGACGCCCTATAAAGCGACCTTTCTCTAACCGCCGGCAGTCCCTACCCGGTGATTGCAGTACCCGATTGCATCGCTGTCCAAACTAAACCTGTGGGCGATCGGTGACTGGAAGGCATCGAGAAGTGCTTGGGGAGAGATAGGTTCGGGTTTGAACCTGCGCTCTGTTTGCGCTCTGTTAGTGTGCTTACCACAGCTTTCGGTGGTCTTACGCGTCATCGCTGGCCCTGCATGTTGTGAATGTACGTTATACTGTGTTTTCGAATCCCACTCTCTCCGCCAGTTCTCTGTTACACAATGAATGACATCCAGGTTGTGCGCAGGTCAAAAAAAGTGGGCGGTTAAGACCACAGTGTCGGCGCAGTGTCTTAGTTTTCGGAAAGTAATGGAACCGCTCCGAGCAAAGCCGCGTTGTTGCCAAGCGCAGCGGCCCGCACTTGCACTTTCCCCCATGGTGTCCACGCGTATTTCTGCACGTACTGTTCGACATACGGAATGATTACGTCCGCGCTCTTCATCACCCCTCCGCCTATCACAATGATTTCGGGGTCAAAAGCGTGAACTAGCCCTACAGCATCCGCAGCCCAAATGTTGAGGCACCGGTCCCGGATCGCAACCGCGACGCTGTCTCCCCGGGCAGATTCCTCGAAGAGTTCTTTGAATCCAACCTCCGTGTGTTTCGAAAGCGCACTGTGCTCGACACCGGGCCAGTCCTTTACTACCAATGGCAGAGACCATCCGGAGGCCTCAGCTTCCGCGCATCCGATCGCTCCACAGGTGCAGATGCGGCCGGTGAACAGCACCGGAAGGTGTCCTCCGAGGCATCCCGCCTGTGCATGTTTACCCCTGAGAAGTTTGCCTTCGATCATGGCGACACCGCCGATGCCCGTGCCCAAGGTCATCATCACAACCTCCGTGAAGCCGCTTGCGGCGCCAGCAAAAAACTCTCCCAAAAGTGCCATGCGGGCATCGTTCTCGATACGCAGAGGAATGCCCAGAGTCTTGCGGCTCCAGGCATCAAGATCGATCGCGGTTGCGTCCTCGTACTTTCCATTGGTCGCGGTGATTCGCCCGGTACGGGAGTCGACCAGTCCGGCAAAGCCTACTGCGATCCCGGCGAAGTCCTGCATGGAAAGAGACTGACGTTGGGCTAGCTTGTGAAAAGTCTCCGCGATGGTGGGCAGTACGGAAGCCAAGCTTCTCGCGCGATCGGTATCGACGGTTTCACATGACAGCAGGGCACGGTCCTCCACCAATCCGCAGGTGGCGTGCGTGCCTCCAAAATCAATGGCCAGAGCCTTCATTCGATATGCTCCATTTTGTTCTATTCCGGTTTCGATTCGCCGCAGAGATTCTGAAGATTCAGTGATCAGTCAGAATGCGACCCTTGCCAGCTTATTCGAACAGTTGTCGGACATTTTGCCGATACGATTCGTAGCGATCTTTGATTTGCTTTTCCGCCGAATCGCGTACAACAAACTGGCTCGGGAGAATGACAGGTGGTGTCCGTCGAGCGAAAGCACAGAATACAGCGAGAGAACTTTTTTCGCACGCGTCGCGAGGCAAGCAGGTGAAGCAAATCTTCCACTCTGTGTCAAATAGGTACGTTTTATCGGATAAAAGAAAATTACAAAGATCGTTTTGGTCAATAAACAAAAAACTGTTTGACTTGCGGCAAACAGCGGAACTACCATTCCCTGTTCGGGATGTCCCTGTGTTTTGAACTGAACTCATGGAGGTTGGTTGTCATGCTACGAAATGCGAATACTCAAGCCTCAATGCGTACCATTGGAAGGTTGCGTCTGGTCGCTGTACTGGCATCCATCTGCTTTCTTACGTTGTCCGCTTTTGGCCAGTTTGATACCGGCACGATCGCTGGCACGGTAACCGATTCGTCCGGAGCGGTCCTAACGCACGCCAAGGTCACAATCACAAATGTGGGGACTGCGATTCAGCAGACCCTCGACACCGATTCTGGAGGGAATTTCGTTGCCTCCGCCGTGCCCTTTGGAACCTACGTTGTTTCCGCCAACGCGAGCGGCTTCGCAGAAACCAAGAGCCAGCAGGTCGTGCTGAATGTGGGTGCCACGGTCCACGTCAATCTGGCCCTGGCAGTTTCGGGCGGCGAACAAAGAGTCGAAGTTACGGGTACGACGACGACGGTGAATAGCGAATCGAGTGCGACGGGAACATCCCTGAACGCTACCCAGATCGCCAATCTGCCAGTCAATGGCCGTGACGTCAGCAGTTTTCTTGAGATCGCTCCCGGATCGGTTGGTTCAGCGGGATTTTTTCAGGGCAGCGTCAATGGCCTGGAAAACATTTTCACCGGTCTGAACATCACGGTGGACGGACAGAATGCGTCGCGCGGCGATATCAACGGCTTTTTGGATACCGAGGGTGACGAAGGTGCCCGAGTCACCCGTGCGAGCGTGGACAGCATTCAGGAGATCGACTTCTCCAACAATGGCTATAACGCGGAAAACGGCCGCTCGCTGGGGCCGCAGATGAACATCATTACGAAATCCGGAACCAACGATTACCATGGCACGCTGTTTGAATTCTTCCGCAATGATGCTCTCGATGCCAAGGACTACTTCCAGAACCCGACCCAGTTTCCGCAGCAACCTTTGAGGCTCAATCAGTTCGGAGGCAATTTCTCCGGCCCAATCATCAGGAATAAGCTTTTCTTTTTCGTGAACTACGAGGGCGATCGCCAGCACCTCACAACCCTCTCACCTCTCAACCATACTCTGAGTGCATTTGCTCGAGCGCAGTTCGTGCCGGCCATGCAACCCGTATTGGCCCAGATGGCGCCTCTGCCCTCTGCATGCGCCGGTAATCCGGCGCCTCAATCATGTTCGGTTCCGGGGTTCGAGATCACAGACGACGCCGGAAATTACGTAAACACAAACATGGTGTATGATCCTGCCGCCCTTCCGAACATTCTTCGTGAGGACACCGGATCGATCCGGCTCGACCACAACATTTCGGACAAAGACCGGGTGTTTTTCCGGTACAACATAAACGACTCCCTGACCATGGTCACCAAAGGCCTCAATCAGGGGCAGGTATCGCCCGAGGCGCTCAGAACACAATTGGGGAAGATCGACGAGACCCACACGTTCAGTCCGACGCTGCTCAATCAATTCAGTGTGTCGATCAACCGGTTCTATTCCGACACGAATTCGAATACTCCCACGCCGCTGGTCGGGTTTGCCGGTTTCTTTACCGATCTAGGCTCGCTACCCGGACCGAACACTTTCAACCAGATCACTCCGTTCACGGTGTTCGAGGTATTTGATAGCGTAACGAAGACCGTGCATAGCCACACCTTAAAGGTTGGCGCGCAGATTCGCGCCAACCGGCTTAATGAGTGGCTGCGGCCGCAACAAAGCTACCAGTTTGGCAGTGTCTCAGACTTGCTAAGCGACAACCCGTTTGTTTTGCAGAAAATCGGCTTCCCCGGCTTTGTTGGCATCAGAAATTCCAACTGGGATTTCTACCTTCAGGATGACTGGAAGGTAACGCGCAAACTAACTGTCAATCTGGGCCTTCGGTACGACTACAATACGGTGTGGCGAGAGGGGCATAACCGGCAGCAGAATTTCGATTTCGCTACACAGTCATTTCTTCCCGTCGGCCAGTCCCCGTATAACGCGCCGAAAAAAGATTTTGCGCCGCGCGTTGGCTTCTCTTGGGATCCCTATGGCAAGGGAAAAACCGTCGTTCACGGATACGGCGGACTCTTCTACATGCCGATGCAGTTCGGCTTCGGGTTAGTCGGCAACGTACCCCTGTATTCCAGCTACGCTGTCACCGTCTTTGATGCAATCTTCGCGAATCCTCCTTACTCGATTGCGTACCCCGCGCCCAATCCGCCACTACCCCCGCAGAACGTAAGCATATTCCCACAACACCCCAGGGATCCGTATTCGACGAACTGGTTGTTCGGAATTCAGCAGGAAGTACTGCGGGATACGGTCTTGACACTGAATTACACCGGCAATAAAGTCCAGCACCTGCAGGCTGGCGTTGACTTTTCCGCGATAAACCTCAATCCCACGAACCCTAATCCTAACGTCGGAAGACCGCTTCCAGGATTTGCTAGTGAGAACTTTGACGCCGATACCCTCTCCTCGACTTACAATGCGCTGCAGGCGCAGTTACGCCGCAATGTTGGGCGGTTCAACCTGGAAGCGAACTACACGTGGTCACACGAGATCGACAACCTGGTCAACGTATTCGGCGGCTGGTCCAATCCGTTTAATCCGAATGTCGATCGTGGCAGCGGGGACTGGGACGTACGCCACAACTTCAGCGCCAGCCTGGTTTATAACCTGCCCGATTTGAAAGGCTCCGGTTCAGCGTTGCGCGGAATTCTCGGGGGATGGCAAACCTCCAGCATCGTGCAGACACGTTCGGGACTTCCCGAGAACATCCAACTGGTAAGCGGATTCTTTGGTAACCCGATGCGTCCTGACTATGTGCTCGGCCAGCCACTGTGGCTTCCCAATCATAGCTGGCCCAGTTCGAGCTATAACCTTAGCGCCTTCAGCTTCGAGCCGAACTACGACGGCATCTGGGGTCACGTTATCGGAACCGTCGGGCGCAATGCCCTTCGCGCTCCCCGGTTCTTCCAGTGGGATTTGTCAATCATGAAGAACTTCGGGATAACAGAAAGGCTGCGCGTGCAATTCCGAGCAGATCTTTTCAATATCCTGAACCATCCTAACTTCACAAATCCCGACGGTGGTATTTGCTCAAATATTACTTATCCAAACCCGTTTATTGACCCCAATGCGCCGATTACGTGCATCCCGAATACCCAGAATTTCGGCCGCAGTAGCCAAACGATCGCCGACGTGTCCGGAGGTGCGATTGGCAATGGCACCGCACGCCAGGCGCAATTGTCATTAAAGGTCATCTTCTGAAGGGTGGTGCGTCGTCTGCGGCGGCAGGTGTCAACGCTTGCCGCCGTGGGTGGACTCAAGACTGTGGGCGGCGACATTCACGTCTGTAATGCGAACGTTGAGAATTAGAAGCCTGGCAGGGGCCATTCTGCAAGGCCGCCTGACTTCCTGGAACCGACGACAACGGATTTACGGTGGCGCAATTCACTGTCGTTCCATTAATACTGCCCCGCCAGTTGCTGACCCTTCGCACCACCGTAAACTATGAACCTTGCAATGCAGAGACACTTTAGGGCACGAGTTCGAGGGGCAATGTCAACTACGTATCGATCTAACTATGATAAGCATCCGGTAGTTCGCGTTTCCGGCGCTGAGGATGGGTGCGACGTAGGGTGGCAAGCCATTGCGCAGCGTCTGACGGCGCACATTTCCCCCGGCCGCTTTGTATTGTGTGTGGAGTGCTATCCGGGCTGCTTCGAACAGGAGATCGAGCGAGAACTCACGAAAGCGTTAAATCCGGCCCTGGTGTTACACACAAACGAATGCTACAGGCCAGAGGAGGAGATCCGATCGCTCTGCGAGCGTGACCTGGGCGACGACCCAGTCTTCGCGTACATGAGCAACTTCGTTCTATCGGAGTTCATGGATGAGGGTGAAGTTGCGAAGCGGAGAGTTAAGTTAAACAGTGCGGCAGGGCTCGTGCTGGTGATCGGAACCGGCGCCGCGCTCGTCGCTGAATCATGGGACCTCCTGGTGTATTGCGATATGGCGCGCTGGGAAATCCAGCAGCGTCAACGAGCCGGTGAGATCACGAACCTGGGCCTCGACAACCGCACGGAGCGTCCCTCATTAAAGTACAAACGCGCCTACTTCGTGGATTGGCGCGCCGCCGACCGCCTCAAGAAGTCGCTGCTGGCGCGAATTGATTTTCTGCTGGATACGAATCAGCGCGACACTCCAAAGATGATCAGCAGGAAAGATTTGTTGCGAGGGCTAGACAAGGCGGTTCGTCAACCATTTCGGGTGGTGCCATTCTTTGATCCCGGCCCTTGGGGTGGGCAGTGGATGAAGGAGGTTTGCGACCTCCCGAGGGACGTGGAGAACTACGCCTGGTGTTTCGATTGTGTTCCGGAAGAGAACAGCCTGCTGCTGGGATTCGGCGACGTGCGCGTCGAAATCCCGTCCATCAACCTCGTATTTCAACACCCGCGCCAACTTCTCGGAGATGCGGTTCATGGACGTTTCGGCACAGAGTTTCCGATCCGCTTCGATTTTCTCGACACCATGGATGGCGGCAACCTCTCGTTCCAGGTGCATCCGCTGACCGAATACATCCAGGAAAAATTTGGGCTGGCGTACACGCAGGACGAGAGCTATTACATGCTCGACGCGGGAGAAGACGGATGCGTATACCTCGGCCTGAAAGAGAACATAGACCGCCAGGAGATGATCGCGGCCCTGCGCGAAGCGCAAACGGGCACGATTCCGTTCGACGCCGAAAAATATGTGAACCGATGGCCGGCGAAGGCGCACGACCATTTTTTAATTCCAGCTGGAACGCCGCATTGCTCTGGGAAAAACAGTATGGTGTTGGAAATCAGTGCTACGCCATACATCTTTACGTTCAAGATGTGGGACTGGGGAAGACTGGGGTTGGACGGAACTCCCAGGCCGATCCATCTCGAACACGGTCTGCGGAACATTCAGTGGGACCGGACCACGCAGTGGGTAGAACGCAACCTCATCAATGCAATTGAAGCGGTCGGTGAAGGCGAAGGCTGGTGCGAAGAGCGCACCGGCCTTCATGAGCGCGAGTTTATCGAGACTCGCCGCCATTGGTTTTCGAAACAAGTACTGCATTCCACGAATGGCGGCGTCAGCGTGCTGAACCTTTGCGCGGGCGAGGAAGCTGTAGTGGAAAGCCCGAGCGGATCGTTTTCTCCGTTTGTTGTGCACTTCGCCGAAACATTCATTGTTCCCGCTGGAGTCGAGCATTACACGATCCGGCCGCATGGGCCGTCCGCAGGGAAGCGTTGCGCAACCATCAAGGCGTATGTGCGAACGAAGGCGTAACGTCTGCCTGCTCGATCGCGATGACGAGAGCGAAGCCCCCGTATATGGAACTCCTTCGCCAGGAGGCTAAAACGCTTGAAGATACAATGCCATCTTAGCTTCGCTCTTCTCTGGGGCACGATCGTCTGCGCGCTGGTTGCGGCACAGGAGCGGCCCCATCCGCTGTCGTCCGTAGAGAGCTGGGCAGCGACGGTCAGCGAGCAATACCTGATCTATCCGGACGTTACCTATGGGCAAGCTAACAACTACGTCCTGAAATTGGATGTCTGGCAACCGAAAGACGCGAAGACACCCGCGCCTACATTGGTGTACTACCACGGCGGTGGCTGGATCTTCGGCGACAGGACCGGTGCGACCTTGCTATTTCTGCCATTTCTTGAAAAAGGATGGAATGTCATCAACGTCGAGTACCGCATGGCAAATGTGTCGCTTGCACCCGCCGCCGTCGAAGACTGCCGTTGTGCGTTGCGGTGGGCAGTTCGAAATGCCAAGCAGTACAACCTTGATACGAATCGGATCGTGCTAACGGGGCATTCCGCAGGTGGCCATCTCGCACTCATTTCAGGCATGCTGCCAAATGGGACCGACCTCGATAACGAGTGCTACGGCGATGAGCAGCTGAAGGTTGCTGCCATAATCAATTGGTACGGGCCCTCGGACGTGACGGACCTGGTTGAAGGACCGAATCTGAAAAACTATGCGGCAATGTGGATGGGAAGTCAGCGCGACAGACTGGCGATTGCAAAGCGGGTTTCACCCATCACCTATGTCCGATCCGGACTCCCCCCTGTGCTGAGCGTTCACGGCGATGGAGACACGGTGGTACCGTATGCGCAGTCGGTCCGACTTCACAAGGCCCTCACCGAAGCGGGCGTCCCGAACGAATTGGATACCATTCATGGTGGCTGGCACGGTCAGTTTAAAACCGCCGAAACCGAAAACGCCTACCAGCGGATATGGGCGTTCTTGCGCGCGCACGGAATCATGCAGTAGACCGCATGCCATCCTCAGGGACTCTTGCCAGGGATGATGCGCGTCGCGATAACACGGAGCATCATCGGCAGGGAATTGTCCCAGAACTCCCAACTATGAGCCCCCGGATACTCGTGATACTCGTACGGAATATTCTTTGCTGAGAGTTCCATGACAAATTTCCGGTTCGACGGCAGCAATGGATCCTGTGAGCCACACTCAAGGAATAGGTATGGGAGTTTAGGGCCTTCCGCGTTTTCCAGGAGCGAGAAAATGTTGTTGGTGGTGCGTGTCGCGTTGTCGGCCGTGCCGAAAGCACGGTCTATACTTTCGCGGAGCACCGGCATCACCTGCTCGATCCCGAGGGGGCCATCAAAAGCGCCGCTCACGCTGCCAACTACCGCAAACAAGTCAGAGTGTTTCACCCCGAACAGGATCGAACCGTAGCCGCCCATCGAAAGTCCTGCGATAGCCCGCCGGTGAGACGACGCAATCGTGCGCCACTGGCGGTCGATTTCACGGATGAGATCATCCGCGATGTAATCTTCGAAGCGGTCTTCCGCGATGGTGGCAGAATTCATGTACCACGAGTTCTGTGCATCCGGCGTGACTATGATCATCGGGTAGGGCTGGGAATAGCCGACGAGATTAGTAAGAGTAACCCAGTTCTTATAATCTCCAGCCCAGCCGTGCAGAAGATAGAGGACGGGATACCGTCGCTGCGAACGGTCGTAATCCGCAGGCAGCACGATCATGTAATGCATTTCGCGACCGAGAGCCTTACTTTGGAAGCTACGCTCCTGAACTCGCGGCGAAAGAGCCTTCTTCGAAGGTGAGTGCGGTTGCGCTGGCGCTACCTGGGCTACGATGAGCAGGGCGAAAGCGAGCGCTTGAAGAAGCGCGAATTGTGAATTAGAACGTCGTCTCATGATGATCAACCCTGAGTCGGAGCGAAAATGCGACGCCGAACCCTACAGGCTGGCGCGAGAAAGAACGGTAACCGCGATAACCAGAATGACGACTGCGCCTGCTTGAACACGTAAGTGAGAAACTACCATTCATGATGCCACCGATGATCAGCAAGATAAGACCCGCGGTGGTGTTATGCATTCTTTCTCCCGGTGACGAACTCTGATGGGAGGCTTGACTTGAGCCGAATCTCATCGGTGTCTCCCTCGCGAATAACCAGGGCGCCTTCCGACTTCACGACATCGGAGATTGTTTTCCAGCAAGACGGAACATGGCTGACGAAGATTTCGTACGCGGTGCTCAGTTGAGAGTTGGGTGGGATGCTTGTCAGCACAGGTGTATCAAATAGGGTTCGCATCTTGCGTGCGTGATCGAGTCCAAGCGGCATAGGACTAGTGCCGAACTCTACTCCACGCACCCTGGCAAGGCCGTTCCATGGAGGGTAGGATCGCGCGCGATTCTCCTCCCAGAGCGCGATCCAGGGGAAGCGCGCGCGATCGAAACAGTATCCGGCTATGAGTTCCTGTCGGCGACTGTGTATCGCAACGTAGGCCCTGTCGCGTTCGGTGGAGATAAGCAAGGACGCGATAAATCCTGTGTGATCATGCTGGAATGGAGTAGCAAGATCGACTTGCCCTCCCGCCACAGTTGGTGCGATCGGCCACGCGAATTCCGCGTTGTTTGGGAGAAGCTCGTGACCCTCGTAGCCAAGAGGCCATGTGATCGCGCGCGAGACTGGAACAAAAAGGGATGCGTCGGCCTTGGTGAAAAAGGGTTCGCCGAAGGCCACGTGTTGTACCCACTGGAACGCGGTTTCACTGGATTGGCGGTTGACGACGGTCTCGTCGACGGCCGCCGTGGACGCGTCAGCTTGCAGAGTGATCGTCCGTCGAAAATGCAATTTGTAGACCGGCAGCTCGACTTCCAGTGTCAGAGAAACAAAATCTGCGCCGTCCTTTGTAGAGACGACTTTCCATTCAGCGCTGGCCGCTTCGCCATGAAGCGGCAATCCTGCGGCGGCCTCAGCAGGCGACGGCATGCCGAAATAACCGAGCACGACGGCGTGTCCTGTATATCCAGAAAGCATCCGACCCAAGGAAATATCCCCATAGAGCGCTTCGTGCTCTGGGAGCGAGAACGTATGCGGATCGATCGTCGTCCATGGTGGTTCCCACAGCGTGTTCAACGGGGAGCCATGAAGACGAAAATCCGCAATGTGGCCCCCACCGAGCAGGACCGTAAGCTCGATCTTCCCGTTCGACAGCCTGTACCCTGGGCGGTTCTTCCACTGCACGAAATGGCAGTCGCAACTTGGCATTTAAAGAGAAAAGGCTCCATCAACGGCGAAGGCTAATCCGAGATAGAGCGCCGCTTTTGCGACCTTACCCTTGAGGTTAAGGTTCATCGTCCGCTTCCTCGTTCTATATGCGGTTTAGTCCTGACCCGGATGGTAAGCACCTGAAAGGGCCGGATTGCAAGGGCGAGAGTGTCACCGTCTGTCTTGAGTTCCGATTGATTGTCTTCCAGAGCGTTGCACAACCACGAATGCTCGAATGACAGGAATTTGCTGTTGATCCTTACATCGGACGTTTTTCCCGCCGATTCCTGCAGCCGGAGAATTGTGCCGTCACCGTCTTCAGCGGGCTTCCAAGTCAGCAGCGTGACGCCGGGAGCATCGATGTCAAGCAGGCTGGCCTGATGTTCCGGCAGTGCGGAAACCTCCATCGCAGCGGAGACGTCATCTCGTTCGAGCGGCGTGAGAGCGTTCCATCCAAAGCGGGTCTGAGCGGACGGATCGAACTGCTCGCCACTCGTAATGGCATAGCGAAATGTGAAGTCGCCGCCTTGCCACGCGGGGAAATTCGTTCCCCAATAATTGTTCATGAGCCACGAGAATATCGTGCTGCTTTGCGGCCTGAAATCCGCGGGCCAATTGGCCCGAACGATGTCTCCGAAAGCCATGAGCGGCGCGTCCAGCGGTACCACCGTAGCTGTAACCTGGGGATTGAAGACCGAAGCCCAGGTGGTGGGCAGATACCATTCCCGGCTTCCTCCGGCAAGCTCATCTTTCGCAGGATTGACCCATCCGGCCTGAGATCCGTAAGTAAACTGCGGATTTGAAACAGCGAAAGGAAATGCTATGTATGCCGACTCACGCGAGAGCACACGCTCTTTATGGATACGATAAGTGATGAGAATCTGCTTTTCGGAGTTGGGCAGAAAAAGTTCGGTCTGGATCGACGGGGTATTCGGCGCAGAAGAGGTAAGTTGGACGACCGTGCCTACGGGCGTACTTTTCGCCGTGACGAGGTGACCGGAACTCGCCATGTGGACTGTCAGGGCTGGCGGTTTCAAGCCGGCTCCGAATCGGTAGAGGCTGTTATTGGGATAATCGTCCCCTCCGGTGACATAGAGATACGAGCCGAATTTGTAGGGACTGTTTGCTTCTACGAGCTCGCGGGCAAGCTGCTTATCGAAGATGCTGGTGATCGCACCCGAGGCTGGGTCCACGCTGATCCGGTAGAACTGGTTCTCGATGACGTCGCCACTCACCTGTGAAGAAGCTGTCAACTCGATTGCGCGACCGGATTTGACGGTGTACAGCTTGTACCCAACCGCGGGAACATCAGCGGCCAGGAATCGGACTCGAACATTGCCAGGACCGAATCCGGGAAGTGCGATTCCCTTGCCCTTTCGTAGGATCTCAAAGGGGATATCGGCCCCGGTTGCCGCGTCGATAATCTTTGTGTCCGTTGGAAGATCGGTTTCAACCAGTCCGCTGCGCGGCCAGGCCAACGAATTGAAGACAGCAATTGAATTTTCTTTCGGTTTGACCAGCGCTTCGAGTTGTGCCCATCCGCGCTGAATCGACTCGCTTATATCGTCGCGGGCGCGCACCACACGGGCGCCCTTAAGAGCGATCTGATCCTCGCTCTGGTGATGCTCGGGTTGAGTGGTCGCTCCCACATACGTCCACGTATGCTCGTCATATTCCAGTTCGTTGCGCCATGCGTCATCGAGAAGATCTTTATCGCTGCGAACCCGCGGATCGAGAGATGCGATGGCAGAGCCGAGAATCTCGGCGGTTGCAATGCGATGCTGATTCTCACGATGGATGGCGGTGTGCGCTGCGTCGGAACCGTAGCCGTCTTCCCAGTACGGCCCGAAGTCCCCACGTACCACGGGAATATCGCCTTTCCATTCGCGCTCAATCTGCTGCATCGCCGAGTGGACGGTAGCGAACTGAAGGCGTGGCCATGTGAACTCTCGATTGAAGGTGGAAACAATTTCGCTCTGCTCTTTCGCAAGCGGAGTGTTTTCGAGTTGGGTGCCGAAAATGATGGTAGTATTCGCGGTGTAATCGGGGCGCGTGTAGGCTTGAAGAAAAACGGGCAAGGCCTCGCGGATTGACTCCATCCGCCACGGGCTTCCGAAAAGAGTATGGGCCTGAAGATACGCGCGCGAGTACCACATCAAAACGCGGCTTCCATCGGGACCTTCCCAATAGAACGGCGACTTTTCATTCCACCGTCCGAGCAGCAGGGCCGGGGCACGCCAACTGTTGCTGGCAGCAATGAAATACTTGATTCCGGCATCATGTAAAACTGAAGCATAGCCCCAGGTATATGAGGGAACATCGACGATTTGCGCCCCGTCCTCCCGCGGCAGCTTGAATTCACGCTCGATGCGCCGTTCGTCATAGAAAGATCGCGCTAAGCCTTCCCAGGATGCGTTGCCCGTGTGTTGGTTTGAGACCTCAGGAGGAATTACGATGCTTCCGGCGCGGACATGGTCGATGAGTTGTTTCTGGGTTTCGGCGGAACGTCCTTTGAAGTACTGATCGGCCACCCAGCTGCCGTCCAGCGTCCAGCGAAAGTCCGGCGTTTTCTGGATGAGATCCATCGCCGCATCGATGGACTGCGAATGAAGTTCGGCGACCTTCGCTGCATAGTCCGTGAACCCAACGTCCAGATGTTCGTGAGGAATAATGGCGACGGTCCACTTCTTTGCGGGCGCGATGCTTACGGAAGCCGTGGAGAGATCTCCAAGGTGCACGGTTGCTTTGGCGTCCCCATTCCATTCGGGCAAAGTGAATTCCAACCGCTGCTCTCCGAAATCGTTAGAACTCGTGGATGGTTGCTTGTAGGAGTGTCCGTTCACCATCAATTCGACCATGCCGCTCTTTGGCAGCGTCGCTGCCTTGATGAACACGTTGACCACTTCCGATAATCCGTCTGTTGTTTGGCGGTAGAAAATTGTGGGTTCAATGCTGGCCGTGAATGCACGCGAATCAAATTGCGCCGCGTCACGCTGAACGAGTTCCAGAGCGTCGTAAACTAGGCCGGTATGACCCGGGGCAATGGCGCCAAGTGAAGTTTGCGGAGCTGCCGGATCGTCCATCGCAGTGAACACGAAACTGTTCTCGCCATGGCGAAGCCAGGCGGCAGGAATGTGGACCGTCTTTTCGTCCCACGAGGTCTGCGGCACGAATGTCCCTTCCCAATCCCCGGCATGGAAGTCGAGTTTCGGATGAAAGTAGAAAGATCCGGAATGGCCGTTGACTTCGAGCTTCAGAAAGGAGAGGCGCGGCGTCTCGTACAGCATGGCGATTCTCAGGTCATAGATACCGCGAGGTGCGTTCTGCAGTGAGAACTTCACGGTGAAGGGATGCAAACGAGCTCCCGTCATCCCATTGGCCGGCCCTGGTTGAAAGCGATACCAATCTTTGTCACTGCTCTGGCCCACGACAAAAACAGGATCACTCTTGGGGTCGGCATAGTTAATATCCTCGCTACGGAACTCGACGGAGGAGAAGTCAAAACTGCCGATCTTCCACACAGGATTCGCGGCGAAGCTCAGAGCTGGCATGAGCATCGCTGTCGCAAGCAAATGGGCGCTGGTTCGTCGGACAATCCTCATTGTGATCTTCGTCATACTTACCATTTCGGCTGGGTGGTAATTACGTCCGGGCGCCTCGGATCATCGGTTCAAGCCCACCTCTGCTGACGCTGGAAAGCTTGTGGTATCGAATCAGCTTGTCGCCGCTCGATGGTGTCGTCGGTGAGGTGGTGATAGTGCGCGTCTGACGCGGGCGACTTGTTTGTTAAACATTCGCACATATATAGTGATTTCGATTTCAAGTCAAGGCCAGAAGCGAAACTTGGAGATCGTTTACCTCCGGACCAGTCTTCTGGTAAAGCTCTGCGTTTGTGGAGATGAGTCGAATGCAACATTTGTTGAAATCATCGATGAAATGGGTCGCCGCTTTGTTCTTTTTCTCTCTCTTTTGCGCTTGCTGTCCGGCGCAATCGACACCGAAATTCGACTGTGAGCCCTCGTTTCCATTTGCTCAAGGATGGCTCGGCGCCGACGCGGCCTATTCAATACCGCTCACAGATGGGCGGGATCTATGGATCTTCGGCGACACACTCTATGGGGACGAGCGCAAAGTTGTTGGTGACGAACCGAGAATGGTCCGCAACACTGTCGGCATTTCAACCTGTAAAGACGGTCATTGGATGATCGACTACACGATTCGCCGCGACGCCAAGGCGGCATATCTTGATTTCTTTCAGGCGCAACATAAAGACGTTTGGTATTGGGCTCTCGATGGCGTAATGCATAACAATGAACTGTGGATAACGCTGTTGTGCGTGCGAAACGCTCCCAATGCTACCTCCGCGGCGCTCGGGTTTGAAGTGTGTGGAACCGACCTCGCGCATGTGACCGGACTGCAAGCGCCTCCGAAAGATTGGAAGATCTCGTATCTACCCTTGGTGCCGGATGGTGTGCACGCGAATCCTTCGGCATCCACGGTGATCGAAGGAGATCATCTCTACATCTTCACCGTGGATGAGCACGATAAGCGTCCGCAGATATTGGTGCGAATCCCCGTCGCAGGACTGAACGATCCGGCGAAGAATCTACAGTACCTGAATGCCGATGGCACCTGGCAAGCCGGTCTCGATCCGGCCAAGGCAAAGGTGGTAATGGAACACGGCGTTAGCGAAATGTCGGTTCGTTACCATCCCGAACTGAAGGAATGGATCGCGGTACACGTGGATGCTACTTTCTTCTCCGATAAGGTCCTGCTCCGCACCGCACCAAGCCTTACCGGGCCGTGGACGGACGGCGAAGTGATCTATCACATTCCTGAACTTCAGAAGAATTCGTCCGGGTACGATCCCGACACGTTTTGCTATGCGGGTAAGGAACACCCTGAATTCGAGCGGACGAACGAACTCGTATTCACCTACGTTTGCAACTCCATGAAACCGCAGAAGATCGCCAAAGAATTGAACATCTATTTCCCCCAGGTCGTTCGCATGAAGATGCCGGTGTCGGGAAAAATACAAAAGTAGATCCTCGCGAAATCCCCTAACTTTAGCAGCGGATGTTCGAAGTACGCATCGGAATATTTCGTATTACGCTGAAAAGAACACAAAAAACTGCTGTACTGTTGCAGAAAGCAAGTTTCTTGCGGTAATCTTGCTTCGAGATGGATCCCACCTTCGCCATCGTGAACTGGGCGGACGGCAGCCTAGACTCCCCTAAGCTCCGATCTTCCACGAAGAAATTGGGTCAGTTGAAAGGGATCTTCCGTGACGAGGACTCCTGGCAGCGCATGGATCACGAAACCGTGGTCTACCGTGTTTGGTGGTGGGAGCCGGTGACTCCGGGTACGGAAGGCGGTCTATTTTGGGGCACTACGGAAATTCTACCCGGACGAGTTGGCCAGGAATACTTTATGACCCATGGCCACCAGCATGCTGTTCTCGATCGCGCTGAGTTTTATGGCACGGTTGCCGGGAAAGGGATGTTAATTTTGCGCGATGAGAATAGCCGGAACCGGCACGAGGAAATGTCGCCAGGAAGTCTGCATTACATAGCGGGAAAAACCGCGCACCGCGTGGTGAATACCGGTGACACGCCACTTCGTTTCGTGGCCTGCTGGCCAAGCGACGCCGGCCACGATTACGCCACCATCGCCGAAAATGGTTTCGGAATGCGGGTTATGGAGAATCACGGAAAACCGAGCGTCATGGGCGACGGCGAGGTCTAAATTGGCGACCCCTGGAAATCCGGCAGCCCTCCTTGATTTCGATCCGATGCTGGGCGTGCGGCCCGATCGCGAGAAGTTGACCTTCACCTACGACCCCGGGATATTTGGGCCCGAACCTGAGTTTCGTCGGCTCGACGATATTCGCCGCAGTCTTCGCGATCCCGCATGCGACGGCCCCGATCCCGTCTACTCGATCGTGATGGATGTGGGACGCGAAGAGCATCGTTCGGAGCTGGCTCGACGAATGCTCTTGTTTGGTGTTGTCGCGTATGCCAGCGGACGTTTGGGCGATGAACCAGTTAGGAGCCAGGGACATATCCACTCGCTCGCACCCCACTGCGGCTGGTCGACTCCCGAACTGTTCGAGATTTGGGAAGGACGCGCGATTGTATATGCGCAGGAATCCGCAGGTGACGATCCCGGTCGTTGCATTGCGGTGTCGGCGGGTCCCGGAGAACAAGTGGTCGTTCCTCCGGGATGGGCTCATTCTGTGATCAATGGCGATCCTCAGAGCCGGATGGTTTTCGGCGCCTGGTGCGATCGTCAATATGGATTCGTCTACGATCAAGTCCGCGCCCATCACGGACTTGCCTGGTTCCCGGTTCTCGACGAAAAACAAATTATTCACTGGGAGCCTAACCCACACTATCGAACTTCCACGATTTCTCTAAGAATGTCGCGCGCCTATCCGGAGCTTGGGCTAAATTCTCGTGTACCGATCTACGAGCAATTCGCGCAGAACCCTGAGGCCGTGCAGTGGGTCTCAGAGCCCGGGCGGTTTGACTGGCTCTGGCCCAACTTCGCGCCTTAAGAGATTGTGTCCACCTTACATGCATGGTTCCCAATCAACGGACTGCGACATGTGGGGCTCCTGAAAGGATGCCGAGCATTCACGGCAGCGGCCGGTTTTTCGGCGACCGAACCGGAGCCTTCCCGCAATTGCAAAATACGGTCGCTGGGAGGAGCCAGCATGAGGCCAAGCGTGCCAGTTGATCGTCGTACTTTCTTGAAATTGGGAACTGCTGGAGCGGCTTTGGCGGCCTCCCATCCAGCGACACTTGGGAGCAACGCTCCAACTCAAAAAATACTGCGATGTCCACCCTCATTGCGGGATCTCGCCGCAGATCGTTTGACCTATCACTTCCGCGATCTTTTTAACTGTCCGGCGACGATGAACGAGCTTGGTTATGCTCAAGTGGGAAAGTCCGTGGCGTCAATGACGGCCATCGCGTGCCCGCCCTACGTCTGCTGTGGCACACCGGAGACGGCCTGGAGCCCAGGCTATCTGCTTACCTGTGAACTCTTTCTGAACGGCCGCTTCTTGGCTATTGCCGCGCCGCCCGACGGAAATGTTGAGTACCAATGGTTTCCCCACTGCGTGGTTCGCACCCAGACTGCGGACCGCCTGCGCTTCACGTCCCGGATGTTTATGCCGGGCAAACGACGGGCGGTGGCGCAGTCGATCGAAGTCAGGAACCTGGGAAGCTCGCGAAAGTTCACGCTTGCTTTTGACATGAGGGCTGCGGTCACAAAAAAGACAAAGGCATGGTTCGCCAACTCTCCGGGGGAGGCCGATAACAAGATTATGTGGGACGCCGGACGCGGCTGCCTTTTGTTTGTAGCCCGGCACTCGGAGGTCGCCGCCGCGCAAGGATTCAGTCCGGCCCCCAATCGAGTGCAAGACGATCGCATGCTGGTGTTCGAGATGGAACTCGGCCCGGGCGAGCACAAGCAGCTCAATTTTGTGATCGCGATGGCGGAAACGGGACGCGCTGCGCTCGAGCTTTATGATCAGCTTCAGTCAAGCTTCGATGATCTTGTGAAGGAAAACGAGACAAGTTTCACCAGCCTTGTTCGATCGGCATTCACGCCGGACAACTCAGACTTCAGCGGAAATCTGCCGCGCCTGATCACGAACAGCGAAGCTCTCTGGAAGCTCTACCACAACGGTTTCGCGAATCTTCTCTTCGCCCGCAGGGTTTCTCCGGATTCAGCATATGGGCCCACCTACCTGACGTTGAGCGGTCATGTTCTGCCCACCTTAAGTTTTCCTTGGGATACATCGATCTCCTCGCTCGCGCTCGCCTTACTGGATCCCGCGCCGCTGCGCAATCTCGTGGAAGTCTGGGCAAGAACCGGCATGCACGACCACCTCGCGACCGACTACATCACGGGAGAGGCCGTGGGGCCGTGGTACGCTGTGAACGACACTGCAATTGTGCGCTGTGCGTGGCGCTATTTGTGCGTTACTGGCGATTTCGCCTGGCTCGACAAGCGCGTCGGGGACCGCACCGTGATCGAACATCTGGACGACCGAGCCCTCTACTGGAAAAAGCTCGATCACTTCGGCCATGAATTAGGCGACTACGGAACCATCGAAAATCTGCTCGAAGTCGTGAGCACGTACCTGCACGAAGTTGCTGGAATGAATGCGGGCAACGTGCACAGCATGCGTGTAGTCGCCGATATGCACGAGCATCGTGGCAACAGCACTCGCGCCAGCCAGTTGCGTGCAGAAGCGAAGTCCATGGCAGAGCGCATCAATCAACACCTTTATGTGAAGGGAAAGGGGTACTGGCGCTGCGGCCAACCGGACGGCACCTATAACGAGGTGCGCCACTGTTACGACTTCCTCGCCGTTCTTGACAACATGCCGGAAGATCTCTCCGCCACCCAAAAGAATGAAATGATCGAATTTTTCTGGAGGGAGCTGCACAGCGAGAAGTGGATGCGAGCGCTCTCGCAAAGTGACGTCGATGCCACCTGGAACATTCGTCCCGACCACAGTTGCCTGGGCGCTTACGCTGCGTGGCCTCCGATGAGTGCGAAGGGCTTGTACAAGATCGATCGGCCCGCCAGGATTGTCCCCTGGCTCACGGAGATTGCGAAGGCAGGAAACCAGGGACCGATTGGCCAGGCTCATTTCGTGGAAGACGTTTTCCCGCCGGTTAATGGAGGCGCCTTTAAATCGTCGGAAGATGCGCCGTATATCGAGGACTGGTGCTGTATCGCAGGCGGCGCGTTTTCCGAACTGGTAATCGATTCGATTTTCGGTGCCGACCTCACGCTGTCGGATGGAATTCGCGTCCATTCGCATTTGGCCGAATTCGACCCCAACGCAATTCTGGAGGGACTGAAATATCAAGGCGGTTTGTACACCGTCACCAAGGATGGCGCACGGAAAGATAAATCCTGATGCGTCTCAAACCCGCATTACTTCGATACCTGCTTTTTGAAATGGGACAATCATTTCATCAGTCGCGCCTGTATCGGTGATGAGTACGTTCAGTTCCGACGCATGGCAGATTCTCCAATTGGCTACTACTCCGAACTTTCCACTATCGACCACCGCGACGCGCCGCCGCGCCAGCCGCAACATGGTTGAATTCAACTCCGCCTCGTCCGCATTGAAGCAACTGGCGCCCCAGGTCGCGTCGATGCCATCGGCCCCGATGAACATGGTATTGATCAACATATTCTCCAGCGCGCGCAATGCGGTGGTACCGACCAGGGAGAACCACTCGCCGTGCAGATGTCCCCCGGTGACGAAGACATAAACATCCCTTCGCTTCGAAAGTTCCATCGCCACATTCACCGTGTTGGTCACGACGGTGATGTTGTAGTTCAGCGGCAGCCCGCGGATTACCTCGGTCGTGGTCGTACCCGGAGTGAGCGCGATGGTCTCACCTGGACGGATCAAACCCGCTGCCACTCGACCGATGCGGCGCTTTTCCTCCGCTGCGCGCTCAACCTGCGCCACGAAAGAACGGTCCTTGCGAAAAGGCTCGTAGAATAATGGTTCCATCGAGACTGCGCCGCCATGAGTGCGCCGCAGCAAACCTTTCTGCTCTAGTACATCCAGGTCACGCCGCACCGTAACCAGAGAGACGCCAAGTTGTTCGCTTAGCTCTTCCACCACCACCCGGCCGGTCTGCTGAAGAGCAGTAAGTATGGATGTGAATCGGACCTGCTGCTTGCCTTGCGAAACCTCTACTTGCATGGGATTCGTGGGCGCCGCAAGTGCGGGCGATGGTGGCTTGGAATTGGGCACGATTCTTCCTTTCCCCTCGTATGTTAGAGCGAAACCGTACGCCTTCGTCAGCCTTCGGTTTCAGGGTAAACGAAAGGGTCTGCGAGGATAGTACCGCGAATCAGGACGATTAGTGTAACTTTCAAACAATCCCATTCCGTCTTGGATTGCACGATAATATTCCCAAGTCGCCCACTTTAAGGCATTAATAATGTCGTTTTCGACATAAAACGAACGTCATAATTTACTATGGCAGGGACGCGCTGACGTGGCCCCAGGGTGTTGCAGAATGAGAGCAGGCCAGTTCGAAGTTTCGCGAGGAAACTCATGTCGCCAGTGAATCGTCGTGAATTTGTTGGCGGTTTAATTGTTTCCGGAGCCGCCGCGGCAACTCCAATCGGCGCCGCCGAAGATACAGCGCATGATGTTGCCAGTGAGCAGTCTGAAAAACGCGGAAGCACCGGCAGCGGAACGGTTGATTTCCGATACAAGCCGCATCATTCGCAATCCACCATTTGCTTTCCCGACGATCCCAACAAAACTCTCGTGGGACAGGCCGGCGATCTCCGTTATGGCTTCGCCAAGGCATTGCTTGTAGGAATGGAAGACTTTGCGACTGTGGTCGAGTTTTCGCTCGCCGGCTTCCAGGACGATAAGGTCATTCGTCAGTGGATCGAGGCACCGGGCGTGCCCATTGTTCATACTTTGATCGATCGTCCTTCGGCCACCCTCGAACTCATCGCTTTTGCGAGCCGGCACAGCGACGAAGGACGCGTTGACAATGTCCTGATGTCGATCAAGTCCAAGGTTGGAAGTGTGGCGGTCGCTCCGAGGCTCCACCTGCGCACCTGCGACAAGTTGGAACTCGAGGACTACAACTCACCGACCGCGACGGTGAGAGGACAGGAGAGCAAAACTGTTCTGCTGATGGGTGCGAAATCGGGCGACGCGCTGGGGAGATGTGTCTGGTGGGAAGAAGCAGGCTTCACCCTGTACCTGCCGCATGGCGAAGCCACGACGGAGCGTGCGGCCCGGTACTTCGTCCGTCTTCCTCAGGAAAAGCAGACGGCAGAAATGTTACGCGAGCATTTGCAGAACCCGGAGATGCTTCTAGCGGAAACCCGGGATTTCTGGCGCACGTGGAGACCATTCGGAACCACTGCATGGAACTATCCCGGCAGACATGGGGAATTTCTCACGGCGTGTGCGCGCAATATTCAGCAGGCTCGCGAAGTGAAGAACCAGAGATTAGTGTTCCAGGTGGGCCCCACGGTGTATCGCGGGCTCTGGATTGTCGATGGCAATTTCCTCCTGGAAGCCGCCCGTTATCTCGGCTACGACAAAGAGGCAGACGAGGGTCTGCACTCGGAGTGGTCAAAGCAGGTGGATTCAGGACAGGTGATTGCAGCCAGCGGGGGCGAGCATTGGAAGGATACCGCCATCGCAATGTTTACCCTCGTGCGCCAGTGTGAGCTGAAGCAGGACTGGGCGCTATTTCGCGAATTGGAACCGAACGTCAGCCGTGCGGTCGATTTTCTCATCGAGCTTCGCGATCAAGCACGGACCGGCAAGAGCACGAATGGCCGCTACCGATTGCTAGCGCCGGGGTTTGCCGATGGTGGGATTGGTGGCGTTCGCTCGGAATTCACGAACACCGTGTGGGCCCTGGCCGGCCTGCGGGCGGTTGCGGAAGCGGCGGAGCAGCAAGGTCTCCACTCTCTCGATAAGGCTGCTCGATTCTACAAGGAGCTTTACGCTGCGTTTCAGGAGGCCAGCAGGGAAGAGATGGTTCGTCATCCGGCAGGCTTCAACTACCTGCCGATGATTGCGCACGACGATCCGTCGGTGAACGATCCCGATCCATGGAACAAGCCTCGACCACAGACTGCGCAGTGGGCGCTTTCCCACGCGATTTATCCAGGATTGGTTTTTGACAAAACCGATCCCATCGTTCGCGGCCATATCGCGTTGCTGCAGTCTTGCACCCAGGAGGATGTTCCGATTGAAACTGGGTGGCTGTGGCACGACAGCCTGTGGAACTACAATGCGTCCTTCGCCGCACACGTTTACCTGTGGGCGGGGCTTCGCGACTGGGCCCATCGCACCTTCACGGGATTTCTCAACCATGCCTCTCCGCTCTACTGTTGGCGGGAAGAGCAGCCGTTACAACATGCCCTCGTCGGACAGGATTGGGGCGACATGCCGCATAACTGGGCGAGCGCAGAGTGTGTCCGTTACCTCAGGCATATGTTGGCGCTTGAAGATGGACAGACGCTTCGGCTGTTGGAAGGCATCACCGGCAAGGATCTAAACGGTTCGGGCGCTTACGTCTTGCGTGAGTCCCCAACCCGTTTTGGAAGAATCAATCTGGCACTTGAACCCGCCGGAGCGGCGCGATGGCGCCTGCAATTTGAACGAGCCGGCGGCCTGATGCCCTCCACTATCGTTGTTCCGGAGACCGTCGCTGGCTTACAGCTCGAGAAGATAACTGGAGCGTCGTACAAGAACAGATCCGGCAACATCGAGATGGATCCGGCTGCACCGCGCTGGGAAGCTTTCTGGAAGTAAAGGAATCTCAAATGGACCGAACTCCCCTTTCCGGATCAACGCCCACAAATTGAACCCCTCCTTGACGGATAGTGTCTAATCAACAATGGTGCCTCCGGATCCCAAAGTGCCCAAGCCCTTGCGGCCGCAACTGCGCGCCGTTTTGCCGTTGGTGTGGGAACTCGTCCGTCCTCGGCGCGGCCTGCTGGCGCTTGGCTTCGTCTTAATGGCGATCAACCGGGTTGCCTCTCTGGTGCTACCCTATTCCACCCGATTCCTGATCGACAGCGTCATCATCAAGCGCAACACTCAGCTGCTCAAACCGCTCGTGCTTGGAGTATTGCTCGCGACCGTCATTCAGGGGATTACTTCGTTTTCGCTCACGCAATTGCTCTCCAAGGCTGCTCAGCGCCTGATCGCCGAACTTCGTCAAAAAGTGCAAGCGCATGTCGGACGGTTGCCCGTCTCATTTCATGATTCGACCAAAAGTGGAGTTTTGGTCTCGCGCATCATGACCGACGTGGAAGGCGTACGCAACCTGATCGGTACCGGGCTCGTGGACCTGGTCGGTGGTCTGTTAACAGCCGCGATCGCGCTGGTGGTCTTGTTCCGAATCAGCACCTTGATGACGGTGTTGGCGTTCGGCTTCCTCTTGTGCTTCGGACTTGCTCTGAAAAAAGCGTTCCAGACGATCCGGCCAATCTTTCGCGATCGTGGCAAGATCAACGCCGAGGTTACGGGACGCTTGTCGGAATCTCTCGGGGGCGTGCGGGTAGTGAAGGGCTATCATGCCGAAGACCGGGAGGAAAAGGTCTTCTCGCTCGGAGTGATGCGGCTGCTCGATAACGTGATGCGCACGCTGACCGCAACTTCCGTCATGGGGCTCTCGGCCAGCGTGCTGCTCGGCGTGGTGGGTGCGGTCATCATGTTTGTCGGCGCGAAGCAGATTCTGGCTGGTTCGCTGACCATTGGCGGCTTCTTCACCTACACATTGTTCATGGGTTTCCTCATCGCTCCCATCATGCAGATCGTTGCGATCGGCACGCAGATCACCGAAGCGCTCGCCGGCCTGGAACGTACTCATGAAATCCTGCAGCAACCCGCAGAGGACCGCGACCCCAAGCGCACCGCTACGCTCGGTGCGATCGAGGGCAACATTGATTTCGAGGCTGTCAGCTTCAGTTATGATGGCGCTCGCACGGTGCTGAACGACGTTTCATTCCACGCCGCTCCGGGCACGGTGACCGCGTTAGTGGGATCGTCGGGATCAGGCAAATCCACGACTATCGGACTGATTTCCGCGTTCTATGTTCCGACCAAGGGCAGAGTCTTGGTGGATGGCATCGACCTGAGCACCGTACGGCTCGACTCCTATCGGACGCAGCTTGGAGTCGTGTTGCAGGAATCGTTTCTGTTCGACGGGACGATTCGCGAGAACGTTTCGTTCTCACGACCCAACGCCAGTGAAGAGGCGGTGATGCGCGCCTGCCAGATCGCCCGGGTCGATGAATTTGCGGAGAGCTTCGCAGACAAGTACGACACGATCGTCGGCGAGCGCGGTGTGAAGCTGTCGGGCGGGCAACGGCAGCGGATCTCGATTGCGCGCGCCATTCTCGCCGAACCCCGCATCCTGATTCTTGACGAAGCGACTTCCAGCCTCGATTCCGAATCCGAACAGATGATCCAGCAAGGCCTCTCCTACCTGATGCAGGGGCGCACCACCTTCGTGATCGCGCACCGCTTGTCGACCATCCGGCGCGCCGATCAGATTCTGGTGGTCGAGCAAGGACAGATTGTCGAACGTGGCACGCACGAAGAACTCTATGCCCTGCGCGGACGTTACTTCGATCTGTACACCAAGCAACATGGCCTGGAGAGCAATCTATTTCTGGCTCCGGGAGAGGGCGATGCCGCCAACGTTCCGGACGACTCTGGAGTCACCAAGCGAAACGGGGATGAACCAGGGGTGGCCGAGGCCATGCGATTCGTCCGAGGGGACGTTCGCTAGAGCCCCTCAGTCCGACGCAATCCCCACGAGAAGCCAAGGCACAGAATTGTTTCGAGAGACGAGTCTTAACTGTTCTGCCCGCGCTCGATGTGACGGGTGTAGAACCGCAGACCGACCAGAACCACTACGATGAAGAACAGAGAGACTCCCAGTCCCTTGCGGCGATAGTCGCGCTCGGCGAGCGCGGCTTTGCCTTCCTGATAGGTCTTGTCGGTGATCTTCAAGCCCGCCAGGATGTCCTCCTGCATTCGCACCAGGTTGAAGCTGTGGACGGTGACGCGCGCCTTGGTGAGGGCGTCGCGTGCCTGGTCCTGCTCGAGGCGCGCCTGGCTGACCTCCATGCCGTCAGACTCGGCGCGGTTGAGGATCTCGTCGGAATTCTTCACAGCGGTTTCGAAATGGCCGATCTGCTGCAGGAACTGATCGGCTACCTCGTATCCGGTGTCACCCGCCGTGTGGCAGTTGGTGCAGACCGATTGCTTGCCCGTGCCCAACAAGGCGTCGGTGGGATGGACGATGCGGTGATTGCTGTGGCAGGTTACGCATCCGGGCAGGGAAGCGGCCTGGAAAGCGGCCTTGTGAGGACTTTTTTCAAACAACTGTCCCTGGAAAACGTGGCAGGTTGCGCAGACATTCTGGACTGTGCCTACCCCCGGGGGCGCCGCGCCGTGATTGCCGTGGCAGGTGGTGCAGGTGGGGGCACTGAGATCACCGCGTACAGCCAGTGCTTCGTGGTGCACACTGGCGCTGTAACCCTCGTACTGATCGGTTGGGATGGCGTATCCCTTCATGTAGACAGCATCCGCATGGCACCGCGAGCAGGTCTCGGCCACGTGGGCGGGGTGGACTTTGGAGCGCGTGTCACTGGCCGGGCGCATGCCATGCACGCCGTGGCAATCGATGCAGACCGCGACCTTGGTGTCACCTTTTGCGAGTCGCTGGCCGTGGACGCTGGTCTGGTACTGAACGAATTGGTCCGTGCGCAGGGACGGATTGTACTGCCGCATGTAGGCGCCATCGGAGTGACACTTGCCGCAGAGTGCGGGAATATCCTTCCGCGCGGGCTTGCCGCGGAAACCAGCGGCCTTGCTCATGGCATCCATGTCGTTCCTGGAAGAATCGCCGCCGTGGCAACTGGCGCAGGTGAGTCCCTTCTGTGCGTGGATGTCCTGGGCGAACTGCTCGTGCGTGACCTGTTGCGGCGGGTCGAGGGCGGAATGACACTCGATACAACTGTTGGGTTGTTCGGCACGAGCGAGACCGGCGATCAGCCAGAGCGCCAGAAACGGCCACCCAAGTCGGGCCCACCGATTATTTCGCCACGTATCCATAAACCGTCATCGATGCCATGTAGGCAACCGCAAAAATACCCAGGCCGAGAATCCAACGGTGGGCGCGTCCACGACCGAGACCGCCGAAGAACGGAAGCAGCAGCCAGATCAAGCCCGCCAGATTGAAGACCATGATCCCGAGGAGTTCCCCATCAATCGGGCCGATTTTGGCTGGGATCAGCTTCAGCGTCTGGAACATGAACAGGAAATACCACTCTGGTTTGATACCGGCCGGAGCGGGCGCGAAGGGGTCGGCTTTGGTGCCGAGCCCCCACGGAGAAAGCGCTGCCAGGGCGCCCAGCACTCCCAGGGCGATGTACCAGGCCATCAACTCGCGCAAGGCAAAATTCGGGAAGAACCTCATCTCCCGCGCTTGCGCCGGATTCGCTCTCCACTGTTCTTCTACTTTCGGCGGAACGCTCATCCCGAATTTCTGAACCAGCGCGATATGCAGCAGCAACAGCAGCGTGGTAATTCCCGGCAGCACAGCCACATGAAAACCGAAAAAGCGAGTCAGAGTGGCGCCGGTCACTTCTTCGCCGCCGCGCAAGAAGATCAGCAGGTGCTTGCCGATGAGCGGGACCTGGCCGGCGATCTCCGTTCCGACCTTGGTCGCAAAAAAGGCAAGCGTATTCCAGGGCAACAGGTAGCCGCTAAAACCGAAGCCCATGACCAGAAACAGCAGGATCATGCCGCTGACCCAGGTGAGCTCGCGGGGTTTGCGATAGGCGCGCAGGAACAGCACACTGAACATGTGGGCGATGGCGGTGAAGACCATCAGGTTCGCTGCCCAGGAGTGAATCGAGCGCACCAGCCATCCAAACTGCACCCGGGTCATGATGTACTGCACACTCTCGAAGGCTTCATTGGCGGTGGGACGATAATAGAGCAGCAGAAGTATGCCCGTGCACACCTGGATTCCGAACAGGAATAGAGTGATCCCGCCCAGGAAGTACCAATACGACAGCTTATGCATGGGGACGGTCTTGTGGCGCAGCGGTGCGGTGAGCTCTTCCCATCCGAAGCGCTCGTCAAGCCAGTTGCGGACGCGGGTCAGCAAACTTCAGGCCTCCTGCTTTCGGCTCACCACGATTTCATCGCCTCGCACGTGGACCTGGAAAGACTCCAGAGGGCGCGGAGGGGGGCCGGAGACGTTGCGCCCCGCGAGGTCATAGAGCCCGTTGTGGCAGGCGCACCAGACCTGGCGGAGTTCACTGCGGTATTGCACCGTGCAGCTCAGATGCGTGCACGTTGCCGACATGGCCCGATATTCCCCGTCGGCGGTGAGAAGAAGCAAGCCGGGCCGGCTCCCAAAACGAAAGATCTTCGAGCTGTTGGGTTTCAGTTCGCCCACTTTCGCGGCGATAATTTCGTCTCCTCCCAGATCCACTACAGTGGGAGGAACGACGTATTGCAGCACAGGGTAAAGGAACGAAACGACCGACGCGATCAGACCGCCTCCCAGCAGAACTTCTACCAAGCGGCGGCGCCCGGGTTCTACCCCGGAACTGGGAGGGTTGTCCATTTCTGTTTTCTCGGCTCCGACTTGGATTGGCTATTTCTTCTTGGCAAGTTCCCGGATGTGAGCGATCACCTGATCGATCTGTTCCTTGGTGAGTTTGCCGTCATAGGCAGGCATCTTATCCTTTCCCTTGGCGACGATCTGGGTGAGTTCGGCGTCGGACAGCTTCTGCACGTCAGCGGACCGCAGGTCAAGGATTTTGAGCTTTTCCCCCATGGGCGTCTTGCCGCTGCCATCCGGGCCGTGGCATATCGCACACTTGCTTTTGAAAGTGGTTGCGCCGTCTTGAGCAAATGAAAAGCTCGTGGTGAGGGCAAAAAGAACGATCGCGAACAGAACCAGCTTTTTCTTCATGGAATTCTCCTTGCTGCTTTTTCGTGGCCGATGGCCTTCGCCTATCCAAGAAATAACCCAGAGTAGGCCCTACAGTTCACAGCAGGCGTTCACGGCTGTCAGTGATCTAGATCACACCCCAGGTGTGAGCCCTAGTGCGGAACTCGAATACGAACTACGTTCGCCGTCCCATGCGCGCCATGCGAGGAACCGCAATCAAAGCCACCGCGTAGAGGGAAATCGAAACCGCGATGGATCCCGGGTGTCCGTGATGGAGGTCTTCGAACAGCAGCTTCACGGTAACCAGCGCGAGTACACCATAGGCAATCCATACTAGTTCGATCCGCCGCCAGCGAGAGCCACTGTAGGCAAGAGCCAGGGCGACCGCACAGGTAGTCAGCGTGCGGATGACGGCAACGTGGGACTTACCCGGAGACGTGCCGGTTGCCGCCAGCCACACCAAACCTGACACCAGGAACGTCACCAAGGCACTCACGGCCAGGGCCGACGAGAGCAGCCGGAGGAAGCGATGGTTCCACCGATCTCGAGGGAAACGCCCTCCGATCGAGTAGCAGAGGACGGCGGAAGCGGCCACGGCCCAGACGGTCCAGCCAGGCGCTGCCGGGAAGGTCGCGGCCAGCGCGCGGCCTGCATAGTCGAGCAGACCGGATGAGACCGCGGCGGTAGCCAGGTAGAGCAAGCCGTGGAATTCGAGCGTCAGGCGACCGTATCGGACGCCCAGAAAGGTGGCCGCGATCGCGGCCACGCTCAGACACAACGCCAGCGTTTGAGGATTGAGACATAGCAAACTGCCCGCCAGCACGAGAGCGGCGCCCCAGGTCGCATAGACGTGGTAGTTGCGCGCCTCGGGGAGGCGGTCAAAGCAGGCAAATGCCAGGGCGTAGCAAGCAGCCGCGAGCAGGAGGCAGATCACCCCGAGTGCCCCAACTCCCGACGAAAAGCGATATGCGGTGAAGGCAGCCAGCAGAAAGGCGATGATGGTCTGCCCGATCTCGAAGGTTGTGATCCGCTGGTGGAGTCGTATTGTGCGGAAGGCGATACTCGCTCCGTAGATCAGAAACAAACCCGATCCCAGCGTCAGGAGTGCTGCTGGTGCAACGTTTCCGTACTCGACACGCACACTTTCCGGCTGGGAATAGATATACGTCAGAATGCCAGTGGCCAGATCGGCTGCCACCGCGACCAAAGGCCGCAAGCTGAGCCAGTGTCCGCGAGCAGCTGCCACCTCGCAAAGCGCAGCCATGAACAACAGCGCACAAAGAAACGGGACCAGATCGTGGGTGGCAATCAGTAATGCGATGGCAGTGAGCGCCGCGGTTCCATTGGCCACCCAGACGATCGAGACAAGGCTGCGCTTCCAGGCAAGAGCGGACGCTGCGACCACGAACGCGGCCAGTACACCAGCGACTACGAAGGTAGATAGAGCCTTGAAGACCAGCGTAAGTTCCCAAAGCATGGGAGCAAGGATCAGCGCCGCCGTGGCGGCGTATGCCGTGCTGGCAAAGCGGGTTTCGACCGGAACCCGCGCCGCCCACACCAGCCACATGCCCGCGTAAGCCAGGGCAAGCGCCACGACCGCTAATTTCGGAAACGATCCCGATTCGGCCACAGCGCGGAGCAGGTAGGCTCCGGCAATACCCAGCATGGCTTTGCCCACGACAGGAAGCATGCCCCCGGCCGTTGCCAGGTTATCTGTTTCCGCTAGAGGTTTGGCGCTGGCGCGATGGACTGCCGAAACGGGGAGGGGATCTGACGCTGCTGATGGACGCTCCAGGGCGGAGACCCGGCGCTCGAGGTGTTCCAGCCGGTCAGAAAGCCGTGCTAAAGCGTCGAGAAGATCGTCCATAATCTCCACCGCTTTGAGGCTGGCAAGGAATGCGGGTCGAACTTAGTGCGCGGGTGTGGTGTCGGGGAGCGGACCCGAGATTCTATCTCCCCAAGGTGGCAGGAGCTTCACCAATACCCACAAGATCACGAAGGGCAGGACGGTCAGCACAATCGCCACCAGCAGTCCTTCGCGCGCGACCAGGCCCATCTTGTACGTCGTGTACCCGAGAAAACTCTTGGAGAACAACTGTCCTCCAATGACGATGTTCCAGCGCATGGCAAAAATGCCAATCATGGTCAGGCATCCGGCCAACACATAGATGCGTTTCCGCGCCATCTCGGAGAACTTCAACAACTGAGTCCAGGCCAGCAGTGCAATCGGCGTGACCGTTCCCAGCACGATCTGCACCACGATGTGCGACATGTAGAGCTTGGTGTGAACCATGAAATCGAGGCTGCGGAAGCTTTCATCGGCCTCGTAAATTCGGTGGATCAAGTCGAGCATCTCTAGGCCGAAATCAATGATGAACGTGTAGAACAGATAACGCGCGATCGTGTCCACACAGGGCATGTCGATCGATTGTCCGCGCGCCCATGTCATCAGCATGTAGAGGAGCATCACGGCCGCAATCCCCGACACCATGGCGGAGAAGATAAACACCACCGGCATGAGCGGCGTCGACCACCACGGGTTCGCTTTGACCGAGCCGAAAATGAAGCCAACGTATCCGTGCAGCAGGAAGGCCGAAGGGATACCGATCACGGTAATCAGGTAGCCGACTCGTTCGTCCACCGCCAGCGCGCGTTCGCTCAGGTTGTGTGATCCCAAAGCCATCATCCGGTAGATCCCACGCCTCCAGCCAGTGGTCGATTCCGACAGCAGCACGATGTCCCGCCGATAGTCGAGCCAGATTTCCAACACCAACACCGCCATCAGGTACCAGAGGTAGACAAAGCCAAACATCGCCATCGCGGAGGAGCGGTGCGGCGTGAGATACATCTCGAAGGAACGTTCCGGATGCCCGAGGTGGAGCTGCAGCGGAAGGGGCGCCACCAGAAGAAACGACAGGGCGGTCAACAGCGCGAGCCGGTACGTAGGCTTCACGGCCTGGACTCGGAACACGCGCTCCAGCGAGGCCAGGATGAACGCGCCTGCCACCAACCCCGTGAGAAACGGATACAGCACGATCAGCACGCTCCACTGGAGTTCAATTTCGTTGGGATACATGAAGCCTTCAACGCCGGGCATATCGGTTAGGGGTCTCCTTATCGCATCGAAGCGCTCTTTGTCATTGCACCGTTCATCGCACGGAACCATCCAGGCCGGCGTAAAACACCTTGGCATGAGTCGCCATGTAGGGTTTCAGGACTTGCACGCTATGAGTTTTCAGGAACTCGTGAATCGGGTCTTGGGGATTTTTCAGGTCCGCAAGTTGTCGCGCACCGGTTGGACAGCTCTCGCAACACGCGGTGGTGAGGCCTTTCGTGATCCGGTGATAGCACAGCGTGCATTTCTCGGCGGTTTCGGTTTTCGGATTGATGAAACGGCAGCCATAGGGGCACGCCTGCACGCAATACCGGCAGCCGAGGCAGTATTTTTTGTCCACCAGCACCACACCATCCGGGCTTACAAAGGTTGCGCCCACCGGACAGACCTGCGTACACGGAGACTCCACGCAATGGTTACACAGCTTAGGCACGAAGAAGTTCTTCCCGCTCGCATCCTTCGCTGGAGGAAATCCCTTTTTGCCGCCATCGGGAGAGTCCACCGCAGGATTCTCAATGTCGTAATCGGAAACGTGGTAGCGCTCCACCCAGGTGCGGAAGTATCCATCCGGCACATCATTCTCGGCCTGGCAGGCACGGACGCAGTTCCCGCAACCAATGCATTTCGGCAGGTCGATCAGCATGCTCCACCAATGCTGGCTCATGGTGTAGTTGGGAGAAGACTCCGGAGTTCCAGCCAAAACGTGCTTCCAGGCGACAGCGGCAGCCGGCAACAGCAGGATTAGATGGCGCCGGGTGATGCTCATTTCGTACCTCCGCTGATGACTGGACTGTGCGGCTGGTGGCAGGTGTCGCAGGGCAGCCCAGTGGAGTGGTCGGCGGAAGCAACCTGCGGGAAACTTTTCGGCTTGGCCGCGTTTGCCTCATGACAGCGGGCGCAGAGTACCGCGGTATCGAGCTTCGGGGGCTGAACCGAGGTTGGGTCGTCGGCATGCTTGGCTAGAGGTCCGTGGCAAGCCTCGCAATTGACGTGGGCGTGCTTGCCGTCCTTTTTCTTGTCGAGGACGTCGGCATGGCAGGTCTCGCAAGTCTCATGGCCCGCGAAGTTGACGGGCCGCGCGGCCATTTCGGCCATCGCGACCCCCCGGTAGTGCCCGTATTGTCCGAAGCTTTTCGGAACCAGGAAGCCGCGAATGACCAGAAACAGAAGGATGCCCGCAACGAAGACTGCTGCCAATCGGAAGAGGTGTCCGGAATCTTTAAAGGCATGCATAGTAGGCCGGTGCCGCTGTTCCCTGAATACAGGAGACCGTGCCCAGACCGCTGTGCTCCAGGTCACGCTCCGCATGTGCTGAGGGTCACAGATATCAGTGACGCGCAATTGACGCGCAAAAGCGCCCAAATCAAGATCTCCAGCGGCCCAAACCCGGTCTGGGCAGAAACACGACCCCCTCAGCTGGCCCCATCGGGACCTGTTCTTCCGTGACCTCGGAAGGTCGCTCCGCGCTTGCTAAGCTCCCCTTGGAGTTTTAGGAGGGGTCCCTTTGCCCGCGAAAGCTTCAAAATCAACAGTCAAAGTTCTTTATGGCGAGTCCGATGAGCAGGTTCTGTCCACTCAAGCCGCTGAGATGAAAAAGGCTGGTCACCACGTTACGACCGCGGTCGGACGGCAGAGCGTGCAGGATGCGCTTAAACACGACGCCTTCGATCTGGTGATCCTGGGTTCAACGTTGAGCAAGGACGACCGCCATCACTTGCCCTACATGGTGAAGAAGGCGCACGAGGGCACCAAGGTGCTCATCATGCACGCCGCTTCCCGCCACCACGAGGTGGATGCCGCCGTGGACGCCAACACCAGCATGCAAATCGTGCTCGAGAAGATTGCTCGCTTGATGGCCGAGCAGAGCGTGTCAGCCTAGGGTTCGTCGTGAGTCGAGATGAGAACGGCAGGAACTCAGCACTGAGTTCCTGCCGTTTTCTATTAGGAGAGGGGTGCTCGGGCCAAGGGAAAAATGGGTCTAGCCGATGTGAGAGAGGTCGAGCACGGCCAGACCCCTCAAGTTATTCAGAGTTGCCGCGTTGCTCGGTGCCGACAGCCGTAATCTTGCCGTAAATTCCGTTGCTTTCGTCGTTTGGACCTGCTGTGAAGAACAGTTCCGTGGCCAGGCCGTTGTTCGTGGAATCTCCGCCGAAACTCAACGCCCACAGTCCGTCGATCCATAGTGGAGCGCCCGTCGGGTCCAGGAGCGTCCCTTCAAATTTCCCGCTGACCGCATTGAACGCATGGATTGTTCCGTCGCCAAAGTTGCCGATCAGCAGGCGATGGCTGAACGGACCGAAGTCCCCGGGCGCCAGAGCAATTCCCCAGGGCGCGTTCAATTCCATCCTATGCGGCAAGCGCAGCACGAGTTTTCCCGTCGTATCGAAAATGTTCACGAACCCCAGTCCGGGGCCATGATCCTCGTCCTTTTGGCCCGGCCTCCGGTGCGCGTAGGTGACCACGATGTTGCCGCCTACATTCTGGATTCCAAACGGAGCGTAGTTGGCAGGAAGGTTGGGATCAAGAAAGCCTCCCGCCGTGTTGATGCGCCCGAATTTCGGGCCATAGACCTCGACTCCGCCGCTCTTGAAATTGGTTACGTACAGGCGGGGCCCAACCGGAGTGGCGGCGAGCGCGAGTCCTTTGTAGATCGCGGTTGTAGGATTCTTGACTTTCACGACCGCTGCCGAGGGGTTCACGTTGGGATTCCAGCCCGAGATCGTGCCATCTTCAGTGGCAAATAAGAAAATGGCCTTTTGCCCCGGACCTACCTCGAAACTGCTCGTGTAGTTAAACACGGTTCCGGTGGGCGTTCCCCCAGGGGTGCCATCGGGCAGAGGAATGGAAATACAATTGTGCAACGGACAGGTCGCCGGGGCTGGCAGCGTTCTCGCTGCGCCCGTGCCATCGTAGAGCGTGGACAGCGACGTACCGTTGTCGGAAATCCACCAAGGTGAGCCCGACGAGCGCGACATTCCCCAGGCATTCACGAGACTAGGATCGACATTCGGCGCGGTCGCCGAGGTGGTGGAGTTGTCCGTGGTGAGATCGGTTCTCGTGTAGTGTTGCGCCAGGCCATTGCTGGCAGTGAGCAGGATGAAGGTCAGACCAAGGGCGGCCACTCCGGCCGCATGCTTCCAATTGCGTGAGCGCGACATTGTGTTCTCCTTTGCAATTCGTCGGCGTTGTCCGAATCCGGGTTCCGCTGAACCTGAGATCCCATGATTCAACGCAGTTGACGTTAATCGCGCCCACCACGCAGGTTGTCATGCGGTTGTAAAGGAAGGGTCATTTTTTGAGCGGGGAAACGATAGAAAAAAGAGGAGCATCGGTGACCAAGGCCCGAAAGCCTGAAAGCTAGAAATTAAAATGGGCCGCCAGCCAAGAAGCGGTGACTTTTCCTTGGCTATCGGCCCACTCGATCCGGAAACGGATCGGAGGTGATGCTTACATGGTAGCCCCTTCCCGGGCATTGTCAAGGGACAACTTTGGGAGTTTCAGATTGGGACGAATTTCCAAGGCGAGTGGCTGTGGAATCATTGACACTATTGCCGCCAGAGTGTTAATTTTATTGGTTTTAGAAACCGCTCTCCTTCCAGCAGGATCAGCGATTCGATCAGCAGAACAATGGAACAAACCCTCCGCCAACTAGGCGAATTACTGCTCGGAGCCGTACCTACGGTGCTTCTGCTGGGGACACTTTTCGTTCTGTACACCCAACTAGTTTATCGCCCGCTAACGGCCGTGCTGGCCGAGCGCCGCAGCCGCACGCAAGGCGCGATGGAAAAAGCGCGGGCCGACATCGCGGCCGCCGAAGCGCGCACCTCCGACTACGAACAGCGCATGCGCGAAGCTCGCATGAAAATATTCAAGAACCAGGAAGCGCGCCGCCAGCAGGCGATGCAGGCCCGCGCCGAAGTGGTGAACCAGGCCCGAACCCGGGCACAGGAGCAGGTCAAAGAGGCGCGCGCGGGCATCGAGCAAGCCAAGCAGCAAGCTCTCTCAGACCTGCAAGGCGAAGCTGGACGACTGGCGAGCGAGATCGTGCGTACTGTCTTGCGTCCGGTCGCGGCTCCGAGCCAGGTGGGTGGACGATGAAGACGGTACGCCGCTCGCTGTTCCTATTCGCACTACTGTCATGCCTCGCAGGGGTTCCGCCACGAGCGTTCGCACAGGCTCAAGATCAGTCCTCGGCCACGTCCTCAACCTCAGAACAAAAGCCGGCCGAGCCGGAACACCGGCCAATGGGGAGCGAACTCGCCAAAGCAGAACGCGAAGCGACTGGGGCAGAAGAGGAAGAAGAAAACTCCAACCTGAAGCACTCTGCCATGATCAAGAAGTTCGCGAAGTTAACCGGGTTGAGCGATCACCAGGCGCACTTAGTGGCATTGAGTGTGAATTTCGCGATTATCGTCTTCGTGGTGGTGTGGTTTGGGCGCAAGGCTGTACCTGGCATGCTGCGCAACCGCAACGAGTCCATTCAGCGTGCCTTGGAAGAGGCGCGTGCCGCTAGCCAGGAAGCCAACCGCCGGCTGGCCGTGATCGAGAATCGCCTGCGCCAGTTGGACGTCGAGATTGGGCAGATGCAAGCCAACGCCGAAAAGGAAGGCGAAGCGGAAGATGCGCGCATCAAGGCGGCGGCCGAAGAAGATATCCGCAAAGTGGCTGAGTCCGCCGAGCAGGAGATTGCCGCCGCTGCCAAGCTGGCCCGCCGCGAATTGACTTCGCATACCGCCGACTTAGCTATTGCCCTGGCGCGCAAACAAATCCACGTCGATGCCAACACCGACCAGGTGTTGGTGCGTACCTTCGCTTCGAAGCTTGCTCAAGATGGCGGAAAGGGAGGCAACTAGCCATGGCCTCCGTGGTTGGCGCCTACGCCCGGGCACTCGCGGATGTCGTCATTGGAAGCAAACTCGATCCCGCGCGCATGCTGCAGGAACTGCACGCCACCGAGTTGCTGCTCGCGGAAAGCGATCCATTGCGCCGCGTTCTGGAAAATCCGTCGATTCCAGGAGACCGCAAGCGGGCCGTGCTCGATGCCATTGCCCAACGCATGGGAATGACCCGCCAGGCAAGGAATTTCATTGCGGTGCTGACCGATCATCGCCGCTTGCCCCTGTTCTCCGACATCTTGAAGCAGGTTCAGCTGGAACTGAACGATCGCCTCGGTTTTGCCGAGGCCGAGGTAAGCAGCGCAAGAGCGCTAAGCGATCCAGAAAAACAGTTGCTCGAAGCCGAGATCACCAAGCTGACCGGCAAGCGCGTGCGTGCCCGCTATGCGCAAGACGCGTCCCTGATAGGCGGGGCAGTCGTGAAGGTCGGCAGCACGATCTACGACGGCTCCGTGGAAGGTCAGTTGGCAAGGATCCGAGAGCAGTTGGTGGAGACCAGCTTCTAGCTGCTAGCTCCTGGCCTCTAGCTTGAATCCGGTGCACGGATTTAAAGCGCGAAACCGAGGCAAGAGCTAGAAGCCAGCAGCTAGTAGCTGATTCATATGGCCCAAATCAAAGCAGACGAAATAACGCAATTAATCCGCGAGCAGATCGAAAATTACGAATCGAAGATTGCGGTCGACGAGGTCGGCACCGTCATCACGCTGGGAGACGGCATTGCCCGCGTCTACGGACTCGACAAGGTAATGGCCGGCGAACTGCTCAGTTTCCCGCACGGCGTCGCCGGAATCGCCATGAACCTCGAAGAAGATCAGGTAGGAGTGGTCATCCTCGGCGAGTACACCGAGATCCAGGAAGGCGACGAGGTCAAGCGCACCGGGCGCATCATGAGCGTACCCGTCGGCGACGCTATGGTTGGACGCGTCGTCAACTCGCTCGGCCAGCCCATCGACGACAAAGGTCCGATCGCGACCGACAAGTTCATCGCTCTCGAACGCATCGCCCCCGGCGTCATTGACCGCCGGCCTGTGCGCGAGCCCATGGCCACGGGTTTGAAGGCGATTGACAGCATGATTCCAATCGGCCGCGGCCAGCGCGAGTTGATCATCGGTGACCGCCAGACCGGCAAGACCGCGGTCGCGCTCGACACCATCATCAACAACAAGGGCAACGACCTGATCTGCATTTACAACGCGATCGGGCAGAAGCGGTCTTCCATCGCGCAGGTGGTGAAGATTCTCGAAGATGCGGGTGCGATGGAGTACACCATCGTGGTTGCCGCTTCGGCTTCCGAACCGGCTCCCATGCAGTACATTGCTCCCTATGCGGCGTGCGCCATGGGCGAGTATTTCCGCGACAGCGGACGCCACGCGCTTTGTATTTACGACGACCTTTCTAAACATGCTGCCTCGTATCGCGAGATTTCGCTGCTGTTGCGCCGTCCGCCGGGCCGCGAAGCCTATCCCGGAGACGTGTTCTATCTCCACTCGCGACTGCTGGAGCGCGCCGCAAAGTTGAGCGACAAGAACGGTGGCGGATCGCTGACCGCACTCCCCGTGATTGAAACGCAGGCGGGCGACGTTTCTGCCTACATCCCGACGAATGTTATTTCGATCACCGACGGTCAGATCTATCTCGAAACCGACTTGTTCAACCAGGGCGTGCGCCCGGCCGTGAACGTAGGACTCTCTGTGAGCCGTGTCGGTGGCAGCGCGCAAATCAAAGCCATGCGGCAGGTCGCTGGAACGCTGAAGCTCGAACTCGCGCAATATCGCGAACTGGCGGCATTCGCCCAATTCGGCAGTGATCTAGACAAAGCGACGCAGCAGCAACTCAACCGCGGCCAGCGCCTGGTGGAACTGTTGAAGCAAAACCAGTTCTCGCCGCTGCCCTTCTCGAAGCAGATTCTGATCATCTTCGCCGGCACCAGCGGCGTGCTGGATGATCTGCCGGTAGATCAGGTCCGGGAATTTGAAAAAGAACTCTACAAATACGTAGACACAACCAATCCGGGCCTGCTGAAGACGATCATGGACAAGAAGATCCTCGACGACAGCCTGAAAGCCGACCTGTCAAGAGTGATCAAAGAAGCGAAGCAACAGTTTGTGGATGCAAGGCAAGCAGTAGCGAAACGGTAGTTCTCAGTTCTCGGTTCTCAGTAAGGACTGGGCGCGAGGGGATTTTCCTGAGAACAGGGAACTGAGAACTGATTATGCCCAACGTTCTCGACATCCGGCGCCGGATCCGCAGCGTGGTCAACACGCGGCAGATCACCAAGGCTATGAAGACCGTCTCGGCGGCGAAGTTGCGCCGTGCGCAGGAAGGCGCGCTCGCGGCCCGTCCCTATTCGCAGATGTTGACGAACGTTCTGAAGTCATTGGTATCGCGCGCCGATGTCTACGATCCCATTACTGGAGAGCCGCGCCATCCATTGTTGGCAGAGCGCCCGGAGAAAACCATCCTGCTGATCGTCGTCACCGGCGACAAGGGGCTGGCGGGCGCGTTCAACACCAACATCCTGAAGATCGTTTCGAAGTTCATCGAGTCCAAGCCCGAGCAGAATATCGATGTCGAGTGCATCGGCCGCAAGGGCCGCGATTTCATGCGCCGCCGCTGTCCTGCGGCTCCGCTAAGAACTTCAGAAGATGGAGACACGGGTGCCCCGCCCGCGCAGCCAGGCACGGAAGCCGCTCCCCCGCGCGCCGGCCGCGTGCAGATCGTCGGCGAGCACGTTGGCATTCTCGGCAAGGTCGAACACAGCTTTGCTTCGAATCTGGCCGGAAGCATCATCGAGCGCTACACGCGTGGCGAAATCGACGGTGTCTATATCCTGTACAACGAATTCAAATCCGTCATCGCCCAACGCCTGATCGCCGAACACCTGTTGCCGATCAAGGAAATCGGCGTGGTCGATGTCCGCATGGCCGAAGAAGCGGAAGAAGAAGAGCGCAAACGCAGAATCGAAGCCGCGAAATCCGCCGGCGTAGGAATTCGCCCAGCTGACACGCACGCCGTAGACGAGGCTGCTGCCAAGTTCGGTGTTTCGCAGGTGGACTACATCTACGAGCAGCCGCCGGAACAGCTTTTCCACGAGATTCTGCCGAAATATTTCGGCATCCAGATTTTCCATGCGCTGCTGGAGTCGGTAGCGGCCGAGCACGCCGCCCGCATGACCGCCATGGATTCGGCAACCAACAACGCGTCCGACATGATCGATTCGCTGACGCTGGTAATGAACCGCGCGCGCCAGGCCAAGATCACGAAAGAAATCATCGAGATCGTGAGCGGGGCGGCAGCATTGTAAGGAAGCACTTAGCAATTAGCATTTAGCATTTAGCACTTAGCACTTAGTCCCTGATCGACATAGCCGAAGTCAGCAAGACCCAAGTTTGGCTAAGTGCCAAGTGCTAAATGCTAACTGCTTGGCTTTGAGGTCCTATGCCTGAAAATATCGGTAAAGTCATCCAAGTCGCAGGTCCCGCCGTCGATGTGCAATTCGTCGAGGCAACCATGCCTCCCATCTACGAAGCGCTGCGCGTCATCAGCGAAGGTTTCACAGTGCCTTCGCCCATCGACGTCATCCTCGAAGTGCAGCAGCACCTGGGCGAGGGGCGCGTGCGCTGCGTCGCCATGCAGCCCACCGACGGCATGGTGCGCGGCATGAAAGCCATCGATCAGGGTGGCCCCATCTCGGTTCCTGTGGGTCGCGGAACGCTCGGCCGCATCATGAACGTCATCGGCGAACCGGTAGACCAGCTCGGCCCGATTGCCTGTGATAAGCGGATGCCCATTCACCGGCTGGCCCCGGCCTTTGACGAACAGTCCACCACGGCCGAAATGTTCGAGACCGGCGTGAAGGTCGTCGATTTGATCCAGCCCTTCCTAAAGGGTGGCAAGATCGGATTATTTGGCGGCGCGGGCGTCGGCAAGACGGTCGTCATCATGGAACTCATCAACAACGTTGCCAAGCAGCATGGCGGCTACTCTGTGTTCGCGGGCGTCGGCGAGCGCACCCGCGAAGGCAACGACCTGTGGCTCGAAATGAGCGAGTCGGGCGTGATCAAGCCCGGCAAGCCGGAAGAGTCGAAAGCGGCGTTGATCTATGGCCAGATGACGGAGCCTCCCGGCGCACGTCTGCGCGTCGCGCTGACCGGACTGACGGTCGCGGAATTTTTCCGCGACGAAGAAGGCTCCGACACGCTCCTCTTCATCGACAACATCTTCCGCTTCACGCAAGCAGGTTCGGAAGTCTCGGCGCTGCTCGGCCGTATGCCGAGCGCCGTGGGCTACCAGCCCAATCTCGCGACCGAGATGGGTGAGTTGCAGGAGCGCATTACTTCAACGAAGAAGGGTTCGGTCACTTCGGTGCAGGCGATTTACGTGCCCGCCGACGATCTTACTGATCCCGCGCCCGCGACGACCTTCGCGCACCTCGACGCAACCACCGTGCTTTCGCGCGCCCTGACCGAAATCGGGATCTATCCAGCCGTTGATCCGCTGGCTTCGACCTCGCGAATCCTGGATCCGCGCATCGTCGGCCAGGAACACTACGACGTCGCGCAGATGGTGAAGAAGACGCTGCAGACTTATAAAGACCTGCAGGACATCATCGCCATTCTTGGCATCGACGAGCTCAGCGAAGACCAGAAACTCACCGTGGCGCGTGCCCGCAAGATCCAGAAGTTCCTCTCGCAGCCGTTTTTTGTGGCCGAGCAGTTCACCGGCACGCCGGGACGCTACGTGAAGATCGCCGACACCGTGAAAGGTTTCCGCGGCATCGTCGAAGGCAAGTACGACGACATTCCCGAGCAGGCCTTCTACATGAAAGGAACAATCGACGAAGTTCTGGAGACGGCTGAGAAGTTGAAGACCGCAGCAGCGTAAATACAGTGGCAGATACTTTCCAACTCGAGATCGTCACTCCCGAGAAGCTGGTAGTAAAGGATTCCGCCGCAGAAGCGCAGATTCCGGGGCTCAACGGTTATCTGGGGATTCTTCCCGGGCACGCGCCGCTCATTACCGAGCTTGGCGTGGGAGTCATAACATACAAGGCGGGCGGCGCCGAGCACACGCTGTCGGTTTGTTGGGGGTTCGCAGAAGTGCTTCCGGACAAGGTGACGATTCTTGCCGAAGCTGCGGAGCGGCCACAGGAAATTGATGTGCCCCGCGCGGAGAAAGCAAAGGCACGGGCCGAAGAGCGCTTGAAAAGCAACAATCCAGAAACTAATTACACCCGCGCCGAAGACGCACTGCAACGCGCTGAGACACGTCTGAAAGTCGCCGGGGAAAAGTAGTTTCAGGACACGGGAAAAAATTGGCCGCCGGAATCGGCGGCCATTCTTTTTGGACCCGTCCGTCGAGTCAGTAACGATCCCGCATGACTGCGTCATAGCCGGCGCGATAGCCGTAAGTGTACTGGGCTTTGTACCGGTCCTTGCTGCCATATTCGCGGCGATACCCATGATCGCGGTCGTCGTAGCGGCCGCGCGGTTTTGAGTTGTACGATTTGCCTTTCTCAATGTCGCTGCGGGCGGCGATTGATCCGTCGTCGTAGCCGAAGCGATAGGCTGCATCGTAGCCGCCACGCGAGCCACCGAACGACCAGTTGTCATCGCGATCGCCATCTCCGTCTCGGTCACGCCAGCCGTCTGCGCGCCGGTAAGCGTCGCGAAAGCCGTTACTGTAGCCCTCCTGGTATCCGCGTTGATACCAGCTCACCGAGCCCATCCAGTCTTTGTAGCCGCGTTTGGCATGGCGCCAATCGGGCGTTTCGTAATTGTTGGGATCGTGCTCGCGACCTTCTTCGCGGCCGCGGCGGGCGCCATCGCGGTATCCGTTCTGATATCCGTACTCACGGGCCTGGGCCGGATTTCCCTGGGGGTAATAGTCGTCATCGTCGCGGTCGCGTGCGAGCGCGGTTCCGGCCAACGCGAGCGTGAAGGCCAGTGTGTACGCTGCCATCCTCAGCGTGCGGGTTCTGATCGAATTCGTCATCCTGATTCTTCTCCTGTTGAAACCTGCGTCGGACTGCTGATGATCGAACCTAAAACATTTCCGATCGCTTGGAGGGTGGGATGCGCACACGCTCGAAATTTGCTGCCATCGTTGCCTGGAAATAAGTTTCAACAGTGGTGAAATTCAGCAAAACTTTTCGGTGGCGGTCGGGTTACCTTATCGAACCGTACTCGCGGGACGGTACACTAGAACTGATTCCATCATGGCACTGCAGTCGACTCGCTCTCTTACCCGTCGGAAACTCCTTGAGTATCTAGCGAAGGCTGCACTGTCTTATCCGGGTATGGCGGCGATGTCGGCTTGCGGAGGCGGATCATCCGCGGGCCCGCCGCCACCGCCTCCAATATCGGACGACCAGTTTCTGGATCAGATCGAACACGCCGCATTTCAATTCTTCTGGGAGCAGGCCAACGCAACGACGGGCCTCGTGAAGGACCGCGCTTTTGCTGCCGGCGGGAACGATAATCGTCCGGTTGCGAGCATCGCTTCCACTGGATTCGGGCTGACGGCACTGTGTATCGGGCATAAGCGTGGCTATGCAGATGTCACGCAGATTCAGGCGCGAGTGACGGCGACGCTCAATTTTCTGCTGAATCAACTGACCCATGTAAACGGATTCTTCTATCACTTCCTGGACATGAGCACCGGGACCCGCGCCTGGCGCAGCGAGCTCTCGTCGATTGATACTTCGATCCTGCTGTGCGGAGTGCTGACCTGCCGCCAGTATTTTCAGGACACGCAGATTCAAGGCCTGGCGACGCAAATTTATGAGCGCGTGAACTGGCCATGGATGCTGAACGGCGGAGCGACATTTTCGATGGGCTGGACACCGGAGAGCGGATTCATCACCTCTCGGTGGGATACGTACAGCGAACTGATGATGATCTACTTGCTGGCGATCGGTTCGACCGCGAATCCGGTGGCCGCTTCGTCGTGGGATGCATTTACGCGCCCGAGCCTCACTTATCATGGGCTGACGTACATCACCAATATGGGCGCGCCGTTGTTCATCCACCAGTATTCGCACGCCTGGTTTGATTTTCGAAACAAGAGCGACAAGTATGCGAACTACTTCAATAATTCGGTGACGGCGACCCAGGCGCACAAGCTGTTCTGTCTATCCTTGCAGGGTCAGTGGAAGGACTACCAAACGAACCTGTGGGGCATTACGGCTTCTGACTCGGCGAGCGGGTACACAGTTTGGGGAGGCCCGCCTGCGATGGGGCCGATCGATGGCAGCATTGTGCCTTGTGCTACGAGTGGGTCGCTGCCGTTTGCGTCGAGCGATTGCCTCGCGGTATTGCGCAATATCCAATCGAAGTTTCCGCAGACGTGGCAGCGTTACGGTTTTGTGGACGCCTTTAATCCGCTGACCGGGTGGGTCGATGCCGACGTGATCGGGATCGATCTCGGTATCACCATGCTGATGGCAGAGAACCAGCGCACGGGGTTCGTCTGGACGACCTTTATGGCGAACCCGGAGGCGCAGAGCGCGTTCCAGGCTGTCCAACTGCAGTAGCGGGATGGACCCTCGAATTTGGCTGCGTCCAAAATCAGTCCTGAACTTCGGATCGCTGCCTGTCTCCCTGGGGGGCAGCCTGTGCAATATTGAACAGACTGGAATTGCTGGAATGGATTAGTGTGCTTTATGTAGGAGTGGGCGGCTGCCCTTAGCGAGCATTTGGTCATCCAGATGTGGTGTAGCCAACAAACACTACAGTCGCCCCTCCTCCCTTGAATCCGCGCTGGGCTTGGCCACGCGATACCCCCTCTCCCTTCCCGCTGCGCCCCTTGAGGCCCACTCTCCCGTACAATCAGGCAGACGAGGCACCCATCGCTATCATGAACTCGAACCAAATCCTTACCGCAAAGGCTATGCTGTTACTCATGAACACACTGATCGCCGCCGCAGCCGTGGTGGGCTCGGCCAACCCCGCACTCGCTGCGGCCGCCGACTTCGGCCCCTCCAATCCCTTCTACGCGCCCAGTACGTTGGCTTTCCAGGCTCCACCCTTCGACCGGATCAAGGACGAAGACTTTCAGCCGGCGATCGAAGCTGGCATGGCGCAGCAGCAGTCCGAAATCCGGACCATTGCCCACAACCCTGAGGCTCCCACCTTCGACAACACATTCGTCGCTATGGAGAAGAGCGGCCAGTTGTTGCGGCGCGTTGTGGCAGCGTTCAGCGGAGTGACGGGCGCAAACACCAACCCCACACTGCAGAAGATCAAAGCCATCGAGGCGCCCAAACTCGCCGCCCACGAAGACTTCATCTACCTCGACACGAAACTCTTCGCACGCGTAGCCGCCATCTACAAGCAACGCGCGATTCTCAAGCTCGACCCTGAGTCCCTCCGGTTGGTCGAGTATTGCTACGACAAATTCGTGCACTCCGGCGCCAATCTCTCCGAACCCGACAAGACTGAGCTTAAGAAGCTCAACGAAGAGACCGCCTCGCTCTCCAACACCTTCACCAACAAGTTGCTCGCGGCCACCAAGGAAGGCGCTTACGTCACCACTGACAAGGCTGCCCTCGCCGGCCTCTCCCCGGCGCGCATCGCTGCTGCTGCCCAGGCTGCCCAAAGCCGCAAAGTGGAGGGCTTCGTCCTTCCACTCCAGAACACTACGCAGCAGCCCGACCTTGTGTCACTCACCGAGCGCGCCACTCGTCAGGCCATCTTCGAGCACTCCTGGAATCGTACCGAGCGCGGCGATGACAACGATACCCGCGATACCGTTGCGCGTCTCGCTCAGTTGCGCGCTCAGAAAGCCAAGCTTCTTGGGTTTCCGAATTTCGCCGCCTGGAAACTCGAAGACCAGATGGCTAAAACACCCGAAGCCGCATTGCAGTTCATGGATGCCATCGTTCCCGCCGCGACCGCAAAGGCCGCCCGAGAAGCGAAGGACATCCAGGGTGCCATTGATGCTCAGCAAGGTGGTTTCCAGCCCCAGCCCTGGGATTGGGACTTCTACGCCGAGCAGGTCCGCAAGGCGCGCTACGACCTCGACGAATCGCAGATCAAACCCTACTTCGAACTCGACAACGTCCTCCAGAATGGTGTCTTCTACGCCGCCAATCAGCTCTACGGACTGACTTTCAAAGAGCGCCACGACCTCCCGGTTTACCACCCTGATGTGCGTGTCTTCGAGGTCTTTGACGCCAACGGCAAGCACCTCGCGCTGTTCTACTGCGACTATTTCAAGCGCGACAACAAGAACGGCGGAGCCTGGATGTCTAGCTTCGTTGGCCAGTCTCGGCTGCTGGGGACCTCGCCAGTCGTCTACAACGTGGCCAACCTGCCCAAGCCAGTGGAAGGTGAACCTGCGCTGATCAGCTTCGACGATGTCACTACCATGTTCCACGAGTTTGGACACGCCCTGCACGGCATGTTCTCCGACGCCGAGTACCCCCTTCTGTCTGGCACCGCAACCGCTCGCGACTTCGTGGAATTCCCCTCGCAGTTCAACGAGCACTGGGCCAGCTATCCCGCGATCTTCAGCCACTACGCGAAGCACTACAAAACCGGCGCCCCCATGCCAGAAGAAATGGCGGCGCGTCTCAGGAACGCGGCCACATTCAACAAGGGTTACAGCATGACCGAGCTCTTGGCCGCGGCCGAACTCGACATGCAGTGGCACTCCCTCCCTCCGGGCGCCCAGCCCCAGAACCCAAGTGAGTTCGAGAAACAGGCGCTCGAGAAGACGCACCTCAACGTCAGGTACGTACCGCCCCGCTATCGTTCCACCTACTTCAGCCACATCTGGGGAGGTGGCTACAGCGCCGGCTACTACGCCTACCTCTGGACCCAAATGCTCGATGACGACGCCTACCAGTGGTTCGTCGATCACGGCGGCCTCACCCGCGCCAACGGCGACCGCCTCCGCCAGATGGTCCTCTCTCGTGGGAACACTCAGGACCTCGCCAAAATGTACGAAGCTTGGCGTGGGGCACCGCCCAACACGAAGGCGATGCTGAAGTACCGCGGCCTCGAGGAGACCACCCCGGCAAAATAACGCACATGGTGCACACTAGTAAGCTGTTTTTCTCAGTCGAGGCGGACTGACTCTAAGCGAGGCAAACATGACGATGCAGCGGGTTGGAGTCGTTGGAGCGGGCACGATGGGCAACGGGATTGCTCACGTTTTCGCGCGCAGCGGATTCAAAGTGGTGTTGTGCGACGTGGAGCAGCGGTTTCTCGATCGCGGGCTGGATACGATCGCGAAGAATATGGAACGCGAGGTGGTAAAGGGCAAGGTCTTAGCGGCTGATAAGACGGCTGCGCTGGGCCGGATTACTCCTGTGCTCGATCGCTCCAAGCTGGTCGATTGCGAACTGATCGTCGAGGCGGCGACTGAGAAATTCGAGATCAAGGCGGAAATTTTTCGCGATCTGGATCGGCTCGCGAAGGCGGACGTGATTCTGGCTTCCAATACTTCTTCCATTTCCATTACGAAGATTGCGGCGCTCACCAAGCGTCCGGACAAAGTGATCGGCATGCACTTCTTCAATCCGGTTCCGGTGATGAAACTGGTAGAGGTGATTCGCGGGCTTGCGACTGCGCAAGCGACTTACGAGGCGGTTCGTGATTTGGCGGTGAAACTGAAGAAGACTCCGGTCGAGGTGAATGATGCGCCCGGGTTTGTTTCGAACCGGGTGTTGATGCCGTTGCTGAATGAGGCGATGTTTGCGGTGATGGAAGGTGTGGTGCTCCGCAGGCGGTGGATGAAGTGTTCAAACTGGGCATGGCGCATCCGATGGGGCCGTTGACTCTGGCGAATTTCATTGGCCTCGACGTGTGTCTCGATATCATGCGCGTTTTGCAGGACGGGCTGGGCGATCCCAAATACCGGCCTTGTCCGTTGCTGATCAAGATGGTGGACGCGGGCTGGTTTGGGAGGAAGAGCGGGCGAGGGTTCTACACCTACTAGAACTGGTTTCAAAGATTGGTTTTGGGAAGGGTGGCCCACTTCTCGCGCTTTTCGAGAAGTGGGATTGTCGGAGCGACGGCAGAGAGAGATTCGAGTTCCCGCATCTTGAACGGAAGTCGATCGCTGAATCAGCGCAGGCTATTCTTCAAAAGCGAGTTGCTACGGTCTTAAGATCACGCTGGGCGTTGTAGCCCGCCTTGTAGCCGGAGGCATACCCGTCGAGGTAGTGCTGCTTCTCGGAATCGTTGTAGCTGCTGCCGTGCACACTGAGGGTCGCTTGCTCCCTGTTGGCTCCAGCAGCTTGAAAGGGTTGTGAACTCTTGCCGTCCTGCGCTCCTTCTACGATTCCGTCCCAGTAGCCGGTCAGTTGGGCGTCATCCACGGCGGGCATTCCGCTGGAGTCGCTTTTGAATAGCTCACGCCAACGCTGTTGGTAGCCCTTTGCAAAGGAGAAACGATCTTGCACGCTGTTCCAGCGGCCGCTTGCGATATGGGGTCTGCGGCCACTTTGAAAGTCAAGGGTCGCTTGAAAAACACCGTCGCTGAAGGCGGCGTCGGCACGCTGCAGGTCGCCCGTGGGCACCATCAACTGGGGGCTCAAGAGCAGGCCGAGAATGAAGGCCGCGAGACTGCTACCAAACATAGAAACAATCTTGGTTGTCATGCTTATTCTCCCTTCAACTAGCGCACTGCGTTCGGTTGCGCAGCCCCAACTAATGCGAGTGGGCCGCGGTAAATACCCTGAACGACCTCGAGAGACACTCCACCTGCTGCTCCCGCTGGGAGCACCGGCATCGAGACGGATTTAGGGTTACCTGGTCTTTCTCTAAGCCGATCAAAGGGGGAAAATGCTCTTGATCCGCACACCTTTCGAGAGGTGTCGATCGAACCTGGTTGCACCGCACTCTATCAAACAAAGACAGGGCGCGCGCTTGCTCACCGCCAACTTTCTTGTAAACAATTTGCAAAATGTTTGTAAGGACCAGGTGGTTGGGACCAGAGAAAGCGAGGATCCCCATCCCTGGAGCGCGTAGCCACCCGAAGACGTGAGGTCTTCGGCGGAGCAGTGCGGCGATCGCTTCTCGTAGAATCAGAATTATGACCACGCCGCCAGAAGGCATTCTCCCGGAAGGGAAATCGGGGGGTGACGTTTATTACTACCTGCTGGCGGCGCTGTTTGGGGCGCTGGCGGGATGGGCGGACATCAAGGTGGGGGACCTGCTCTTCACGGCCATGATTGTCCTGGCGGCGTGCATGCTGCTGGGGTTCATACGTCCGCGAAAGCCATGGCGCTGGGTGGTGATTGTCGGAGTGTTTGTGCCCGCAGTCGAGGGGCTGGCTTACTATTTTCTTTCGCAGAAACCGGAGCGAGCGCAGATCTACGAATCGTTTCTGACCTTCATGCCCGGAATAGCGGGAGCTTTTGGCGGAGCGATGGGGCGGGGAGTGGTGGACAACTTGTTTCAGAAGAAGTAAGAGGGCTCGGTTAACGTCACCCGAATCAAAGCTGATTCCCAGTCCTGCGGGGACGGCTGAAAATAGCCCGGCCCTTCAGCGCCGGATCAGGTCCGGCCCCTTGTGTTCTCCCGCCAAGTGAACTGGCGGGCTATTTTCAATGGTCCCTCCGGGACCGGCTTCGATAGTGAGATCATCAGAACCTAGCCTTAGGCTTGGCTGCGCACGGGTTCCGAGAGCGCAGAAGCGAATGGCGTTCAAAGGTGCCGGGATAGCCGAAAAGGTACTCGCGTTTTCACAGTGGTTAAGGGTAAGCTGCAAGTATGGCAGTGTCCGTCTCGTTGCTGGCCAGTGGAAGTCGCGGAAATAGCGCACTCGTGGCCAGCAGTACGACGCGTATTCTGGTGGATGCGGGACTCTCGTGCCGCGAGACGTTCAAACGCGTCCGCGCGCTGGGCGAAAGACCCGACCAAATTTCCGCCATCCTGATTACTCATGAGCATTCGGACCACATTGCCGGCTTGCAGCGGCTGGCAAGCAAACTGAATGTGCCAGTTTTTTTGACCGAGCCAACCCACCAAGCCTGGAACAAGAGTATGCGGAACGAAGAAGGGAAAACTCCGGAATTGCCCAAGCCGGAGCATTTCGCTGCGGGCCGGAGTTTTCAGGTAGGCGATATCGCGGTTACGCCCTTCACCATTCCTCATGACGCGGCCGATCCAGTAGGTTTCACGTTTCGCACCGAGGGCGTAAAGATTGGTTTCGCGACCGACCTGGGTTACATGCCGGTCAGCGTGCGCGATCATCTACGCGGGTGCGATGTGCTGGTGATGGAATCGAACCACGATGTGGAGATGCTGCGGTCGGGGTCGTATCCCTGGTCGGTGAAGCAGCGCGTCATGAGTCGGGTGGGGCACTTGTCGAATGACGCACTCGCGGAATTTTTTGCCAACGATTATGATGGATTTGCATCGTATGTAGTGTTGGCGCATTTGTCCGAACAAAACAACCATCCTGAGATCGCGCGCGCCGCGGCCGAACGGGCACTCCAAGGCCGCCAGGGCCTGTGGCGCAATCGCGTGTTGTTGGCCTCCCAGTCGGAAGCTCTTGAGCCGATCCGGCTGTAGCACTCTATGAGCCAGTGTGTAGAACCCATCGTTGGGAAGATTCTCGCCGGATGGCGGTATGACATCTCGGGCTTGGCTCCCGAAATGCGCGGCGACTACGAACAGCATTTCGCGGATTGCGAGCATTGCCGCGGGCGTCAGAAACTGCACAGGATCATTGATATCTCACTGATTGCACTGGCCTCCGTGTCGGCGGCGGTGTTTTTGCTGGCATTTGCTGTCATCCGGCATTTTGGGCCGCGACATGCATTCTTGCTCGAGGTCGGGGCTCTTGGGGGATTTGCTCTTTCGGCGCTGATCTGGCTGATTGTGGCGATTGCGACGCCAGCTCCGATGGCGGTGGTGGACGCGGCGAAGCTTGGGGCGCGGCATGTCCATGATCGCTTGCCGGCTGAGATCCGGGAACGGCTGCCAGAAGATCTGCGAATGAAGATTACGGGGTCGTGATTCTCCTTCCTTATGATTGTGATTTGAGCTGTCCCACTTAGTCTTGTCGGCTGTATCATTACCGTAGAGGGTTCTTCTTCCGGACAAATGTCTTACTCGCAGGTAATCGTTCCGGGGCAGAATTCCCAGCGATGGAAACTTCGGTTCGGCTAGTGCGTCTGGTACAGATCGCTATGCTGGTGAGCATCGCCGTGTATGTGCTGGTGGGCGAACTCGTGGGCCACGCTGCACTCCCGAACAACGCGCTGTTCTATACCATGTCCCTGGCCTCAATCAGCACCGTGGGGGCAGCGTTTGTGGTACGCCGGACCCTCGTTTTGCCAGCCGAGGCCCTGCTCCGAGAGAAGCCGAGCGATCCTCTGGTGCAGGTGCGCTGGAAGACCGGGTACATTTTTTTATATGCCCTATGTGAAGCGCTCGCGTTATTTGGGCTGATTCTGCGCATTGTGGGTTTCACGCTGGTTCACGTGTGGGGATTCTACTTGGGTGGATTTCTCTTGCTGTTGCTGTTCTCTCCCCGAGTTCCGCAGAAGCAGTTGCGGTGATCTCGAGATCCTGGCGGCTAAACTCCCATATGTTCAAGAGCGTGATCGATGGATGCGCCGTCAGTACACTAGCGATTGACCCGAGGCTGACTTCGGGCTAAAGTTGACGAAGGGTAAGTCCCGCTTCCCCCCCGCCCTACTGGAACGTGAAACCTGTTTATTCCAAACTCGCAGTGGTGTTGTGTGCGCTCGCCACCTTGGCCTGGGCGGCGCCGGCACGCTTCTCGTTGCAAAAGCGGGTTGGGCTGACGACCGGCGATCAATGGGAGCCAGCGGTCGCCGCTGACGGTGTGGGCCACTTGTTCGTCCTCTATCCGCACTATGGACGCGTGCCGGGATGCAAAGATTGCCGAATACCAACCGTGCTTTTGCTGATCAGCAATGACAACGGCAAGACATGGCAATCGCTGCGCGTGATGCTCGAATCGGCGTCGGGCCAGTATGACGCGCAGATCGTGGTGGATCCCGCGGACCGGCACACGGTCTACGCGGCCTGGTTGCAGAGTGGGAAGCGCGCGGTCGTGGTGGCCAGGTCGGTGGACTCCGGGGCCACGTGGGCGTACGCGATTGCCGTGCGCAGCTCTGTGGAACTGGATAAGCCCGCGCTCGCCGTGCGTGGGCAGAATGTCTATGTGGGATTCAACCACGAGGAAGACGTCTGGGTCGCGGCCTCGCAGGATGCCGGGCGCAGCTTCACCTCGACGCGCGTGAATACCGACGACCGCCCCGGGTGGTCGTTGCTGGGCGCGGCGACGGTTGATTCAGCCGGTAATGCGTATGTGGTATGGGCCTCCTATTCGAAAGCGGGCGGCGCTCGGGGCATGGTGAATCTGTATGTCGCCCGGTCGGCAGACGGGGGCAAGACGTGGAATCCGAGCCTGCTCGACGTTTCTGCGGCCGCGCCTGAGTGTGGAACCGAAGAATGCAGCGAAGCTTACTTGGGCGCACAGGTGGCCCTTGCTACCGATGCAGGCGGAACTTTGTACGCGGCATGGAGCGCGGGTACCTTGAAGATGGGGCCGCAGCGGATTTATTTCTCTTCTTCCACCAACCACGGGGAAAACTGGCTGCGCCGTGTGAGCCTGTCGTATGCGGAGCCTGGAGTTGAGCACGCCTTTCCTGCAATCGTGGCCGGCAGCAACGGCGATGTCCGGGTAGCCTGGATGGATGCGCGCAACGCGCCGTACTGGAACACGTATTACCGCAGCTCCAGCAACGGTGGCGCAACCTGGGCCGAAGAGATCCGGCTGTCGAGTTATGTGCCGGGCTATCGCTACATAGGGAAGAAGGGTTTCCGCTTCCCATTCGGAGATTATTTCGGGATGACGATCGACAACCACGAGGACACGCACGTGGTCTGGGGCGAGGGATTGAATTACCAGGCCCCAGGGTCGATCTGGCACGCCAGCGGACGCTAGCAGCTTCTTCGGAAGCGAGTCCCGCAGGGACGGCTGAAAATAGCCCGGCGCTTCAGCGCCGGGTCGCCGGGCCCTTAACCTGAACCAGTCCCGTTAGGGACGGGTGAACTGACAGGCGGCCCACCGACCTATCAGTCGTGCCTACGGCACTCCCGTATCTTCTCAGCCCGCTCTATCCCGCCAGTGAACTGGCGGGCTATTTTCAGAGGTCCCTTCGGGACCATAGCCTTCCGCCTATCAAGATGTCGACAAATCTACACCTGTTCCTAGTCTGTCAGCAGCCCCCCGGTCAAGTCGGCTAACTGTTCGATGCGGTGTTCCCGGCAATACTGGGTCAACTCCTCAACCAACATTTCGGTCGCGACCGGATCGAAGTAGCTGGCCGTTCCCACCTGCACCGCGCTTGCGCCGGCCAGCATGAATTCGATCACGTCGGTTGCGGTGGTGATCCCACCCATGCCGAGGATAGGAATCCTCACCGCGTGTGCCGCGTCATAGACCATGCGCAGCGCGATGGGTTTGATCGCGGGACCGGAGAGCCCGGCGGTTACGTTGGCAATCCGCGGGCGCCGCGTGCCGGCATCAATGGCCATGGCAAGAAACGTATTCACCAGGGAGATGGCATCCGCGCCCGCTTCCTGGGCCACGTACGCCATCTGCGCAATGCTGGTGACGTTGGGTGAGAGCTTGACGATCAGCGGTCGGGCAGCGACCCGCTTGGCGGTTCGTACCACTTCGTCGAGCAGCATCGGGTCGCTGCCAAACTGAATGCCTCCATGGGCGGTATTGGGACAGGAGACGTTCAACTCGTAAGCGGCAATGCCTTCGCCCTGATTCAAGATCTCGATCGTCTGTTCATAGTCCGGCCGCGTGTAGCCGAAGACGTTGGCGAACACGACTACATTCTTCCTGGCGCGCAACGCCGGAAGCTTCTCGTCCAGGAAAGCCTGCGCGCCAATATTCTGCAGCCCAATCGCGTTCAACATTCCCGCGGCGGTTTCAAACAGGCGCGGGGGAGGATTCCCCGTCATCGGCTCTTTGGAGAGGCCCTTGACCACGAGTCCGCCAAGTCGGTCGAGATGGACGATATCTTCGAACTCCACTCCATAGCCGAAGGTGCCGGAGGCGGCGATGATCGGATTCTTCAATTCGATGCCGGCGAAGCGGACCGACAAGTCCGGACGGGCAATCGGCGTCATTGCGTCTCTCCTGCGGCCGAAGCGGCGGTTTTGCGCGGTGCCTGGAGCGCCTCGGTGAGGACTCTTCCAGTGGCTTGCGCGGGCGCATTGATCCCGAGCAGGGAAGCGAGGGTCACGGCCAGATCGACGGGTTCGGCGTGAGTGCGGTACACACCCGGTTGGAACGCGAGTCCGTAGAAAGCAAGCGGCACGTGAGTATCGTACGAGAAGGGCGTCGCGTGATCGGTACCTTTCGATGTACCCACTGAAAACGGCGGAGGGACGCCCATGTCGTACCAGCCGCCTTCGGGCGAGTAACTGTTCGCGTAGCGGCGGCCGGCTTCTGTGTTAGGAATAGAGCCGTGCGCCAGTTGCGACTTGGTGAAGTAGCCGGCGAACCCGGCTTGTGTCATGGCCTCCCCTGCATCGGTCTCGGCGTCGGCTTCTGTTCGTCCGGCGCCGGCGAAGGCTTGATCATTCAGCCATGCCAGCGGGTAGTCAAGATCGAGCAGATAATTCGCTCTCCGGGCGTATTTCTTGGAGAGCAGCGAATTTATTTCGTCGCGGATCGCGTTGGAATCGAGGTTGGCAGCCGGCAGGCGCAGAGTCTTCGCGAAGTCGGGCAGCGGCGCAACGCCGTGGTCGGCTGAAAGTGCCATCCAGACGTTCGCCAAACCAACTTGGTGGCCAAGGAAGCTGATGAACTCCGCGAGTTGACGATCAAGTTCGAGCGCCATGCTGCGCATTTGGGGAGAATCAGGCCCCACCTGGTGACCCAGAATGTCGTTGGCGGAGAGACTGATGGCGAGCAGATCCGTCGCTGACCCTGCCCCGAGTTTTTCGTACAAGGCGAGTTCTTTGGCAAATTCCAGTTGGTACTCGTTGGCAAAGGGTGTGGACCCAACCACCTCGTAGAATCCGGCCGGCTTTCCGTCGTTGCCGTTGCGCGGGGCGGTTGAGCCGAGTGAGTTGCCGTCAGCATCTTTCCAGTCGCGGTTCCAGTACTTGTCGGTGCGATGGCTGCTGTTGAAATTTCGCACCCATTCTGGAAGGTCCTGACGGTAATAGGTGGATGTGATCCAAGCCCCGGTTTTCGGATCGATCCAGTAGGCGGCATCGCCTGAAAATCCAGCGGGCAGAACGGCCGCGCGATCTTTGAGCGAGACGGCGAACACGCGTGCCTTGCCGCCGGTAGCCAACTTCAGTTCGTCGCCGAGCGTATCGCTGCGCAAGTTGTGCGGGGAGGCGCCGGGGCCGAGCGCGTCCAGCAGCCTGGTAGTGTCGTCTTCGACCGAGGTCACACGTTTTTTCTTCTGCGGATCCCACCATTCATTCGCCACAATGCCGTGGCCGCTGGTGTAGCTGCCCGTGAAAAGCGTGGCGTGTCCGGGAGCGGTACGTGTGTTCGCGTAATCATAGTCGCAGTTCGTGAAATACGCGCCGCGATCGAGGAAGACCCGAAAGCCGCCTTCGCCGAACTGGTCACGATAGCGCTCGAGGTAGTCGGCTCGGAACTGATCGATCACGATCACGACGACGAGCTTGGGGCGAGCGTTGTAGGCGGACGCGAGGGCACCGGGAAGCCAGGCCAGCAGCACGAGCGCCACCGAAAGGCAGCGGGGGAGTCTCATTGCGAGTTAGTTTACACGCGAGTTGCGTAGCCGGAAAGCGTCGAGTGTCTTATGATCGGGCTAGCGGTAGACATTTTCATCTCTCAGAAGAGGACTGATCCGATGCTAAAGACTTGCGTGGCAACCGTGGGCTTGATTGGGTTGCTGGTTTTGTGCTGGGCTGGCGATAGGCCGCCCGCGTCCGATCCCAAAATTGAGCGGGGAAAATATCTGATCGACAAGGTGGCTCTGTGCGGAGACTGCCACACGCCGCACGACGAGCAGGGTGAGCCGATCGCGGGCCAGAAGCTGCAAGGTGCGGCCTTGGCGTTTGAGCCGACCGTCCCGGTCCCGATCTGGGCGGCGACAGCTCCGGGCATCGCCGGTCTGCCCCGCTTGAGCGCCGGGGATGCAGTTGCGCTTTTGAGTACGGGCGAGACGACTAAAGGCATTCGCTCGCGTCCGCCGATGCCCGCCTACCGGCTCACGCGGCAGGATGCTGAAGCGGTGGTGAGCTATTTGCGTTCATTGCCGGCGGGTGCAGATAAGAAGGCCGGGAAGGGCACGACTTCAGTCGAGCCGCCAAACCGCTAAGAATATGTCCGCGCTCCAGCGCCCGAGGTGTGGTTTCGGCGCCCTCGACGGCCTTTTCTGCATCCGCTGAAGCCGCGCCCATCCTGAACCCGTGCATTGGTCCGAGGTTTTCAGATAAAGTTAAAGGCACATGCTCGATCTTAATTTTGTCCGCGACAACCTTGCGCAAGTGGAGGAAAAGCTGCGCCAGCGGGGAATGAATCCTGCCGAGGTATTGAAGGATTTCCGCTCGATCGATGCGGAGCGACGCCAGGCCATTACGCAGACTGAGACGTTGCAGGCGAAGCGCAATCAGGCCTCAGAAGAGATTGCCAGGCTCAAGAAGAATAAGCAAGACGCTACGACACTGATTCAGGAAACCAAAGACTTACGCGAGAAGATCCAGGAGTGCGAAAAGAAGTCCTCGGAAGCCGATGCCCGCCTGCGCGAAATTCTGACCTCGATTCCGAACCTTCCACACCCGAGTGTGCCCGTAGGTTCGAGCGCGGAACAGAACGTTGAGGCGCGCCGCTGGGGCGCGCCGCCGCAGTTCGATTTCAAACCCAAGCCCCATTGGGAACTGGGCGAGCAGTTGGGAGTGCTGGACCTGGAACGGGCGGCGAAACTTTCCGGAGCACGGTTCGCGGTCTACTGGGCGTTGGGTGCCCGGCTGGAGCGCGCGCTCGCGAATTTCATGCTCGATCTCCATACCCGCGAGCACGGATATACAGAGATTCTGCCGCCCTACATGGTGAATTCGGAGTCCATGTATGGGACTGGGCAGTTGCCCAAATTCGCGCAGGACCTCTTCAGAGTCGGCACCGTCATGAGAGGTACAGACTTTATTTCGGGCAATGTTGAGAAAGATCCATACCACGCACCAATCAAAGGCGAGTTGGTTTGGAGGGATGGCACAGATCGCGCTTTCAATGTAGTGGCAGTCGATCCTGGTACGCGCACCGTAACTCTCAAATCGATGAGCGACGAAAGAGTTGAGAACGCTGCCTGGTCTGAGCTTTGGTATGAGCGCAAACTCTGGCTGATCCCGACGGCCGAGGTGCCGGTCACGAATCTGTATCGCGATGAAGTGTTGGATGCGGCCAAGCTGCCTATTTGTCTGACCGCGTATACGCCGTGCTTTCGGAGCGAAGCGGGATCGTACGGCAAAGACGTGCGTGGAATCATCCGACAGCACCAGTTTCAAAAAGTGGAACTGGTGAAATTTTCCCGTCCGGAGACTTCTTACGACGAACTGGAGAAGCTGACCAACAACGCGGAGACGGTCTTGCAGCGACTCGGTCTGCACTATCGCGTAGTCACGCTATGTACCGCCGATGTGGGCTTCTCTTCGGCAAAGACGTACGACATCGAGGTGTGGCTGCCCGGGCAGGGACTGTTTCGCGAGATTTCTTCCTGCTCGAACTTCGAAAGTTTCCAGGCGCGGCGCGCGAACATCCGGTACCGTCCAGAAGGGAAGAACAAGACGGAGTTAGTGCACACGCTGAACGGTAGCGGGTTGGCAGTCGGGCGCACCTGGGTGGCCATCGTCGAAAATTATCAGCAGGCCGACGGCAGCGTGCGCATCCCGAAATCGCTGCAGCCTTACATGGGCACGGATCGCATCACGGCGAGGGGCGCGTGACCGCCACCGGTGGCAGGATTGCCTTAGCATGAATTCCCAAATAGACTGGCAACGGCCGGAAACGACCACGGCGGCGCGAGCCGTCTCTCCCATGGGCGCAGTATGGCGCACAATTCGCGGTTACATCTTGTGGTCGTATGAGCGGGGCACCCTGCACTACGACATCATGGTCACGCTGATTCTGCTCTTCGTTTTCATTTCGCCCCGCTACATCAATTACAACGACAAACCGGTGGAGCGTAATCCGCATCCTACCGGAGTAGTAGTGATTCCCGACCAGAAGGGTGGATTCATTTATCAGATACCAGCCTCGGCCGTGAACGCATCGGCGGGCGCGGACGTTCGCCAGCAACTGCTGCAAATCATTGAACCCATTTCCGGAGCGGTCAGCGTGAGCCGCTACGAGGCGGTCAAAGATGCCTCCGGCCGCACGCAAAGCTACAAAGTTTGGGTGGAGAAAGACTAGAAATGGGTCAACTGGCCTTTGAACGTTCGTCGCGCAACGCAGTAGGTCCCGGAGGGACCTCTGAGAGTAGCCCGCCAGTTCACTGGCGGGAACAGTAGGCTGAAAGCGCCTGTGAGTGCCGTAGGCACGACTGAGTCGCGCATGCTATTTTGGGCTTCAGTCGCTCCTGAGGCAGAGGTTGGCCATGAGATTCGCCCTATGAAATCCGCGATCAAGATGCTGGTGCTGGGCGCTCTCCTTTCGGCCGCCGCGTGGCCGCAGAGCGATGCGGTTGGACTAGACCGCGTCCTGAGCCAGATGGATGCTGCCGCGAAGAGCTTCCGAACCACAGAAGCGAGTTTTGAGTGGGATCAATACCAGAAGGTCATCGACGACACCGACATTCAGAAAGGAAGAATCTTCTTCCGGCGCGACGGCGGCGAAACGCAGATGGCTGCCGAGGTGGTTGAGCCGGACAAAAAGTACGTGCTCTACAGCGCCGGCAAAGTTCAGGTGTACCAACCCAAGATCGATCAGGTGAACGAATACAATGCGGGCAAGAATCGCGCTGATATCGAAAGCTTCCTTGTGCTTGGGTTCGGTGGCAGTGGTCACGATCTGCTGAAGTCCTACGACGTAAAGTATCTCGGATCGGAGACCGCCAACGGTGTCGAAGCTGCGAAGCTGGAACTGATTCCCAAGTCAGTCCGCTTGCGAGGTAACATAGAGCGTATTTTGCTCTGGATCGATCCAGCCCGGGGAGTTTCGGTGCAGCAACAGTTCTTCGAACCCGGCGGAGACTACCGTCTGGCGAAGTATTCTCAAATTCAGATTAACCAGAAACTGCCGGACAACGCTTTTAAACTGAAGACCACCGGTAAAACGCGGTTCATTTCACCCCAAGGATAAGCAAAAACCAGTTTCGCGGTCCATCCGAGAGTTGGGAACCAGCAGAATCAAGCTGAAAAAGACCACCCGTCGCTATATACTGCAAAAGAACCTTCCGAAAGTTGAGTGGGCATGGCCAAAGTTTTTACGATTCCAGTTCCTCCTGATTTGTCTCGTAAGAAGCGTGAACGAACCTCCGATCCGCGCTACGTGGACGGACAGAAGATGCTGGTGGAGGCAATGAAATATCTGGCGAAAGCCGATCCGGTGGCCAACCGCTCAGCCATTGAGTTGCTCTCCGAACACGTGCGCACCCGTTTCCGCATGACCGACTCGCCGCTGGGCTAACTGTGATTGTGGTTTTCACCACTGAAGGCCCAGCTTCAAATAACAAAAAAGAGCGGAGCAGGCTCCGCCCAGCCACGAATCGTCAACCTTAGAAGCTGAAGCGTAGCGAGAATTGCATAATGCGCGGTTTGGTCAGCGTGCTCGTGTATCTGCCGAAAGATCCAATATCTGCGAGATCCTCATTGGCAAGGGAATTGGCGGCGTCAAACCGGACGGAATTCGTCAGATTGAACGTCTCCCAGTCGAACCTGAGGACCTTGCCCTCCGAGAGCGCCCACTCCTTGCTCAGTCCAGAATCGATCTCGAGGTAGCCGGGACCGCGCAGCAGGTTGCGGTTTCCAGCCTCACCAGGGTAGAGAGGGCGGAACAGGGTTGTGCCCACCGTAATTGGATCTTGAAAGACGAGGGGGTCCCCGTTAGCGGGATCCCTATACACGCCCGTCTTCGGCTTTGGACCGGTCAGAATGGACGAGCCGTTGAGTTCGAAATTGGTGGCCCACCCGAATCCCGCGTTGATGGTGAAGGGGAATCCGCTCGTCCAGCGGTAAAGGCCATTAAAACTCCAACTGCCAAACACCGCTTGCAGAAATCCATTCGCGCCACTTCCCCAGTGACGGCCCTTGCCGTAGGGAAGTTCCCAGATCCAGTTCGCGTTGAACTGGTGAGTGGTGTCGAAGTCGGAGACGGCGCGCCACAGGTCGGGCGCCCAGGCGTTGACGGCTTGGCTGTTGAAAGACAGTCCGTTATTGATCGCTGTCCCGCCTTCGAAAGAGTTTGTGCGCTCAGCGTTGGAACTGACATCGATGGATTTTGAGAAAGTGTAGTTGGCATCGAACTGCAGTCCATACGACATGGTTTTGCGCAGAGATAGCTGAAGTCCGTGGTAGGCGCTGTTGCTGCGCGATTGCCACGCATAAAGGGACGAGAATTGTCTCTGGTAGTACTGGAACGCGGTTGTTCCATCCGGACCCGAGCAGGCGGGAAAACAGAAAGCGTCGGCGACTTCAAGGGCCAGAGTCTCGTTGTACAGGTTGCAGGCGAACGTGTCATACATTGCCTGCGTAGCGGTTAAATTACTGCCGGCAACGGTGGATTCGCCAGGGAAGCTGCATCCCCAGAGTTGCGAGCTTGCTGGTCCAGCGGCCATCGGGAATAGGTTCTCCCAGTACGGAATTGGCTGCACTTGGTCGATAGCAGTTCCCGCCGCAGCCATTTCGCTGAATTGTCTCGCCGCCTGGAAGTAGCTCACGTGGCTTTGAGGATCCACCAGATTGAGGGGTTGTGCCAGATCGACCTCCTGCAGCAACCGGCGGCCCAGACGCCCAGTGTAGGTCGCCTGGATCACGAAGTTCCTTGGCAATTCGCGTGTAAACGACAGGTCCATCACATGGGAGTATGGGGTTTTCAGCTTGTCGTCCAGACCCCATGCAATCGCCAATCCGAACGTGTTGGGATCGCCGGAAGGCGTGTACGGGAAGGGCCCGGGCGGCGGCGGATTGATCACCGGGGGAATGTTGGCGGCGCCCGTGAGGCCAGTGAACCGCGGAGCGGTGTCGACGGTTTGCACACCAGCGGGGTTCTCCACCGTTGTGGTCAGGCCAAACGAGCCCTGGCGATCGAACGTATTCACAATGCCCTCGCCAAAGTGGTCGTAGTAAATTCCATAGCCCACGCGGATCGAACTTTTGCCGGCATCGCCCAGCAATTTGCGCCAAAATCCGCTGTCGGCATGCGGCGAATACGCAATCGCGAAGCGGGGAGCAATGTCCTTATAGTCCCAATTCCAGTATGGTTTCCGTCCATTGGCCTGACCGGAAACATCAAACGTGAGGTCCGGCTGCGTGACGATGCCGTTCAGCATGTCACGGCCGCGCTGCAGGAACCAGTTGTGCATACTGACGGTGGGCGCCGCCTGGTTGCCGTGCGTTTCGTAGGGCGGCTGCAGCAGCGAGTAGCGGAATCCATACGTGAACACGAGATTGGGAGTAACCCGCCACTTGTCCTGCAGGTAGAACTCGCTCTCGATACCGTGGAAGTGGCGCGGGATAAGGCTGCCCGTGTCAAAGTTGTTTCCGTTCTTGTCTTTGTTGGCGGTGGCGCTCACCTCGCTAATAATGCCGGCCAATGCCATTGCCGAAAAGCCGTAGGAAGTGGTGAACGAATCGTCCACCAGCGGGAATGACGAATCCAGCGACGGGTCGAGGCTGACGCCGGAGTTGGCGATGAAAGAAGGCGACATCCAGTAGAGATTGGTGACGCCCTCCGTGAAATTCTGGGCGTTGGAGAGGCGGTTGTTGCTGACCAGTCTCATGTTCGCACCAAACTGGATCGTGTGCCGGCCCTTGGTCCAGGACACATCGTCCACGAAGTTGTGGACCGGCACATTGGTAAGTGTGGTATGGGAAAAGGCCTGAGAATCGTCCAGCCCCCGGAAATGAATGTAGCTGTCGCTGCTCAAGCCAGATTGGCCAACCCCCTGGCGAACAAACGCGTAACGGAAGCTGTTAATGAAATTGTTGCTGAGAAGAGCGGTGTAGCCGACGGCTACGCCTTTGCTGTTGTTGGTAGCAAAAACACTGGCAGGCTGACCCGGGAATTGGGAGGGTGTCTTCTCGTGGTCGTTCTGAAGATTGCCCCGCACAAACAGCGCGTGATTCCCGTTGGCGGTGAGCTTGTAGTCAAGCTTGACGATATACGTGTCGTGCTTGGTAGGGTCCGCAGCGGGGAAGGTATATCCGAGATAGTTGAGGCCATCGCCAGCAGAGGTCGTGTTGGGGTGCGGGTAGAGAGCGAAGATCGCGCTGGGGTTAGCATCATTGAGATTGGCGACATTCGGATTGGCGCCTGGGCCGAGGGGGCAGGTACCGCTGGCACCGCAACCCTGATCGAGACTGGCAAATTGGTCTGGCGTCAGTTGGGCCACCAGATTGTCGGGGAAGCGTGCATCGCTTACGACGGTCACGTTTGCATTGCTCGTGGAGCAGTTAGGGTCGGCAGGATTGCAGAGATACTGAATGATTCCCTGTCGGAGCAAGTCGCTCGGAATAGTGCGGGTGGTCTGGACTGCCTCGGCGGACCGATAGCCCTCGTAAGCGCCGAAGAAGAAGAGGCGATCCTTCTTGATGGGGCCACCGAAAGTAGCGCCAAAGGTGTTGCGCAGCACTTTGCCGGGGCGGTTAGCTTCATCGCTGCGCAGCTGGGCCTGCTTGTTGAACCAATCGTTGGCGGACGTGAACGTGGGCCGGTGGTATTCGTAGACCGACCCATGGAAGCTGTTGGTCCCACTCTTCGTTACCAGGTTGACTTGCGCTCCGGAGGATCGTCCGGACTCCGCGTCGTAGTTGCTGGTGGTGACGCGGAACTCCTGCAGAGAATCGAGGGTGGTTCGGAGCGCGCCTTCGAACGAATAGCCGCTGAGCTGGTCATTGTTGTCGAGACCGTCGAGCGTGACGTTCGTCTGATCGCTGCGGGCTCCATTGACAGCGCCGCCGCGGGTGTCGTAGTCCTGCTGGCCGTGGGTCGTTTTTCCGATGTAGGTAACGCCGGGCTGCAGACTGAGAATCGACACCGGGTCGCGGCCCTCAGAGGGCAGTTCGGTCAGTTGCCGCGCGTTGAAGTTGTTGCCCAGGGTTGCATCCTGCGTATTGACGACGGGAGCCTCGCCCGTTACGTCGACGACCACCGCACTGCCGGTGATTTTCAGATTGAAGTTCAAGGTGGCTGGGCTGCTGACCTGGAGAATAACGTTGTCGCGTTTTAGAAGAGCGAAGCCCTCGGCCTTCACAGTCACGACATACGTGGCCGGTGGAAGTTGCAGGAACTGGTAGTTTCCCTGTGCATCGGTCTTGACCGTTCGGTCGTAGCCGGTAGCTTCGTTCGAGATGCTAATCGAAGCGCCCTGAACGACTAAGCCCGCGGCATCGTACACCGTGCCGTTGAGTGAAGTGGTGGCCGACTGCGCCGACGCGACTCGCGAAGAACAAACGACGACGCAGACCAAAGAAACGAAGCAGGTCAGCACTTGCAAACGAATGGAATTCATGAAGGGCCCCCTCTGACGGCAGTTGTGGTGAAGAGCATGACCGCTCACCGCTGGGATAAAGCGGCGCTGTTGGACCTAATTCTTATGTTTCTGATCGGCCTTGTCCAAAGGAACTGGTGCGCACTTCTTGCGCGGCTGGATCAGTCAACAAATGGGGGCGATTTCGCCCCCATTTGAGAGTTGTGATGGGCTAGAACGAGTAGCGCAAGCCGACCTGCATGACCCGGGGCTGGCCCTGAATCTGCGTGAAGTTCGACCAGTCAGGTGGTGCGGTCAAGCCGTTGAGGGCCGGATCGGCCTCTATAGCCGTGTCCGCAGATCCCGTCAAATGCTGCGTATTGGTTACGTTGAACACGTCCCACCGGACCTGGAGTTGATGGTTTTCGTTCCATGGCATCTTCCAGGCTTTTGCCAGCCCGAGGTCAAGGTCAACATAGCCCGGGAAACGGAAGATGTTTCGAGTGCCCGTTTCGCCCGGGTACGAGCTGCGGAAGCTCTGGTAAACCTGGTCAACGCCACAAGTGCCGAAGAGCTTGGGGGCGCCACTTCCCTTACTCGGGCAGGTGTGGACCGTTTTGGTTGGGGTCATCCAGGACTGGACCTCCCAGTTGGTCGCCCACTGACTTGCGTCGTAAGGCGAATATACGGGCAATCCCTTATTCCAGCGGTAAATACCTGAGATCTGCCAGCCACCCACAACGGCGTCTAATGCACGACCGGCATTACCCATGAGTGCTCGACCCTTTCCAAAGGGCAACTGCCAGACCACGGCAGCATTGATGCTATGCCGGACATCGAAGTCGGAGTTGCCATAGTTGGCGTTCGGGCGGAGGGCATTATTGATAAACGCCCCACCGCCATTGTAATTTCCGTAGGCGCCTTCCGTTTGCAGCCCCGAGGCATTGTCCAACGAGTGAGACCAAGTGTAGTTGAAGTCCAACGTCAGACTGTTGAGGCGCTCCCGCACAGAAAGCACAAGCGCATGATAGTTGGAGTATCCAGCGTTGGACCAGGTGGACAGTGCACCGTACTGAGGCTGCATAAACCGGATTGGAAAGCCGTTAAATGCCAACGCATTGTCAATTTCTGCCTCAACGTCTGTCCAGTCATTGGCCGTAAAAACAGCATTAGCGGGGTCTTGGTACAACAAGAAGGCCTGGGCATTGGTCCAGTTCGGATCGTATGTCAGACCATCATAGTCACCGATGATTTGCACCAGGTGAGCGGGAAACATGTTATCGAAGTACTGGGACACCTTGGCCGGCAAGAGGCTAGGTAGCTGGGTGATGTCAGTCCCTTGTTGGCGCAGTTTCTCGATCGCAGTTCCCGCCGTATACCAATCCAACCCGGTGGCGGGATCGTGAAGATTGTTGAACTGAGCGACGTCGCGGCGCGCCAGCAGACTGCGCCCCAACCGCCCAACGTAAGAGGCAGAAACCACAGTTCCTTTTGGAAGCTGGCGCTCAAAGGTAAAGTTCCAGACGTATTCAGCTGGGGAATGTAGAGCAGAGTCCAGAGACTGCTCGATACGCTCGCCGAACTCGGTGTCGCCATTCAAAACACTTTTCATTGCTGGGAAAACCAGATTCTCCGGTACCGTCCCACCTGCCGACCCAATGAGCGGCCGGACGTCCTGGCCGAAGCCGGAAAAAAGCGGCCCCAGGGGCTTATTCGAAAAAGGTGCGCCGATATCGAATGTATTTGCGTGGTTGGTGAAATTGGACACGAATCCGAGCGTGTTATTCAGGTCAAAGTCGACCGCGAGAGCCTGGCCATAGTAGTCGTTGGTCAGAGCGAAGCCGCCCCGGAACACGGACTTGCCCCCTTTGCCCAGCAGGCGGCCAAAGAAGCCATCACCGCCTTCGGGCGACCAGGCCAGCGCAATTCTAGGTTGGAAGTTGTTCTTATCCCAGTTGTACAAGGGCCTACCGCCGTTCGCTGGTCCGGAACGGTCAATGATGATCGGATCCACGAAGTTATTCCCAGTTAGACCGGCGGCCACGCGGTTTGCAAAATACTGCCCCAGCGGCACGGTGGGCTGAACTTCGAAACCCTTCTTTTCATAGACGGGGCGCTCGAGACTATAGCGGAGTCCCAGCGTGAGGGTCAGGTTGGGGCGAATCTTCCACGTGTCCTGCACGTATTCGTCGTAGGCTTGTGTGGCAAAGTCGCGGACAGTGGCCGATCCGGCTGGCAATAAGGTGCCATCTTTACCGAACGTAAAGTTGGCAGTCATCTGTGTGAACCTGCCGATGAGAGCCGCGCCGGCGATGTCCGTCTCCAGGCACGTCGTCAACAACGGGTTGTCGTTGCACGTCTCCCCCGGTGCTCCATGCCCGGGCAAGCCGTTCGCATCAATGTAAGCCGTAACTGCGGTTCCAATGTTGTTACCAACGTTCTGATAGAAGAAGTAATTTGCTGTCGCTTGATCAAAAGCGTTGGCAGAGCTGACCCGATTGTTACTGATCATGCGGATGTTGACTCCGAACTGCACATTATGGTTTCCATGAATCCAGGAAAGGTCATTCGTGAAGTTGCGGACCGGCGTCACACGGGAGTTCGAATGAATTTGCCCGGTGGGCTGGAACACAGAGCGGAACCAAATGTCATTCCCGTCGCTGTCCCCGACATTGCTGAATGCCTGCCGCGTATAGCCAAAGCGGAAGCTGTTGACCCAGTTGTTGCCGATGGTCCAAGTGTGACCAGCCGCCAAACCCCAAGGATGACTCCACACCGATGGCGAAGGCGAGTCGGGCAGCCACCGAGGAAGGGTCTGGTGATCGTAGATCACATTTGCCCGGAGGAAAGCAGTCTGGTTCTTCGTCAAGTTGAAATCCAGCTTGGCAACATGCGAGTTGAGCTTGCTCGGCGTGGGGGCGTTGAAGCGGAAACCACCCGTGTTCAGCCCATCACCGGTAGTGGTATCGTTTGCTGGATACTTAGCGGCTGCATCAGCTAGAGCGGTTAAGGCCACCGGGTTTATCGCGGGATTGGCTGGATCTGCGTCATGAACCGAATGAAATGCCGCCTCATTCTGAGTCACGTTCAGCGACGCTTGCTGTGTGCTGTTGCAAGCAGCGTCCGTGCAGTACAGATACTTCAGAGTGCCCTGGCCCAGGCTCGCTAGTGGAACAGTCCGGGCTACACTCTGACCGCTGGCATCACGACGGCCTTCGTAACTATAGAAGAAGAACGCCTTGTTCTTGATGATGGGCCCGCCCAACGCGCCGTCGAACGTATTCCGGACCAGCGGCGTACGGGGGACTGGGGCCGGATTGCCGTCAGCGTCGGTGGCGTGATTGTTGAACCAATCGTTGGCCGTGAATCCCCTGGAACGATAGAATTCAAATGCCGCACCGTGCCAATTGTTTGTGCCGCCCTTGGTGATCAAGTTCACCTGGGAACCGGATGAACGGCCTTGGTTGGCGTTCCCGTTCGCCGTCGTGACGCGGAACTCTTCGACCGCCTCCGAGTTGAGACGCAGAACCGGACCGGTTGTGATGTTGCCTCGGTCGCTGTCCAACGACCCAACTATGAGGCTATTGGTGCTCCGAGGTATTTCGGCATTGCCGGTTTGGGCGTTGTTGATATCAACCCCGTCCAGAGTGACGTTCGACTGGTCAGCTCGTGCCCCGGTGACGTAACCCTCGCGTGTGGAACCGGGCTGTAAAGACAGCAAATCGACAATATTTCGTGCTTCCAGCGGAAGCTGAGTGATCTGGATGGATTCGAAGTTGTTGCCCAGACTGGCGTCCTGTGTATTGACGATGGCTTCCTGGCCGGATGCCCGCACCTCGACGATTTCCGTCGCCGCGCCGACCTCCAACTCCACGTTGGCCTCAGTCTGCTTGCCGATTAGGGCGTTAACGTTCGCCACCACCTTTTTCTTGAAGCCTTTCGCTTCCACCTCCAGCCGGTAGGTGGAGGGTGTGATCAAGTCAAATACGTACGCGCCCGTGTCGTTAGTCGTGGTGGTCCGCACGGTGTTGGTGCCGATGTTGGTCAGGGTCACTGTCGCTCTCGCAACCACGCGGTTGTTCTGATCTGTGATCGTTCCACGCACAGTCGAGGTCCCTGTCTGGCTCCATAGGAAGGCTCCTACAACCACAGTGAGGAGCAAGGTCACTACTCTGACAAAAGTCATGATCACTCCTTCGCGCGAAGGCGTTTGGACTTGAACTTTATACTGAGCTTTGCCCAGGAATAGAGCGAAGTTGGAATCCTGGGAATCCTGATGGCTCGCTATTGTGCAACTCTGCAGCCACCGTACGCAAGGTGAATTTTCAATATCTTGGAGGTTGGCCGCGCCCTGGAATGCATTTTTTCATAGATGTCGCGTCCCACATTTGGAAGACAATTCCTCTAGGGATTTGCCATCCAACGCGAATTTTGATTCAAGAACACTGTTCCCAGCAATATGACCACGGGATAGCACTCCAGCGTGTAGCGCGGCTCCGGGTTTTCCAGCGTCCCGAGAAATGCCGAGCGTAGCAGGAGAAAGATGACAAACAGTCCGGCGTAGCGAATTCCAGTCGGCCTTCGGACCAGGGCCAGCAGTGCCGTTCCCACGTAAATCAGATTCAGCAGGCCGAAGCCGACCGCCATCACGGAAGCTTTTGGGTCGTCATTGAATTCCCACCAGCGCACATCGGGGGGCAGGATCTCCGTTCGCGGACGCAGCCACATATCCGCGATGCGCAGCGCGGGCAGAACAAGGTAATAGCGCAGGGGGTGCGAACCAATGCGCTCGATCGCAAGTTCGCCGAAGCGGGCGTCCAGTTCCGGCGTCATCTCCTGAGACTGGTTGTAATCGGCGATCAGGGCGAGCGTTCTGCCCTGTTGTTGTGGCGAATCAAACGCACGATTGGGCAACTTCGCGGCGTCCAGTTTATCGCCGGGAATAGCCCAATAGATTTCTTCGACGGACGCATAGTCCACGATCCAGGTTTTGACCCACCGATTGAAGCCGCGAAGAGCGGGTTGGTCGATCTCGTTCGCGTAGCGCGGAGCGAGCGGCTGGAAATGGTGAAGCGTGCGAAAGTTCCGGATCGTCCAGGGCACAAGGGGGGCCACCGCTAGACCGGCGACGAGTGTGGCAGCCATCGCGACCGGAACTATGCTTCTGTCACGCCGTCGCCAAGCTTGGAAGATCAAGTAAAGTCCAAGGACGGCGAGCAGAATGCCGCCATCGGGACGCAACAGGATACAGGCTCCGACGGCCGCGCCGGTCGCCGCCCAGAGCCTCGCGCAGGGCTGCTCCAGATTCATTCGATCAAGAGCGGCTACGGCACAATCGAAGACGAGTGTGGTGAAGAAGACCTCCAGAGTTTCCGTAAGCGCGGCCGCAGCATAGTTTGCAAGAAACGGGCACAGGGCAGCCAGGACAAATGCGATTCGGGCCGCGCGATCACTCAGTGTCCGGCGCGCCAGATCCGCCACGATAAAACAGGTGCCCAGATCGACCAGAATCTGTACCAGCATCACTGCTTTGAGATTTCCCGATCCAAACAAAGCGAAGATTGCGGCCAGGAACGCCGGGTATCCTGGCAAGCGCGTGTCGGTGGGCACGACCTTTCCCGATTCCGTCTGCCCATAGATTGAGTGCCGCGCCCAGTTGGTGGCGAAGTCGGCGTAAATGCGGGAATCGTCAGTGACGGCGGGGAAGTAAGCCAGAAAAAGCACGCGGAGAATCAGTCCGGCCAAAGCTGCTGCCAGAAAGAATTTGCGGTGTTCACGCACCATGTTCACGCATTAAGACGCACCGTAGGGAATATATCGCGAAGCGTGGACGGCACCAAGAAGCGATCGGATGAGCGGAATGGAGCTGGCGGCTGTCGGGTCAGTGCTTCCCCAGATGAATCAATGTCCAAATTTTGCGCGAATGATGCCGATGACGATCCCGCCAACTGCTCCCATCCCCAGAATTGGCGCGTACGCTTTCGTAATTGCCGCGCTGGGCAGGCTGATGAGCAATGCCACGATCAGCCCTACGCACCATCCGGGCCACGGTAGATCGACCACGCAGATCAGGAATCCGATGGCGAACCGGTCGAGAAACGCGCCGGTGATCGCAACCTGCTTGTTGGGGAAAGGCATGGGAAGCATGAGGATTGCGTCTAGCAATCCAAAGCCCAGCCCACAGAAGATTCCAAGCGTTATCCGGCCCATGGGCCCCATACTGTGTCACCAGCGCCAGAGGTCCGTCAACTGTTGTGACGCCGTTGCGGGAACCGTTTGACCCGCTGCGGCGCGCATCTTACGATGAAGAGACCACTTCAAGATGGCCAAACAGGTTTTCTACGATCCCTTGCAAGCGCGCTGGAAGCGAATTCGCCGCGTGTTCGACGCGTGCGCGATCTCCTTTACCCTGCTGGTGATTTTCTTCATTTATAGTGCGCTGCGCAGTGAGCCTCTGCCGGACCTCTCCCTGGGCGCCGAAAAGCGCCCTTACCATCGCCTAACCGAGAAGGAGAACGAGAAGGCGCGCGAGAAACGGCGGTTGGCTACGGTGGCGCGGGTTGGACACCGGCCTCGTTCGCGGAAGTCTCCTTCCCAAATCAAGCTGGATTCTGAAGAAGGCGTTCGGGCCGCATTTTATGTTTCCTGGGACGCGGCCAGTTTCTCGTCCTTGCGGGAATATGCCCGGCAACTCGACCTGCTTTTTCCGACATGGCTGCAAGTGCTGACCGCTGATGGCCATCTGCAAGGTGTCGATCCGGAGACGAATACCTTGTTTGACGTGGTCCACGGCGACAGCGTTCACGCGGTTGACTACCAGGTCATGTCATTTCTGAAGGCAGAAGGCACCGGCATGGATGTCTTCCCCGTCGTGCAGAACTTCGATGGCACCGACTTTGTCCCGGGTGTCGCTGACTTCATGAACAACCCGGAGGCGCGCGCCAGATTTCGCCGCGAGATTGGGTTGTTCCTGGCCTCCGACCATTACCGCGGATTGATGGTCGACTTCGAATCGTTCCCGAAACGCGGGCAAGTCGGATATGTCGACCTGCTGAGGGAACTCGCGTCGGACTTACACGCGAAGGGAATGAAGCTCTACGCCAGCGTTCAGGTCAGGAACGAGGATTACAACTACCCGGCGATCTCTGCGGCAGTCGACGGTATCGTCATCATGAACTATGACGAGCACTTTCCGAATGGAACGCCCGGCCCGGTGGCCTCGCAAGAGTGGTTCACGTCAAACCTCGAGGCGGCCCTCAAGGAGATTCCAAAAGCGAAATTGATTTGTGCGATCGGGAACTACGGTTACGACTGGGCGGAGAGGCCGAAGAAGGGTAAGCTGCCGCCGGGCGTGGCCGATAAAAACGTATCGGTGCAGGATGCGTGGATCGGGTCGCGGGATTCGGAAGAAGACATCGACTTCGATGGCGACGCACTGAATCCGCACTTCAGCTATCGCGATGAACAAAATCTCCGCCATGATGTGTGGTTACTGGATGCGGTGACCGCGCTCAACGAGATGCGAACTGCTCAGACTCTTGGAATTCACGCCTTCGCTCTGTGGAGGCTTGGGGCTGAAGATCGGTCCTTGTGGCGGGTATGGGATGTGCCGGGTGAGCCGAATGCACCCGACAAACTGCGCGACGTCCTTCCCGGGCAGGATGTGGACATGGAGGGCCAGGGCGAGATTCTGCGCATTGAAGCAAAGCCCGCCAATGGAGAGCGCGATCTCTCCATCGATTCCGCGACCGGCCTGATCAATGACGAGACGTTCAAGGAACTGCCCGAACCGTACCGCGTCGCGCGCTATGGGGCCAGCAAGAATCAACTCGCGCTTACGTTCGACGACGGTCCCGACCCGCAGTGGACACCGAAGATTCTCGACATCCTCAAACGGGAGCATGCGCCGGCAACATTTTTTTTGATCGGAATCCAGGCGGAGAAATTCAGTGGTCTGACCAAGCGCATCTATGATGAAGGGCATGAAATCGGGAACCATACCTTCACGCATCCCGATATCAGCACGATTGGATTCGGTTACCTGCGGGTGGAATTAAACCTGACCGAACAGCTCTTCGCGAGCCGGCTGGGGATTCGCACCTTGTTGTTTCGTCCGCCCTATTCGGTCGACCAAGAGCCTGACACCGAGGACCAGGTACGTCCGCTGGAACTCACACAAAGCTTGGGCTATATCACGATCGGGAATAAGATCGATCCGAGAGACTGGAGCGATGTGCCGCCGCTCACCCCGCAGGAGATCGCTGCGGGGGTACTGGGCCACCTGCCTCCCTGCCAGCAATACGACCAGAAGTGCGGCAACATCATCCTGCTGCACGACGGCGGCGGCCGGCGCGAACGAACGTTAGAGGCTCTTCCCCTGATCATTGATGGGGCTCGGGCACGCGGGTTCGAGTTTGTCCCGGTCTATGAATTGCTGGGTAAAAAGAAAGCGGATGTGATGCCGCCGCTCCCAGCCAACGAGTATTGGTCGGCTTGGCTGAATTGGATCAACTTCGGGATGTTCGGCGCGACCATGACCGGCATCACGGTCATCTTTTTCCTGGGTGACATTCTGATGACCGGACGTCTGGTCTCGATCGGCGTGCTGGCAATTTATGATCGCCTGCGTTCGCACGTGTTTGGCACACCCGATCAGATCGCAGTCTATCGGCCGAATGTAGCTGTGCTGATTCCGGCCTACAACGAAGAAAAGGTGATCGAACGCACGATTCAGGGTGCGCTCGATTCCGACTATCCGAACTTGCGTGTGATCGTCATCGACGATGGTTCCGGGGATCGCACTCTGGAAGTGGCACGCAGGGCATTTGCCGCGGAGGAAGCGGCTGGGCGAGTCTTGATTCTCACCAAATCAAACGGTGGCAAGGCGGAAGCCCTCAATTTCGGACTGAACCACATTGGCGACGCGGAGTTGTTCGTCGGCATCGACGCCGATACCATCATTGCCCCGGATGCCATCTCTCGCATGGTGCCGCACTTCCTGAATCCGAAAGTAGCTGCGATCGCCGGCAACGCCAAGGTTGGCAATCGCGTGAACCTGTGGACGCGCTGGCAGGCGCTGGAGTACATCACCAGCCAGAATTTCGAACGGCGCGCGCTCAATACCATGGGCGCCGTGAGTGTTGTGCCGGGTGCGATCGGAGCGTGGCGCGTGGAAGCGGTGCGCGAAGCCGGCGGCTACCACGTGGATACGGTAGCTGAGGACGCCGACCTGACGATGGCGCTTCTGCGCAACGGATATCGGGTGGAGTATGAAGACCTTGCCCTGGCGTTCACCGAAGCTCCGACGAATGCGAATGCGCTGATGCGCCAGCGGTTCCGCTGGTCATTTGGAATCCTTCAGGCAGTCTGGAAACACAGCGACGTGTTTGCCCGCAAAGGGGCTCTGGGATTTGTTGCGCTGCCCAACATCCTCATCTTCCAGATCTTGTTGCCGCTCGTTTCACCTTTCATCGATCTCATGTTTGGGGTGGGCGCCATCTGGTACTTCGTCCAAAAGTATTTCCATCCAGAATCAACCGACCCAGCCAGCTTCCAACGTCTGCTGATTTTCTTCGTGGCATTCCTGGTGATTGACTTTCTCGCCTCGGCCCTTGCATTCGCTTTGGAGCGCCGCCAGCCCGAAGCGCGCGAGGATGGCTGGCTGCTCAGCCAGGTCTGGCTGCAGCGCTTCGCCTATCGCCAGGTGTTTTCAATCGTTCTGTTTCGGACCCTGAAGCGCGCCATCCAGGGCCGTCCCTTTGCCTGGGACAAACTGGAGCGCACCGCGGCAGTGAACTACGTTCCCGCAGAGCGCCGTGACTCGGTGAACGTGCCGTAACTGGGTGCCCCACTCTAACGTCGTGTTTCTTGCGACGTTAGGGTGGGACACGCTCAGGGGTCTCTCCAAATGCGTGTGCAACCAGGCAGGCGGCTTGCGCCGACCCCTGACACCCACCCCGTGACCCCGGTCACTGACATCCTCAGCGCACCGTTGTGACATAAAATGAGGTGTACTCATCCATGCCCCGCACAATCATCGAACCGTTCCGCATCAAAAGCGTCGAACCCATTCGCTGGACGACCCGCCCTCAGCGCGAGCAACTGCTGCGCGCCGCGTACTACAACCTCTTTCTCCTGCCCGCGGACGATGTCCTCATCGACCTGCTCACCGACTCCGGCACTGGCGCGATGTCCACGCATCAGTGGGCGGCCATGATGGAGGGCGATGAGAGTTATGCGGGCAGCCGCAGCTTCGAGCAGTTCCGCGGGTCCGTGCAGGACATCTTCGGCTACAGGCACGTGATCCCGACTCACCAGGGACGGGCGGCGGAGCGCATCCTGTTCAGCGTGATGTGCAAGAAGGGCGATGTCGTCCCCAACAACACGCACTTCGACACCACGCGGGCCAACGTGGAGTTTGTCGGCGCGGAGGCAGTCGATCTCGTCATTCCCGAGGGCCGCCAGCCCAGCCTGAAGCATCCCTTCAAGGGCAACATGGACGTCGCGGCGCTCGAGACCTTGATTCAAAACGCCGGTCGCGAGCGCGTGCCTCTGGTCATGCTGACCGTGACCAATAACTCCGGCGGCGGCCAGCCGGTGTCGATGGAGAACGTCAAAGCCGTGAGTGCAGTTTGCCGGAAGCACCGCATCCCGCTCTATTTCGATGCCTGCCGCTTTGCGGAGAACTCCTACTTCATCAAGATCCGCGAACAAGGCTATGAGAAGAGAGCGCCGAAAGAGATCGCGCGGGAAATGTTCAGCTACGGCGACGGGTGCACGATGTCAGCCAAGAAAGACGGCATGGCGAACATTGGCGGATTTCTTTGCACCAACGACGATCTGCTGGCGCAGCAGGAGAAGAACCTGCTCATCCTCACCGAGGGCTACCCGACCTACGGCGGTCTCGCGGGGCGCGATCTGGAAGCCGTCGCCGTCGGCATACAGGAAGCGTTGCACGAGGACTACCTGGAATACCGCATCGCCTCAACCGCTTATCTTGGCAACCACATTGCCGAGCAGGGCGTGCCGATCGTGCAGCCGCCGGGCGGCCACGCGATCTACATTGACGCGCGCGCCTTTCTGCCGCACATTCCGCCAGATCACTTTCCCGGGGTCGCGTTGGCTAATGAACTCTATCTCGAAGGCGGCATCCGCTCGGTCGAAATCGGTACGCTGATGTTCGGAGCGGCGGCCAAGATGGATCTGGTGCGCCTCGCCATTCCACGCCGCGTGTACACGCAGAGCCACATAGACTACGTAGTGGAGGTCATCCTCGAGGTCTGGAAGAAGCGCGAGCAGATTCACAGCATGAAGCTCAGCTACGAAGCTCCCTTCCTGCGGCACTTCACGGCAAAGCTGGAGCCGGAGCCGGTGGAAGTCGGGGCCACTGTGCGACGCTGAATCCGGGGTGGCACAGCACGAGGGTGCCCCATCCTAACGTCGAGCTTTTTGCGACGTTAGGGTGGGGATTTTGCGAACTCATGTATATGTAAACTCATGACCGACGTGGTGAGTACGCTGGAGCACATAGCGCGGCCTCCTTCAGAGAAGGCATCCTTCGATGCTTGGTTGGAGATGGCGGACGCCCTCGCGTTTCTCAAAGGAAATGTGCAGGACGATGAATTCGTCGTGTACGCAACCATGCAGCACACCTACATCCATGCCGTACTCGTTCCCGTTTCCGCTGTAGATCCGCCCAACATCGAAGATCTCCTGTCCTGGAATTGCGGTGCCGATTCAGGTTGGGGAGTCGTCTTTGCTTCCTTGCCGCAGCCGTCGGTTTCTATATCGCCGCCCCTCAACGGTACTGGAAGCTCGACTCTCGACAAAGGTGAACAGCTTGTCTTCGCACGACGGTTTGAGGGGCGTCTCGGCGAAGAACACTACCACGAGATCCTGCAGAAATTCCTCCATATCTCTGAGATCCACTTCCTTCCGGAGAGAAGTGCCTATTGTCGCTTTAACAAGCACGGCGATATCGAGGATGTTATTCGCGTTATTGAAATATCTGCAAAGGGGGGCCTGTTTGGCGGGACTGTGATCACATTCAGGCGCGATGTTCTTGATAGATATCTTGCCCTGACGGACTCGGCGATTGCTCGCACTTTTGACTTTACGCGCTTTCAGCTGTCACATTTTGGCGGGTGGCGGAACAGCCATGAGGTGCAGCTCACGAAGGAAGGCGACCTGTTCTATCGCACGCACGTCGAGCCAGGACATGCAAGCTATATGCGGGGGTGCCAGATCGTGTCTTCATCGATGTCGAAAGAATCAATCGCCAGAGATTTCTGGCGTCCCTCCAGTGAAAAGCGGGAGTACGAGTCTTTCATCGCCCACGACTGGAAAAACAATGTCGTGAAGGAAATCTCTTGCGCGCCGGGAAAAACAGCCAATTATTTCACCGAGTCTGGCTTGCCGTTCGAACTGAGTCCAGCATTTTTTAGGCCGGAGGTCCTTTCCAAATACAAAGCTGATTCCGAGAAATATCGCCTTGAAGAAAATTCAATATCCTGCCGTGGCGCATGGCATCTTCAAAACTATGATATTAACGAAGCCGGTCAGGTGCATACCTATCTCGTCTATTTGAGGAATCTACCTTACGAAGAACAGCTTTATTGGAAGTCCTATAACGAGACACCAAAAGGAACAATATCGAAGCGCGCATACTTGCGAGATTTTGAGGGAAGTTGGGAACCGCTATACGATCCGCTCGAAAGCCTCAAAGATTCAGTTCGCACATTGCACACCGAGAAAGTTCCATGGTGGACCCTCCGTTCTGCGGAGTCGATCGATCGAGTGCATTACCCAGCGACCTTTTCTCCTGACGAATGGGCAACCGAACTGCTACAGCTCGACCAAATGATTGTCGAGGGATTCGAGAGCAAGTGGCTTAGAAGCAAGGCGTCGATGCTTGGCAGAAATCCAGATCCGAAGTTTGCGTCTCTAACGCTTGTAGAGGAGTGTTTTATTGCGCTTGGTTTTGCAGAGGATGAGGCAAAGCGAATTGTGACGTCCCTGAGAAGAACACACGATCTGCGAACTAAGCTAAAAGGACACGCTTCAGGAAAGGAGTCTGTGGCGAAAATCAAGCAAGAAGCCCTTGCCGAGTACGGAACCTACAGAGCTCATTTTCGCGTCCTCTGCGGAGAGTGTGACAAGTCGATTCGAGCCATTGCCACGGAATTCAAAAAGTTGACTTGAGGCTCGCCCTGCGCTGTTTTCTGGCCAAAGGTTCTGAAGTCTGCCACTCGGTGGCCCAAGCTTCGTAGGTTTGGTCTTGCTCATCGGTGCGGCTCTTTCGTCCAGTCGGCGATTTTCAGTTTCTTAATGCGGGCAAATGCATGATCGTTGGTGACGAGGACCGCGTCCAGCGCAAGCGCGTGAGCGCCGATCATGGCATCGAGGTTTCCCATGGGCTGACCCTCGCGTTCCAGAGTGGCTCGAAGGCGGCCGTAGTGTTGGGCTGCAGCGGAATCCCAGGGCAGGACCGCCACGCGCAGAAAGAAGTCCTCGATTAGGTTGTGCAAGCGCGCAGCATGAGGAAGCCGCGCCGCTCCGAAGCGCAATTCCCCTTCCGTGACCGCGGATACGGCGAGCTGCGCCATGGCAACTTTCACCAAACGACGGTCGACCGCCGGGCTGTTCCCCTTGATAATGCAACTCGCGATATTGGTGTCAAGCAGGTAGCGGACCGCCATTAGAATAGCTCGCGTTTCTGCGGGGCTTCATCCTGACGGTCGGCCATGAACTCATCCGGAACATTTGCTTCTTGCCGGAGTTTGAAAAAGCTGTCCCATGATTCCGGACGCCGCGACAAAACCACGTCTCCGGTAATTTGGTCTTGCCGGATAAAGACCTCGCTGCCTTCAAAACGAAAGTCGGCAGGCAAACGTACCGCCTGACTTCGGCCATTGAAAAAGAGCTTGGCTGTGCGCGGCATCGGAATCTCCTGGCCATGATATATACCATGATGTATCACACGGAGTCAAGGGCCCAATGAGCCGCTCATGTCAGGCCGCGGAGCGGAGTGGCTTCCCACAGCCTGCCAGCCTCCTCAAGCCGGTGTAAAATCAAGAGTCGCGAATATCCGCGCTCAACTTCTCATCCCGGAAAGGATCTCCTATGGCCACCATGGAAGCCCCGCCGCGTCTGCAAGTCCGCCTGCATGAAGGTGCGTTCAAGAACGAGCCGTTTGTCGATTTCAGCAAGGAAGAAAATGTGCGCCGGATGCGCACCGCGCTGGAAAAAGTTCGCGGACAACTCGGCCGCGAATATGACCTGATTATCGGCGGCAAGCGCGTCAAGACTGCGGACAAGATCCGTTCCATCAATCCGGCCAAACCTTCGGAGGTGGTCGGCGTGCATCAGAAGGCTGGCAGAGATCACGTTGAGCCCGCCGTAAACGCCGCGCTCAAAGCCTTCGAAAGCTGGAGAAACACTTCGGTGGAGGAGCGTGCCTCGCTTTTGTTTCGCGTGGGCGATGTAATGCGCGAGCGCAAGCTGGAATTCATGGCCTGGCTGGTGTTCGAAGTTTCGAAGAACTGGTTCGAAGCCGATGCCGACATCTCTGAGACGATCGATTTCTGCGAGTTCTATGCCCGCGAGGCGCTGCGCTTCGCCAAGGCGGAAGCTCCGGTGCAGTTGCCGGGCGAGCGCGACAGCCTGACCTACATTCCGCTCGGTGTGGGCGTCGTGATTCCGCCCTGGAACTTTCCGTGCGCCATCATGGCCGGCATGACGCTGGCCTCAATCGTGAGCGGCAACACAGTGGTGCTGAAACCGTCGAGCGATTCTCCGACCATCGCCGCCAAGTTCGTCGAGCTGCTTGAGGAATGCGGGATGCCCGAGGGCGTCGTGAATTTCTGTCCCGGCGGCGGCGCCAGCTTCGGCGATGCCCTGGTCGCTCATCCAAAGACCCGCTACATCGCCTTCACCGGATCGCGCGAAGTCGGACTCCACATCAACCAGACGGCCGCGCAGCAGCAACCCGGCCAGCTTTGGATCAAGCGCACCATCCTTGAAATGGGCGGCAAAGATGCCATCGTCGTCGATGCTGACGCCGATATCGATTCCGCTGTCGAAGGAGTGGCCCAGGCCGCTTTCGGCTTCCAGGGCCAGAAATGTTCAGCCTGCTCGCGGGCCATCGTCGACGAGCGCGTCTACGACAAATTTCTCGAGAAACTGAAAGCCCGCACCGAGCGCATCACGGTCGGTGATCCAACGATGAACCCGAACATGGCGGCGGTCATCAACGAAGGCTCGATGAACGACATCCTGCGCTACATCGAGATTGGCAAGAAAGACGGACGCCTCATCACCGGCGGCGGGCGCGCCACTAGTGCGGGGGAAGGCTATTTCATCCAGCCGACCGTGATTGCCGACATCCCAGCGAAGTCGAAACTTGAGCAGGAAGAAATCTTTGGACCCGTGCTGGTCGTGATCAAGTCGCGGAACTTCGATCACGCGCTCGAAATCGCCAACGACACCGAGTTCGGCCTGACCGGCGCCGTCTATTCAAGTTCGCGCGAGAAACTGGATCGCGCGGTGCGCGAGTTCCACGTCGGCAACCTGTACCTAAACCGCAAGTGCACCGGCGCCATGGTCGGAGCGCATCCGTTTGGTGGCTTCAACATGTCCGGCACCGACTCGAAATCCGGCGGCCCGGATTATCTGTACCTCTTCACGCAAGCCAAGAGCGTGGGCGAGAAGATTGTCTGAGACGAGGCTTGCCCCGTCTCACTCCTCTCGGAGACGCGGCAAGCGACGTCTCTACGGAGTTTTATTTCGCCTTTTCCGACAGGTAAATCTCCGCGACGTGATCGGCAATCACTCCCGGCTTTGCTCCTTCGAGATTCGTCAAAACGACGACCGTAAGCTTGTCATCCACGTAGCGCGAGATTTGCGTCACAAACCCCTGCCACGCTCCTTCGTGCTCCACAACGTGATGTCCGTTCTTGTCTTCGATGAACCAGGCAAATCCGTAGTGGCCGGAATTAGGCTGGCCGTCGGTGAGCTTCGCCACGGTCCACATCTGTTCGAGCGTCGATCGCTTAACAAGTCTTTCGGTGTAAAGCGCCGCGTCCCACCTGGCCAGATCGAGAATCGAGAAATACAGGCTGCCATCCGCGGTCGTGTTGAGCGTAGGCGACACCCACTCCTGGTTTTTGAGATCGCCTTTTACCAGCCGGTATCCGGCACAGCGATTGGGAACGATGTCGGCTTCGCTGATGATGCGTGTCGTCTTCATCCCCAGAGGCTGAAAAATGCGTTCCCGCAAGAAGTCGCCATAAAACTCGCCCGTCACCCGGTGGATCAAGATCCCCAAAGTCAGGTATCCGAGATTGCTGTAGCTCCATTTTGTCCCGGGAACGAACGCCAGTGGAATACCTTCGACGATCTTTATTAGTTCTGCCTCGGTGTAGTCCTTGCGGAAATCGAATCCCTTCGGATAATCCGTGAAGCCCGCGGTGTGACTGAGAAGTTCGCGGACCGTGACCTTCTGCCAGGTGGCGGGCGCATCCGGAAAGTACTTGGTGAGCGGATCCTCCAGCGCAATCTTGCCTTCTTCGACCAGCATTATTGCCGCAGTCGCGGTGAATTGTTTGCCCACCGAGCCGGACTGAAAAATGCTCTCCGGCCTGACTGGAACCTGCAGTTCCACGTTGGCTAGACCATACCCTTGTGCACGCACAGGTTGGCCATCGCGCGAGACAAGGAGGGCCAGCCCGGGTATGTGCTGTCTCTCCATTTCCGAGCGCACGTATTCGTCTATCGCGTCCGCGGGATTGGCAGCCGCACCTGGCATCGCCCATGCGACGATCAGGCCTACGAGCACGAAATAAAGAGATTTCATCGTGGTTCATGTCTCCGGCGCGGCAGTCGTAACTTCTAAAGGCCTCAGTATCTTACTATCCGCGATGTTGTCAGAGCGTGCTATAGTCTCGGGCCATAATGGTGAAGGGCCCGGCTCTCCATTTGTGGGCATGAAGTGCGGGCATTATTGCCCGCGCTTCTATATTGGCAAAGATTGTCGTTTTTCCCAATTTCTCTTCTTGGCCGGTTGACCTTCGGCTGTTGCCATCCTAGTATCCGGGCTGACCTATGGTGAATACGCCAGCGATTGGCCAGATGTTGGGTCACTACCGCATTGTCGAACTGGTTGGTTCCGGCGGTATGGGAGTCGTTTTCCGGGCACATGATGAGCAACTGCACCGCGATGTGGCGCTCAAAACACTGCCCCAGTTGAGACTGTTCAGCGAGCCTTTGCGCCGCCAGTTTCGCCGCGAGGCGTTAAGCTTGGCGCGCATCACCGATCCCAACGTCGCCATGGCGTTCGATTTTGGCAGTGATCAAGGGATCGATTATCTGATCACCGAATATGTTCCGGGCCTCACGCTCAGCGCCAGGATCGCGGGACGTGCGCTCCCGGAGGGTGAAGTACTCCATCTTGGCAGGCAACTCGCCTCAGGACTGGAGAATGCGCACCGCCAGGGCGTGATTCATCGCGATCTGAAGCCGGCAAACTTGCGCATCACGCCCGATGGGCGGCTGAAGATCCTCGATTTCGGGCTGGCGTTCTTGCTGCAAGCTGAAGCCGCGACTACAGCGACCGTCCCGCTCACCGAGTCCTTCGACAATGCAGGAACCCTACCTTATATGTCGCCGGAACAAATTAAGGGGCATAAGCCGGATGCCCGTGCTGACATCTGGTCAGCAGGCGCCGTCCTGTACGAGATGAGTACAGGGAAGATGCTGTTCGGGGATTTGACCGGGCCACCGCTGGTTGCCGCCATCCTTGACCAGACCCCGGCGCCGCCGAGGACGTTGAATCCGAAGATCAGTGACGGGCTGGAGAGAGTCATTCTGCGGGCGCTGCAAAAGGACCCGGCAGAGAGGTATCAGTCGGCAGGAGACCTGCGCATTGATCTCCACAGTCTGGAGACCGGAACGTTGCCGGTCTACGCCCAGCCAGAGAGACGGCGGCACTGGTGGCAGTATGCAGTCGCAACGGTAGCGTTGGTCGGCCTGAGCATCGGGCTTTGGTGGATGTCTGGCCGCGACAAGCCGCCCGTAGTCGAGCAGCGGGTTATGGCGGTGCTGCCGTTCGAGTCAGTGACGAACGATGCTCCCGCGAATGCCCTGGGAGTGGGGTTGAGCGAAACGGTGACCGCCAAACTCGTGCAAGCCAGCGATGACGGTCATTTGCAATTGGTCTCAACCCGCGACCTGGTCGCCCAGGGCGTCAAGACGGCGGATCAGGCACGGCGCGAGTTTGGCACGGATCTGGTCATGGAAGGAAGTCTGCAGCAGTCCGGGAAGCAGATACGAATCACATGCAGCCTGGTCGATTCGCGTACCCACCTGCAGTTGGCGGCGCGCACGGTGACGGGTTCTGGCGACGACATGTTCAAGTTGCAGGATGCGCTGGTCGAGCAGGTTCTGGCCATGTTGCCCGTGACCGTGGGAGAAGCCAAGCGAGCGGCTCTCGCGTCGCACCCCGATACCCGGCCCGCCGCCTACGATTTTTACCTGCGCGGGCTTGGGTACTGGGAGGATTACCGGACTTCGGACAACATAGAACGCGCCATCGCTGAGTTTCAGCGTGCGGTTGAGGTAGATAACAACTATGCGCCCGCATACGCCGCCATGGGGATGGCTTACAACAGTGGTTATCTCTGGAAGAATCGAAGCAATGACTGGATCGACAAGGCAAAAGCCCAGTGCGAGCACGCGCTGGCCATCACCCCGCAGCTGGCGGAGGGACACAGTTGTCGGGGGAATGTGTTTGTCTCCACCGGACACTACGAGGATGCGGTAAAAGAATTTCAGCGTTCGCTTGACTTGGATCACAACAGCGACGAGACCTTGCGCTCGCTGGCCGCCGCTTATCAGAAACTTGGCAAGGCATCAGCGGCGGAAGATGCCTACCGCAGGGCGGTCTCGCTCCGGCCGAACTACTGGGGCGTGTACAGCGCGTTCGGAACGTTTTACTTCGGTCAGGCCCGCTATCTTGACGCGGCGGGGATGTTCAAGCGAGCCATCGAACTTGCGCCGCTAAACTACACTGGCTATTTAAACTTGGGCGCGGTCTATTCCCAACTCGGGCAGTATCCGGAAGCGATGGAAGCCTTAACGCATTCGATCGCATTGCGGCCTAGTTTCATAGCGTATGGAGATCTGGGAGCGGTTTATTTCTACATGCGTCGCTACCCGGACTCGGCGGACAACTTGCAGCAGGCCTTGAAGATCGATCCTACCGACTGGCAGAACTGGGGCAACCTGGGTGACACGCTGTTTCAGATTCCGACTCGCCATGCGGAAGCGAAAGCCGCATATCAGAAGGCAATTGACCTGGCGAGAGCGCGGCTGGAAGTCAATCCAAGGGACGCCTACACCCTTGCTTTCAGTGCGGACTACTTCGCGATGCTCGACCAGGAGCGTCCCGCGAAAGAGCAACTGGCACGGGCTCTGGAGATTGCGCCGACCGATCCCGATGTATTGTTTCGCGCCGCCATCCTCTACAACCATTTCGGGGACACACAGAAGACGCTGGATTTTCTGGCTAAGTCGATCGCCGCCGGGTATTCGCGGACGGTGATTCGCGCTACACCGGATTTCGATCACTTGAAAGATGATGCTTCGTTTCAGAAGATGGCGAGCGTCTGAAAAAAAGATCTCTTGCATTGAACAGCAGAGCCAGCAGGCTGAATTCTCGATCGTCGGCGCCGCACTTCTCGAACCCTACGCATGGGTGAAGACAAGATGATATAACCAGCGAACGAACGAGACCTTAGACGGGGGAACCACGCGAACTCCAGGGTCGGAACACTGTGGTGAAGGAAGGGTGTCTTTTATTACGTCGTAGTGAAAGTAGCAGGTCGGATCGCATTCGGTTTTCGGATTCGGGCAGGCGGTCCCCCCCGTTATTTTTGGGCCTGAGGTGCCAGCCAGAACTGAGGTGGTGCCTGTGTTGTATGGCGCTTTAGGCCCAAAGTCAGCATGGTATATGTGATTCGAATTGGGAGGTGGGGCCCACGAGACCGGAGTGTTTATATTCACACAGACTGAGGCCGGATCACATTTGCAGGGGTGAGGGTTATCTGTCTGACATTTAGCGTCGATATGGATCGTCGGAGGTGTGATCGAAGTCGAAACTAAGGGAACCCAACCCAAAACGCCGAGCACCACGACCGCCGTCAGGCTGTAGCCGATAATTTTCGAGAGCTTCACGGTGTCCTCTCCCTCGTTGGTTCATTGAATGGGAGGATTGTCTGGGATGCGATGGGATAAGTCAATGCCTCCGCGCTCAGTTAGAGCTCACTGAGGGGCATCCCTAAAATGGAGCTTCAGCTCTAGCCAGAAGAACAATGAGACTTTAGATGGAGGAACCACGCGAACACCGGGGTCAGGACACAGAGTACCCATCTTTTTCAACCGATATGGAAAGTAGCACTTCTGTGATGACCATGTGCTTGGCGAGTTGCAAGCCTGGGGTGGGTCCACTGGCTGACAAAATCCGGCATTCACCTCGGTCGAACGAAATGGAGACCCGTTTGGTGATTGCGAGAAGTCAACCTTGTACGGCAAAGAGTCGGGAGGAATCCAGTCTACGCAATCGCCCTTTGACACCACTGGATCGGGAGTTGTGCTGGGCACCTTGCAGGAGGCGGTTATAGGCACACGGACTGTTTTGAGCAGTCTCGGAATAAGCAGTCTCGGAATAAGAGGATAGAAACCCAAAACGCCGATCACCGCGGCCACCGGCAAGCCATAAACGAGAATTTTCGTGAGCTTCATTGCGGCCTCTCTTTCATGGGCCCGCTGAACGGAAGGATTGTGCGGGATACTTTGGGATAAGTCAATGCGCACCGCTACGTGCATGCGATTAGTCGGCGGAAGAACGAGGGTCGGGGCTCTGCCCGCAAGACGTACAGCAATATCGTCCTCCGCGCAGCAAGTTAGAGATCGGAGTTTCTCAGTCAGTCAAAGCAAGCGGGGCGGACAAAGAGCGTCCGCCCCACACTGCGTCAGGGCTGGAGCGCGCGCGCCAAAACCGTGAATGCGCCCTCGGCGTTCAGCTTCTTAGCGCGTTCATGGCCTTCCGCGATCTGGGCGGGTGTGAGCTGAGACTCGATTGAGCGCAGCAGGTCGCGGCCCCGAGCGTCCCCAGCAATGGTGGCGGCGGTAATCCATGTGTAAGCGGTTGCCAGATCCTTCGGAGTGCCCCTTCCGGCCGAATACATGTATCCGAGTTTGATGCGGGCCCCGGTTTGTCCTTGCGATGCAGCCTGCTGGAAGAGTCGAAAGGCCGCAGCGTCGTCTTGCGGGACGCCCTCCCCACGCAGATAGAGATCGGCTAGATTGTTTTGGGCCAGTGCTACGCCGGCATCCGCCGCTTTGCGGTACCAGTCGGCTGCGGTTTGAAGATTCCGTGGAACCCCGAGACCCCGGTCGTAGAAGTACCCGAGATTGGTCTGGGCGCCCGTGTCTCCCGCCTCGGCCCCCTTGCGGAAATAGCGGAGGGCTTCGGCTGGATCCTTGGTGACGCCCTGTCCCTGTTGATAGAGAATCCCCAGGTTGTAGTCCGCACGTGCGTAGTTCTGGTTGGCCGCCTCGTGGAGCCAGTGCAAGGCCGTGCCGTAGTTGGTTTGCGTGCCCCACCCATTGATATACATCACCGCCAAGTTCACTTGAGCCGGGGCATAGCCTTTGCGGGCTGCCTGCTCAAACCATTTGAGGGCCTGTGCCGGATCGTAGCCCGGTCCGACGACCAGCATGGATACCATCCCCATCTGGTTCTGTTCGAAAACCTGTCCGTGTTGTGCCAGGCTACGAACCGTTTTCGGATCGCAGATCCGGACGGAGCCGACCGGCTGTCTGGTGACGATCGCCAAACTGCACTGGTCTAGTCCTGCGTTCGTTGCATGGTCGACTGCCAAGGCTGGACGTGAACTTGCCATCCACAGGAAGACTGCCAGGATGGCGAGGCTAATGCGGCCAGCGATTTTGTTTGCAAGTACGATATTCGATTCGTTCTTTGTCATAAGCCACCTCCAACCCGGCAGGTTTTTTTGGAATCCGGGCTCGATGGGAGCAAAGCTGCCTTTGAACGCGAAATACCACAATGCAAGCAGTCTCATTTCTTCGCACTTCGAACATCATCGGCTAAAATATTCATTCAAAGTGGGTTTATGGAACCTCTGCGAGCGGCGGACGTGTAGACTCGTGTGAGCGTGGGGCTCAAAATGATGGAGATCAACGGCTCCGATCGACTGCGCTTTGGCGCCTACGAGGTCGACCTCCATACGCACGAGCTCTGGAAACACGGTACAAGGGTGAAGCTGGTAGGCCAGCCCTTTGAAATCCTGGCTGTGCTGGTAAAGCGTCCCGACCAACTCGTGACACGAGAGGAACTCCGAACCCAGCTGTGGCCGGGCGACACCTTCGTTGACTTCAATCACGGCCTGAACGCGGCGGTCAATAAACTGCGCGATGCGCTTTGCGATTCCGCCGGTGACCCGAAATATATTGAGACTCTGCCGCGGCGCGGCTATCGGTTCATTGCCGCGGTCGAGAGCACGACGCCAGGGTCGGCGAAGAGGTTGACTGCTTCCCCATCAGGGGATGCCGGATCGCAATCACAGACCCTTGCGCCTGATGAGCCCCCGGCAACGCGGGTTCCTGAGGCCGGGCCCTCCGCAGTCATTCCTACCTTCGACATCATCGCCAATCCACCCAATGAGAAACCTTGGTGGTTGCGACGAGGGCTGCCAGGGCTGGCGGTAATCCTGGTTGTGTGGTTCCTGGTGAATATCGGCATCTTCGACATGCTGCGTTCCCACAGCGAACGAGCGGAAACCCATGCCAGGGAATCGGCAACTCCGGGCTCTCTTGCCCCTCTCACGGAGCTCTCTGACGGCACCGACAACCCTGCATTTTCGCCCGATGGCAATCGAGTCGCATTTCGCAGGGAAAGTTTTGTGCCTGGCGACTCAGGGATCTGGGTCAAGCACGTGGGCGGCGAGGAATTGATTCAGCTCACAAACAGCAGCGGCGACTGTTGTCCGGTATGGTCGCCAAATGGTCAGTCCGTGGCGTTCTCGCGGTTGTCCGACCAGCAGCGGACAATCTATGAGGTTCCCGCTACCGGTGGAGAAGTGCGCAAGATATATTCGGGCAGCCTGGTCCCCGGCCACGCCGAACTGGATTGGTCGCCCGATGGCCACAACATCGCTTTCGTTGAGAAAGACAAACAAGGTACTTCCGCCATCTTCACGCTTTCGCGTGGGAATCAGACGGCTCACCAGATCACCGCACCAGCAGCGCCTGATGAGGACTGGGGGCCGGCATTTTCTCCGGATGGAAATCAGATCGCCTTCGTACGAGCGGGCAACCTCTTGGTCATGCCAGCGGCAGGCGGGGAGAGCCGGCGACTCACGCAGGCGTCGATGCGGGTACTCGGTTCTCCGGCATGGACGCCGGATGGTCAGTCAATCATCTTTGCCGTTCCCGAGTTTGGTGAGCGTCGTGGTGATGAGCTATGGAGGATTCCGGCGGCTGGTGGCGAACCCACTCTTGTTCGGCAAGCGGGGATCGGCGTCCGCAATCCAGCCATTGCAAAGGGCGGTTTTCGGCTGGCGTGCGTCGGGCTCAGCAACGCGCGCAGTATCGACCAGATGGACCTGTATCCGCCGGGGCAGAAGGCGCGGACCTTGGTCACGTCCATGAGCGGGGAGAACGCCGGGCAACAACTTTCTCCCGATGGCAGGAAGCTGGCGTTTCAGTCGGATCGTACTGGAGGCTTGGACATCTGGGTGAGCGACCGGAATGGGCAGAATCCTATTCAGTTCACGGCGGTAGGCACTGCCGGCGCACCACGGTGGTCCCCGGACGGAAAGGAGATCGTTTTCGACGTTGGCCTGGGACGGGCTTGGACATTCCCCAGAGCGGTCTTCCTGATCGACGCGGATGGCCGGTCGTCACGGCCGCTGGTCCAGGACAATTTCAGCAACCCACGGCCAAGTTGGTCGCACGATGGCAAGTGGATTTACTTTGCGTCGGATCGGTCGGGCGACTGGCAAGTCTGGAAGATCCTGAGATCGGGTGGCTCTCCGGTGCAGGTCACGAGACAAGGTGGATTTGCCGCGGAAGAATCGCCTGATGGCGCGTATCTCTACTATGCCAAACACCGATACGAATTCCCGGAGATTTGGCGGGTACCGGTCGGGGGCGGCTACGAGACGCCAGCTTACCCGGGCATTCGTCCGCTGGATTGGGCGGCCTGGACCCTGGTTGAGAACGGCATCCTGTACGTGGAGCCGACGGGCTCGAATCAGACTCCAACGGTCAGCTTTCATGATTTTTCCGCGCACAGTGTGAGGCATCTCGCGGTTCTTGACAAGCCCCCGTTCTGGGTTACAGCCACACGCGACGGCAAATCAGTGATTTTCGATCAGCCTGGACAAGAAGAGAGTCACGTCATGCTGCTGGAAAATTTTCGGTAGGCTCAACGGCCAGAGCGGCGGACACGAATGTCCGCCCCAGACGAACAAAGAGCGGACAGGACTGTCCGCCCTACACACGAACAATCTTAGTTGGTGACGGTCGCGCCTTGCGGCGGTTGCGGAACGGCGGCGGCGGCGGTGGCAGCTGCGGCTTCGTTCAGAATGCGGTGGTGAATGGTGAACAGCGCCAGTTCCAGCCGGTCGGAAACGCCGATCTTGTCGTAGACGTTGCGCAGGTAGTTCTTGATGACCTGCTCGGTGGTGCCGAGCTGGGTGGCGATTTCCTTGTTCTTGTATCCCTGAACAATGAGGGCGACGATGCGCAGTTCTTTCGCCGTGAGGCGATCGCGGACGCGCAGCCCAACCATATCGTTTTCGGTGAGTTCACTGGGGACAGCCATGTCCTGCACCCAGCTTTCGCCACGGGCGATTCTGCGAACGCAGTCCACCAGCGCTGGGCTGGTGACATTCCGATAGACGACGCCGTGAGCGCCCGCGGCCATGTAGCGTTGTGCGCTCTCGCCCGTATCCGCGAGTACGACCACGCGAGTCTTGTTCTTGTTCGCGGCAGAAAGGACGGCGTTGAAATCGGAGTGGAAGCCGCCCGCGATGACGAGTACCGCGGCGCGAAACTTGTCCAACGCCATGAACATCTGCTCGGAGGTTTGCGCCTGAGCCACGATGCGCATTTCGTCTTCGACGGCCAGCACCTTGGCAATGCCCGCCCGGAAAATTGCTTGATTATCGGCCAGAATTAGCTTCAGCATGGAATCGTACTCCCGTTACGAGTTACGAACGAATTCGTAGGAATCAATCACGCAAGCCACGCCCCGATTGTCGCCGGAGGCGCTGCCGGTGCTGGGCTCATCGGTCCGCACAACACGGCCGCGGCACTGAATGACAACGTCTTCTTTGCCGCCGGTGACTTCGGGCGGCAGAGTGATCTCAAACTCGACTGGCGAACCGACCTCGAGCGAAGCGTCGGCGCGAATGTAAACGCCGGCAGCACTGAGGTCGCCGGTCACGCCGCTGGTATCGCCGACAGCATCTTCCTTATGAATCTTGATCGGCAAATGCAGTGGAAATCTTTTTCCCGTACGCGCTTCGGACACGACTCCTCCTCTACTCTTGGCTCTGGAATTTGGACGGAAGGCCAGATGACCGCAAGAATCCAGCACAGAGCCCAATGAGCAGCTTATATCGCGGTTATATCACGGAAAATACCCCAGAAGAAGTACTGATTACCGAAGTAATACCGGTAGGAAGTAGGTACCTCCCGGTATGACCCGTGAAAATCGGCCGTTTTTCGTGAATTGCGGACGGCGCCTTGTGATCCGTGTCACAGCGCGGCGTTCATGCTGCAGGCGAGAATGATCCGCGAGGTGGTTCGATGTCGGAAGAACTGTTCCAAGCCATGCGTCAGAGCATTATCGACGGCGCGCCCGACACGGCCCGCAATCTGGCGGAGACCGCAGTGCAGCAAGGAGTCGGGCCACTGGCCGCGATCCACGATGGCTACGTGCCGGGGATGAGCCATGTAGGAGAACAATTCGCACAGCACCAACTGTTTCTGCCGGACATGGTGGCGGCGGCCGAGGCGATGAAGGCCGCCATGGCCGTGCTGGAGCCGGAATTGAAGAGGTTGGGCACGGATCGGCCATCGGCCGGCACGATTGTCATGGGCACAGCCAAAGGAGACATTCACGAGATTGGCAAGACGCTGGTGGGAACGTTGCTGGGGGCGAACGGCTTCACCGTGCATGATCTGGGAGTCGATGTTTCAGCGGAGAGGTTCGCGGCGGCTGCGCGCGACTTGCGCGCGGACGTGGTGGGTGTTTCGGCACTGCTGACGACCACCATGAAGTGGCAGAAGAGCGTGATTGAACTGTTCGATCGCGAGCGCCTGCGACCGCAGGTCAAAGTGATCATCGGCGGTGCGCCCGTGACGCGCCAGTGGTCCGAGGAGATCCGGGCCGACGGATTCGCCAAGGACGCGGTCAGCGCGGTGAATTTAGTCCAGAAGTTGCTGCACGAGAAAATGGCGGAAGTCGGCTAGTCCGCAGCCGGGGTTGATTCATTCGGTGGAGCGCTGTGAAACTGTGTGCCCCAGGCTCGCGCCCGTTTATTGCGCGCTAACCTGGGCAAAGGCTAGTGTCTTCCTGAGCGGAGCCAGGGATCTGCAGTTCACTTCACGATTAGCTAGTGGGAAGCCGGGAGACTAGGTGGGAAGGTCATCGAGATTGCCTCGTCTGAGATAAATGAAATGACGATGTTAGTTTCCGTCGCGACCGGCTGGTCATCTTTCAGATAGGGACGGTAGTGCCATTGGCGAACCGCGCGGACTGCAGCCGCAGCAAGCGCACGGTTGCCTGAGAGCACTTGCACCGTGCGTACTTTTCCATCGGCATCGACCTGCGCAGTCAGCGCCACTACGCCGCGAGCGTTGACGGCGGGATAGACGGGATACACGAAACGTAATGGCGGCCTCGACGCCTGGATACCGTCGGGTGCATGTTCAGGAGGCAAAGTCTGAAAGCGCAGGGAAGTCCGCTCTTGGCTGACCGCCGGTCGAGATGCCCCTCTCTCCACCGAAATCAGGGCCGATTGCACAACGCCTTTGTAGTTAGCACTGGGCGGCAAAGCGGAGACGGCCTGGTCGACCGCTGCGAGCTTCTCAGATGCACTGGGCGCAGTCGCGTTGCTCCGCTCGAGTCGAGGTTGACTCTGGGCCTGGGAGCCCCCCACTCCCTGAATCCGATGCCATGCGGCCACGGAAACCACGCAGAGAGATAGCACGCCCACGATGGTTGCAAGCCTCGACCATGCGATTCTGGGCCAAGGGCGGGGCGTCGGCTTAGGCGAGGGCGCAATTTCCGTGCGCGGTGCTACGGCCTTCTTTACTTCCTGTCGTTCCCTTTTCTGGGTCGGCGAAGCGCTCGTCATCGCCGGTGCCGGCACGAAGTCTTCGACCACCCCGATCACCAGCAACGGGTCGCGCGAGTTTGATGCGACGCTGGTGTTGTTGGGGAAGAGAGCGTAAACAAGTGCGCGCTGGCGCGAGTTCAGGAGTGGAATGGAGAGCTGGCGAAAGTTGCGAAACGTCCAAAGCAGATAAACGCGTTGCCAGAAGGAAAGTTCAACGCGTACCACTCCCTGCTGCGTTTCAAACAGCAGGAAGCCGGATTGAAGCCTGCCCAGAAACACTGGTGCCACCAAGAACCCTCACCCCTAGAGATGCAGCTTGGGTGCCACAGGTTGTGATTGTAACTCATAGATAACAGATTTGTTATGCGCTGAGGTGGGCACAAACAGGGCGAGCGGGTGCAAACGGTTTCATGCGGAAGAGGGAATCGCACGAGACCTGTGTCAGGGGGTGGTAGGTCCCGGTTGGGTCTCGAGGATCAGGCGATGGTTGCGACGGGAACGGCGCCGCTGTGATTCCTGCAGGGGATTGGAGGCCGCGATCGCGCACAGGACATAAAACATGGCGGCATTGGCGGGGATCTGCAAGTTGAAATCAAGAAAGCTGTGAACCAGGATGCCGACGCAGCCGAGCAGGGCGGCCACGGTGAGCGAGCCGCCGGCACTTTCGGTCCAGTGGTCCAGTTTGGCCCAGGCGTGGCGGAACGTGAGCACAAGAAACCAGATCGCGACTGCGAATCCGGCGAGCCCGGTTTCGGTCAGGAGTTGCAGGTAGTCGTTGTGGGCCTGGTTGACGAAGAAGTTGGTGTAGAAGCTGCGGAATTGCGGATAGACCACGGGAAACGTGCCCAGCCCCCAACCGAACAACGGTTTCTCGCGCCACATCCGGAGGCAATCGCGATCCATGGCTAAGCGCACACCCCCAGTGAGTTCCTGTTGAGTTTCGGAGTGAATACTGGCGAGGCGGCGGGTGAGTTCATTGCCGCCGATCCAAACCAGACAGCCGATCATCGCTGCCAGACCAGCTCCGAGCAGCAAGTGCTGTTTCCAGTTTTCTTGCCGCGGCCGCAGAAGCACAACCAGGAGAACCGCCTGCACTGCAAAGGCGAGCATGCCGCCGCGCGATCCGCACAGGAAAATGGTTCCGGCCATGACCGCCGCAATCACGGCAACAGCTATTTTGCGAGCCCCATAGGTGAAGTGGGTTGCGGCCAGCACCAGCAGAAAGGGGGTGAGCATCTCCATGAGGCCAGCATAGTGATTGTGATTCACATACGGCCCGTAGGCATGACCGCCATAGTCGGGTTTCCACAAGCCGTACAGTTTGCCGTTGGGAATAAGCCCTTGCAGCAAGGAAAACGACGCCAGCAGAGCCGTGTAGCCACAGAGAACCCAGGCGAACTTGTCGAGTTGTGACGCGCGCCGCAGCGTTTGCGTGACGACGAACACCAGCAACCCGTAGCTGAGGTACAGGAGGAGACGCGAATAGGTCGCGTGACGATAGGCCGTCATTCCCGTGAGCCACTGCAGCGTGATCAACGCAGCAAAGGCGAGCATCGGCCGGTAGAGTGGGTGAGAGAGGATCTGAATTTCTCGATTCGCCCACTGCCGAAACCCCCAGGCCAAGAGCAGCAACGTAGCACTCGCCTGCAAGGCAAGAATTGCCCAAGGCTCGACGGCGCCCAAAGCGAGGGGCGCCGATAACAAAACTGTGCCGGCGCCTGCCAGGAGCATGGAACTGGATAGAACGGGCCGCGCCGATTTGGTCACGCGTGGTGTCTCGGGCTGGAAAGCCAATGCTGAACTCACGGGCTCTCCTTGGCGGCCGCGGCCGGTGAGAGTTCAAAGCTGTCGAGCCACAGCTTGCCGCGGATCGGGCGGCCAGCGGGGGAACGTTCAATGTTCAACGCAAGCAGAGTCGTGGAACCCGGCACGGTAACTTTCGATCGTACTTCTTTCCAGATGTCGGCGTCCGTGAGTGGGTCGCTGGCGAACAGCGGCGCTCCCGAGTAGGCGTCGCGGAGTACGATCTGGGGCCCTCCTGCGCCCTCGAATTCCGATGACTTGTAGTAGGCGGAGAAATCGTAGCTCGTTCCGCCGTGCACCGGAATCAACTGCTGGATCCCGGCGTCATTGATCCCCGGACCCTCGAAGGTGATCGACAGGGAACGATGGCCTTCACGGAAGTCAGTGGGATCGAGCAACGGGCGAACACCGGTGCGATTCACGTAGGTCCAGTCAAAGCCGGCGTTCAGGATGTCAAGGCTGAAATCTGGATTGACGACGAGGTTATCTGGGGCCGGGAGGTATCCGGAAAGACCGAGTACGCCAGAGGCCTGTTCCCAAGCGGCCATCGCCGCGTCGGGACGGCGCGCCTCGATCAGATAGCGCACATATTCGAACAGATAACGAGACTGAAACCTCTCGTGCAGTTGGACGAGACGATCCCAGGTTTTGATCGTGCCTTCCGTTTCCTTCTTCGTCGTCAGCAGACTGAGAAAGGCGATGAGCGAGTCGGGACGAGGTGGCACGACCTCGCGAAGAAGGGCATCGACGTCCGGACGAACGCGCCAGCAGTATTGCAGTGCCGCAGGCGCAAGCGAGATGTCGTTTTCAATCACCACGCGGAATTCGCGGAGGGCGCGCTCCTGGTCCCCCGCCACAAGAAAGAAGTTGGCAGCATCCCACGCGACGTGAGGTGAGGTGGGTTCGGCGTGCAGAGCACTTTGGATGGCGTCGAGCTGTCCGGCGGGGTTCCCGGCGACCTGTTGTGCGGAGGCCAAGTCGAGCCAGTAACTGGCCTGATGAGGATTCAGCCGGACAGCGGACTGATAATGCTCGAGAGCGGCCTGCGGGTTGGGAGCGACAAACGTGAAGTAGCGCCCGAGTTGGTTCCGAAAATCGGCGTTCCCGGGAGAAAGACGCGCGGCCCGATCGAGGTCAGCCAAATTGGCGCGACCTGCCATGCGGCTGGCAGCAAACTCGACTCCCACGAAGAGCAGGTAGAGCCCGCCAAACAGGATCAGGATGGCGGGGAACAGCCAACGTTGGCGGCCTGCGAGCGAGTGGACCATCGTAAGAAATCTCAGCAAGCCGTTTCGTCACGCGCCGGAAGCCGCTTGCGGATGCTTTGGTTCGTCCGGCGGCGCTTCGGAAGCTTCTTCATGATAGTAGTGAGTGTACTTGCCCTGATACTCGTAATAGTAGTAATAGTCGGGCGAACTGAGATCGACCGCGTTGAGTAGGACGCCGGTGACGTGAGCATTGACCTGCATCAGAATGTCACGCGCCCGCCGCAAGGCCTGCTTGGTGGTCTGACCGGAACGGATGACGAGAATAATGGCGTCGACCCGGGGCGACAAGACGACGGCGTCCGTGACGGAGAGCGTGGGCGGAGTATCCACCACCACGTGATCAAATTGTTCCCGCAATTCGTCCAGAACCTGCTTCATGTTGGTCGAGGCCAGCAGTTCGGCGGGGTTCGGCGGCGGAGTTCCGGCGGGAAGGATGAACAGATTGGGCAACACCGGCGACGCAGCGATCGCCTGCTGCAGCGTTGCGCTTCCTGTCAGGACGTTGCTGAGGCCGCTGCGTGGGCCCATGCCCAGGGTTTTGTGAACGCTGGGACGGCGCAGGTCGGCGTCCACCAGCAGCACCTTCACACCTTTTTGCGCAAGCACAATGGCCGAGTTAATGGCGGTGGTGGTTTTACCCTCTTGCGGACGCGCGCTGGTCACCATGATGACTTTGGGCGGGGCCCCCAGGCTAGAAAGCAGCAACGAAGTGCGCAGGGCGCGATAGGACTCTGCCATTTGTGACTGCGGGCGCGCTTGGGTAACGATTTCAACCGCTTCCTTGGAAGAGGCCAGCGTCAATTGCTTGGCGTTGTGGCCACCGGCGGGCGATTTGGAGCCGAGCGGGATCATGCCGAGTGAGGGCAGAGCGGAGATCACCTGAGCCTGTTCTGTCGTCCGAACGGTGTTGTCCATGTTCTCCAGCAGAAAAGCCAAACCCACCCCGGAAGTAATCCCCAGCACAAGAGCAAACAAGAGATTGCGCGGAATGTTCGGTTCGATGGGCATGCTGGGAACGCGGGCGGCGTCCAATACCTTGATGTTGTTGGAACGCAGTCCGGCGGTGACTCCTGCCTCCTTCAATTTCTCGAGTAGTCCCTCGTAGAGCGTCCGGTTGGTCTCCATGTCGCGCTTGAGCAAACTGTATTCGATGGAGCTTTCGTTGAGCTTATTCGCTCGCTGCTTCTGTTTCTCGAAAGCGTCGTGCAGCATGTTCTCGCGTTGCAGCGCCGCCAGATACTGTCCCCGCAGGTGATCCACCGCCTTGCGGGTCTCCGACTGAAACTGCCGGTCGATTTCCTTCAGCTGGTTATTGAGTTGATGGACCTTCGGATAGGCCGGACCGAACTGAGTGCTGAGATCGGCGATCTGGATCTTGAGGCTGGCCTGTTGTTCGCGTAGCTTATCAATCAGACCTGAGCCGACCGAAGTTGTGTTGCCAGGGGAGTCCGAACTGATGGCGGCGGCGACTGCTTCAGGGTCGGTGGACTGAGTCTGGCGATAGGCCGCTTCTCTCTGCATCCGCTCGGATTCGGCGGAGGTTAGTTCCTTGTTAAGTTCGTCGAGTTTCGCGGTGGTAATATTTTGCTTTTCGTCGATCCCAAGAATTTCGTGTTCTTTCTGATAGCGAACCAGCTTTTCCTGCGAAGTCTCCACCTTCATCTGCAGGTCGACGAGTTGTTTGGAAAGCCAGTCGGACGCCTGCATGGTGGATTCAAACTTGGTCTTGAAGTTTTGCTCGATGTAGGTGGCGACCAGCGTGTTCACGGCGCTCGCCGCCAGTTGTGGATCGGTGCTCCGGTAATGAATCTCCATGATGCGAGTGTTGGGAATCAGAGACACGCGAAGATTTCCTTTGAAGCCTCCCAGCAGGGCGGTGGTGCGGGAGGAGTCTCCCTGCAGCGGGTCCGCAACCAGATTGGCCGGTTGGCGGTCGGGCTGTCCACCAAATTCAGGACGTTTGTCGAAATTCAGTTGTCGAACCACCTGTAGGGCCAGCAGGTCGCTTTGTAAGATGCGGACCTCGGTGTCAAGATCGCTGGGGTCCATGTAGTCGTAGACCGGCATGGAATCCTTGAAGGTGATGATGTTAGGGTCGGGTTTGTTGACGGCAATGCGGCCGATCGCTTCGAAGATCGGGGTCTGGCGCAAGCTGGCAACCAAGGTAGCGCCGAAGATACCGAGAATGCATGCCAGGACCATCCATTTGCGCTTGATCAGCACGCGCATGTATTCGCGCAATGCCGATTCCTGGGAAGGCATGACTGCATAGAGCCCAGAGCCCATGGGCTTCATAAATTCGGTGGGCTCCACCGGTTGTATCTCCCGTGGCCCGCTGTTGCGTGGAACCAGAGGTCCCAAATCCATCGTTACTCCTCGCCCCTACAACTGCAGCGATGCCGCCCGCACCTGACACACAGTCTTCGCTCCCGCGGTCACAGCAGCGCAAAACGGAGTGTTATGTGAGATTTGCCTGATTCTAGCATCACGGGTGTTGGAACCAGTCAAAATTTGCGCACGTTGCCCTTTTTGTTTTTGCCGCACGTCCGACGGCTGGAATCCTCGGGCTATACTAACGGGCACAGAGACTTGCCTCAAGGTGTAGCGCGGACACTCTTGTCCGCGTACCCGACTGCACTGGCAGTGCATGCAGGCGCGGATAGGAGTGTCCGCGCTACACTAATTGAACCGCCTTCGAAGGGAAAAGAATGGTGAATTGGTCGCAGGAATCGATACTGGTGACAGGCGGTACGGGCTCGTTCGGGAAGAAGTTTGTTGAAATCATGCTGCGTAACTATCAGCCGCATCGGCTGGCGATTTTCAGTCGAGACGAATTGAAGCAGCACGAGATGCGGGCGGCCGGGTTCGACCATCCCAGCCTCCGATATTTCATTGGCGATGTACGTGACGTAGAGCGTGTGAAACGGGCCCTATCCGGGATTACGGTGGTGATCCACGCGGCGGCGCTCAAGCAAGTACCGGCCTGTGAATACAACCCGTTTGAAGCGATCCAGACGAACATCATGGGTGGCAAGAACGTGATCGACGCTGCTATCGATCAGGGGGTGCGGCGCATTGTGGCGCTGAGCACGGATAAAGCCGTGAACCCAATCAACCTTTACGGTGCAACAAAGTTGTGCGCGGAGAAGATGTTCGTGCAAGCCAACGCCTATGCGGGTGCGAAGGACACCAGATTCTCTTGCGCACGCTATGGCAACGTGGTCGGCAGCCGGGGAAGTGTCATTCCGATTTTTGTTGAGCAGCGCAAACGGGGGAAGATCACGATTACCGATCCGCGCATGACGCGCTTCTGGCTGACTCTGGAGCACGGAGTGAAATTCGTGATCCACTGCATCGAGCAGATGCATGGCGGGGAGATTTTCGTCCCCCGGATTCCCAGCATGCGGCTGCTGGACCTGGCGGAGACGATCGCACCGGGTTGCGAAGTGGAATACATCGGGATTCGCCCGGGTGAAAAATTGCACGAAGTGCTGGTTTCGGACGACGAATCACGAAATACGCTCGAAACCGAAGAGATGTTCATCATCCAGCCCTCGCATCCCTGGTGGAAATCGGAGAACTGGACGTACGCCAAGCGCCTGCCAGAGGGATTCCGCTATTCGAGCGACACCAACGAGCGCTGGTTGACGCGGCGCGAATTGGAAGAACTGGTGGGTCCCGAAACGAGTACGGCTGAATCTGTTCCAACCTCTGCCTAGCATGAGCACCACTCCCACCAAACTGGAACCTCTCGCGATCCATGGCGGCACTCCGGTGCGTGAGAAATTGCTGCCCTACGGACGACAGAGTCTCAACGAAGAGGATATTCAGACCGTCGTGGAAGTTTTGCGGTCTGACTGGCTGACGACCGGGCCGAAAGTTGCCGAGTTTGAGGAGCGCTTCTCGGCATGGGTGGGAGCGAAGTACGCGGTCAGCTTCAGTTCGGGTACGGCGGCGTTGCACGGGGCGGCGTTCGCGGCCGGAATCGGGCCTGGTGATGAGGCCGTCACCACGCCGATGACGTTCTGCGCGACCGCCAATTGTGTGCTGTACCAGGGAGCGAAGCCGGTATTCGCGGATGTGAGTGCGGACACGCTGAATTTGGATCCCGGCGAAGTTGCAGGAAAGCTTTCACCGCGTACCAAGGCCATTCTTGCCGTCGACTATGCCGGGCATCCCGCAGAGCTTGATGCCCTGCGGTCGCTCGCAGAACAGAATAAGTTGTTGCTGATTGAAGATGCCTGTCACGCGCTCGGTGCGGACTACCGTGGGATGCGCGTGGGCGGCATTGCCGACATGACTGTGTTCAGCTTCCATCCGGTGAAGCACCTGACGACCGGGGAAGGCGGCATGGTCACCACCAACGACACTGCGCTGGCAGAAACAATGCGGAGGTTCCGCAATCACGGCATCAGCAGCGAGGCTCGGCAGCGTCAGGAATCGGGTCAGTGGTTTTATGAAATGGTGCTGCTCGGCTTCAACTACCGGCTGGCGGATATTGCCTGTGCGCTAGGAATCTCGCAATTGAAAAAGTTAGAGCCGAATCTGGCTCGGCGCCGGGAGATTGCGGCGCAGTACATGAAGGCGTTCCGGAATTTGCGAGCGGTCGAAGTTCCAGCGGTACGCGACGGGGTAAATCCCGCCTGGCACCTGTATCCGATTCGGCTCAATCTGGAGTCGCTGGCGGTGGAGCGAGCGGATGTTGTTCGTGCGCTGCGCGCTGAGAATATCGGAGTGAGTGTGCACTACGTCCCGGTTCACCGGCACCCTTATTATCGGGACCGTTTTGCGTACCAGGGCGGGGAGTGTCCGGTGGCGGAGGATGCCTATGAACGGCTGATCAGCCTGCCCATGTTTCATGCGATGACGCCGCAGGATGTGGAAGACGTCGTCCACGCACTTCAAAAAGTCGTTGCCCATTATGCCAAGTGAAAGGCGAGCATTCCCTTTCTGCTCGAACAAGCTGGACCGAATTCCATGTCTGGAAAATTGGATTACGCAGGCTATCGCGCCCTGATTGTGGGGTGCGGTTCGATCGGCCGGCGCCACCGGCGAAATCTCCAAACCATGGGCCTGCGGGAAGTCGGTCTGTGCGACACCAGTCCTGAAGTTCTGAAGCAGTGCCGCGAGGAATTTGGCGGCGAACTCTTCGGCGACTATTCCGTGGCGCTCGAGACCTTCCGGCCGGACCTGGTGCTGATTTGCACCCCGCCGGTGTATCACGTTGACGAAGCCCTGGCTGCGCTCCGAGCGCGGGCCCACGTGTTCATCGAGAAGCCGCTTTCGCACGAGTCGGGCGGAATCCAGACTCTGATTGCCGAAGCGCGCCGTTGCGACCGAAACGTGCAGATCGGGTACAACATGCGGTTTCATCCCGGTTTGCAGATTTTGAAAGGACTGATCGATTCCGGAAAGATCGGACGCGTGCTCTGGTTGAACGCGGAGGCCGGGCAATATCTTCCGGACTGGCGTCCCTGGCAGAGCTACCGGGAAAGTTATAGCGCCCGCAAAGAACTTGGGGGCGGGATTATTCTCGACGGTTCCCACGAATTGGATTACATTTGCTGGCTATTGGGGCGTCCCACGGAGATTACTTGCCGGGCGGAGCATCTCAGCAGCCTGGAAGTGGACGTGGAGGACTCTGCCTGGATCTACCTGAGCTTCCCGGACCGCCGGCGGGCAGAACTACATCTGGATTTCGTACAACGAAGCTACACCCGTACCTGCAAAGTTGTGGGCGAAACGGGGACTGCGCTGTGGGATTTCGGGTCCCAGGAAGTGCGATGGTTCTCGGCTGGGGACCCGAACTGGAAGAAGATTCCGTACACCTTCGAAGTCAATGACATGTATGTAGCGGAGATCAGTCACTTTCTGGAGTCTCTCGGGAGCGGAACAGGGCCGATGGTGGATCTGGAACAGGGGCGAGACGTAATTAGGGTGGTGGAAGCGGCTAAGAAGTCGTCGGAGGAGGGAAGGCCGCAGCAGTTAACGTGGACGAGCGAAGCCGACGATGGGCCGGTGGTGGCAATCGTTCAGGCGCGCATGGGATCGAGTCGATTACCCGGCAAGAGCCTGGCGGATATCGAAGGGAAACCCATGCTGTGGCATGTAGTCAAACGCGTCAAGCGAGCCAGCCTGGTCGATCGGGTGGTGGTCGCAACTTCGACGCAGCCGGCCGACAATGCCATCGAGGAAATGTGCCACGCGCATGGAATCGCCTGCTACCGGGGCAGTGAAAATGACGTTCTCGACCGGTTTTATCATGCGGCGAGGGCGGAAAGGGCGGCCAAGGTAGTGCGCATCACCGCGGATTGCCCGCTGACGGATCCGGAAGTAATCGATCGAGTCATCCGTCGGTTTCAGCGAGGCGATCTCGATTACGCTTCCAACGCCATGGTGCGGAGCTATCCCGATGGACTGGACACCGAAGTCTTTTCATTTGCCGCCCTCGAGCGCGCCTGGCACGAGGCGTCCAAGAGTTCCGAACGCGAGCATGTCACTCCCTACCTGCGGTCGGAAAAGTTCCGCACCGCCAATGTCGAAAACCATTCGACTTGCCTATATCAACACTACCGCTGGACGGTCGACGAGGCGGAAGACCTGGAATTCATCCGCGCGGTGTACCGCGGTTTTCGGGAGAAGAACGATTTTGGAATGAACGATGTCCTGGCGCTGCTGGAGAAAAATCCGGGACTGGAGAAAATGAATTCCGAAATTGTTTCCAATCGGGGTTACTACAAGAGCCTCTATCAGGATGCGGAAGGCGTGGTGGCGCCCAAGAGGTCGATTGAACAATCGAAAGCATGGCTGGAGCGGGCGGGCAGAGTAATTCCGGGCTCGTCCCAGACTTTCAGCAAGGGCTTCAACCAGCACGTGCAAGGCGTAGCGCCGGTATTTCTTGCGAAAGGCAAAGGCTGCCGGGTTTGGGATGTCGACGGAAATGAATACATCGACTACATCCAGGGGTTGCTGCCCAACATCCTCGGCTACGCAAACGAAGAAGTGAACGCCGCGGTTGCGGAACAGTTGGGACAGGGACACAGTTTTTCTCTGCCCCACCCGCTCGAGGTGGAACTGGCGGAGCGCCTGACACGCTTGATTCCCTGTGCGGAAAAGGTGCGTTTCGGCAAGAACGGATCGGATGCGACTTCGGGGGCGGTGCGCGCCGCGCGAGCACTCACCGGGCGCGAACGGATTGCGTGTTGCGGGTACCACGGCTGGCAGGATTGGTATATCGGGAGCACTACGCGGAACGCTGGAGTGCCGGGAGCGGTGCGCGCGCTGACGCATCCATTTGTGTACAACGACCTGGCGTCGTTGCAGAAATTGTTGAACGACCACCGAGGCGAGTTCGCGGCGGTCATCATGGAGCCGGTGAATTTCTGGCCGCCGGCGGATGGCTTCCTGGAAAGTGTCAAGAGTCTGGCCCACGAGCATGGAGCGCTGCTGATCTTCGATGAGATTTGCAGCGGCTTTCATTTCGGACTCGGAGGCGCTCAAAAAAGGTTTGGCGTGACTCCCGACATGGCCTGCTTCGGCAAGGCGATGGGCAATGGATTCCCGATCGCCTGTGTGGTAGGGAGAACCGACGTGATGAACATCTTTGAGGAGATCTTCTTCAGCTTCACGTTTGGCGGCGAAGTCGCTTCGATGGCGGCCGCGATGAAGGTCTTGGATATCCTGGAAAAAACTATGGCTTTGGTTTGGATGGACAAGAACGGTCGCGTGCTTCAGGAGGGATTAAATTCGCTGGCAACAGAAGCCGGGTTAGAGGAGCGCATCCGGTGTATCGGCTATCCCTTCTGGTCTCTCATCAAGTTCCTGGATGCGGATGGCAAAGACAGCTTGCTGGTGCGGAGCCTGTTCACGCAAGAGTGCGTCAAGAGGGGCGTGCTGCTGCTGGCGACTCACAACATGACCGCGGCACACGATCCGCTGGCCATCGAGAAGACGCTGAGAGTGTACGCCGAAGTCTGCAAGACGGTGGCGAAGTGGCTAGGCGACAAAAGTCCCGGCCGTTTTCTGGAAGGGCCGATCATTCAGCCGGTATTTCGCGTACGCTAACGATCAGGGACCGAAATCGACCGTGACAAAGCTTAGCGGTGAGATGCTGCTGATCCGCGCCGATGCGTCGGTCGCGATTGGGACGGGCCACGCAATGCGCTGCTTGGCGTTGACGCAGGCTTGGCAGGATGCAGGCGGTCGGGTGACATTTGTGATGGCCGAGTCAACACCGGCGATTGAGGAACGCCTCCGCAGCGAGGGCATTGGCCTCGTCCGAATTGACGGCGTACCGGGAAGTGACTTCGACCACGAGCAACTCATCGCACTGGCTCGAACCCATCGTCCATCGTGGGTAGTGGTGGACGGCTACGAGTTCGACGCGGCTTATCAGCGAACTCTGAAGAATGAAGGATTCAAGGTTCTGTTGATTGATGACAACGGGCGACCGGGAAGCTTTACAGCAGACGTCGTCCTGAACCAGAACGTGCATGCGCAAGAATGCCTTTACAAGAACCGGGAAACTTACACGAGGCTTCTTCTCGGACCCAAATATGCGCTCTTAAGGCGCGAATTTGTCTCCGCGCCTGACTGCCGGGAGATTTCATCCATCGGTCGCAAACTTCTCGTGAGCATGGGTGGAAGTGACCCGGACAATGTTACGTGCCGAGTAATGGAGGCTATTGAGCAGGTCGAGGTGGCGGACTTGCAGGTGGCTGTAGTCGCCGGAGGAAGTAATCCTCACCTTGCATCAATTGGCGAATCCGTCGCCAAATCCAGCCACAGTTGCCGCATTCTAAACAATGTGACTGACATGCCGGCACTGATTTCTTGGGCCGATCTTGCGATTTCGGGGGCTGGCACTGTCTGTTGGGAATACTGCGCGTTGGGCCTTCCAGCAGTCTTGGTGGCAGTGGCGGAAAATCAGATCCCCAATGCTGAGGCCTTGCACGCCGCCGGAGCCGCGAGGCTGGTGGCTGGCGGGTCACAATTCGCGATTGGCGAGATGGCGCAACTGATCACCCGCCTCGTAAATTCGCGCTCGGAAAGGTTCGCTCTATCGCGAACGGCACACACCTTGGTGGACGGCGGAGGAGCGGGCCGGATTATATCAATGCTTCTGGGTGAGGGCGCCTCGTAATCGAAGGAGGAACCGTGACCTTACTACGCGATGTCCGTCCGGACGACATGGGCATGATTCTCGAATGGCGCAACCTGCCGAAAGTGGCCGACTATATGTACACCGACCACGTGATCAGTCCAGAGGAACACGCTGCGTGGTTTGCGCGCGTTCTCAAAGATCCCGCTTACAAGTATTGGATCATTGTCTCTGAAGGGGAAGATGTAGGACTGGTCAATCTCTACGACATCGACCCGGTGAATCGACGATGTTACTGGGCCTTTTACGTCGTCAGTCCCAATGTCAGGGGTAAAGGGGTAGGTACCTACGCTGAATACACTGTCCTGAACTACGTGTTTGACGAACTGAAATTTGAGAAGCTCTGCTGCGAGGTTTTGTCGTTTAATCAGGGTGTGGTGGAAATGCACCGCCGTTTTGGTTTTGTGCAGGAGGGATTGTTTCGGAAACACATCTTGAAGCGAGATGCGTTCCACGACGTCGTTTGCCTCGCGATACTAAAGGAAGAGTGGGAAACTCTGCGGCCACAACTGGAGCCAAGGTTGAGGGCGAAGGGCGTCCTCTAGTCAGGAGTCTTGATTTTGAAAATTGGTGATACCGCGGCGCACACGTTTGCTGTGTCGGATGAGATTGTTCGGGGCTTCGCAGAGTTGACGGGGGACCGGAATCCCGTCCACCTGGATGACGAGTTTGCCCAAAGCACTCGCTTCGGACGGCGCATTGCGCACGGAATGATTGCCGCTTCTCAGATCTCCGCGGCGATCGGCAATACAGTTCCGGGGCCAGGCACCATCTACCTCAGTCAGAGTCTGCAATTTCTTGCTCCCGTTTTTGTCGGCGACATGGTTACAACGAGAGTCACGGTCATTAGCATCAAGGAAGGAAAGCCAATCGCAACGCTCGAGACAGTCTGCGAGAACCAAAGAGGCGAAGTCGTTCTGCAAGGTGAGGCAGTGGTTTTGTTTCCGCAGGAAATAAAGGGGTGACGAAGGTTGTCGGAGACTCGGGTGGCAGAAAACGTGTACATTTCTGGGCGAAAGATTGGATACGACAGTCTTACTTACATCGTTGCTGAGCTCTCCGCCAATCATAACCAGAACTTCGAGCAGGCGGTCCGCATCATTCATGCCGCCAAGGATGCGGGCGCTGATGCGGTGAAGCTTCAGACCTACACTGCCGACACGATCACGCTGCGCAGTGACAAAGAGTATTTCAGGATTTCCGGCGGCACGTTGTGGGATGGCCGCACTCTCCATGACCTGTATCAGCAGGCCTTCACACCCTGGGAATGGCAGCCGAAGCTCAAGCAAATTGCGGACGATCTGGGGATGCATCTGTTTTCGAGCGCCTTCGATGACACTGCGGTTGATTTTCTCGAACAGATGAACGTTCCCGCGCACAAGGTAGCGTCGCCCGAACTGGTAGACATCGGGCTCATCCAGAAAATGGCTCGCACCGGGAAGCCGCTGATTATGTCCACGGGCATGGCCAGCGAAGAAGAGATTCACGAAGCGGTGCAGGCTGCGTGCAACGCTGGCGCCAGCCAGATTGCGTTGTTGAAGTGTACGAGCGTTTATCCGGCGCTGCCGGAGGAAGCGAACCTGCTCACGATCCCGGAACTTGCGCGCCGGTTTGGCGTTCCTGCTGGACTCTCGGACCACACGATGGGTATTGCAGTTCCAGTGGCTGCTGTGGCGCTGGGCGCGTGCATCATTGAAAAGCATCTCTGCCTGGCGCGGGCCGACGGTGGGCCTGATAGTGCGTTCTCGCTCGAACCGGAAGAGTTCAAAGCGATGGTGGATGCAGTGCGAACCGCCGAGAAGGCGCTTGGGTCGCCGCAATTTTCGCCTGGCAAGCGCGAGGCCAACAGCCTGAAGTTCCGCCGCTCGCTGTTCGTGGTCGAGAATGTAAAGCGCGGTGAGATGTTTACGAAACAGAACGTGCGTTCCATTCGTCCGGCAGATGGATTGCACCCGCGGCACCTGGGCGAAGTTCTGGGGAAGCGCGCAGCCTGCGATATCGAACGCGGAACCCCGCTTAGTTGGGCGCTGGTAGCGCGTTGACAGAAACCCGCATTGAGCCTCGAGCCGCGAGCTGCGAACAAGCTCAAACGCCTGTTTTTTCGTCGCTCGAAGCCCGAATCTCGTAGCCTATTCGATTTCATGCGAGTCCTCCTTCTACATCCCGACGACGCCTTCTGCGGTTCGTGGATAGCTCAACGATGGGATTCAGTTGTAGATCTCGGACGGGCTCCGAGATCTTTCTACGATGAGTGCAGTGCCAGGCTTGGCATCCCCGTCTTCAGTATTTTTGACCTGGCGCGTGAAGTCCAGGACCTGCAGATTTGGCGCGGCCTGCTGGAACTTGGCATGGGACGTGTAATGGACCGATTTGGGATCGACTGGTGGGATGTGGTCGGTCTTCTGCTGCAGCCGGAGTTGCAGGACGTACGGCTCGCCCTTCGGCTGGCTGAGAAACTCAGCGGATGTCGCACACTCGTAGCGAGCCGGCCTTCCATGATCGCGGACGCGATGCAACTCCAGTTGGGAATACCGCTGGAAGTTCTGCACCGGGGAGTGGGGAAGCGTCTGGTGGCCAGCGTTCTGCGCCGGGGCCGCGCGGCGGCGAATCTGAGTCTTGCGCAATTGCGGCAAGTCATTTTCGACAAGTACGACCCGCGGTACGGCTGGCGTAAGAAGATCGCGAGGCTACCGCGGAGATCGTCGGAGCCCGTCGTTTTGCTGCCGACCGCGTACTCCAACGTCACAAAAACCGCCCTCAGTTACGCCCGAGTTCTGCCGGAGCAGAGATTTCTCCTGGTGCTCGCCCGCGAGTCCGGAGAGGTGTCGCCGGTTCCAGGAAATGTGCAGACGGCGAATCTGGCAGCCTTCGCGACCGGGAAAGGCGACAGGGAGGAACTGCAAACATTAGAAGTCCGCTGGAAGCAGATGGAGCAGTCGTTGCGTGAGCATCCGGAATTCAGGTTGCCGATCCAGATCGGGATTTTGAAAAAGGGGCCGCGCTGGTTGCGCTGGGGGCTTCCGGTACGCGATGCATGGAACCAGGTTTTTGAGACGCGCTCGGTGGTGGGCTGCCTGAGCGCCGACGATTCAAATCCCTACACGCGGATTCCGCTCCTGCTGGCGAGGCAGCGGGGAATTCCGGCGGTCGCTTGCCATCACGGAGCGCTCGATTGCCGCATGGCATTCAAGAAGCTGCAGTTTTCGAACTATCTGGCCAAGGGTGAGATGGAGCGTGATTATCTGGAACGAATCTGCGGGGTCGATGCTGGCCGGATTCAGGTCGGGGCGACGCCAGCCCCACCGCGAGAAAATCCTTCACTCTGGAGCGAGCGCGCTCCCTGGATCGTGTTTTTCACGGAGCCTTATGAGACGGACCTCTGGCGAGTGGAGGCGATTTATCGAGAGGTGTTGCCGCGCCTTTGTGCGGCCGCGCGCAAGTCGGGGAAGAGGGTGGTTCTGAAGGTGCATCCGTTTGAGAGCGCCCGGCAGCGGCGCCGGCTGGTGAAGCGGATTCTGAGCAAGGAGGATCAGAAACTGGTGAACGTGACGGATGCCCTGCTCTCGCGTGAGATTCTCCAGAAGACTTGGTGCGCCGTGACAGTTGAATCGACTGTAGCGTTCGAATGCGCATCGGCCGGGATCCCTGCTTTCCTATGTGGATGGTTGCGGCACGCGTATGCCGGATACGCTCCGCAATATGCCCGCTTCGACGTGGGACAGATGCTGGAATCTCCGGACGACCTGCTGCGTATCCCAGGGACCCTGCGCGCGGCGATTCCAGCTCTGGACACCGCAAGCCGCCTGGTGCAGGCGATTTCTCCACCGGCGTTGTCGGCACTTCTCTGCCAGCCGCCGAGCGGTTTGAGATAATCTGAAACAACAATTCGTCAGCCAGAAAAGACGCACGCTCAAAATCGTTGCGTAACGGTTGCTCTGAGGAATCCTTAATTCGCGTCCACGGCGCATGCTAACTGTTTTTACCCCATCTTTCGCAGATGAAGCGAACACGAACGCGCAGAACCTGACGGTGAAAGAGATCGTGAGTCGTCTTCCGCCGGATCGGTTCAGGGTGATTCTTCTTTCCCAGGGATCTCCCGATCCGCGCATTGCCGCTCGCCAGAACACAGAGCTATTGCGATGGTCTCGTCATGGAAACACCGCGCGGTGGCTTACGCGCGTGCTGCTCTCCAAGATCGACATCTACTTTTTTCCACGCGAGGGCCCCCTCGACAGGTTGTTTCTCTTCCTGCGGCGCTCCTTGGGACTTCCGATTACCCTTGTGACTTACATCGTCATGGCTCTCGATGAAATCCCAGTCACGGCAACCTTGACACGGGCGATTCGGGAGGCCGACCACGTCGTAGGAAACTCCTCGCATGTGGCGAAGACCGTAGAGGACCGCTTCGGAGTTGCAGCCGGGACAATTTGCGATGGTGTCAGTCGCGAAGTGTTCTACCCGCCGGCGGAGCTTGGGCGGCGTCGATCCAAGATCACCGTGCTCTATGCTGGATCATTCCAGGCGCGGAAGCGGGTGGATCTTGTCATCCGCGAGGCTGCGCAATGGCCTGACGTTGATTTCCGGCTCGCGGGAAAAGGCGAGGAAGAGGGAAGGTGCCGCGCGCTGGTCAGCGATCTCGCCTGTGACAATGTGACTTTTGTAGGCCATCTCTCCCAGCAGGCCCTTGCTCAGGAAATGCGCCAGGCCGACTTGTTCCTCTTCCCGAGTGTTCGGGAGGGGCATCCCCAGGTTCTCGTCCAGGCGGCTGCCTGCGGACTGCCCGTCATCGCGATGGACCTGTATAAGCCAGACTACGTCGTCTCGGACGAAACCGGGTACTTGGTAAAATCGGACGACGAACTGTCGCATAAGGTACGTTTGCTCTTGACCGATCAGGACCTGCGGCTCAGGATGTCTGCCGCTGCGGCTCGACACGCCTTGCAATTTGACTGGGACAGAGTTACCCGCGACTGGGAGCGGGTATTTACCAAGGCGAGCGGCAAACGAGGCAAGAGAACAAGCTGGATGGATCGTTGAGCATCTCTAAACCCTTATTGCGTTATGGCGGTTTCGTGCTGTCGGCCACAACGGCCCGCATCGTGGGCACACTGCTCACGGCAGCCACCTTTCCGTACTTGGTGCGGCGCCTCGGGGTTGAGGTCTATGGGCTGTGGAGCTACGTCGTGGCTGTGTGTGCATTCACCGGGCTGATCGCGAACCCGGGCCTCACAACTTACTTGGCGCAGCAGGTGGCGGCTCGGCGCACGGCCGCTTCGGAGGCTGTCTCCGATGTTCTCGTCCTTCGCGGCCTGGCCAGCGGAGTCGCGGCGGTTGCAGTTTTGATCGTGGCTCGGTTCGAGGTTCGCCCGGATGTCCGTTTGCTCCTGGAATTCTACGGAGTGGCCTCAGTTGTAATCGGCTCGATGTCGTTGGATTTTCTCTTGCCGTCGATGGAATTCTTCTACCTGCAATCGTTTGTGTCGATCGCACAACAGAGTCTGTATGCTGCCGGCATATTCATTTTTGTTCGATCTCCAAGGGATGTGGTCTGGGTACCAATCAGCATTCTCGGCTCTTCGCTGTTGACCAGTGTGGTCGGCTGGGTTGCCTTGGGGCGAGCCGGGTTTCGATTTCGACTGTCGATTGCGCCGCGCCGCTGGGTTGCGATTTTGGGCCCCAGTCTGCATTACGCGGGCTCTTCGCTGATGTCGAGCCTGTATCATCGCAGCGGACACCTGGCGGTGCGGTGGTATCTGGGTGAGCATGCACTGGGACTGTATGCTGCCGCCACTCGCCTGGCGGACGTGCTACGCAATTTTCTGTCCGTCATTCAGAGTGTCCTGATGCCGCGCATGGCCTTGCGCGCAGATTCCCCCGAGAGTATGGCCCGGCTGACCCGGATTGCTGCCTCAGTTTTGGCGTTATTCGGTGTCCCCCTGGCGGTCGGGGGCATAGTGACTGCCCCCATTGTGGTTCCGTGGCTGCTTGGATCTCAGTTGCAGGAAGCGGCACGCGCATTTGAGTGGGTGGCTCCCTATCTCGTCACCGCTCCGGCTGCCGCCCTGTTTGCGGGCACGATTCTTTATGCCAGTGGTCGTCATCGCGCCTATCTCCTGTCCACGTTGGTAGGCGCGGTGACCGCGATCGCCCTTTACGCAGTCCTCCCGCCGTTCTTTGGAATCGCCGGCGCCTGCGTAGCGTTTGTGTTGGGCGAATTGGGTGTGGCAGTCTCCGCCTTTTTGTTATGTCCTCCGAGCGTGCGGGCTGCTGCCAACACCCCGTTACTAGGCACTGCTATGATCGCGAGTCTGGTCATGGCCGCTGCGTTATGCGTGTCCCTTCACATTCACTTACCTCCGTGGGGTGTAGTCGCGATGGGCTGTGCCGTTTACTTTGTTAGCTGCGGCAGCATCGGACACAAGCTGCTGAAGAAGGAAGCTCAAGGTATCTCATGACGCTCAATCGAGAGTCCAGCGCGGTCCGTCGTTCTGAACCCGAACCTCGGATCCGTGGCATGGACTTGATTCGCCCGTCACTTCGTGATTTCGCGTACCTTGACTGTCGCCGCCGCGCAGAGTTGATCGCCGAGGAAGCACAGAAGTTATCGCCTCCAGTCCAAACGCTTCTCGATATCGGCGGGAAAGGGAAACCGTACGCCTGTTTTTTCACAGGCCGGGCGAAGAATCATTTCGTTTTGGATATCGCACCGGCGAATTCCGTGGACGTGGTCGGCGATGGCCGGGTTATGCCCTTCGCTGACGCTGCTGTGGATGTGGTCCTCTGCACCCAGGTGCTTGAGCACATCCCCGATCCGATCCCGGTAATTGGCGAGATCCGGCGAGTGTTGAGACCCGGCGGAAAACTGATGTTGAGCGTGCCTGCTATTTTTCCCCAGCACGGTTTTCCTGGGGATTACTGGCGATACATGCCACAAGGGCTGGCATGGATACTGCGAGATTTTCACAGTGTGGCCATCCAAGGCGAGGCCGGAACCGTTCCCAGCATCTTCCTGGTTGTCAACGTGTATTTGCAGTTGCTCTGCAGCCCATGGCCCTGGCTGCTCGAACTGCTTCGTTGGACTGTTTGTCCCCTCAACAACCTGGCTGGACTGTTGGCAGGAAAGGTCTACCGGGGAAATCAGTTCGCAAGCAACTACTTCGTTGTGGCCGTGCGATAGGATGAGACGCGGATGGGGTGCGTTGTCGAACGCAGCTCGCCGCGACAGACGATGCATTGACCTCTCATGGAGCCCAGAGAAGACTTGAGACCGAACTTCTTCACGGTAGCTGTTGTCGTGCTGCTGACTCTGATAGCGGTCGGGCGCATCGTGCTCACCTATCGGGTGACCTCCGTCGCCTGGGATGAACCCTGCCACATCGCCGCCGGACTTGAGTGGATCGACAGGGGGACCTACACATTGGACCCAATTCATCCACCCTTGTCTCGCGTGGCGATAGGGCTTCCTCTTTACTTGGCCGGAGCGAGGATGCCAAAGTTTCCGGACGAAAATCTCCGCCACCACGACTATTACGAGGTCGGAACAAGAATTCTTTACGACGGCGGACACTATTTTCGAAATCTGTTTCTGGCCCGCCTGGGAGTTCTTCCTTCTTTCATATTCCTGACGATCTTGGTTTTCTGGTGGACGCATCGCATATTTGGGAGCATCGCAGCAGTGGCAGCCGTTGTTCTGTTCACGACGACTCCCTCGATCTTGGCGTTTGCCGGCTTGGCGTATACCGACATGACGACAGCCTGCACACAGTTTGCGGCGCTGTTTGCGCTGGCCGCTTGGATGCAAAAACCTAGCTTCGGCCGAACCGCGCTCTTAGGACTTGCGCTTGGCTTGGCACTGTTGTCCAAAATGACGACGTTGTTGTTTCTGCCGGCGTGCACGATCGGAATCCTTCTTTGCAAATGGATTGTGGGTGAACCGCCAGGGCCGTTGCCGGACAATTCCGCGCGTGTTGGCGCGAAACCGCATTGGATGTCAAAACTTACCATCGTTGCGGCGATTGCCGTGGTTGTACTGTGGGGAGGATACCGATTCTCCGTTGGCCATGTTCAGGAAAGCATGGGTCTCACTCCTCAATCGATGCCGTCATTTCAGCACTTTCCCGGTCCCGTGAGAAATTTCGCGCGTAAAGCCGTGATGTTGGACTGGGAGGTTCCGGCTCCCGCGTTAATTCATGGCCTCTCAATCGCGTGGATCGTCAACAAGATGCGTTTGCCCTCGTACATGTTGGGGACTACGACCAATGGAGGACTGTGGTATTTCTTTTTCGTCGCGTTGGCGGTGAAGGCGCCTTTGCCGCTCCTGGCGTTGTGGGCAGCGGGTATGGCTTCTTTGGGGGCAGCAATTCGACGAAAGGATTGGATGCCACTTGCTCCCGCGATCGCGCTGATCATGGTTCTCATCGCAGCCATTGCTGTGCAGTACAAGGAGGGAGTTAGGCACATCCTGGTTGTGTTTCCACTGCTTGCGGTGGTTGCCGGACATGGGGCTGCGGTGCTGTGGAGATCGACAGGAATCTGGCGGGTTTGGGGAAGGGCAGCAGTGGTGAGCCTGGTCGTTTGGCAGTGTGCGTCGAGTATTCGGGCCGGTCGCGATTTCATTTCCTACTACAATGTGCTGGCAGGTCGTGACCCCAGCAGAATCTACTTGACAGGGTGCGATTTGGACTGTGGACAGGATATCTATCGGTTGGCCGAGGCGGTTCGCAGGCGGAACATCTCTACGTTGAATATTGCCGTCTGGAGCAGTTCCGACATTTACCAGATGGGATTGCCGAAACTCGAGTTACTGCAGCCGTACCAGCCAGTCACTGGATGGGTTGCTATCAGTATCCGCTCCCTGCAATTAGCCCAGGCCTTCCACACGTCGTACCCACAGGATGCATTCTCCTGGCTCCAGCGATACCGCCCAGTGGAACAGGTGGGCAGGACAATATTCCTGTATTACGTTCCTGAAAGCAGCCAGCCCACGTCAACGCCAGCCACGGAACACCCTGCACAGCCAGGGTCAGCAAGTCCATGATCCGAAAGACCGTCATCATAACCGAGATTATCGCCCCTTATCGTATTCCTGTTTTCAATACGCTTGCGCGCTGCACCGGGGTGGATCTGCACGTCATTTTTCTGGCAGAAACCGACAGAACGCTGCGCCAGTGGCGCATATATACCGATGAGATCCTTTTTTCACATGAGGTACTGCCTTCCTGGCGGTGGCGTGCGTGGATACACAATTTCCTCGTGAATCGTCGCTTGTGGTCTGCATTAAATGCAGCGAATCCCCAGACCATCCTCTGTGGCGGCTACAACTACCTTGCGTACTGGGAAGCCCTCTGGTGGGCTCGCTGGCGCAATGTGCGTTTCGTCCTGTGGACCGAGAGTAACCAGCACGACAAAAGATCTGGACTCGCTGGTGTGGAATGGCTGAAGCGATATTTTGTACGTTCTTGTAATGCCTTTGTCGTGCCAGGAAAATCTTCGTTTGACTATCTCCGAACCCTCGGAGCCAGCGACCATGCTATCTTCACTGCGCCCAATGCCGTCGACGGCGCATTTTTTGCGACACAGGCGGAGGAAGTGAAGCGCCAACCGGCCGCATTTCGAGAGAGGTTCGGGCTTCCGCGCCGGTTCATCTTGTTTGTGGGAAGGTTGGTTCGGGAAAAAGGTGTCTTTGATCTCATCCAGGCCTATGCCAAACTAGGGAGCGACCTTCGATCGGAGGTTGGCTTGGTGTTTGCCGGAGACGGAGCCTCCAAGGAGGCCCTCGCCGAACAGGCAAAGCAGATTGAACCGGGTGTGATTTGCTTTCCAGGATTTGTGCAGCGGGAAGACCTAGCCGGCTTATATGGTCTGGCGGAAGCCCTCACTCTGCCCACACATAGCGACCCCTGGGGGCTGGTGGTGAACGAAGCAATGGCGTGCGGGCTTCCGATTGTGGTGACGAATGTCGCAGGTTGTGCGAGCGATTTGGTGGTGGAAGGCTGGAACGGCTGTGTCGTTCCGCCAGCAGACCCCAGCAGACTCAGTGCGGCGATCCGTTCATTACTGTCCCAACCGGAGATGACTCGACAGATGAGAGCGCGAAGTCTTGAGCGCATTCAGGCCTATTCGCCTCAACGTTGCGCCGATGGCTTGGCGGCAGCTGCATTCGCACCAGGCGCGGAGAGCCGATGAAACTGGACAAGCCACTTCTGGTGCTCGGAGCCATTCTAGGTTCGCTCTTCGCCCTTTACTTCGTCTATTCCCATTTGTCCTATTTTGGCGACGTTTCTTTCCTGGGTGGGATCCTGATGTTGGAGATCATCATCGGGTGCCTCTGGAAATTCGATGAGCGTTTCTTCCTCTTGGTGATGAGCGTGTTTTGTTTGGCGGGGATGAATCTGCCAATACGAAGTGCCGGGACTTCGGGACGGTGGGTGGTTTTGGCTGCCGGGGCGGCCGTGGGATATGTCATTTGGATGAAGACTCCGCGCCGTCATTTTGGTGCGTTTCATTTGATCGCGCTGTTTTGTGTTTGCGCCGCGTTTGTCTCCGCGACGGTTTCGCCGTTTCTGCAAATGGCGATGTTAAAGGCCCTCAGCCTGCTCCTCCTCTTTTTGTACGGTTCCGCGGGTGCTCGCCTGGCTGTGGTCGGTCGTGAAAACCGTTTTTTTGAGGGCCTGCTATGGGGCTGCGAGATCGCCGTCTATGCCACGCTAGCCTGTTACTTTGTCCTGGACCTCAGTGTCTGGGGGAACCCGAACTCCCTCGGGGCCGCGATGAGCATTGGAGTGTTCCCGGTCCTGTTGTGGGGATGGCTCACCAGCGATGCTGGTGTGGCTCGTTGGCGCAGGTTAGCGGCGCTGCTGCTTTGCAGCTACCTTGTATTTTTCAGTTCCGCCCGCGCCGGGATGGCTGCGGTGATCATGGTCACGCTGGTGTTTTGCCTCGGCTTGCGTCAATACCGGCTTCTGCTCAAGGCCGCGGGGCTGTCTCTTTGCCTGGTGGCGGCGACCGGGATGGTAGCTCCCACGGCCTTATATCAGTCCTTCGCAAACCTTAAGGATGCCGTTCTCTATAAAGGACATAAGGAAGAGGGCATGCTAGGGTCGCGACGGACGCCTTGGGAAAGGACGGCAGCCAGCATCAAGGAACATCCGTTATTCGGAACCGGATACGGCACGAGTCCAACCGGGGAGGATCCTGGTTTCGATTTCGGAAAGTTCTCTTCCAGCTCCGAGACGGCCCGCGAACACGGTAGCAGCTACATGACAATTGCGGAGTGGGTGGGACTTTTGGGAGTGGTGCCCTTCGTCATGCTGATGGGGCTGACGGCACTCAACATAGGGAGAGTGTGGGTTTGGATGCGCAAGACGGCCAACCCCTATCACTATTCAATACCGTTGGCGATGGTGTTGCTGGCGGGCTTTGTTCACGCCACCTTCGAAGACTGGCTCTTTGCGGTGGGGTCATACCCGTGCGTGTATTTCTGGGCGTTTGCTTTTATGCTGGCCGACTTTGTCCCCGCCGGTGACCCAGCTCTGGTCTCGCGCGTGGTGCCCCGTGTTTCGCATCCGGCAGCACCCGGTCTGGGAGCAATTGCGCCCAGCCGATGATGCGCCTGTTCATCAATGGCCTGGCAGCGAGCGCGGGCGGAGGGCTTACCTACCTGCGCAATGTGATTCCTCATCTTGCGCGCAGAACGGACGTGGAAGCAACCGCACTTCTGAATTCTCCCCTTCGCAGGGAATTCGGGGAACTTCCCAACATCTCGTTTGTCGAAACCGTGGCCAGTTCCGGAGTATTCCGACGTTTCGTGCATGAGCAGACGACCCTTCCGAGTTTGCTCCGACGCAGCGGCTCGCAAGTCCTGCTCTCCACGGGCAACTTCGCGCTCTGGAATTCTCCGGTGCCGCAGATACTCCTGTCGCGAAACTCGCTCTATACGTCGGCCGATTTCCGGCGCGACGTGCGAGCGCGCCGAGACTACGCAATCTGGGCTGATACGCTTCTCAAAGGCTGGTTGGCCCGCCGCTCTATTGGCCGTGCTGAGATTACGGTAGCCCCGAGCGAAGCCTTTGCGCAAGAACTCACCCGATGGGCAGGGAAGAAGGTTGTGTCCGTGCACCATGGATTTGACCAGGGCGCATTTACCAGCGATCCGACACCGTTGCCGGCAACAGTGCAGCAACCACTCGCGGAAGCGAACGATGCGCTGCGTCTGCTCTTCGTAAGCCACTACAACTACTACCGCAATTTCGAAACTCTATTTCGGGCGCTGCCGATTCTGAGCAACCGGCTGAACGGAAAAAAGGTGAAGCTGTTCCTCACCTGCCAATTGAATTCTACCGAAAACCCCGGGTCCTATCGAACTGATGCTGCTTCATCTTTGGTAAGCAGCCTCCGGAGCAGCGAGAGCGTCGCAGAACTTGGAACGGTCCCTTATCGCTCTCTGCATCATCTTTATCGTGCCTGCCACATGTATGTAACCCCGGCCTATGCAGAATCGTTTGCGCACCCGCTGGTCGAGTCGATGTCGAGTGGGCTGCCCGTCGTGGCATCCGATTTGCCCGTTCACCGCGAAATCTGCCGAGACGCCGCACTATACTTTCCTGGTTTGTCACCGGATGCTTTGGCGGAACGTGTAGTGCAGGTTCATCAATCACCGGAATTGGCAGAAAAACTTTCGGGCAAGGGACTCAGCCGGGCGCAAGACTTTCGATGGGATAAGCACGTTGACCGCCTGCTCCTCTTGGCTGAAGAACTTGTCACGGCTCCGAACCGAGCCTGAGTATCCAGCCTTGACTTCGAGGCAGATGGGCGCCGTCCAATGCGCCTGCTTCTTTCCTTGTAATATACTGTGACTCCAGCGCCTCTTTTGCACCGATCCGTTTCTGTGGAGAAGTCTGCATTGGGAAAACCTTTCGAGGCTAGCGCAGCCAGGGACGGAGCCTGCTTTCCGGAACCCTCGACGAACCGCGTTGAAATCCTCGAGTGCACTCTGCGCGATGGCAGCTATGCCGTCGATTTCAAATTTACGGAACGGGATACGGAAGTCCTTGCGAGTGTGCTGGGACGTCTCGGCTTCCGGTGGATCGAAGTCGGCCACGGTCTGGGATTGGGTGCTGCCCAAGCGGGGAAAGGCAGCATGCCGACATCCGATGAGCGGTTGATCGAGTCCGCCAAGCGTGCCGCCCCAAATGCCATGATCGGAAGCTTTTTCATTCCGGGCATTGGCCAGCGGGAGCAGCTTCGATCGGCGCGAGCCGCCGGCCTCGACTTCGTTCGCATCGGATACAACGCCCCCGAGATTGAGGAGGCGTATCCCTACCTGGAGTTCGCCCGGGAACTGGGCCTTGTCCCGTGCTTAAACTTCATGAAGACGTACGGAGTGACGCAGAAACAATTTGGCGAGAAAGCACTGGGCGGAGAAAAAGCGGGAGCGGCAGTGGTCTACTGTGTGGATTCGGCCGGCAGCATGTTCCCGGAGGATGTGCGAGGTTACATCAGCGCAGCCCGCCAGCGCTGCCATTGTGCTCTGGGGTTTCACGGACACAGCAACCTGCAATTCGCAGTCGCCAATAGCGTAGAGGCGTTTCGCTCCGGTGCGCGGCTTATCGATTCCACGCTCTACGGCCTGGGGCGAAGTTCGGGCAATGTGCCGACCGAAGTGGCGGTGGCGGTGTTCCATAAGCTCGGGGTTGAGACGGGCATCGATCTCTATGAGGTCATGGACGCGGCCGAGGAATTTCTGGAGCCGCTGATGTCGCAGATTCAGCTCTACGACATGATGGCGGTGTCGATGGGATACAGCCAGTTCCACTCGTCGTTTTTGCCAAAAGTCGCCGCGGCGGCGCGCAAGCATGGAGTCGAGCTGCGCCGACTGGTAGTTGCGATGGGAGAACTCGATCCTGTGCATCTGGATGAGAACAACTTGGAGCGCGTCGCCGCAAACCTGCCCAAGAGAAAAACAACTAAGTCCCGCGAGGTTTTGACCTCATTCCGCGCTCCTGGGATCTCCGATCACAGCATCAGCAGTTCGCTCGCCTCCGTGAAATCGCTGGTGGACGGCATGGTCGTTACCTCCGCCAAGCGCCGCGCCCGGCCCGTTCTGGAACTGGTCGTCGCCGAGTCCCCTTCTTCCAGTTTCGTGCTCGCGGACCTGGTGCTGGCGGAAGACAGCATCGTGCTGGGGCGAGTGACCTACGGTTCGTTCGAAATCCTCGAACAGATCCTCGCGATCACCAAGAACGACATCTCGGTTTATCTGGTGGATCTGGATAGCGGAGCATGGGGAACCGAACTGCCTGCCTACATCAAAGAGATGGTCGGCGTCGAGCGGATTATAGCCATCCGTTCCAGGTCCCTGCTCGCAAACTATCTGGATGAAGTGATGATGTCCACCGCGCAGCGCTATGGCGATTTCTGCCTGATGATCTACGGCTACCCCGATGCCGCCCTCCTGAAGTCGTGTTCCGAGAGCTTCAAGAACGTGGTTGTGCGTGGGCAACTTCCGGCCGAGGCCCCGCCGAATTGCTGGCGCATCGAAGACTTCTCCGACCGGATGCACTTTGATTTGGGAATTGCCGTCGCGCTGCTGCTCTGTCCACCGAGCAGCGCGGATGCGCAATCGATCGATCAGTTGACCCGCGCGGACGGTGTCCTCCTGACGGCGGGCTACTTCCCGCGTCTGGAGCAGGACCTTCCAAATCGCGGCGTGGTCCGGCTCGATCCCAACGACGCCTATCGCGGCCAGATGGCGCGTTGGGCGGGAATCGCCAACCTGCTGAAGTCTGCTGAGGGCCGTTCTGTAGCCATCCAATGACCATTCGTGAGCAGGTCCTCGATCTATTCGAACGAAACGGCGACAGGATTTTCCTGGTCGACGCGCTCACCGGGCAGCCGACGAGCTACCACGAGTTCCACCAGTTGGCGTGTGCCTTGGGCGCGGAACTGCGCGCGCGTGGGCTCTGTCGTGGAGATCGTGTGGGTGTGATGGTCCCCAATTGTTGTGAGTTGGCTGTCTTGTACTTCGCATGCCTCTACGCCGGCGCGACCATCGTTCCCATCAATCCAAATCTCAGCGCAGGCGATGTGCGATTCATATTGTCGAGCTGCGATCCGCGTTTGGTGATTACCAGTGCATCCCTCGGCGGGCGCGTCGCTGCGGCTGGGAGCGCTCCCATCGTGCTTGCCACTTCTCAGGATCCGCCCACTGGCTCTCCGTTCGCCGCCATCGATGTGACGGCGCTTCCGCCATCCCCAAAATTTCAGCCGCTCGAAGACGCGACCGTCGACGATTTGCTGGTGATCGTCTACACCTCGGGAACCACGGCCAAGCCCAAAGGACTGGCGCACCGGATTGGCGGCATGTTCCGTAACGCTCGCGCCTTCGCCGAGCAGCAGAGAATCGACCATTCCTCACGCTTTTACCTCACGCTTTCGATGGCCTACATGGGCGGCTTCTACAATCTGCTGATTCTGCCGTTTCTGCACGGCGCCAGCGTGGTGATTGACCACGTCTTCGATGCGCGCTCCAGTCTCAGTTTCTGGGACCGCGCCAGCCGCCACCAGGCCAATACGCTGTGGTTGGCTCCGACTGTCATGTCGATCCTTCTGAAGATGGATCGCGGACATGTCGGAGAAGAGTTCTGCCGGCGCCCGGTGCGCCGGTCATTTGTAGGGTTCGCGCCCCTTCCGTTGAAGTTGAAGACGGATTTCGAAGCAAGGTACGGAGTTCAGATGATCGAGAACTACGGCCTCTCGGAAACGCTCTTCGTAACCGCGCGTTCGAACGCCAGCGGCGCCGGAACTGGCTATGTGGGAGAAGTCTTGCCCGGAATTGAATTGCGCGTCGTGGGGGAAGATGGTTCGCCGCTGCCCCCGCACGCTGACGGAGAGATCCAAATTCTGACTCCCGATCTGATGGCAGGTTACCTGGATGAAAAAGGCCGTCTGAAGGGAGTCAATGCAGGTGAGTGGTTCGCGACGGGAGACTTTGGCCGTCTGGATGAAAGCGGCGCGCTCTTCGTCACCGGCCGCAAAAAGGACATCATCATTCGCGGGGGAGTCAACATCAGTCCCGCGGCAATAGAAGAGGCGCTCTTGCACGTAAAGGGAATTGTGGACGCAGCGGTCGTCAGCATCCCGCACGAACTTTATGGCGAAGATATTGTCGCTGTCTTGAAACTCGAGCCTGGCGTTGAACTCGAATCGATTCTTGACGGGATTATGGAGCACGCGCGGCAGGAACTTGCGACGCATCAGCAGCCCGCTCGCTATGTCGCGATCGACGATTTTCCGAGGACCGCGAACGGCAAGGTTCAAAAATCCCAGTTGCGTGAGTTGGTCATGGGAAAACTCCAGATCGGGTCCGGATCGTTTCTGCGTACGCGGCCAGTCGGCACGGCAAGAGCATCTGATTAGAGCGGGTTTCGAAAAGATGGTTTTGGGGAGGACACGGCTTTAGCGGTGCCGCTCAGAGCCCAAAGAATGCGGGCTTTTAGCCCCCTGAGGGCCAACCCGTGCGAAACGTCGCACAACATGAAAATTACTGACCTATCGTTAACGCTTGAAGAAGGCATGATGACCTTCCCCGCGCACTGGCACCCCGTGGTCGGAATCACAATCCTCGGGCGCCACGGAGTCGAAGGACGCGAGACACGCAAACTGGTGCTGGGCACCCATGTCGGCACCCACGCCGATGCGCCCTTGCATTTCATCCCCAGGGGGAAGGGAATCGATCAGGTTCCGCTGGACGTCCTGGTTGGGCCGGCGCGGGTGCTGAACTTCGCTCCGTGTCAGCCGCTCCAGGAAATTGATCTTCCTCACTTGCAGGAGAAGCTTGGCGGCAAGGTACCGCCGCGAATCATTCTGCGCACTGATTGGTCGGAGCACTTTGGCCAGATGCCGTTCTACACGCACTATCCTTTTTTGTCGGAGCCCGCCGCCCGATGGCTGGTCGAAAATGGAATACGCCTGATAGCCATGGATACTCCATCGCCCGACAACCCTGCTCACTCCCGAGGCACGCCGAAGGATTCTCCCAACCACAAAGTCTTGCTGGGAGCGGGCGTGGTGCTGGTTGAGTACGTTTGCAATCTGAAATCACTGACGTCGCAGGATGTGGAACTGATCGTACTGCCGCTCAAGTTGAAAGATTGCGATGGCTCGCCGGTGCGCTGCATCGCAATCGAAAGGTGACGAGTTTGAAGGAACAGACTTCTCGATGGCTGTGCGAGTGGTTCACCAGCCGAAGAAAGTTCAAGGGAGATGCAGCCCAACTCCCGGACATAAACTACTTCGACGCGGGGTTGCTGACTTCGCTCGAAGTCATCGAATTCGTGTCGGAAATCGAAGATCGATTTGGCGTGCAGTTTTCGGAACAGGATTTTCAAGATCCACGTTTTGTGACGGTCGCCGGTCTGGCGGAATTGATCGCCGATCGGTCTGCCCAGGCAAGCGAGCGGCGATAGTTCACGAAGTTAAACGAGCCGTGAAGCAGCCCGAGTCGAATGGAAGCGAGCATTGAGCCCGAACATTGCGCCCTTCGAGAACGATGTCTCGCCTGCAAGAAGGACAGGGAGGTCTGCGTTGCACGTCCTGACGTTGACCCCATTTTTCCCATCAGCTGGTGATGAAGTGACCGGCTGCTTCATCGCGGAATCCAACAAGCAGCTGGAACAGTTCGGGGTCACGTCCAGCGTCATTGCCGTGAGCCCGATCCACTATCCTCGAAAAGCGTCGAACCCATTGGCTCCCGCAGCGTGGGTGAGATACCCGCAGATTCCCGGGAATCTGGGCCTGTCGAGTGCCGGGCGGTGGCTCTACGCTCGCTTGTTGACCGAGGTACCGCGACTCCGTCGAGAGAGACCGATTGATGTCATCCACGCGCATGCAGCCTTGCCCTGTGGCCATGCGGCCGCCCTGCTGTCGCGGCATTTGAAAATTCCATTTGTCGTGACCCTGCACGGACTCGATGTGTTCAACACGTGCTTCCTCGGCGGAGTTCCTGCCCAGTGGCGGCGTAGGGCGTCCATCCACGTCTATCGTGCCGCGCGCATGGTCATCTGCATCAGCCGGAGAGTGCAAAGCCTTCTGCGAGACGGTATGCAGGAGGACGTTCGCAGTACGGTCGTGTACAACGGCACCGATACCAATTTCTTTTCGCCCGTGCCCGGCGGGACGCCCCCGCGGCAGGAAGAGGAAATCCTGAGCGTCGGCAGTCTGCTTGTCGGCAAGGGACATGAACTTGTCCTGAGGGCGATCCGCCAACTCGCCGACTCTTGTCCGCATGTGCGGTGCCGGATCATTGGTGAGGGCTCTGACCGCGCGCGATTTGAAGCGTTGGCCCGCGAGCTAGGAATTGCGCAGCGCGTCCAGTTTGAAGGGCGCAAGAGCCGGGCCGAAGTGGCGGACGCCATGCGCGACTGTTCCGTGTTTGTGCTCCCTAGCCGCTACGAAGGCCTCGGATGTGTGTATCTGGAGGCCATGGCGTGCGGCAAGCCGGTGATTGCTTGTCGCGGACAGGGGATCGACGAGATCATTGAGCACAGGAAGAATGGCTGGCTCATTCCTGTCGATGGACTCGACGAACTCGCCCAAGGACTCTCAACCTTGCTTCAGTCGCCCGATCTCTGCTCGCGTCTGGGCGCGGCTGCGCGCGAGACGATCCTCAACGGGCTGACGCTGTCCGATCAGGCCCAGCGCCTGGCACAGATTTACGGCGAAGCAATCGCATGAACGGGCCTTCCATCATGAAGCCCGCCGGAGGACCTCGCGCCGAACTGGTCGCAATTTTCGAGGCCGACATCGTCGAACTGGCGCAGTTTATCGCGGTTCAATCGGGACGCGAACCTGCCAGCTTCGAAAGCCACCTGCGCTGGTTCCTGCTCGAGAACCCGGCACGCGACCCTCAGATCCCCCTAGGTTGCGGCTTGCGCTCGTCACAGGGTCAACTTGTCGGCTGCATTCTGTATGTCCCGCAAACTTTCCGTTTCCAGCAACAACCATTGCCGGTGATCGGCTCGAGCTGTTTCTACGTGGACGCGCATTATCGTGGCAGCGGCGGTCTGATCTTCCTCAGGTACTCGGAGCTGGGCAGAAGGTGGCCGTTGTTCGGGAACTCCGCCAACGCCGATGCAGCCAAGTTGTGGAAGGCGCGAGGAGCGGTTCCGATTCCGTACTCCGATCACGAACTGGTGGGCGTGCTTCGCTGGGAAGGTGTGATCGAAGAGGAACTGACCAGACGCAGCATGCCTAAGATACTCGCGCGAATGACCAGCGGCGCTACCGCGCCCTTAGTGCGTCCCTTCAAGCGATTGAGACTCGAAGGTGGCCGGGGGGAAGATCTAGTTCTTCTAAACTCGGCCGACGAGGTCATGCAACTGCCCATTCATGGTCCCGCTCCACACCTAACGGCCAGCCGCGATCTGCGTTACATCCGCTGGCGCTACTTTTCCGGACGAGATACTACCGTCGCCGCCTTCGCCTTTCGAAACCAGCAGATCGAATCCGAGGTGCTGGTGACAGTCAATCAACGTCCCCGCGGACATCGCGGTCAGATTCGCACCCTTTACGTGTTGGACATCTACCCGTCGGTGACGCTCGAGGTGTGTACGTCGATCGCTGCCGCACTGGCAGAACGCTATCGCAGAAGCATCGATGCCATCGTGCTGCGCGGTCTGGATGATGCGCGGCAAAAAGTCTTTCGTCGTCTCGGTTTCCTGCGTCGCCAGTTCGATGCGCCCAACGGGTGGTTCCTGGACAAGTCCGATCTTCTGCCAACCCGGAACTGGTACCTCGTCCCCGCCGACGGTGACTGGCTGATCTGACACTGTCGTAGAACAACGTGTCGGTTGACCGACGGTGTGATCGCGTCACTCGATCTGCCTCGATCGCTTCGGACCTTCCCATATAATGACGATCACCGTTTTCGGAGGATGGGTTGCTTCACCAACGCTATAAGGACATCGTATTTTGGGGCATTGCCAAGGCGACCCTTCCCAACTACTTCCTGCGGCGCTATGTAATGAGCGCACGCCCCGCGATCGGTGCTCGCCACCTGCATCTTGGTTGCGGCACAAAGTATCTTCCCGGCTTCGTGAACATAGACGGAAACCTCCTCAACAAGATTGACCTTTGGCTGGATGTGCGCAACGGCCTTCCGTTTCCTTCAAACACCGTGGATTCGATCTATTCCACCCACATGTTCGAGCACTTCTATCCGGATGAGTTACAGTCGCTCTTGCGGGAATGCCAGCGGGTGCTAAAGACGGGCGGCGGAATCCGCCTGATCGTTCCCAACCTGGCAAACGCGATTTCCGCCTACAGCCAGAGACGGAGCGAGTGGTTTGACGATGCGTTCCCTCGCCACTTCGATTCGCTCGGGGGCCGGTTTTCGAATTTCGTCTTCTGCGATGGACAGCACCGAACCGCCTTCGACTTCAGCTATCTCGATGAAGTGCTTCGGCAATCTGGTTTTCGTGAAGTTGAGGAGTCGGCGGAAGGGAAGAGCCGCTTGTATGGGAGCCAGGTTCCTCCGTACGAACCGGGCGACTCGGCCGACTTGCCCCACTCCTTGTACGTCGAAGCATTTAAGTAACTGCATTTTCGCCGACACTGATGCCGCGAAAGGAATTTCGATTTGAAGCGCTTCCTGCGCACGAGCGTAATCCAGACCGTGTCGGGTCTTCACTTGGATGAAGTGATGCTCCGTCAGTTGCTCCGACGGGCGTCGCGCAATGGTCCTCTCGTGCAGGTAGTCGAGATGCACGAAACTCTGCCGCGGGACGCCGACCAGTTACGGCGCCAGCTTGAGTGGGTCGAGAAACGTTTTACGCTCATCTCCCCCGAAATTTTCTTTGGACTCTGGGATCGCACCCGGACCCCTCCAACCTGGTCCAAGCCCGCTGTCGTGTTTACGTTTGACGATGGCCGCGAAAGCAACTATACGGTAGCCGCGCCCCTGCTCGAATCCATGGGGACGCGCGGCCTGTTTTTTGTGGTGCCGGAGTTCATCGGGTTAAGGGGTAGCCAGGCTAAGGACTTCTACTATTCAAGTATCGACATTCGGGGAGTCGCCCCCACCGGGCGCGAAGAAGAATGGACGCCCATGCATCCCGAGCAACTCCGCGATCTTACTCGCCGCGGGCATTCCATCGGCAATCACACCTTGTCGCATGTAAGTCTCGCTCACCTCTCCTCGCCGGATCTGGAGCGCCAGATCCGAACCAGCGCCGAGAAGATTTCATCCTGGACCGGTACAAGAGTGGGCGCCTTCGCGTGGCCTTACTCGTGGAACGCGATCAGCCAGAAAGCATGGGACTTGATCCGGGAAACCCATCGCTTCTGCTTTTCGCCGTGCGCCGGAACGAGCGATTGTTCCTTGGATTCGCCCCATCTGATCTGGCGAACGGAGATCGAAGCCGCCTATTCGGCTCCGGAATACCGGTTCATGTACTCAGGATGGGCCAACCCAGCATGGGCGAACAGGCGGCGGCGGCTCAAGGTGATCCTGAAGGCATAGGCGAGATGGCGATGGAGGGAGGAAACTCGTCAAGCGTTCCAATTCTGTTGCGCTCATTACGTCGTGGCGAAGTCATTCACACAGCCTATCCGCTGCATGCATTCCACTGGATCGAGCAGTATCCTCCGAAAAAGTACGTGGGCGAGACGATCCGGCTTTGCTCCATCCCGCCGGGCGAATAATGCTGGCTGAGCCAAAGTTATCTCAATGAGAAGGGAGTCCGCTGAAACGTGTGGCAGTTAGATTTCCGGCACTCCGGTCTGTTACCATGACGCGGACATTGCCGTGAATCCCTCAAACGCTTACCAAGCGGCATCGACCGCAACGGCAATCAATTCCACAAGTCTGAGAACCTGGTCGACTTCCGCCGCTGTGGTTTTGCTGGTGGTCTTTGGGGCCAACCAGTTCGCGACTGAATGGGTAGCATTCCGATCCTCTGCCCACCCCACCGGCTCCGCGGTCGATTTCCCACATTACTACGTGGCAGCGAAGTTGGCGGGATCTGCCAACCCGAGCCAGCATCCGCTGTATTACACCGCAGTGGAGAACAAAGAGGCAGCTTTCGACCGCATCCCGCCTGATACCGAGTGGAACCGGGTAGCCCACCAGAATGGGCTGGGCAACACCTTGCATTTCAGCGCGCCACCCATTGTCGCGACATTATTGGTCCCGCTGGGAAAATTGCCCTATCAGTTGTCATTCATGGTCTGGAACATTCTCACCGATTGTTTCTTTTTTCTAGCCCTATGGGTTTGCCTGAAACTGTGCGGAGCGCTTAGCCCCGCGACCCTGCTGGTCTGCACGTTAGCGGGATTTGCCTTTCAACCCTTCATGCACACGCTGGAGAAGGGTCAGTTCGGGGCTCTACTCCTGTTGACGTGGTCCGCCGCGATTCTTTTCGCAGACAAGAAACAGGACATTGCTTCCGCGCTCATGCTGGCTCTGGCCACGATCGTGAAAATCACCCCCGTTCTGGCTGTCGGTGTATTCGTGGTCCGCCGCCGCTGGAAATGGCTCGCGGCCTATACGCTGTGGATGACCATCCTCATAGGGATCGGTGTGTGGCACCTTGGGGTGGAGAATCACCGCTTGTACCTTGCCAAGCTCTCAGCGCTCTCGTGCGGCGTTCCCGGGCCGTATAACTACTCCCTCACGGGAATTGTGCAGAACGCTTACTACGGAGACATTCTGGGTTACGGTCATATGCCCGCGCAAACTCCCAGAGGATTGTGTGCCGTCGACAAAATGCTGGGACTTGCCGTCTACGTTGCCGTCCTGGCATTCCTGTGGAAGAAGAATCAGCGCGGCGACATCAGCTGGGATCTGGTAGTCATGTCGCTGATCACTCTTTTGATAGCGCCCTTCACGTGGCGACATTACTATGTCCTGGAGATTCTTCCATTGATGTTTGTCTGGTTCCTCCTCAAAGCCGGAAGATTCTCGCGCCCAGGCTGGGTTCTGATCGTGGCAACTATTTGCACGCTGGTCGCGGGAACTGGTTACCCGGATTACTTGCAGAACCACATGACTAGTGGACCAATAAGGGTGTGTCTGGTTGGCTTGCTTCCACTCTCGGCCCTGATCCTCGTGCTGACGCTGCTGTTTGCCTACAAACCCGAGCCTGAACTCCAAGCATGAACCTTACACCTGCTTAGTCGCGAAATCTCATGTGTGGCATATTCGGAATCATTACCCGGGAAGGTGACCTGTCGAGCGATGTGCTGGCGCGCGCGCAAAAGTGTCTTGCTCATCGTGGTCCGGACGATTCCGGCATCATCCTCCTGAACGCCGCCAGCCAGGAGATCGGTCTCGCGCACACTCGGCTCTCGATCATCGATCTCTCTCCTCTCGGCCACCAGCCCATGCACGATCCGACCACGGGCAATTGGATTGTCTTCAACGGCGAGATTTACAACTTCCGCCAACTGCGGCAGGAATTGGAATCGGCGGGCGCCCAATTCCGCAGCCACTCCGACACGGAGGTGATTCTGGCCGCCTACCGCATCTGGGGCGAAGATTGTTTGTCGCGGCTGGCGGGCATGTTTGCATTCGGGCTCTGGGATGCCCCACGAAAGCGGCTCCTGCTTGCGCGTGATCCGGTGGGGATCAAGCCGCTCTACTACTACCACTCCGGCACAAGGTTTCTGTTTGCATCCGAAGTCCGAACCCTGCTGCAGACAGGATTGATACCGCGAAAATCTGACCCGACGGGGGTCTTGAGCTACCTGACCTTCGGTTCCGTTTACGAGCCCTGGACCATGGTCGAGGGAATTTCCGCAGTTCCACCTGGGGAACTTGTGAAAGTCGATAACTCAGCCGTGACCAGCCGGCAATACTGGAATCCTCTGCGTTCGTTTTCAGCGGGCTCCGAGTCGGCCGCAACCACTGCTCAGTTGCCTGCGATACTGCGCGATGCCGTCGTCTCGCACTTGGTCAGCGACGTGCCAGTCGGAGTGTTCCTTTCCGGTGGAATCGATTCCAGCAGCCTGGTCGCGGTGCTGAGCCACAACGGTGTGCGCGCGAACACGTTCTCGCTAGTTTTCACGGAAGAGGAATTCAACGAAGCGCCCTACTCGCGCGAGGTGGCCCGTCGCTTCGGCACCGAGCACCACGAGATCCCCGTCTCTGTGGACGACGCGCTGGCCGCGTTGCCCGCAGCCTTGCACGCGATGGATCAGCCCACCATCGATGGCATCAACACCTACTTGGTATCGGCCAAGGCGCGGGCGGCGGGTGTGAAAGTCGCACTAACCGGCCTGGGCGCAGACGAGATGTTTGCGGGCTACTCGAATTTCCGGCGCGTTCCGAGAATGGAGAGCTTGGTCCGGAGATTAGGCCGGCTGCCCCGCTTCGCGCGAAAACCACTCTCCGCTTCGATTGCGCTGTTTGCCGACAAGAGCGACCGCAACCGTAAGCTCGGCGAAATGACGGAGAGCCAGGATCCGATCGTCCATCCCTACTTCCTCGCGCGCATGTTGTTTGGACGCGCCGAATGCGAAGGGTTGTTCTCGGTGCCAGCCTACCAAGCCTCGCGGGAATCCCTCGATCGCGTGCTCCAGGAGTCAGTCGCTGCGAGCCAGTCTCTCGATCCCGTCAACCGCGTTTCTTATCTCGAATCGCACTTCTACATGCGAAATACACTGCTCCGCGATTCTGATTTCATGAGCATGACGCACGGCCTTGAGCTGCGCGTGCCGTTCCTGGACCGAAACCTCGTTGAAGCCTGCTTCCGCATACCAGGGCCGCGAAAGCTGGAAGGGACCTCACCGAAAAGCCTGCTGCTCGCCAGTCTTGGGGTCGAATTGCCGAGGGAGATTGTGAATCGCCCCAAGCGCGGATTTACTTTGCCGTTTGAGCGATGGCTGCGCGGCGAGATGAGGCAGATCGTCGAAACTACCTTGCTGAGAAGCGGCCCGCTGAATCCCGACGCAGTCCGCAATGTCTGGAACCGATTTATGGCGGGCGAAACGTCCTGGTCCCGTCCCTGGTCGCTGTTCGTGCTGGCTCAGTGGTGTGAACAAAACCTGTGAACGACCTTGCGTAGCATTCTCTGTGAAAACTGGGTAGCGAAGGCTAAGATAGTAGAACCTTCGACGGGGACAGACGTGATCGAAACGACATCAGAAATTCCAGTATCGAGCTTGCGGACAACCACGCCATTACTCCCCGTGACCGTGATCATTCCCGTCCGCAATGAAGCGCACAACCTTCTGCGCGGCCTGGAGTCGCTGAAGGGTGTCGGGGAGGTCTATGTCATCGATTCGCAGAGCACCGATGCCACCATTGCCATTGCCCAGTCTCACGGTGCCAAGGTCATCCAATTCCACTATGCAGGAGGCTGGCCGAAAAAGCGCCAGTGGGCGATGGACACGCTGCCGTTGGCCTACGATTGGATTTTATTGCTCGATGCCGACGAGGTTCTAACGCCGGAACTCGCGGACGAGATCCAAAAGGCAATTCAGGATGCACACACGGATGGCTATTACATTGCCTTGCAGATGTATTTTCTCGGGCGGCGTCTGCGCCATAGCGGTGCAAGCTTTTGGAAGCTGTCTCTGTTCCGCAAGGGGCTCGGGCGTTTCGAATGCCGCCTTCAGGATCAGGACGCCTCCATGGCCGACATGGAAGTGCACGAACACGTCGTTGTAACCGGTGCAACGCGCAAGCTGATTCACCCGCTCATCCATCACAACGTCGAGTCCTTGTCTCGCTACATCCAGAAGCATAACGAGTACTCAAATTGGGAAGCGCGCGTCTGGATTGATGGCAACCGCCACGAAGAAGACATCCAGCCTTCTTTGTGGGGGACACAGGCACAGCGGCGCCGGTGGTTGAAGCGCCATTTTCTGAGGCTGCCCGGGTCGCCGGTCTTGTACTTCCTCTACAAGTACGTATTGGGTCTCGGATTTCTGGATGGTGTCCCCGGCCTGATCTACTGCGCAATGCAGGGCATTCAGTTCTTTCACGTTAAGGCGAAGATCTACGAACTGCGGACAGCGAGGATCTCGGCGTAGTCATGTGCGGCATCAGCGGTCTCGTGAATTGCGGAGATGCAGAAACCCTCGCGCGCATGACGGGCGTTCAGGCGCATCGCGGACCCGACGACTCCGGGCTCTGGGAGCGGCGTTTCCCCGACGGAAGTTACATCGGGCTAGGAAGCCGCCGCCTCGCCATTCTCGACCTTTCTCCCGACGGCCACATGCCAATGTCGAACGAAGAAGGGTCCGTGTGGATCACGTACAACGGCGAGATCTACAACTTCGCCGATCTTCGCCGTGAGCTCGAAGGCAAAGGACATCGCTTCCGCTCGCACACCGACACCGAAGCCATTGTCCACCTCTATGAGGAGTATGGCGTCGCGTGCCTGAATCATCTGAAGGGCATGTTCGCCTTCGCCATCTGCGACCTGCGCGGCCCGTCGCCCAAGCTGCTGCTGGCTCGCGATCATTTCGGAATCAAGCCGTTCTACTACTGCGAGCCCGGAGGGAAGCTCGCGTTTGCGTCTGAAATCAAAGCGCTGCTCGAAGTGCCGGGAATCGAAGCCAGCATGAACCTGGAAGCCCTGCATCAGTACCTGACGTTTCTTTGGGTACCAGATCCGCTGACCATGTTCGAGGGCATTCGCAAGCTTCCCGCCGGACACTACGCCCTCTGGCAAGACGGCGCACTCGAAATCAAACAGTATTGGGATCTCACGTTCCCGCCCGCGGGCCACGACTTCGAAAGCAGGGAAGCCGACCTCGTGCGCGAGATTCGCGACCGCTTCTGCGCCTCGGTCGAGCAGCAGATGGTGAGCGACGTCCCGATCGGAGCCTTCCTCAGCGCGGGTCTCGATTCGTCGAGCATCGTAGCCGCCATGGCCCGCAAACAGCCGGTGCGAACCTACACGATTACCTTTCCCGAGAAGTACCGTGTGGGCGAAACAACCATCGATGATCCCGCTGTCCCGTCCCGCCTCGCACGACGCCTCGGTTGCGAGCACCACGAGATTGTCGTCGAACCGGACGTCGTCTCCGTGTTGCCCAACCTCACCTGGCACATGGACGAGCCCACGGCCGATCCCGCGCTCATCACGGCGTACCTGGTCTGCCGCGAGGCACGAAAGCAGGCCACCGTCCTGCTCTCCGGCGTAGGCGGAGATGAACTGTTTGCCGGATACCGCAAGCACATAGCGCATGCCTGGGCGGAAGAATATCGCCGAGTTCCCACGATCGCGCGCTCTGCCGCCGAAAAGACAATGCTGGCCCTGCCCAGTCTGCGCGGCACACGCATGAAAGGTCCCGTCCGTCTGGCGAAAAAAATGGCGCGCAGCGCGGCCCTTAATCCTGCCGAAGCGTTCATCAGGAACGGCACCTATCTCGACGCGCAGCAGAAAACTGACTTGTATGCTCCCGAATTTCAGCAGTTGGCGAGCCACAATCCCGGTGCCCAGCACATGGCCGCATTTGATCGTGTCCGGCATGCGGACTTTCTCAATCAGATGCTCTATCTCGACACTAAAATCTTCATGACCACGCTGAATCTCACCTACAACGATAAGATGAGTATGGCGTCATCGGTCGAAGTGCGCGTGCCGTTCCTCGACCGGGAATTGGCCGAGTTCGTTGCCTGGAATGTCCGACCGGAGTGGAAGCTGAAAGGCAATTGGCGTCCGGTCACGAAGTACATTCTTCGTGAAGCCATGCGTAGTATGCTGCCCGAAGAGGTTTTGCAGCAGCCCAAAGCCGGTTTCGCTGCGCCGGTGGACTATTGGCTGGCCCACGATCTGCGTCCCATGGTCGACGATCTGCTTTCCGAAAGCCAGGTTCAGAAGCGGAAGTTGTTTCGTCCGGAGGTCGTGCACTGCTACGTGGACGAGCACCGTCGCGGCGCGGAAGACTGGTCGATGCAGATCTGGCAGTTCCTGACGCTCGAGATCTGGATGCAGCTCTTTCAGGACGGTGGCGCCCGCTCATTTGCGCAGCGCCAGATCGAAGCCTCCCAAGTGCAAGTTGTAGGGAAGGACGCGGCTTCAGCCGTGCCGATCGGAATCAAATGAATGGCGGGCTTTAGCCCCTGAGGGCCCGACGCTTACATTCGAAGCATCGTCAGTGAGTTTTTCGCAACCGCATGAAGCAACTCTTACAAGACGTACGCACCGGCGATCTGACGGTAATCGACGTTCCCGCTCCGCAACTCCTCCCCGGCTGCGTGTTAGTGCGTGTCGCCGTATCGCTCGTGTCGGCCGGCACGGAGCGCGCCTCCTCCGAGTTCGCCAGTAAGAATCTTCTCGCCAAGGCAAAAGCTCGTCCCGATCTCGTGCGCGACGTGTTGGCCAAGCTGCGCCGCGATGGCCTGCTCTCGACCATGCAAACCGTGCGCACCCGCCTCGACCAACCCCAGGCCCTCGGCTACAGCAGCGCCGGCACCGTGGTCGGCGTAGGCGATGGCGTTACGGACATCTCCACCGGTGATCGAGTCGCCTGTTCGGGCGCTGGATACGCCGTGCACGCCGAACTCGCTTGCGTCCCGCGGCTCCTGGCCGCAAAGATTCCAAACGAAGGCGTTTCCTTCGAAGAAGCGGCCTTCGGAACCGTGGGTGCAATCTGTCTCCACGGAATTCGCACAGCCGACGTTGCGCTGGGCGATACGGTCGCGGTCATCGGTCTCGGGCTGCTCGGTCAGATCACCGTCCAGTTGCTAAAGGCCGCCGGCTGCCGTGTCTTCGGGATGGATTTGCTCCAGCAACGCGCCGATCTCGCCCTTGCCAGCGGAGCGGAAGCCACCTGCGCAAGTGCCACCGAATTCCGCAATCTCTGCTTTCAGAAGACCGGTGGCCGCGGCATTGATTCGGTACTGATCACGGCCGAAACACCCAGTAGTGATCCAGTGAATCTAGCCGCGGAACTGGCGCGTGATCGCGCCATCGTGGTAGCAGTTGGCACTGTCGGCATGGAGATTCAGCGCAAGCTCTACTACGAGAAGGAACTGAATTTCCGCATCTCGCGGTCGTATGGTCCGGGTCGTTACGATTCCACCTATGAACAAAAAGGCCGCGACTATCCCATCGGCCACGTCCGCTGGACCGAGACTCGCAACCTGGAAGCGTTCCTGCAATTGCTGGCAGAGCGAAAGTTGGATCTAGCAGCGCTGGTTACTCATCGTTTCCCGCTCGACCAAACGCCGCGCGCCTACGATCTAATCACGAGCAGATCTGGCGACCCATTCATCGGCGTGCTCATTCAGTATCCAGAGGCGGACCTGAAAACGGGAGCGGAGATGAGCCACAAGATCGCCGTGTCCTCGCGGGCGCCGTTGTCCACATCGCTGGGCATCGGAGTACTAGGAGCAGGCAATTTCGCGCAGAACACGCTGCTGCCAGCGCTGAAAGCAATTCCGGCCGCATCGTTTGTCGGCGTCTGCAATGCCACCGGTCCACGCAGCCGTCATGCAGCCGAGAAATTTGGGTTCGCCTATTGCGCCGACTCCGAGCAGGAAATTCTGCAGGACCCCAACGTCAAAGCGGTCGTGATATCCACTCGCCACAACCTGCATGCCAGCCAAGTGCTCACAGCCGTGGCCGCCGGCAAATCCGTGTTCTGCGAGAAGCCACTCTGTCTGAATGAAGACGAACTCGCCGCCATCGTTCGTGCCCACTCCGCGCTCGAAAACGCACCTCTGTTGATGGTCGGATTCAACCGCCGATTCGCGCTCATGGCGGTGCAGTTGAAGCAGTTCTTAGCTGAGATCCAGGAGCCCCTGGCCATCCACTACCGCATCAACACCGGCTACCTTCCCGCCGATCACTGGGTGAACGATCCCGAGCAGGGCGGCGGCCGCATTCTCGGTGAGGTCTGTCACTTCGTGGACTTCGTCTGCTTTCTGGCGGGTGCATGTCCCGTCGAGGTGCAAGGACAAATGGTCGGCAATCCCGGCCAGTACAGTATGGATAACGTGATCGCCACCCTGAAATTCGCCAACGGCACAGTCGGCACCATCAGCTACGTCGCCAACGGAGACAAGTCGGCGTCCAAGGAGCGCGTAGAAGTTTTCGGCGGAGGCGCAACCGGAATTCTCGAAGATTTTCGCCATCTCGAACTCATCCGGGACGGAAAAAAACAAGTGAGACGCGCTTGGACGGGACAGGATAAAGGCCACAAGGCGGAGATGCAGGCCTTCGTCGACGCTGCGCGCGGGGAGAGCGCGCCTCCCATGTCGTTTGAGCAGATTGTCGGCACGACTCTGGCAACCCTGCGCTTGCAGAACTCGTGTCAGACCGGACAACCTCTGGCCGTTCCGTTAAGCGAATTCGTAGCCTCCGCCTTGCAGAAATCCACGCGCTGACGAAGAAGGGGAATCACCCGTTAATGTTGATTCTGGGCCTGAACATGTTTCACGCCGACGCTTCCGCGGCGATCGTCGAAGACGGGAAGATTTTGTTTGCAGTCGCAGAAGAACGGCTGAACCGGCATAAACACTACGGTGGTTTCCCATCGCTGGCGGTGAAGGCGTGCCTCGACGCTGCGGGCGCGAAGATCACCGATATCGCCCACGTAGCCGTAGGCCAGGACAGCGATGCCAACCTTGCCAGGAAAGTTCAGTATGCACTCCAGAATCCCGCAAAGATCCTGAACTTCATCAAGATGCGGCAGCGCAAACAATCTATGCGCAATGTGCGTGTGCTGCTTGCCGACGCGCTCGACAGCGATGCCCGCACCTTGAAATTTCAGGAACATCATCTCGAGCATCACATCGCGCACATCGCCAGTTCCTACTACTGCTCGCCCTGGAAAAAGGCCGCCGGCTTCAGCTACGACGGCTCGGGCGACTTCGTTTCAACCATGATGGCGCGCTGCGAGGGCAACGACATTCACGTGCTCGACCGCGTCCTCCTGCCACATTCACTCGGCAGCTTCTACACCATGATCTGCGAATTCATCGGGTACAAGAAATACGGCGATGAAGGCAAGGTGATGGGCCTGGCGCCCTACGGCAAAGACAAATACGTCGAGCAAATCCAGAGAATTCTCGCGCTCAAGAACGGGAAGTTTCAGCTCAACCTGAGCTACTTCAAGCCGCTCGGAAGCAACCAGGGAATGCAGGTCCTGCCCGATGGAACCGTGCGCCTGGCGCGACATTTCAGCGACAAGATGGAAAAGCTCTTCGGCGCGCCCCGAGAGCCGTACACCGAGATCACCCAGCGCGATATGGATCTCGCCTACGCCATGCAGTACTGCTTCGAAGAAGTGTTCTTTCACCTTCTCCAGGAGCTGCACCAGCGCGTGCCGGATGAAAATCTCGCGCTGGCCGGCGGCTGCGCGCTCAATAGCGTAGCTAACGGGAAAGTTTTTAGCCGCACTCCCTTTCGTCGCACGTGGATTCAGCCTGCCGCCGGCGACGAAGGCCTGGCGATTGGCGCCGCCCTGCACACGTATCACGCAGTGCTGAAGCAGCCGAGACGTACGCAGATGGATCACGCTTATCTCGGTCCGGAATTCCCCGAATCGCGCATCGAGTCGGATTTGAAGAGTACCGGTGTGAAGTATCAGCGCTTTGACCGCGAACCCTTGCTGGACGCGGTCTCCAATGAGATGGTCAAGGGTAACGTCGTCGGCTGGTTCCAGGGACGCATGGAGTGGGGCCCGCGCGCATTAGGCAATCGCTCGATTGTCACACATCCCGGACTGCCGGACATGAAAGACGTGCTCAATGCGCGCATCAAGCATCGCGAATGGTACCGTCCGTTTGCCCCGGCGATCCTGGCGGAGGCACAGCACGAGTATTTCGAGCACGATCATCCTTCGCCCTACATGCTGCATGTGTACAAGATCCGCCCGGAGAAAAGGAGCAGCCTTTGCGCAGTGAATCACGTGGATAACACCGGTCGTTTGCAGACCGTTACGCGCGAAGAGAACGCGCTCTACTACGATCTGATCGAGACGTTTCGAAAGAAGACCGGCATCCCCGTCATTCTGAATACAAGTTTCAATGAGAACGAACCGATTGTCTGCACACCCAAGGAAGCGATCGATTGCTTTCAGCGCACCAAGATGGACGTGCTCGCCATCGGCCCGTTTGTTGCACGCAAGGCCGGCAGTTGAAACCCAGCTTCGTACGAGGCCGAAACGCAGAGCCACGTGAGGCCAAAACCCGGCCCGCGTAAGGCTGAAACGCAGCCCCGAAGGGGCGGCATACGTTAGCCCAGGCGTCAGTCTTGGGACAGGAATCGACGATGACGGAGTCCCGTAGGGACGGCACACCGGCTCGGACGCAAACGCTGCAACTCCGGCGCATCGCCGCTTATCCGGGCATTCGCGTGCTGGCTTGGAAGGACAATTCTCTTTACGGCAGCCGAGGCTACGAGGTTGTTCGTCTGCGTGTCGGCGCAGCGCAGTGGGAGTTCGTCGCGCGCTTTCGTCCGGTGTGGTGGCGGAATGTGACTTCGCACAACCCTCTCAGTCATCGTCTCGTGCGCGACGGCTTCCACGCGCTTGCCGTGCTTGACGATGGCAGTGTGATCGGAGCAACTCCCAGAACGATCGTCACCCGCACGGCGGACAGCAAGGAATTTCGCGTGGCCCACACGATGCTGCGCGGCACCCGTCCCCTGCACATCACACCCACGCCCTCGGGCAAGATCTATTGGGGAGAGTACTTCGACAATTGCGACCGCACCGAAGTACACATCTACGCGTCAGACGATCGCGGCTACACATGGCACGTTGGCCACACGTTTCCCGCTGGAAGCGTTCGCCACGTGCATAACATCGTCTACGATCGGTGGGGCGATTGCCTCTGGATTCTGACGGGGGACGAAGGGCCGGAGTGCAAAGTCCTGCGCGCGGCTTGCGACCTGGATTCGATCGAAACTGTGTTGAGCGGCAACCAGCAGGCCCGCGCCGTGGCCGCCATTCCGACGCCGGATTGCCTATATCTCTCCACCGACACGCCCCATGAGAAGAACCACATCTACCGTCTCGATCGCACAGGCCACGTCGAGCGCGTCGGCGACCTTAATGGATCTTCGATCTACGGATGCCAGGCAGGCCAGAGTTTCTTCTTTTCCACGATGGTCGAACCCAGCACGGTGAATACAGATCGTGAGGTGCACCTCGCAGGATCGCGCAACGGCATAGAGTGGCAGACGGTCGCTCGCTGGAAAAAGGACAGCCTCTCGATGAAGTATTTTCAATACGGAAACGCCTTTCTACCCGACGGCGAGAACACCACCCGCTATCTCGCGGTAACGACCGTGGCGGTGAAACAAGACGATCAGACCACGACGCTCTGGGAGATCGAGTAACTCGCATGAGTTCAGCCACGCGTTGGCAGTATTATCGGCGCATCCTAAGCGCCTATCTCGGCTCCGGAAGCAGCCACCTCACGTTCTGGCACGAAACCCCGGCGATCAATCCGCGAGCATTTCAAAATGATGGAGAGACGGGCGCCCCCGCCCGTCCCAGCCGCCAGCTCGGCGAGTACTACATGCTGTTTCGCGAAAAGGCAGACTACGCTGGCCATTACGACGCCAATGGCATTCCCATGCTCGACTATCGCGGAGTGATCGGCCTCCAGTACAACCCAATCGCCACCGCCCAGTGGGGTCTCGCGAACTACAACCAGTTCTGCGAGACTCGTGAAGAAATCCGTGCCCAGAAAACACTCAAGGCAGCAAACTGGCTCTGCGACCATCTGGAGCAAAATCCGCACGGACTCTGGGTCTGGAACCACCACTTCGACTGGGACTACCGCGACACTCTCAAAGCGCCCTGGTATTCGGGCCTGGCCCAGGGACAGGGTGTATCACTGCTCCTTCGCGCTCACGACCACACCGGAGACAACAAATATCTGCGAGCGGCTGAGCGAGCCTTCGCAGCTCTGACCCGGCCCATCGCCGAAGGCGGCGTGCTCTTCGAAGACCAAGAAAAAAATCTCTGGATCGAAGAATACCTCGTGAGTCCGCCTACCCATATCCTGAACGGTTTTATGTGGGCGCTATGGGGAGTGTTTGATCTCTGGCGCGCGCGAGCAGCGGTCAATGCAAAAGAAATCTTCGACCGAGGAGTGAAAACGCTGGCCCGCAATCTCCGCCGCTACGATACCGGATACTGGTCCCTTTACGAGCAATCGGGAACTCGCCTGAAAATGCTGGCCAGCCCGTTCTACCACCAGCTGCACATCGTCCAGTTACAGGTGATGGCGCGATTGACAGGCGAGACTGAGTTCGCAAGAGTTGCCGAGCGCTGGGAGAATTACACGCGGCGCCGCACCAACCGGACCCGTGCCCTGATCGCGAAAGGTGCTTTCAAGCTGCTCTACTACTGACCGTGAAGATTCTCTACATATCGCAATACTTCCCGCCGGAGATGGGAGCGCCCGCTGCCCGCGCCACCGAGTTGTCGCGCCACTGGGCGCGATTGGGCCACGACGTCACCGTGCTCACCGGATTCCCGAATCACCCCACCGGAGTGGTGCCTGACGAATGGCGTTCCCGCCTCCGCGCCCTGGTTTACAAAGACAACGTGGATGGCGTCCACGTAGTCCGCACGTGGCTCTGGCCTTTGCCAAACCGCAAAGCGCACGAACGCATCCGGAATTACGCTTCATTCTGTTTTTCTTCCGCGATCAGTGGCCTCGCACTCGAAAGACCCGACGTCGTGATCGCCACTTCTCCCCAACTGCTGGTTGCACTCTCCGGATGGTGGCTGGCATGGTGGAAGCACGTGCCCTTCGTTTTCGAAGTCCGCGACCTGTGGCCCGAATCGTTGGCCGCCGTCGGCGCCGGTGGCGAAGGCAGCCTGTTGCACCGCCTGCTCGGCGTCATCGCCGGATTCCTGTATCGTCGTGCGAACCACATCGTTACGGTCACGACCGCCTACAAGGACCACCTGGTCAGTCACTGGCAGGTCCCCGACGGAAAAATATCCATCGTCGAAAACGGAGTCGAGACCGATCTTTTTCGTGCAGATCCCGCCGCTGGCGACGTTCGAAAGAACCTGCAACTCGAAAACCGCTTTCTGATCTGCTACATCGGCACCTTGGGAATGGCGCATGGCCTCGAGACGCTGATTGCCGCCGCTGATCGCCTTCAAAGCGTTCTGCCTGCTGCAACCTTCCTGTTAGTCGGCGAGGGATCTGAAAAACAGCGCATCGCCGAACTCGCCGCGGCCCGCGGACTAACCAACATTCAATTTCTGGGTCAGCAGCCGCGCGAGCGCATTCCAGCGTACATCTCAGCCGCCGATGTCTGCCTTGTGATGCTGAAGAAGACGGAGTTGTTCAAGACCGTGATTCCCACCAAACTGCTGGAGTACATGGCCTGCGAACGCCCAGTCATTGTCGCCGTGGATGGTCAGGCTCGTCAGATCGTCGAAGCAGCGGGCGCGGGAGTGTTCGTCGAGCCCGAAGACAGCGAGGCTCTCGTCCGCGCGATCCTCAACCTCGCTGCCGACCCGCAGCGCAGGCAATGCATGGGTATCGGTGGCCGCGAGTACATCGTCAGCCGCCTCTCGCGTGAGCGGACTGCGCAGAGCTATCTCACGGTGGTGGATAAGCTAGTCGGCGCCGAAAAGCGCCGCAGTGGGTGATCTTTTTAGGGATGAACCGCTACCACACTCAAGGCCGTGCTCAAGCTCATCGCCGCTTCGGCGGTCCGATACGCGGCAGCCTTGGCCGAACTTCCTGGCACAAACAAGACGTCGCCTTTGACCAACGCCACGTCAGGCGCCTTCGCGTGCAACACCTTTTTTAGAGGAACAGGGATTTCCTGCACACCATTGGCTGTTTGCCGCAAAATCTTCGTCTTGTTCAAGGAAGACGTTCGAGTGCTCCCGCCCGCCAATGCCAGCGCCTTGAGCACGGTGAGCGAGCTGTCTTGAATTACGAATCCACTCGGATGTTGCACGTCCCCAACTACATAAACGATCCCCGCCCGTGAAACGATGATGGTATCTCCCGGAAGAACTCCGATGTTGTTCCGGGTGTCCTCGGCGAGGTTCTGCGGCAACTGAAGCTCGACCTTCTGGTCCGAGTCTCCGCGATGCGTGATGATGACACCTCGGCCGGCTCGATCGGTCAGACCTCCCGCCATAGACAGCAGGTCATACAGGCGTCGCTCCCCGATGGCAGGATATGTTCCCGGGCGGGCTACCTCTCCCACCACCGTGATCGCTTGCGATGCTGATTCATTCACGAAAATCGTCACGTGCGGGTTGCGAACGAACCCTCCATCCTCCAGCCGCTTTTGGATCAGTTCCTGCGCCTCATCCGTGGTTAGGTCACCGACGTGAACGTAATCAATCAGCGGAAGATACACATCGCCCGCGCTGCTGACGCGCGCTTTGGTGGCGAGATCCGGCACTCCGAAAACGCTGATTTCAATCAAATCGCCCACACTCAGCTTGATGTTTGAGTCGGCAAGGAGATGAGTGGACTTTTGCGGAGCCGATTCAGTCGCGGTTAGGATGGACGGTGCGGCCGACGCATCTCCCGAACCGGGCGTCTGGGCAAGCAACGGCAGACTTGCGAAAGCGCAGAAAAACACAGTTCGCAACAGGAAAGGGCCGCTGCGCCGAGGCATACAGGAACTCCTGAGGATCAGAGTATCGTTCAAGTTTAGCATGATCAATTACGCCAAAATTTAGATGGCAGGTGCTAGATCTGCCAACGTCGTGAGTGCCCGGCTGTTGCCTTTCCGAGTACTGAAACATTTGCTCGGCGCCCGCGAGCGATGTATAGTTCCAGCAATCAATATTACGAATTTCCTCAGCTTGGGTGGAAAGACCTCGTCCGCAAGAAGAGACGAGGAGTCCGTACTGCGAGCACGGGCTGAAACGCTGGGTGTTTCAGCCGGAAGGGAAATCGGCGTTTGACGCTCCTGTTTTTCGGGATGTTTGCATTCTCGCTGGTTGTGTCCTTTGTGGCGACACGGCAAGTGCGAGACATGGCGACACGCAGAGGATGGGTTTCACTCCCGCAGGAGGGGCGACACGTCCACGATTCTCCTTTGCCCCGCCTCGGCGGCGTGGCAATCTTCTTGGCCTTCTCCGTTAGTCTGAGCTTGTGGCTGGCGCTCGCGCTAGTTTTCCCCAGGCTTCTGGAGGGATTTGCCCCGACCACCCTTCTCCACATCTACGTCCCAGCTTGCCTGATTTTTTGCCTCGGGATTTACGATGACCTCCACGGCGTGGGCCCGTACGTGAAGTTCGCCGTCCAGGCGATCGCCGCCGCCATGCTGTTCGCTGGTGGAATGCGCATTCTCCACCTGCCCGTGCTGTTCGGCCAGCACACGCTTCCATGGTTTGTGGGGTTGCCCCTCACCGTGCTCTGGGTGGTCGCAATCACCAATGCGTTCAACCTGATCGACGGCTTGGATGGCTTGGCGGCTGGGTCAGCCCTGTTCTCGACCATGGTTTTTTTTGTTGTCGCGCTGGTGAACCATTCCTGGCTCGGTTCGCTGATGAGCGTCGCGCTGGCCGGAGCTATCCTCGGATTCCTGCGCTTCAATTTCAACCCGGCCACCATCTTTCTGGGCGACTCGGGCAGCCTGTTCATCGGTTTCATTTTGAGCGCGCTGGCCCTCGCTGGCGCGCAAAAAGCGCCTACCTTTGTGGCCGTTGCCATCCCCGTCGTTTCGTTTGGATTGCCGATTCTGGAAACCGCGTTGTCGATCCTGCGCCGGTTGATCAGCGGCCGCCCCATCTTCACCGCCGACCGCGAACATATTCACCACAAGCTACTAGCGATGGGTTTCTCGCATCGCCAGGTCGTCATCGTTCTCTACGCGGTCTCAGCACTCTTTGCCCTGCTCAGTTTGTTCTTGCTGTGGCCCACTGGAAGTACCTTGGGACTTGTGCTCGCCGTGGTGGGCACCGGCATCTGGCTGGGTGTCCAGCATCTGAATTACCTGGAATTTGGCGAACTGCGGCGGGTGGCGCAGCGGACCATCGAGCAGCGCCAGATCGTCATCAACAATCTTTCCGTACGCCGCGCGATCGAAGAACTCAAGGTGGCGGCCGATTTCGACCAGGTTCGCAGCATTCTAACGGCTGCTTTCGAAAATAACGACTTCGACGCCTTTGAGTTGCATATCAAGTCCATGCCCGGTGATTCGCCGGAACATGAGGAGGCGGCTCGTCCCCTCCGCTGGAGTAAGCTGCCTCACACGATCGCGATCTCCGGCCCCCCCTCCTGGAAGCTGACTCTCGACCTGCTTACGACCTCAAGCCGGCGCCGCGGTTCGCTCGTGGTCTTCCGCGCCTATAACCAGCGGGATTTGCATCTTGATGTCAACCTTCTGATTTCCGAATTCCCCGTTGCCCTGGCGGACGCGCTCGATCGAGCCTTGGTCGTGCCCCAGGTTCTCATTGCTCCGGCGCAAGGCGACGGCCGGTATCTGGCTGCTAATCTGTAGCTTAGGGGCACCCGCGTCTCGCCACTTCTCATTTTGCCTGCTGAGTTAATATAGGGAGCACACCCATGGGTCAGAGTACCCTCAGATTGCCAGATCCAGATTCGGAACCGCGGGAAACTCCCGCTCCGCTTGCGGAGTGGCCTCATGTAGAGCGTCGTCGACGCATCCGTCAGAAGCCCCACTCTCCGGCCTACGTCAGTTTCGATGTCCCGAAGGCGGACCTGGTGGTGGATCTCAGCGAGTTGCTCGACCTCCACGAAGATGGTTTTGCCGTGCAGACGGGCGAAATGCTCGAGGTAAACCGGTCCCTGGCCTTGACTCTCGATCTGCCTGAGACCAGAACGTTCATCCACGGCAACGGTGAGGTGGTGTGGAGCGAGCCTTCAGGACGCGCAGGCGTACGTTTTTCCGATCTGCCCGAAGCTTCCAAGCGGCTGCTGAAAGAATGGCTGTTCGCCAATCTTCTGATTGCTTGTTCCGATCACGAAACTCGAAGTGAGCAGGTGGCCCGCACCGGCGAAATGCCAGAAGAGATCCTGCACGAGCCGTTGCCGTCCACCGTGCCCAGCGGATCCTCCACGGCTGATCTAAGCAACCTGCTCTCGGCTGTGGATGCGGTCCGTCGTGTGGTCCGCGAAATCGACGCAGACCGCGATACCATATTCCAACTCATCACCGCCCACGCCTTGCGCCTGACCGGAGCCAGCGGCGCTGCGTTAGCGTTTCTGACCGACAACAATATGATCTGCCGCGCCCGGGCCGGCGAACCTGCCCCACCGCTGGGCGCTCCGGTCGATGCCAAGGAAGGTCTCTCCGGGGAGTGTGTCCGCAGCGCGCTCGCTGTCGGGTGCCAGGATACGGAAAACGATTCCCGTGTCGATCAGGAGACTTGCCGGAGACTCGGAATCGGTTCGATCCTGGCAGTTCCCATTGTTTCGGATTTCCGGGTGGTCGGGTTGCTCGAGGTCTTTTCCCCCCATCCACGCGCATTCACGAAAGCGCATGAGACCGTGCTCGAGCAGCTGGTTGAAACCATTCCCAAAGAACTGCCAGACCCTCCCCTCCGGCAGGATGCCGTGACCGGCGAGTTGTCGCCCGCGCTCTCAACTGCTAATTCTTCGATGCACGCGGTTCGGGAGGCACTCTTTGGGCCTGAGACCGAGGCCGAAGCCGAACCCGAAACCGGCTCATCGCGGCCGCAATTCTTGTCGAGCCGCCTTCGTCTCGGACTCCTGATGCTGGCGATTGGGATTGCGGCTGCGGCGTTCGGATATTGGCTGGCTCCTGTGATCCAGCGGCACTGGTTTGGCGCAACCCATCGGCCTGCGACTCCGCCGGCCGCATCGACCGTGTCTGCGCAAAACGTAGCTACCCGCTCCATGGACGAGGAGCCGCCCGAAGCCGTGCGCAAACTGGCCGATGCCGGAGATGCGGACGCCCAGTATCGAATCGGTGTCCGCTATCATCTTGGCGCAGGTGTGCCACAAGATGACACGCAAGCCGTGCAGTGGTACCTCCACGCCGCCGAACAAGGCCAAGTTGATGCGCAAGCTTCTCTGGGTGCCTACTACTGGGCGGGGCGCGGAGTTCCGCAGGATCTCTCCCGAGCCTACTTCTGGTCCGCGCTGGCGGTCGCCCAGGGAAACGAGATCAGCAAGTCCCGCCTCGAAGGCCTCGCCTCGCAAATGACGCGACCGCAGGTCGCCATCGCCCGCCAGCAAGCCGATGAGTGGATCCGACAGCACAACTCCGCCAAGTCCCCCAAGAACTGATTTTTTGTAGCGCCGGCGTCTCGCCGGCTGTCCCAAGGGCACCCCTGCCCTCGCACGGAAGGCGAGAAAACACGCCCGCAGCCACGAAGATTTGGTTTACTCACACCCGCTCACCCAGTCGTAAAATAGACTCGTGGCCACGCTGCGCGACATTGTGGATGAGCGCGTCCGCGAAGGCGACCACGCGCTCTGGGAAACTCTCGACCGCAATCGCGTGCGCTGCTATGCCTGCGGACACTGCTGCCCCATCCCCGATGGACAGCCCGGTGTCTGCAAAGTCCGCTTCAATCGCGGCGGCAAGCTCTATGTCCCCTACGGTTACGTTGCTGGAGTGCAGTGCGATCCCATCGAGAAGAAACCGTTTTTCCATGCCTATCCCGGAGCTCTCGCCTATAGCTTCGGAATGCTGGGATGCGATCTGCACTGCGCGTATTGTCAGAACTGGGTGACATCCCAGGCGCTGCGCGATCCGAACGCCATCTCGCCGCCGCTGGAAGCCGATCCTGAATTGCTGGTCCAGGAGGCGGTCGCGCACGGCGCAAAGGTCGTGGTCAGCACCTACAACGAGCCGCTGATCACCAGCGAATGGGCGGTCGCCGTCTTCCGCCAGGCCCGGCAAGCTGGTCTCCTCACCGCCTTCGTCTCCAACGGAAACGGCACTCCGCAGGTGCTCGAGTACCTGCGCCCCTGGATCGATCTCTACAAGGTTGACCTCAAGAGTTTCGACGATCGCCACTACCGCCAGCTGGGAGGACGCCTCGAACCCATCCTCGACACCATCCGCAGCCTGCACCAGATGGGCGTGTGGCTTGAGATCGTCACCTTGCTCATTCCCGGCTTCAACGACAGCGACGACGAATTGCGCAAGCTGTCTGCGTTTCTAGCTGGTGTTTCCCCTGACATTCCGTGGCACGTCACGGCGTTCCACCGGGACTACAAGATGACCTCGCCCGACGACACGAGGCCAGACGATCTGCTACGCGCCACCACGATTGGGCGCGAAGCCGGCCTTCGCTACGTATACGCCGGAAACCTCCCCGGATTCGTCGGCGGTCTGGAGGACACGCACTGTCATCAGTGTGGCGAACTGCTGATCCGTCGTCACGGCTACGTCATCGAAGACTACAAAGTGACTTCGCAAGGACGATGCCCGGCGTGCCAGGCGACGATTCCCGGCCGCTGGTCAAAAAGATTCGATGGTCAGATCGCAGCCCGGCCTTTTCTGCCCCGCAGGCACCCCCAATTAGTTAGAATCCTCACTCAGCCATAATCGGCATTCATGCGCATCACGAGAATCGAACCTCCGAGAATAGGTTTAGGGAAGGGCACGGCTCCAGCCGTGCCGTACGACTCACTACATCGGAGGCCTTTAGCCCCTGAGGGCCGCTTCGTTCGACTTCCGAAACTGCTGCTGTTGATTGCTGTGGCGTGCTCCAGCCTGGCCTGCTCTCCGCGCGACTTCCTCACCCGCCGCCTGGCAGCCAATCTCATCTCCGGTTCGGAAATCTTCAAAAATCCACAAGTCTTCTGGCTCAGGACTGGCATTGTCTCCAACCGCGATTTCAATTCTCCCGATTCGATGGTGCTCCAGCACCGCGGCTGGATTATCGGGACGGAAAAGAAATGTCCTCCGGGCGTTGACCCTCCGCCATGTTGGGATGTAGTTCTCTCGCCGCTGGGAGTGGATGTGTTTCGGCCGTTGGTCTCCGACACCTCGCCTGGGATCGGCCCCATGTCGCTGCGCGTGGCGCGCCGCGAACTGGTGAACATCACTGGCATCAGCAAGGCCGGTACATTCGCCGACGTCGAGTTTACTTGGCGATGGGTTTCGCTGAATCCGGTTGGCGCTGCGCTCTATGACGAAGGCGTCCACTATCGTTCGACCGTCGCATTTCGCAGTTACGACGATGGCTGGCGCGTCGTGAACGAAACCGTAAAGCCGAACCAGTCGCTGGAGGAAGCGCTGCGCAACGCCGAGCCTACTGCGCCTTGACCAAGGAGGGATAGCAAGGATGAACGTCTTCCGCTGCTTCTTTGCTGTGTTGGTCGCAAGTTTCTTTGCACCCGCCCTGCACGCCGATGCTCTGGACGATCTGGCGCGTGATTTCTGGGCGTGGCGCGCCGCCGAAATGCCCGTCTCCACCGACGACATTCCGCGCCTCGACCGCCCCGCCGGTTGGCTGCCGAACTGGTCTCCGGCGGCGGTGCAATCCTATCGCAAGCAGGTCGGCGAGTTCGAGCAGCGCTGGAACGACATCGATGCTTCGAAGTGGCCTGTGCCGCGCCAGGTGGACGATCGCTTGATCGGATCCGCGATCGCTCGCGCGCGATGGGAACTGGACTATCTCGGTGCGTACCAAAGAAATCCAACTTTCTATCTCGACCAGACCCTGGGCGCATATTTCCATCTCTTGATCGAACCACCGCCATTTTCGGAGGTGCGCGGCGCGAACATCCTTGCGACCCTGAGCGCGTTCTCAAGAATTCTTACGGATGCCCGCAGCAACCTGGCCGCGCCCATCCGCCCGTTTGCCGACCTTGCGCTCGACCAGTTGCACGATGCGCACCCGCGCCTGCTCGCCTCCGTGCACGAACTGAAACCCCTGCTTGATCCAGCCGCTCAGAAACAGATTGATACGGTCGCTGAGTCCGCTGGTCAGGCTCTTGATGCCTACGCGCAGTGGCTCAAGGAAAAATTGCCTTCGATGTCGTCACAAACAGCCATCGGAGTCGCGGGCTATGTTTTCTTCCTCAAGAACGTCGCGCTGTTGCCCTATTTTCCGCAGCAACTGCTGGAAATTGGCCGCCAGGAGTGGGCTCGCTCCGTCGCCTTCCAGATCTACGAAGAACATCGCAACCTCGGCGCGCCGGAGTTGCCGATGCCACCTTCAGTCGATGCAGAAATTGCGCGCGAGCGCGAAGACGAACTGGCCGTGCGGAGGTACTTGCAGGAGAAGCGCATCCTGACCGTTCCTTCCTGGGTGCAGCACTACACCTGGCAGCCCATGCCTGCTTACATGACGCCTCTCGACGGGGTAGCCGAAGCCGATGATTTTACATCCCCGGCGCGCCTCGACCAGAATTGCGTGCGCTACATCAGTCCTCCCAGCGCCGATCTCGGCTACTTCGCGCTCGCCGACGCGAAAGACCCACGCACCGGCATCGTGCACGAAGGTGTTCCGGGACACTACTTCCAGCTTTCCCTCTCGTGGGCGCACCCGGATGTCATTCGCCGTCACTACTACGATTCCGGAGCGAATGAAGGTATTGGCTTCTATGCGGAAGAGATGCTGCTCGAGGCGGGACTATTTGACAACAGTCCGCGCTCGCGCGAGATCATCGACAACATGATGCGTTTGCGCGCGCTCCGTGTTGAGGTGGATGTAAAACTGGCGCTCGGAGCCTTCACGATTGCGCAGGCTGCCGAGTTTCTCCAGAAAACTGTTCCGATGGATTCACGGACCGCCCATGCCGAAGCCAAGTTCTTCGCATCGACTCCCGGGCAGGCCATCTCCTACCAGATCGGCAAGACGCAGATCCTGCGTTTCCTGGCCGACGCACGAAAGCAACAAGGTGATAGATTCGATCTCGAAACCTTCCACAATTTTCTCTGGGTGAATGGCAACGTCCCCATCGCGCTGCAACGGTGGGAATATCTGGGACTGAAAGATGACCTGGAGACAATCGAAAAGATGAGGCCGCGACTCGAGCCTTGAGGTCCATACGCAAAATCAACGACTTATAATTTAATATCTGTAGGATATAGTAAGTCCATCCGTCAAACTGGCCAGAATAGGGTCTGGCCGTCACGCAGGATGCCCCGTAGCCGTGCCCCAATGCCCCAGGTTGCGTCGAGATGCTCCGGATGATGCTTGGGGTTTTGAATGGGGCCGTCCGCGGTCCTGCCGTCGCTTAAATCGCCTTTCTTGCCCTTCTGTTAACTGCAGGCTATTGTTCGCCAGCTTGAAACGCCAGGGCTTTGGCCGAGTTAGCCTTTGTCGCCCCGAGCCAAGAGAGGGATCTGCATTTTGCGGCGAACTGCAGATTCCCTCTTCGGTTTGCTCACTCACAAAAGGTGCACCGCCCAACGTTTGCTTTCCACGGCGCGCGCAGTGTATACCTTTTTGTTCACGGGCTAACTCCGACAGATTATGCGCACACGAACTCTCCTGGTTGCAGTCGCTTGTTTCCTGATTTCTGTTTCTCTTTTTGCCCAAACCCCCAAGCCGAAACTCACGCTCGACGAATTCTTTAACTCGGTCGGCTTCACTGCCGTGAAGGTCTCACCGGATGGTAATGCTGTTGTGATCGGCACGGAGAGAGCGGACTGGCCGCAGCAAATCTTCCGCAAGGAATTGTGGCTCTATCGCATCGCCGGGAGCGGTGGCAATCTGGTGCAACTGACGCAATCCGGACACGACGGCAGCCCGCAATGGTCGCCCGACGGCCAGTGGATCGCGTTCCTCTCCGAGCGCAAGACCGCCAACGGCAAGGACGCCGATGCGAGCGACGACAAAGACAAGGAAGCCTCGCAACTCTTTCTGATTTCGCCGAATGGAGGCGAGGCGTTCGCCGTCACCTCCGGCGATGATGACGTGCACAGTTTCGCTTGGTCTTCAGACTCGAAGTCGATCTACTTCGCCACCCGCCAGCCCTGGACCAAACAGCAGAACGACGATCACAAGAAAGACTGGAAAGACGTGGTTCGCTACCGTGGCGATGAGCGCGGTGACGTGATTTTCCGGATCAGCCTGGAAGCATCGCTGGCTCGCCACGCTGCCCTGGGCACGAAAGAACTCCCTACGGTGGAGAAGGAATCCGGGGCCACTCCCGGTGCAGTTGCTGTTGCGCATACGCCCTTGCGCGTCGATCAACTTTCTATTTCACGGGACGGCAAGCAGTTGGCATTTGTGACCAGTTCGGTGTCTGAGCGGGAGGAGAAAGTCGAAGACATCGAGATCTACCTGGTGGACCTCACGGGCAATGCCGCCGAGGTGGCTCCGGTTCGGATCACGAAAAATGAAGCCGTGGAGGGGAATCTGGGGTGGGCGCCGGATAACCGGCATGTATTCTTCCAGACCAGTCTCGGTTCAGTGGAGGCCAAGTACGAAGATCCGCAGCCGCGACTGTATTGGGTGGACTCGAACACTCGAGAAGTGCAGCGCTGGTTCGCGGATTACCAGGGCGAAGTCGCGCGTTACACGCCGTTGCCCGACGGTTCGGTACTGTGCGCATGCCGGGTGGGAACCGAGGTCCAGTTGCAGTCGCAGGCCAATCCAAGAGCTTCGATAGTGAAGCGGGAAGGGTGGCCAGGCACTTACGAGAGGCCCACTGCTTCTATGCAATCTCCGCGAGTTGCCTTTGAGTACTCGGCCACGGAACGGCCGACCGAGGTCTACATCGCCGACGGCCCCGACAAAGCGGCGCAGGCGCGGCCCATCACAGCGTTTAACAAACTCTTTACCGAGCGCGACCTGCCGAAGGCCAAGCCCTATCGGTGGACATCTGATGACGGCACCACAGTGGAAGGCATGCTGATGTATCCGCCGGGAAAGTTTGAAGCGAAGAACTTGCCCATGTTCGTGCTCATCCACGGCGGTCCGCAGGATGCCGACGGCAATCACTTCGAAGCAGACTGGTACCAATGGGATCGGCTGGCGGCGACTCAAGGCTGGCTGGTGTTCGAACCGAACTACCGCGGCTCCACCGGCTACGGAGACAAATTCGCGCTCCAGATTGTCCCGGAAATTGTCTCGAAACCGGGCCGGGATATTCTCGCCGGCGTGGATGCGCTGGTGAAGGATGGTATTGCCGATGCGAATCAACTGGCCATCGGTGGCTACAGCTACGGCGGATACATGACCAACTGGCTGATCACGCAAACCACACGCTTCAAAGCGGCCGTGACCGGTGCGGGCGCCGTGGAGCATGTTGCAAATTGGGGCAACGACGATACCGTCTTCGATGATGTGTACTTTCTGGGCGGGTTGCCGTGGCAAGCGCCGGATCGCTATCGCAGCGAGGCGGCGATCTTTCAGATCGACAAAGTGCGTACGCCCACCCACATGGTTGGAGGAGCGGAAGATATTCGCGTAGCAGTTCTGGAAAACTACCTGCTTGACCGCGCTCTGCATGAGCTGAATATTCCGAGCGATCTGCTGATTTTTCCGGGTGAAGGGCATTCGCTGGCAAAGAATCCGTGGCATGGGAAGATCAAGGTACGGGAAGAGTTGAAGTGGCTGGCGAAATATGGCGGGGTTGGGGGAACGAATCAGTAGTGGGCTGCATTAGCGTCCTCCTCTGCTTGTTTGATGAATTCTTTCTTCAGGCGTCAACGCGCGCGCGCAACTGCATCACGCGGAGTGTGCCGCCCACCCATGCGCACGGGATTGCGGTCGCGACGAGCGCGAGCGGGTACCAGTGGGGCCCGAAAGCAGGCCCGCGGTTCCAGGTAACCACTGCACCCACTGTACTCAATAGAAGGCCCACGACGCCGCCTGCCAAAGCGTGTCGCATGGGCCGGTCGGGCGCGAGCCGTGCCGTGATGTAGCTGCCCGCGATGCCGTAGACAGTGCGATAGACCGTAGCGAGCAGGAAGATCGCGTCGCTCATCGACTGGCCCAGCGCCGGGAATACGCCCGCCGCGTGAAGTGCCAGATCGGTGCCGATGGAGAGAATCACCACCACAACAAAGCCCGCAAGTACAGCGCCAATGCTTCGACCGATATTTCGTGGATGGTGCGTTTCGCTCATGACCAACTCCCTTCCTTGGACCTCACTGGACTTGCAGTGTCCCGGTGTCCTTCATCGATGCTTTGCTCCTCCAACAATGAGTCGAACGAGGAGCGGCCGAATCGACACGCAGGCGGAAAATTATACGATGGATGGGACGGGGGATCTCGCCTTCGGCAGAGCCGGCAAGTTGCCGGCGCTACAAACTCTTACCGGCGGGCGGAAGTTCCCTGCAACTGGGCTACTTTGGTGTGCTGGGTGGTTTGCTCGTAGTGGGCGATGCCCTTGTAGAGCGCTTCCGCGATCTGCTGTCGGTAGGTTTCGTTCTGCAGTTTTTGCTCGTCGGCCGGACTGCTGACAAAAGAGATCTCGGTGAGAATGGCGGGCATGGTTGTTCCAGTCAGCACGGCGAAGGCGGCGTCCTTGATGCCGCGGTCGCGGAGGCCAGGGTTTTTTGTAGCCAGCGTGGCATAAAGAGAGCGCTGGACACTCGCCGCCAAACGGCGCGATTGTTCGATCTTTGCCTGCAGGCCGCCCGCCGACAGCGATGCCGTCACCGGCTTGACAATGCCGCCGTTTTCGCGGTTCTCCAGTTCCTTCGAGGCGGGGGCGGAGAAGAAGTTCGTGTAGTAGGTTTCGACGCCCCGCGCCGTGGCTAAATTGCTGTAGTTGGCGTGCACCGATACGAACAGATCGGCTTGCGACTGGTTCGCGAGGTCGGCGCGTTGATCGAGCGGCAAGTAGGAGTCGTCGGTCCGGGTAAACACGACCTCGGATCCCAGACGCGCCTCGAGCAGCTTGCCGAGGCGCTGGCTCACGTCCAGCACTAGATCTTTTTCGAGCAGACCTTGGCGTCCGACGGTGCCCAAATCCCAGCCTCCGTGTCCGGCGTCGAGCATGATGCGGGATTTTCCAGTCTTTGCCGCCAGATGTTCCTCGGCTGGCTTCTGGGGCAAGGGCGATAAAGCCGCCGCAGCGGCAGCGCGGCCTGCGGAAGGCGCCGGTGTGACCTGGCCGCCGGCGACAGCCCGGTCATTGGCACGCAGTTCAACCACCAGGCGGTACGGGTTCGACTCCATGCTGACGGAGAAGTTCGATCCGTCCTTGGTGTCGAGTACGATGCGCGTCACGCCCGCGACCGGCTGAGCCGCGCGCACGCGCGTCAGCGAACTTTCACCTACATCGATGGACTTGCCATCGAGTTCGGGAACCAGAACAGCATCATGCAGATCGAAGTAGATGCGTTCTGGCGACATCAGGCGATGCACTTCGTACGGCACCTGATCTTCCATGTCGATGACGACGGTGCTTCCCAGGGTAGAAGACCAGTGACGAAGGCCGGTGATCTTGGGCAGAGCCGCGAGTTTTTCCGGCGAGGGAGCAGGCGCATCGGGTGCAAACTTTGCCGGATCCATCAGATTGTCGGAAACGGTCTGGGGCGCGGTCGAAGCTGGACCTAGAGGCGGCGTTGACACCGGTCTCAGTGTAGTGGTTGCTTTCGTGACTCCAGCGCTGGGCACCCGCATGCCCCACCACACGCCCGCGGAGAACAGCGCTGCTACCGCGATCAGCCCAATCACTACATTCAACCCGGGCCTTGAACTGGGACCCGTGACCGCAGGCAGCGAGCGGAGGAAGCGGCGTTGCTTGGTCGGGGTCTCCGGCTCTTGTTCGATGTGTGGCTTGGCCTCTCCTGCGGAGAAGTGGAAATCGGGCACTGGGATGACGGGCTCGAGAACACTGTCCTGGACGACGGAAGGCGGTTTCAAAGTCGTGCGGATCTCGCCCGTTGGCTTCACAGGCTCTCTCTTTGCAAGCTTTTCTATTGCAGGAAGAGCGACAACCGGCGGTGCGGTCACGACTGGAATCGCAGGCGCTGGGTTTGTGTAGAGTACTTCATCGGCGACGTCCGAGAGCCAGTCGATGCGGCGGTCCTGATCTTCAGGCTTGAGCGCGGAGAGAACGAGCTCGGCCAGCAGATCCAGCGTGCGAATGTCGCCGTTGCTGAAGCCGAACGACGTTTTCGAAAACGCTTGAATTACGCCCAGACGAGCGCGTCGGCCACGCAGCGGAACGAGGGCGCTGGCCGTGGCTCCTAGTTGTTTGGTCAGGTCGAACTCGACGCGCGTGTCGGCTGCGCTGTCGTCGCAGCGCACGATGCGTCCCGAGGCAAGGCATTCGGCAAGAAAATCGGACGCCGACGTCAGGTGCGCGCCCCGTTCCACCAGAAACGACCCCGCCGCTGCACGGCAGAGAAAGCCCGATCCATCCGCCAGTGCGATCATGACACCGTCGGCCCCGGTGATGGCCAGGGCACGATCGCAGATCAGTTGGAGCACCTCATCGAGGACGAAGCGCTCGGTCTGCAACAGATCTGCGGGAAGGGCGGATTGCGCGTTCGTTTGGCGGTTGCGAATCTTCGCGCGCAGGTCGGAGAACGCCAACAGCGATCCCATCGCCTCCTGCCGGGCGATGGACTCGAGGACGCGATTCCCCTCGCGCAGCGCAGCCCCGGGATCGGCAGCGACGGGCGTTGCTTCCCAGTCAACGCGGGTTGGGTGGGCGCTCATGCTCAAACTGTAGCTATCGTGCGAACCAGGACCTAATCGCTTTCGCTGACGGCTGGGTTTTGGGTTCCGCGCATTGCTGCTCCCGCTCCCCACGACTAACGAATCCAAGGGCCTGATTGCTAAGGGTAATGAACTTTCGGCATGTACCGCAATGTCCAATGGTACAGGGCCGACCGTACTTTTGGGATCAGTCCTCGACAGAGACGAACAAAAGGCGAAACTGACGGTATGACCTTACTGTGTTTGCCCCACGCAGGAATCCGGCTTATGCTGAGAACGATGGGATCCGCAGGAGTGGTGGTGGCAGAAGACACGCACGGCCGCGAAAAATCCAGGAAATCCGGGTGGTTGTGGCCGGTTGGAGTGATGGCGACTGGCTTCGCAGGAGTGGTTCTGGTCGCATTGCGAGGGTGCTGGCATCGCAGGATGAGTTGGCCGGTGCGGATGCAGGGTCATGCGTACCAGGTGTGTCTGGGTTGCGGCGCCAAGCGGTTGTTCGACGAAGAGCACTTTCGCGCGTATGGGCCATACCGGTATGATCTGAATGAACTGATTGCGTGGAAGAAGGCGTCCAACACAGAAAAGCGCACCTTACCCCATGTAGAACGCCCGGCTTCATAACCTCTTGCTTCGAGGGGGCGCCCTTCTCTGTTCCCAGTTAGCTTCGCGTGGCGGCTACGGCTTCGGACTTGTACCACTCGACCGTGCGTCGCAGGCCTTCCTCAAAATTCACCAGGGTTTTGTAGCCGAGATGTTTTTGTGCTCGCGAGATGTCTGCGAGCGAGTGTTTGACGTCCCCGGCGCGCTCCGGGCCGTACTTGACTGTTCCGGTGTAGCCGATCAGCTTTTTGAGAGCCTCGAAAGTTTCGTTCAGGGTGACACGGCGGCCCGTGGCGCAGTTGAAGACGCGTCCGGCACACTCGGCGGCGGGAGCGGAGCAAGCCAGCAGATTGGCAGAGACAGCATTGTCAATGTAGGTGAAGTCGCGGCTGGTTTCGCCGTCTCCGAAAATTGTTGGTTGCTCACCGCGCAGCATCTGCATGCTGAACTTGGCCAGAACTCCGGAGTAGGGAGACGTGGGATCCTGCCGCGGGCCGAAGATGTTGAAGTAGCGCAGGCACACGGTTTCGAGCCCATAGCAGCGGTAAAACGAGGTCATGTAGTACTCGCTGGCCAGTTTGGCGACGGCATAGGGCGAGATGGGATCCGGGCTCATCGCCTCGTGCTTCGGCAGCGTTGGCGTGTCGCCGTAAGCGGAGGAGGAGGCGGCATAGACGACTCGCTTCACTTTCGCGTCCCGCGCGGCGACCAGGACGTTGACCGTGCCGTCCACATTGACCCGGTTGCTGCTCAGAGGATCGAGCACAGACTTGGGCACGGACGGGAGAGCGGCTTGGTGGAGAACGAAATCCACGCCTTCGCAAGCCTGGCGGGTGGCGTCGAGATCGAGAATGCTCACCTCGCGGAAGTCGATGCGATCGAGGACTTCGGTAAGGTTCTCGCGCCGGCCGGTGGAGAAGTTATCAATGCCTCGCACCTCATCGCCGCGATCCAGAAGTGCGCGCACCAAGGAGGATCCGATAAAGCCGGCTGCGCCGGTCACCAGGTATTTGGCCATAACCTTTTCATGATAACGAATTTCTCGAAATGCGGGTTCAGCGGCGAGCGCGCTTCGCGATCTGGTAGAACTCCTGGCGTGAGAGCAAGTGGTTGCTGCGGAAGAACTGCGTTAGTTCATCGAGCATGGTCTTTGAGTCGACGTCTGCCAGGGAGATGGTCGAGTCGGCGAATTGGGCGGCGGCCAATGCGGAATTGGATACGGAACTTTGCCCCGACAAGGCGGCGAGCAGTTTCTCCAACTGCAACTGCTGCCCAGGTTCTATCTGCAAGAAGCACATTCCCATCCCCAGGAATGGATAGGAGACGCGAACCGTAGCGACCACACGCACCTTGATACCGACGGATTCGAGGTTCAGGCTCACTCGCGTGCCCACGGGGAAAGTATTGTTCATCTCGACGTAGCACCCGTGCAGGCTGACATCGGTGAGGGTTCCCCACATGCGGACATCGCTGCCCTCGGGCCAGAATTCCGCGCTTCCCGAGCACCGGAACCGTGGACTACGCCGCCGTTCTTTAGAACCGGGGGAACTGGCTGCTGCCGGGACCACGACCCGGCTGGCGGTCGCCGAGGGCGCGTCGTCGTAGGACTGGGTCTTAAGCCGGCGTAGATAGTCGACGCCTTCTTCCGCCTTTCGGACCTCGAGCGAGTGGCCAGGTTGTTCGGTTTCGATGTTCGGGTCCACGAGAAACTCCTTCCGAACAAATCACTATTCCGGTTTATCGGAAGATAACCGCAAAACTTTAGAGGACCGGGAAGTTGGAAATCGAGTGCAGAATTCGGGCCCAGAGGTCGTCCTTGCCGGTGCCGGTTTTAGCGGAAAACGGCACGATGGGAGTCGGGGCGTATTCCTGACCGAGGGTTCGAAGGGCCTTCTGCAATTCGCTTCCCGAGAGCCGATCGCACTTGGTGGCAACAATGATGTGATTCCGCTTGGTGGCCGCGAGGAATTCCAGCAGTTGGCGGTCGCTCGACTGGGGCGGAATGTTGGAATCGATGAGCGCGAAGCAAAGGGCCAGACTGGGTCGCTCGGTGAGATAAGGATCCACGAAGCGGGCCCAGTCCTGGGAAATCTCGCGCGAGATCTTGGCAAAGCCGTAGCCGGGGAGATCGGTGAACAGCAGTTCTGGTTTGGGATGGCCGGCGCGGCGAATTTCGAAAAAGTTGATGCTGCGGGTGCGTCCGGGAGTGTTACTGGTGCGGGCCAGTTTGGCGCCGACGAGGGAATTGATGACGCTGGATTTGCCGACGTTGGAGCGGCCGAGAAATGCGATTTCGGGCAGCGAGGGAGCAGGGAAATGCGCTGCGTCGCTGGCCGAAGTCATGAATCGAGCAAAAATTCTCATAGGTTTAAGAAAGTTTTTCGAGACCTAGTATCTCCTAAGGCAATACTTTCATTCCCGACTGGCGGTTGCAAGTGGACCTCTGCGATCTTTCCCAGCTATAAGTCACATGAGGAGGACGAATGCCCATGCGACACATTGCTATTTTCCTGTTGGCCACGGTTTGCAGTTGTCAGGCCCAGATCAGCCTGGGATCGAACCAAAACACGATCAGCATCACCGGAGATGCCGAGGTCAAAGTGGTGCCGGACCGAGCCAACGTCTATCTTGGAGTCGAAACCCGGAACAAAGACATCGCTGCGGCATCCGCCCAGAACGACACTGACGTCCGGCAGGTGATCGCTTCGATTCGCCAGCTTGGGGTTGATTCCACGGACATCCAAACGGATTTCTACCATGTTGAAATTGTCTATTCGGGGAACGCGGGGACCATCGTCGACTACTACAAGGTCACCAAAGAGATCCAAGTGGTGCTGAAGGACGTTTCGCGCTTCGAGGGGTTGCTGAATACCGTTCTGCGCGCGGGCGCCAACCATGTCTACGGGATCGACTTCAGCACTTCGGAGTTGCGGAAGCATCGGGACGAGGCTCGCGCCCTGGCGGCGAAAGCGGCGATCGAAAAGGCCAATGATCTGGCCGCCGCAGCGGGCATGAAAGTCGTGGGCAAACCGACCTCGGTCAGCTCCTACTCCTATGGCGGGGGCTCGTGGTACGGGCGCTGCTGCGGGTATGGCTATGGAAACAGCATGTACCAGAACGTGGTGCAGAACGTGGCTTCCAACGGAGGGGAAGGTGCGCAGGGAACGATCTCGCTAGGCAAGATCAGCGTCACCGCCAGCGTAACCATGACGATTCAGATTCAGTAAGACCGCCCGCAGGTCACAAGCCGAGCGGACGTTTGTTCTCGAGGTCCTCTTCTTTGAGCGGGTGGAACTTGTGCCAGAGCGCGAGGCCGCCAGCGATCACGATCCCGATCAGCACGCTGATGACGAAGAACAAGCGGTACGCGGGCAGGGCGATGAGAAGGATCGCGACTACCGCGATGGCGACGATGAGCCCGGCGGATCCGGTGACGCCGAATCGGAAACGCTCCATGACGCAATTTTAGCGCCGACCTGGGGTGCGAGAACAAGAGCACAGCGCCACATATCCCGGGCGCGATCACTCGGCCCACTCCTCCGCCTGGTCTGTAGAAACGAATTTGCCTGCGGCTATCCGGTGATGCGGACCGGGTTGTGGGGCGGAGGCGTGAGGAAACAGGACTTTGCTTTTCCTGACTACTGGCTGCTGGCTGCTGCTTTCAAATCCCTGCGGATCAAAGCGAAATCCAACAGGAAACCGAGCCCGGCTGCGAGCGGTACGATCCCGACCGCGGCCGCCTTCCACGCGTCCGGTTCGGCGCGCGCGATCAGTGCCATCATCGCAATGTAGCCCAGCGAGATTGCTGCCAATAGGATTCCCCAGCGCCGCGAACGTGCAGCCTCAGAAAGATCCGGTTCCATCGCAACGTTCGCTCCGCGTGCGATCGCTGCCAGCCGTTCCTCGGTCCGCAATTTCCGGACGCGGTAGTACATGTACATTGCAGCCAGTGGAATTCCAAAGAACAAGGTCACTGCCACCAAACCAATAAAGTTGCCGTCCATCGTGCGCTCCTTTGCAAGGTGCCTTCAGCGCCCTGCTTCATCTGAATGTAGATACGCACGAGGTTGCGGGGAAGTTCCGCGGCTATTCGAGCCCATCCAAACCCACGAGGGTGCCCCACTCATCGCGTTCTGTGCGATGAGTGGGATCGGTGCAGAATGGAGCGCTGCCGTGATCAAAGGGATGGGCACAGCTTCACAGGCTTCGGGAAAAGTCTGATTTTGGGTGGCGCAGCGCCGGGGTCCCCGGCAAGCCCGGTTTTGGCTTGCTGGGGTGGAGGGCTTTAGAGTGTGCGTGTGAACTCGTTTTTCGGGCAATCCGGTGGAACAAAGATGACGAACGCAAAGCCCCGGAGGGGCGTCTGCCAATAGCCCGGCGCTTCAGCGCCGGGAAGCTCTAGCGCTGCGAATCAGAGCTTTGTTTCCATCGTCGGCTTTCAGCCGCTGAGGTCGCGACCAACGTTTACAAGAGACCTCGCATCCGCGAGACCCACGCCTAAGCGAAGCTTGGACGGGTCACCCGACGCCAGGAGCTTCGCTCCGCGGTATCCGCCCGCACTCGCGAATCAAGCTTGCAGGGGCGATCTGCTCAGCGCACCTGGTTCACTGTTCGCTGCCCGGATCGATTTGGAGTTCTTCTCCTCCGCCGGCAGCGGCGACTGCTTCAGATAGGCAAAAGCCGACAATACCCCGTTCAGCAGGAACAAGACGACCATTAACTTCATGGTCGGCACAAGCTGATCGCCAAAGTTAAAAGTGGTGGGACTGATTGCGGATACAGACACGCCTCCGGTAACTGCCGTCGCGCCGCCGCCGATGAATGCTGCTGCTAGTCTATGAAGCCATGCGTTCATAACTCATCTCCTCAAACGGGATCGGCGATCTCCTGGCGGGGCTTGTCGAAACTCCAGGGACGACCAACTTCCGTTCAGCACGAGACGGATCTTGAACCGCAGCTGCCAAAAAGTCCATAGAGACACTATGAACTCGTCTGAATCCTCATAGACCGTCAAACTCATCAACTGTCGTACGAGACGTGGGGCGGGTGCCCCACTCATCGCGTTCTGTGCGATGAGTGGGATTCCGCGCAGAACGGAGCGCCGCCGTCACCAAAGGGAAGCGTACGGCTTCACAGCTTGCGGAAGAAAAGCCCCGCCCAAGCGAAGCTTGGACGGGGCACCCTCCCGGCCTATTGATGGGAGACAACCGGCTGGCCCGCAGTTTTCAATAGGAAGAGCTCCGTGAGAGTAGTGACTCCGCCCACAGCATTGCGGGTCCATTCGCACCTGAAGTCTTCTCCTTCACGCGGGAGCCAATCCATCTTATTCAGAGCGGTAATTGCTTCCGGGGCGGTCTTCGTCCCAGACATGTAGTGCTCGAACGCGTCATATCCAAAAACGGGAAGGTCGGTCTCGTGGCTAGCGATTAGATGATCCCGCGAGACTACGCAGCATTGGACGTGTTTATACTCAGTCAGCTGTTTGGCCAATTTCCCGCGATCCGCGAGAAACCTCGGATTAGCTGTGAGGAAGGCCTTAATTGCTTTGATCTGAGCGATTCCTTTGCGGATCTCTGAATCCCGTTGAAGAATCTCACGAGGCGCGTACGGTTTTCTCGGCCACTTCAACTCTGCCAGCACTAGAGCATCACTGACGGGGTCTTCTAGCAACAAGTCCAGATCCGGGATGCCCTTTCCCAACTTGAATGGCCCGGTGACGTTTAGTGGAGGGCGAACTGAGGTCTTCAGTTGATCGCGCATCTCCTCTTCCTTTGTCAAAGACGTCAATGAATGAATCTGTGGCCTGAGGTAGGAACACACCCGAAGGATGTTCTCCTCCCAGTTACTCGCGAGAGGGAATGCTGGCGCTATGGCTAGAAGAGAGGCACGCTTGCGAGTGGGACGAGTGGCAGCGTCTGCAGATCCTGCGCTTGTGCTGCGCCAGCCGTGAGGTCCGGGAGGATAGCCTCAATGATAGTAGATTCCTCACCGGAATATTCCGAGAGCAATCGGATGAGTTTCTTTCGGGGATAGACCAAAACTGCGGACTCTAGAGGAAAACGGTTGACGCGTGCCCAAAGAAAGCAAACGTGTTCGTGCGCACCAGCGAGCGTTAGCAATGCGACGTAGAAATTGCGAAACTGTCCGAGCGTATATGTGCCCACGGAAATATTCTGGTATCGACGGAAGAGACCTGATAGTCGCGTTGCATACATCTCCCGTAATGCGGCCTTAAGGCGATCTGTGTGTCCAATGTTTACTCCGAGTAGGCCTTTACCTCGCGAGGATCGCAGCGCTTCGTCGAAGAGTTTCCTCAGCTGCTGCGTGGGGGGTGGCAGGACCCCCTCGTCCGGAGCAAAGATCGTGTTCAAAGGCCTGATGCCTTTCCCATATGCATTTACCCTTCTGGCCAATTCGGAGTCGCCGGAATGGAAGCGTATGGTGGTACGGTCCACTAGCTCCGCCGAATACAGATTGGCGTGCCATGCGGGAAAATCGATACAGAACATGAAGTAATTCCATGCAACTTCAAACGCAGCAGCGCATTCCGCTGCTACCCGCGTGGACCATCGAAATCTGCTGGGCGCGCATAGAGCATTCTTGGCATACTGTCGACAGAATCTGCGCATTTGCTCCGCCGCCCGGCCGAGATTCATAACGGCGACCTTGTGGGTTCCACTGCCGTACTGCGAGGGATCTATGGATAGCTCAAGTCGTCTCAGAACCTCCGTTAGCGAAAGCCAGGTCGCGAGGTTCCACTCACGCTTAAGAAGTTCGAGAGATTTGTAACAATTGTCGCTCTGGCGCTGTAGTGCGCCTATTGTGTGGATAAACTCTGGCGAACTCTCCGTTTTGGTCTTCGGAGTCATTGGCATGATTGTCCTAAAATCGAGGAGGGAAGCAAAAGCCCCGCCTTGCGGCGGGGCCTTGGTCTTTACTGACGGCTGAGAGCTGATAGCTGACAGCTGCCTTTAGTACATGTCTCCCATGCCGCCGCCGCCGTGGCCGCCACCCATCGGAGCGCCCTTCTTTTCTTCCGGGATCTCCGAAACCAGCGCCTCGGTCGTGAGCATGAGCGATGCGATCGAGCCGGCGTTGGTCAGTGCTGTGCGCACGACTTTGGTCGGATCGAGCACGCCCGCCTTGACCAGATCTTCGTACTCGCTGGTCAGGGCGTTGAAGCCGAAGTTATTGTCCTTGGAGTCGTTCACCCTGCCCAGGACAATGGCTCCCTCTTCACCGGCATTCTCGGCGATCTGGCGCAGCGGCTCCACCAGAGCGCGCTTCACGATGTTGACGCCAATCTGCTCGTCGCCATCGACCTTCAGCTTGTCGAGTGCGGCCACGCAGCGCGCCAGGGCCACGCCGCCGCCGGGGACAATGCCTTCCTCGACAGCCGCACGGGTCGCGTGCATCGCGTCTTCAACACGGGCTTTCTTTTCTTTCATTTCGGTTTCGGTTGCGGCGCCGACTTTAATCACGGCTACGCCACCGACCAGCTTCGCCAACCGCTCCTGCAGCTTCTCGCGGTCGTAGTCGCTGGTGGTCTTGTCGATCTGGCTGCGAATCTCTTTCACGCGGCCTTCGATCTCGGCATGCTTGCCCTTGCCTTCGACCACCGTGGTGTTGTCCTTGTCGATGGTGATCTTCTTGGCCTGGCCAAGGTCGGAGATCTGCACGTTCTCGAGCTTGATGCCCAGATCTTCGGTGATGGCCTTGCCGCCGGTGAGAATCGCGATGTCCTGCAGCATGGCCTTGCGGCGATCGCCGAAGCCGGGGGCCTTCACGGCCGCGACTTGCAACGTGCCACGAAGTTTGTTGACGACGAGAGTGGCGAGCGCTTCGCCTTCCACGTCCTCAGCGATGATGAGCAGCGGCTTGCTGCTCTTGGCGATTTGCTCGAGCAGCGGGAGCAGGTCCTTCATCGAGCTGATTTTCTTTTCGTGGATCAGGATGTAGGCGTTCTCCTGCACGGCTTCCATGCGCTCGGGATCGGTAACGAAGTACGGAGAGAGATAGCCGCGATCGAACTGCATGCCTTCGACCACGTCGAGCTGGGTTTCAAGAGTCTTCGCCTCTTCCACGGTGATGACGCCATCCTTGCCGACTTTCTTCATCGCTTCGGCAATGATGTGGCCGATGGTGTCGTCATTGTTGGCGGAGATGGTGCCGACCTGCGCGATCATTTCGCCGGTGACGGGCTTGGAGAACTTGTCGAGTTCACCCTTGATGCGGTTGCCTTCCTTGTCGAGACTGCCGCATATTGCGACGACGGCCTTTTCGATGCCGCGCTTCATGGCCATCGGGTTGGCGCCAGCGGCGACGGTCTTGACGCCTTCGCGATAAATAGCCTGCGCGAGAACGGTGGCGGTGGTGGTGCCGTCACCGGCGACGTCGGAGGTCTTCGAAGCAACTTCGCGGACCATCTGCGCGCCCATGTTTTCCTGCGCGTCCTTGAGTTCGATTTCTTTGGCGACGGTGACGCCGTCCTTGGTGATGGTCGGCGAACCGAACTTCTTCTCGATGACCACGTTGCGGCCCTTGGGGCCGAGGGTCACTTTCACGGCGTCAGCCAGCAGGTTGACACCGCGGAGAATGGCCTGGCGGGACTCTTCTCCGTGAATAATTTGCTTTGCCATTGCTGTAAGCTCCTATCGAATGATTGTGCAGGCGCTCGGCCTGCGGAATGTTTTGCCGCTAGCTACTAGCTCCTGGCTACTAGCAAGCAGCTCCTTCGCTTCGCTCAGGATGACAAATTGAAACTACTTTCTCGATCCGGCGGTTTCTTTCTTCGCGGCGCCGGAGAGAACTCCGAGAACTTCTTCTTCGCGCATGATGATGAAGTCTTCACCATCAATCTTGATCTCGGTGCCGGAATACTTTCCGAACAGGATGCGATCGCCCTCTTTCACGTCGAGGGGACGAACCTTGCCCTCTTCGCTGATCTTGCCCTTACCGGCGGAGATCACTTCGCCCTCCTGCGGTTTGTCCTTGGCCGAGTCGGGGATGATGATTCCGCCACGGGTGGTTGCGGCTTCTTCCACGCGACGAACCAGGATGCGGTCGTGCAGGGGAGTAAACTTCGTAGCCATGTTTGCTGCTCCTTTCGTGATTTTGGTGATCTTAAACCTTGAGGTTTTCTAGGAATCCGGGGCTGTTAGCACTTGAGCCCGTCGAGTGCTAATTGTAGGAATATGAGTGGCCGATTGTCAAGCAGAGGACGAGATAATCTGGGTATATGTTTGACAAGTCTTTTGTTTACAGCGTATTAATATGATTCTAGCAAACGTGCAACAACTCTGGGGCCGATCGGGTAGGAAGGTTTGCGGTGACAGATCTGGCGGGGCTGCTTAGAATGGGGTGCCATGAAAAGACGTGTTGCTTTTGTGCTTGCGGGGGTGCTGTCCGTGGGGTATTTGGCGGCCCAGGACGACGAAGGGCCAGTGGCTTCGTTGCGATTCCTGGTCGTGAAGGATGCGAATGGGAAGCCGGTCAAGAATGCCGCGGTGATTATGCATCCGGTGAACCGCAAGGGAAAGCAGGAACGCGGAGGGATGGAGTTGAAGACCGATCCGGAGGGGCGAACGAGCTTTGATGGCATCCCGTATGGACTGCTGCGGGTGCAGGTGCTGGCGCAGGGTTTTCAGACCTTCGGCGAGGACTACGACATCAACAAGCCGGACATGGAAATCAAGATCAAGTTGAAGCGTCCGGCGGGACAGTATTCGATTTACGAGAAACATCCGGAGGAAAAGAAGGACGATCAGAAGCCGCCCGATCAGAAGCCTCAGTAGGAACATGTTCTTTTTCACCACAGAGGCACAGAGGAAAATCTGGGATTGCAGGCGAGGCCATGGCGAACGCTGCCATGGCCGTTGGCTTTTTTGGCGTTGGTGGATTTGTAGAAAAAGACATCGGCTGCAAAGCCTGATGGAACGCGGCCCTTGGCGGTTGGCAACATCGAGTGCCGGCAATGAACTTCCTGCTTTGCGAGCAGGTGACAGATCCGGCGGGGTGGCCTACAATCGGCTCCCATGAGTGCGCCGGAACTGACCGTGGAGCGCTACGCCGGAGTGGCTGACGACCAGCGGATTCTGTTGCTGCACGGTCCGCTGACGATTGAAACGTCAACCCATTTCGAGCGGGCGGTGCGCAGCGAGAGCGCGGAAACGATGATTCTCGACTTCACCGATGTGCCCTACATCGATTCGGTCGGACTGGGGTCGCTGGTGACCACCTATGTCTCACACCAGAAGACGGGCCGGTGCCTGGTACTGACCGGCGTTAAACCGAGGGTCCGGAGGATTCTGGAGATCACCAATGTGCAGAAGTTCTTCATGACATTTGAAACTACGTGGGAAGCGGTGGAAGCACTGGCTAATACGGGGACGGCGTAGGGAAGTCAGATTGCAGTCGTCGCGGTGACTCTACCTGTGCTGACACGGTTCTTTACCACGGAGGGCACAGAGGAAAACGGGATCTAGGGTTTTTCCATGAACTACCTTTTGAAAACTGAGCCTACAGTCTATTCGTTTGCAGACCTGGAGCGCGAGAAGAACACGATCTGGGATGGGGTAACGAATCCGGTCGCGGTGAAACATCTGCGGGAGATGAAGGCGGGCGAACGGCTGGTGATCTATCACACGGGCGAAGAGAAGAGCGCGGTGGGGACGGCGTCGGTCGTGTCGGTGGACGCGAGTGATGTGAAGAATCCGCAAGTGAAGATCAAAGTGGGGAAAGTGATCGGCGCGCCCAGGACGCTGGCGGAGATTAAAGCCCACATGCTGTTCGCCGATTCGCCGCTGGTGCGGCAGGGGCGGTTGAGCGTGGTGCCGCTGAGCGAGGCACAATACGCGTGGCTGGTGGGAGAGTAGGGCGGAAGTTAGAAGTCAGAATGCAGAAGGAACAGGGCGGGAGGGAGTAGGGGTCCTTCGACTCCGCAGAACGATTCGCTTCGCTCTTCGTCCTGCTCCGCTCAGGATGACACTTTACGGATAAACCCACTCATCGCAAAAAGCGCGATGAGTGGTGCACCCGCGGTTTTCGTTTCGATTAGGTTTTGTTCCACGAGAGTTCTGGTTTCCTTGCGAATTTATCCGCCCACTGAATGCGGCCGGTGGCCTGCATCACCACGAAGAGCGTGATCACAGAAATGATGGTGATGGCGAGACCGGTGAAACCCTTCCAGAAGAATGCGTACGAGAACACCACCAGATAGATCAGCTGCGCTGATCCCGCCTGCAAAGCCGCGAAACGGATTCCCGCCACCAGTCGGAGATAACTTACCACCAACGTGATGGAGACGATGGACGAGATCGCCATCGCCGTGTGGATCGAGATGTGGTCCACCAGGTAGGCGAGCAGCAGATGGAAAGCGAAGAACGCGGCGGCGAGAAAAAAGTAATTCATGGGATGAAGGTTGATGCCGCGCATGGTCGTGATGATGAACATCAGAAAAAAGAAGAAGAAGAGCGAAACAGGAGCGAAGAAACTAACCTGCCCAGCGAGCGGTCCCGGTTGTAATTTCTCCGGCATTTCCATTCCGATCTGAAACCCAGAGACTAAATCAAAGTAGCGCCAGGTAAGTTCCCAGCCATCGTTGGTTGTCTTTTTATCGGTGGGGGAGAGGGTGTCATCGGCAAAGTCGATGTCGCTGAAGTTGGTGTGCATGACGAGAGAGAAATTGTGTACTTGGGCGACTCCGTCCGCGAGTTTATAGCGCCAGCGGTCCAGGCCTTGAGAACGGTAGGCGACGTGGAGAAGAGCCGCCTGGCCGGGGTTGAACGGCACCCGGGCAACGGCTCCGCTCTCGTCGGTGGAAATACTGGCTGGTTGACCGTTGAACGTCATGATGAGGCCGTCGTACAAAGCCTTTTGAGCGGGGAAGGGCAGGCGGAGAACGAGCGTGCCGGGAACCGCGGTGGTGTTGTGGAAATCATAGTCACCGGCGAAGTCGACGACGTACGTGCTGTACCAGAGCAAGCCTTTCTGGCGATGGTCGAGCTTCAGGTTCACGGTGAGGCGAGTCGAATCGAGCAGCAGAACCGTGGTGCGCTCTACCTGCTCATTGCGCACGATGGGGATGCCGTTTTCTTTCGAACTGACGGCGACGGTTTCCTTCCAAATGACGTTGGCGGAGAGCGGAGCCTGCTCTTGCGCGGTGCCCCAGGTGGAGGCGACGTGGCCTTTCAGTTGATCGTCGCTGCTGTGAGTACGGTCCATAACAGTGGCGCCCAGGATCATCCAGGCAATCGAGGTGCAACCGAAGATAAAGATGAGAGCTGCGATGTGTCGAAGCAAGAGTAGCCTCCTTCAAGGTTTTGCCGAGTGGCAAGAGTTTTAGTAGCTGCCATGCATTGTAATAGGATGTACTTTGCAAGGTAAAGTAGTTCATCTTGATCTTTCACAATGACGTCTTCAGGTTTGGTTGCATCCTGTGTGCCAGCCCCGGATTTAGCCACCCGATCCGTTAAAGCTCAACGGGACGCACGTTTAGGAGACGCGGCGGAACGGCGGCGGCTCAATCGAGAAAAGGCGTGTTGGTTGAAACACACCTTGTGTCAGGACGGATACGAAAAGGTGGAGCAGTCGTCAGGCTATCCCCGACAGCAATCCGGTGATGACCAGTGCCGAATCGGCCATCGCGGCCAGGAAGAAGGCCAGGACAAACCGTCCTCCGCCTCGCAGGTTCTGCGGCGGAACCGCGGAACGGCGGCACACAATGGTATGGGCCCACTCATCGCCGTGACGCTGCTGCTGCGGAGTCTTCTGCATGCTGAAGTAGCCGATCAGTCCGAAGAAAAGGCCGTCCACCAGATAGGCGAGCGATCGGACGAAGGCTGGGCCGAGCCGGCATGGGGAACCATCCTCTTGCACCACCGTCATGCCCAGAAGGAATTTGCCAGGCGTGCTTCCGTGGAAGCCTTCGCAAATTGCTTCCAGAGCGATTGAGCCCAGCAGGGCCATCACAAACAGGGCAATACCGTCGGGTTTACGGTAGTGCGCCAACGGCGTGGGCCTATGCTGTAAAGCGGCGGCGACCGCTACCAACACTCCAAAGAAGATTCCACTGCCAATCGAGATGGCGTAGTGAACGATGAGGTCAATGACGCGGGCGGCCACGCGCGGCCAGAAACTTACTCCCGGCAATGCTCCCGGCTGTCCCGAGTATGCATCAAGAACAGAAAGGTGGAGTCCTTCCGACTGCGACGGGAGATCCGACTGCGACGGGAGATCAGGCTGCGGCGGGAGTTCGGGTAAGGGCATGATGGACATTGCAATCCCCCAAGTAAGGTCGACGGTATTCCCCGGTGGCGAGCAATATACACGCAGTCCGAATAAGTGTCTAACAAAAGATGGATAACGGACAGGCAGGTCAGGTGCGGATAACGCGTTCGGGGCAATCCGGTTCCGGGCAGGCATAGGTGACGTGGTTGCGCTGACGGTCGAGGCTGATGATGAACATGGGGCGTCCGTGGCGGTCGCAACTGGGCTGATCGCGCGTGAGGACTGGGGCCTCGCCGAGTTTGGGGGTGACATAGCCGACGCGCTCTCCGAAGCAGCGGTGGCAGAATCGGTCGGTGCAGCGGAAGAAATCGATGGAGTAGTCGGCGTTATAGGGCGCGAGAGCGAGTTCCATGGTGCGGTAATGCTTGTCGCAGAGGGGCAGGATGTCCGACCGCATGCGTAGGGAGTGTAGCACCAGGTAAGGAGGGCAGTTGCCGGTTTCTGGTTGCCAGTTGCTAGGGAGAGTCGAGGCAACGGTGCGAGCTTCCCACACGCCACGTATTTGCGACCTCCCGGGCGCTGCTTCGCGAGCAGGGATGCCCGCGCCACACAAGCACTAACCGATGTAGCGGAGGGCGTCTACTATCCCCAGGTTGGAGGCGCGATAGGACGGGATTAGGCCGCTAACCACACCGACAAAGCCGGCGACGAGCATAACAACCAGCGCGGTGGCTTTAGTCATGTGCATGGAAACGGGCATGCCGATGCCGGGGCGGGCCAGAAAGAGGATAGCCACGGTTCCAAGCAAAGTACCAAGCGTGCCGCCGATCAGAGAGATGGCGATGGATTCGCTCAGCAGCAGTCTGAGGATGCTACCGCGGGTAAAGCCGAGAGTCCGCAGGACGGCGACTTCGCGCGTACGCTCGCGGATCGACATGGCCATGGTGTTGGCGCAGACCAGCAGCGTAGTGAAGACGACGGCTCCGCAAATGCTCAGAATAAAGGCCTTCACGTTACCCATGGTGGCAATCCAGTCGAGTTTGAAAGCTTGCTCGCTTTCGCTCTTGGTGGGAACTGGCGTGGAATGAAACATTTCGTCGATGGCATGAGCGGCACGCGGCATGTTCTCGGGAGTGTCGACACGGGTGAAGTAGAACCCAGCCGAGTTTTTGAACCAGTCCACCGATTCTTCCAAATACTTGGAATTGAAGAAGAGGCCGCTGGTCGGTGGGTCAATGGCGTAGACGCCGCGCAGGGTGAGGTCGAGATTAGTGGGGAAAATGGTGCCTTGGAGGTGGATGCGGTCGCCGATCTTCCAGTGGTGCTTGCGGGCGAGATCGATGTCGGCGACGCAGCCAGTGCGATCGCGCTTCCAGGCGGCAAATTGGTCTGAAGAGATGATCTTGTCGGCGGCGACTTCGAAGTATTCATCCGGGTCGGTGGCCAACTGGGCGAAGAAGTTTTCGGGCTTGTCGTCGATGTATTTGCCGCCGAACCAGGTCATGGGGACAACGTGCACAACGCCGGGAACGGTGCGGATTTTATCGCGGTAGTAGATAGGAAGGAAGTTGGCGAGCGAAACTTTGTGGCGCGTCATGATGCGGAGAGCGGAGTCGGGCGCACCCTTGTCGATATAGAAGCTGCGCCAGAAGCAGAGCATGATGCTGAGCAGGAGCAGCGAAAACGCGATGCTGGCCACGGTCAGCAGACTGCGGCGCTTGTTGCGGAAGGCGGACTTGGTGACGAAGCGAGTGAGGGTCATGCAAGCGTCCCTTCGAGGATTTTACACCGCTATGAAATCGTCTTCTTTAACTCGCGGCGGAGGATCTTGCCCGAGGGCGTCCGGGGGACGGTTTCCACGAAGCGGATTTCTCGCGGCTGCTTGTGGTGCGCGAGGCGGTCGGCGACGAAGGCGCGGAGTTGCTGGTCCAGTGCATCGCACGCGGTGAAGCCCTCACGGACGACGACGAAGGCGCACGGGATCTCTCCGGCTTCGGCATCGGGCTTGGCGACTACGCCGCAGTCACGCACAGCGGGATGCTCGAGCAGAACGGATTCAACTTCGGCGGGAGCGACGGGGAATCCTTTGTACTTGATCATCTCTTTGCGGCGGTCGAGGACGTAGTAGAAGCCGTCGGCGTCGGTGCGGACAATGTCGCCGGAAAAGTACCAGCCATCGCGCACAACGGCGGCGGTGGCCTGCGGATCCTTCCAGTATCCGAGCATGAATTGCGGGCCGCGCATCACGAGTTCGCCTGGTTCGCCGGAAGCAACTTCGTGTTCGTTGAGGTCGAGGATGCGGCAGTCGGTGAGCGCGAGCGGTTGACCGATGGAGGCAGGACGGACCATTTCCGGTGGAGCGATGAAGCCAACGTGGGTAACGGGCGAGGCTTCGGTCATGCCGTATCCCTGCACTACGCCAATGCCGGTGAGATTGGTCAGACGGCGGGCGAGTTCGGGAGCGAGCGGGGCGGCACCGGATTTGACCCAACGCACCTTGTGGTTTTGCGGGAAGACTCCGGTTTCCGCTGCCTGGCACAGCGCGTTAATGGCGGGCGGGACCATGGGCATCATGGTGACGCCTTCCTGGAGGACGAGGGCGCTGAGCTTCTGGACGTCGAAGCGGGGCATGAGGACGAGCGTCGAGCCGAGAGAGATCGAAAGCGTCAGGGCTACGGTCAAGCCGTAGATGTGGTAGAGCGGCAGGAAGCAAAGCATCGTGTCGTCCGCGGTGAGCGGCGTGCCGTTTGTGCCCAACAACTGGTACACGTTGGCGACCAGGTTGTGGTGCGACAGCATGACACCTTTGGGGAGTCCGGTAGTGCCGCTGGAATAGGGAAGAGCGGCGACGGTTTGCGCGGAGTCTTGCATTGGTTTTGGGAGCGTGGCGGTCGAAGGAAGAAGCAGGTTGGCGAAGTTTTCACAACCTCCTCGCTCATGGCGCGTGGTGAAGACTCTGCGCAGGCAAGGAAGGCCCGCGAGGTTGATGCCCTCAAGAAGCGGGGCGTCGGTGACCAGAAACGTCGCGCCCGAGTTTTCGAGTTGATAACGGACCTCGCGCTCGCGGTAGGCGGGATTCAGCAGCGTGGGAATCCCTCCAGCGAGGGTCGCCGCATGATAGGTGATCGCGAATTCCCAGGAGTTGGGGAGATAGATGGCGACCACATTGCCCGGGTTGAGTCCGGTGGAAACAAGGCCCCGGGCGAGCGATTCGACGAGGCTCCCGTATTCGGTGAATGTCAGACGCAGGTCACAGGAGGAATCGACGAGAGCGGTCTTTCCGGAGTTCTGGCAGCAGCTTTGGAGAACGATGTCGTGAACGAAGCGGCCGGTGGGATCGGCAAAAAGTCGGGTACGTTGCATCGGGGACGATTGTACTGCGAGGATGCGAATAGCAGCAGTGACATTGCGGTGGGATGGCCGCGGAGTTGGGTGGCTGGCAGCCGTCAAAGATCTTAACCACGGAGGTCACAGGGGAACACAGAGGACTAGCGGACCAGTTTACGGAGGAATTCCTGCTCGTCCATGCGGTACTTGAAAGCTTTGCGGCCGTTGATGAAGACGACCGGGACTTCGTCGTTGTAGCGGCGGCGGATTTCGGCGTCGGAGTCTACGTCGATCTCGCGCCAGGTGAAGCCGCCGCGTTTCTGGAGTTTGAAAAGGCTTTCCTTGACGATCTCGCACAGGTGACATCCTTTGCGAGAATAGACGACGACTTCGCGCAGCTCCGGCATGAAAAATGCCAGTTTAGCAGCATTCGAAGCCTGTTTCCAAGACACGAAGGGCGTAGAATCCGGGCATGCTGAAGACGATGGGAGTGCTTTCTGGGAAGACGGTGTTGGTCACCGGCGCAGCGAAAAGACTGGGGCGGGCGATTGCGCTGGCGGCAGCGGAGAACGGCGCACAGGTCGCGATCACATATCGGGAGTCAGCACGTGAAGCGCGGGCGGTGGTGGGCGAACTGGCGCGGCGTGGAGTCGAGGCGCTGGCGGTGCGGTGCGATGTGACGGACGAGACGAGTGTCCGGGAAATGGTGAAGGAAGTGGCGCGGGAAATGGGCGGGGTCGATGTGCTGGTGAATAACGCCGCGAATTACGAGACAGCGGAGTTTGAGAAGCTGACCGTTTCGCAGTGGGACGCGATCTTCGCTTCGAACACTCGTGGGCCGTTTCTGGTGTCGCGGGAGGCGCTGCCATACTTGCGAAAGCGCAAGGGCAGAATTGTGAATATGGGGTCGCTGGGGGGATTGCGTCCCTGGGCGAGTCACGCTCACTACTGTTCGTCGAAAGCAGGGGCGCACATGTTGACGAAGGTAATGGCGAAGGCGCTGGCTCCCGAAATTGCGGTGAATGCGGTGGCGCCTGGGATGATCGACTTGGGCGATCCGGCTGCAGCCGCGTTTATGAAACGCATGGCTCGTCAGACGCCGATGCGACGGAATGGAACGGCGGCGGAGATCGTTGCGGCAGTCATGTTCTTCGCAACGGCTCCGAAGTTTATTACGGGGCAGGTGTTGGCGGTAGACGGCGGGCTGGGGCTGTAGAAGGGCAGAAGTAAGAAGTCAGATTGCAGAAGTACCAGCCGAGGCTGCCGGTTGCGCAGCGGCCGATCTTCGAGAACGGAATTGTTTCCGAAAGCCGGTTCGAGTATCGTTCCGTTTTCGACTGCAAAACAATTTATGAGACGAGCCACTTGGGTAACGATCTGCCTGATCCTGGGAATGGTTTGTTCCGCAGGGGCACAAGATCGTCCCGAAGAGGGCGGGCGCGAACTTCAGTTGTGGACGGGGGGCGGGCGCTCGGTTCCGGGTGGCACGAAGGACACGAGCTTGTGGAGCCTTGGGTTTCGGTATGGATGGATTCTGACCGCGCCGCACGGTCCAGGATTCTTGAATGGGCGATTCGAATATGCGGTGGATGCGGTGCCGGCATTCATCGTGTTTCAGCCGAAGAACACCGCCTATGGCGCGGGAGTGAATCCACTGGGGCTGAAATGGATTTTTGCGACACGAGGCGATGTAGCGCCCTATCTCGAGCTGGGTGGTGGAACGCTATTTACGTCCCACGAGGTACCGGCGGGGTCCTCGACGGTGAACTTCACTTCAGGCGCGGCCTTTGGAGTGCATTTTCTGGGAAAGCACGCGTGGACTGCTGAGGTGCGTTATCAGCATATTTCGAACGCGGGACTGACGACACCGAATCCGGGGATCAACACGGTCCAGGTGAGGATCGGGTTGGGGAAGTTTTTTGGAAAAAAGTAGAGCTCAAAGGAAAGACTACAACGTGCGCAAGGCAATACGAGAGATCCTCCGCTCAGGATGACAATCCTTGCAACTGCTTCAATGCCAGCTAGTCATTGTCGACGGGACAGCGCGGTCGTTGTGTGCGCCGAGTCTGCTTGGCGTCCGCAGCAGGGGCCGGGGGGAATGGGTGAGCCGTGGGGGCAGGTCCGCGGGTGGCCCAGAAATGCGCAGATTTTATCGGTGGCCTCGGACGAAAGGATGTGCTCGAACTTGCAGGCCTGCTGTTCGATTTCGGTTTCACTGTCCATGGCGAGCGAGTCGGTGAAGAGGCGTTCGGCGAGACGATGACGGCGGATGATGTCGGCGGCGCGCTTGTGGCCGCGCGGGGTGAGTTCGACGATCAGGGAGCCATCACCTTTGGAAACACCGGCCGGTTTAAGCGCGTCGTGGCAGGGATTTACGAAGGGCTTGTGTTGGTGCAACTCGGGCGGATGCGGGCGAATCGCCACTAAGTCTAAATCGGCGAGTTTTTCGAGGGCGATCGATACCGGCAGTGCGCCGTGGACTTCCATGAGGTCACTTTCGGCGAGCTCGCCGTGTTCCTGCAAGACAAATAACTCCTCCAGGATTTCGTCGAACTGTTCCTCGTCGGCCATCGCGAAAACTTCCTGGGCAGCAATTTTGCCGTGATGAAGTTCTACGCGGCGATCGGCCAGGCGCGCGACTACGGGGTCGTGCGTCACCATCACGATGGTGCGTCCTTGCTGGTGGAGTTCGCGCAGCAAGCGCAGAACGATTTCTTCGTTGACGGCATCGAGGTTGCCGGTGGGCTCGTCGGCCAGGACGATCTTGGGATCGTTGATGAGGGCGCGGGCAATGCAGACGCGCTGCTGTTCGCCTCCGGAGAGCTGTGAGGGCAGATGCCATGCGCGCTCTTTCAGGCCAACTCGTTCGAGCGCGTCGAGCGCTTCCTTTTCGTCGGTCATGCTGTGGAAGTATTGCGCGAGCATAACGTTTTCGACGGCAGTCAAATACGGGATCATGTGGAACTGCTGAAAAACGAATCCGATTTTCTCGGCGCGCACGCGGTTCAGATCAGCGGCACGGATGCTGGCGACGTCTTCACCATCGAGCCAGATTTCGCCGGTCGTGGGGCGGTCCAGGCATCCGATGAGATTGACCATGGTGCTCTTGCCGCTGCCCGAGGGCCCCATCATCGCGACCCACTCACCGGGAGCGATGGAGAGAGAGATGCTGTCGAGGGCTTTAATCAGGCCACCGCCGTTGCTTTCCTCTTTGGCGGGATAACTCTTGGTGACGTTCTTCAGTTGGATCATCGTTCTTGCTCTCCCCTCTTACTCTCCCCTCAGAATGATAGCGGGTTCGACGCGGCGCAGTAGCCCAATCGGCAAGATCGCAGACAGTAGTGCAACCGCGGTACTCCCAATGAGCACGTAGGGGAACACGCTGAAGCGCGGGACGACGGGCGCATGAAAGTTGACGCGCCCGATCCATGCAGCGACGCCGATGCCGATGAGGAAGCCCAGGATGGCTCCGATGACCCCCATGGCCGCGGCTTCAGCGGCGAAGAATCCGTTGACTAGTCTTTCGGAGGCACCGAGTGCCTTCATGATGGCAAAGTCGCGGCGGCGGTCGAAAACCCATCCGATCAGGGTGGCCAGCACGCAGAGTGCGGAAGTCAGCACGATGAGCGTGGCGGCGGCGTAGAGCGTGGCGCGCGTTTTGTTCAGTACATTGGCCTCGCCTTCCATGATCTGGCGCACGGGGCGGACGTCGGCGGTCGGGAGGATTTGCGCCAGCTGTTTCATACCTTGGGCGACTTCTTCGGCAGTTCCGTTGACGGCGACTTCGATGGTTGTGGGTGCAACGCCCGTCCAAGTTTGAAATGTCGATTGATCGAGGTAGATGCGGCTGTCTTCTCCGGCGCCGGTTTGGAGCAGGCCGGCAGGGGCGAGTTCGATGGTGCGTCCCTGGAAACTCAGTTCAAACGGCTGGCGATCGCTAGTGACGACTGCGGCGGCGCGAACGCCCACGAGGGCCTCACTGGGGATAGCCGGAGTCGAAGAGGGGTTATCCACCAGGTAGGCAAGAATTTGCGCGGCAGGCCAGTGGTTCACGTTCCACCAATGGTTCAGCTGTCGTGCGCGCGTGAAGTCGGTTCCCACGACGACCACTGACTGACCGCTCTTCGTTCGGGCTACGGCGTAGGAGAAAGGGACCGCTAGCGTCTTCGTGCCTATCGCGGATTGGATCTTGTCGAGTGCATCCGCGGGGAGAGCTTGGCTTTGTTTTGCGACCAGGACTACGTTCGCTCCGTAGTTTCGAAACTCCGTGCGGAGCTTGGCTTGCACATCCACGTAGAGATTCATCATCGCCGTGGCAACCGCAGCGGCCACAACCATGGCGAGCAGCGCCGAGGCGGCGCGTCCGCGACGGAGCACGGCGGCACGGATGAGCATGCGCACGAACATAGACGTGTGCGGCGATTGCGCGCGACGGTCGGCAACCTGCTTTGGAGTGTGCACTGTGCCCGGAGCCGTGCTCATGCTTCACCTCGCAGCGCGAATACGGGGTCGAATTTCACCGCTCGCCGAATGGCGGCGGCGCTTCCGGCAAAGGTCACTAAGACGGCAATCGCGAGAATAATGGGAAACAGCACCGGCTCAATGGAAATCTGCGAGTTGAAAATGGAGCGGCCAATCTGGCGGGCGAGCAACGTTCCGGCAGCGAATCCGGCGGCGCCTCCTATGAGGGCAAGAAGCATCGCTTCCACGAAAAAGATGGCCGCGACCGCAAAGTTACCGGCGCCGAGAGCTTTCATCAGACCGACTTCGCGGCGGCGCTCGAAGATGGCGGTGGCCATGGCGGCAGATACGGCGAGGGCGGAGGCAAAGAGCGCGGCCAGCGTGACGAGTAGCATCAGGCCCTGGATGCGCGAAAGTACCGTCCCCTCATTTTGTGCGACCTGGCGGATCTGCTCCGCATGCGAGTGTGGAATGACTTCCTGCAACTGATAGGCGATCGACTGCACGTAGGGCGAGCAATACCAGCGATCGTAGACTTCCGGCGTCATGGTTTTCGGATCGCGGACGGCGAGCGCGTCTTGAGGCTTGGTTAGCGCGCTGACATAGACGCGGCGAACAGCGCCGGGCTTGCCGAGAATTTCTTGCGCGAGGGCGAGCGGCGCCACGACTTCATCGTCTTCGGCTGCGCCGGTCGAGAGGATGCCGGCGACGGTGAGGGTGCGGCCCGAGACTTGTACTGTGTCGCCCGGCTTCTTGGATAGCTTTGCCGCGAGACGTTCGCCTATAAGAATGTTTTGCGAGTTATCTTGGGGCCAACCGCAGTCGGCGGGACGGGCGGAGGCGCCCGTCGCTCCATCACATTTACCTTCTGCCTTCCACCAGGGGTGCGTGATCTTTACTCCGGTGGTGAAGTCTTCTTTACCGAAGGTCAGGGGCTTGTTGAAATAGGTGCCTACGAGAGTGGCATCTTGGCCGTCGGAGGCGCCGCCGAGTCTGATCGGGACGGGCAGCATGGGCGAGAAGCCGACGATGTTGTGGTGCCAGAACGTGCCGCGAATCTTGGGCAGGTCGACTTCGTTGAGAAACGTGCCATCGCTCGGCGGCTTCAGATTCACGCCGCCGATTTCCACGTCGAGCGTATCTTCCTGCGGCGTGACGACGAGGTTCGCACCATAGCTGCGGAGTTCGCGGTTGATTTTGTCGCCGATGTCGGTGGCGACGGCGATCATAGCGGTTGCGACCGCTACGCCCAGCGTGATAGCTACGCCGGCGAGTAGCTTGCGCCGGGTCTGTCTGCGAAACGATTCGTAGACGAGGCGAGGAAACATTATTTCTGCTCGAAGTAGTGGCGGCCGGCTACGATATCCGCCTCGGAGACAATCACCGCGTCATCGGTGACCTGTGCTTTTAGCGGAATCGGATTGCAGCCGCCGGCCATGCCCACAGATTGCGGATTGATGGGCGCCGCGCAGTTCTTGCAGATCACACCCTGCATTCCTTTGTAGAAGCCGACAGGGCCGCAGATCTCGCAGGCATCGAACAGAGTCGCGATCTTGCCGTCCGGTTTCTGATAGAGCCAGAAGCGGATTTCGACGCCGCCTTCCTTGGCCGCGAAGCGATGGAGGTCGCCGTCGTAAACCTGCTTCACCGGGATGGACACGGCGCCGTTCACAAACGTCACTTCGGTTGCGGGGGACAGAGCGCTGGCACTCTTTTCATAGATGAAGCTGGCTGTGATCATGACGATGAACAGGAACGAACAGACGTAGACCGACGCCATCCAGAGACGCTCGCGGCCCGCGGTCCAAAGCGCCTTGCGGCGGGCGGCGCCGGCTGACGGCAATTCGATCGGCTGGCGGCTCTTCATTTCGAACAACACCATAAGCGCGGCCAGCACAAGAATAGTGACGAGGAAGAACAATTCGTTCCGGACGATGGGTCCGATGATGGCCATCTCTTCGCGGGAAGAGGGAAGCACGCCATTTTCGGAAAGTTCGTGCAGCCCTCCGATCAGAAGTTGCGCTGCAACGAAAAACAAAATGGCCGTAGTGACTTTGAAAAATTTCTGCAGGTTGATCTTGACGCTGCCCTTGACGAACATCACGCCGAACAGGATGGCCACTACGACACCGACACTGGTTCCGATGAAACTCATCAGTTCGGTCGAGTTCAGCTTCACGGCGGAGAGAATCAGGACCGTTTCGACGCCCTCGCGCAGCACCATCAGGAAGACGAACAGGAAGAGGCCGATCCAGGCGTCGTCGCGGGCGAAAAGGCCAATTTTGCCTTCGATCTCGCCTTTAAGTTTGCGGCCGGTCTTCATCATGAAGATGATCATGGTCACGACGAACACGGACGCGACCAGCATGACCCAGCCTTCGAAGATGTCCTGGTTCCAATTCAGGCGGGAGAGCAGGACAGCGATGGCGATCGACCCGGCAAAGGCGGCGGCGAGGGCGCTGTAAACGGACTTACGCAGATCGTTGCGGCCGATCTTGGTTAAATACGCGAGGGTGATGCCGACGATGAGGGCAGCCTCAACGCCTTCGCGGAGGGTGATGATGAATGCCTGCAGCATGGAAACAGCCTCTTCCAAGTTGAAAATGAAATTCAATTTCAATATCACTAGGATACGGTTTCGGGCAGGGGACCGTCAACGCAAGGGGTCACCCGTGGATGTGATTTGGGTCACACGAAAGGACATAGCCGCAGGGCACACGAGCCTCAGGTCGCTTGCAGGAACTGTTTGGCTCGCTCCAGTTCCGGGAACAAATTCTCCTCAGCTAAGAACTCCGCTGAGTGCACGCACCAACGGCGGCCGCGCAACTTTACCGGGTGCTTCAGGTGCAGCATCTCGTGGAAGACGATGTACTCGACCGCGTATCGGGGAACCTGCGGATGGTCAAAGACCCGGCTGATGACGATGGTGTTGTGGGCGGGGTCATAGTGGCCGAGGCGGTTGCGGGCATGGTCGCGGCTCCAGGTGAGTTGAGGACGCCCCATCAGGCCGTGGAAGAAGCGGCGGTTCAGGTCTTCGAAGATTTCGTCTAAGTGGTAATGGTGGCCACGGGCAGAGTGGATATGTTTGCGTCCGCGCATCTGGCGGAGGAGGCGCGCCTTGGCGGAAATGTCGTGGCTGGCAACGTAGCGGCGATAGCGGGCGCCCTGGGCGCGGTCGACCGGCTTACGATAGAGCTTGGCGAGGAGGACATGCGCAATGGCATGCAGCACGGGTTCCGGCGCGCCTTCGAGCAGATCGGAGAGGCGAACGTAAAGTTCTCCCTGGCGCAGGCGAATGGTGTTGTTGACGGAGACGAAGGGATAGAAGCGAATATGCAGGGGCGGCACCGGCGCGCGGGGACGAAGCTCGCGGTAGCTGGCATGAAAGATTTCGGTGAGCCGCGGGGACACGTTGTGGGAAGAGTAGCATGAGGCAGTAGTCAGTAGCCGGTAGTCAGCGAAACGGCGCAGGTGCCTTGCAGGGTTGACGTCTATCGACGATAGACCACCTTGCCGCGCACGACGGGAAAGACTCCCCCCAACACACTTCCGGCGACTGCACCGACGGTCCCTGTTACGAGGGCGGCGCCTCCGCGCGTGAGTCCTCCATTGTTAGGGGCGGCGGCTCCGATGCCAACTCCAACTCCTGCTCCGATCGCTCCTCCAATCAATGGATTGAGTGCATCGACGGCTTCGCCATGCTCGAGGCGCACTTCACGCACGCGACTTCGTTCGTACACAGCCTCGTTTGGAATCGGAAAGACGATTCCGATGCGTGGATGACCATGGAGGGTGCGTCCGCAAACCAGTTGGTCGTCGGTCGCCGTCAGAAAAAAGCAGGTATCACGAATGAAGGCATGGCCAGCGAGGATAGAGATCCGGGTGCCGGGTGGAAGATCCTTCACCGCTTGCCAGTCTCCCTTCTGAGCCAGGCTCAGCGACGTCAGCAAGAGCGGAGCAAACCAGAACACGATGCTTTTTGTGCGTTGCATGAGCTCATCCTAGCGATCGCGAGCGGGTTCGACTTGTGAGGCTGTGACAGTTTCTGGAGTGACACACTGGAGGGTCACGCCGTCTCGCAGGCACGGAATTTTGTCGGCTGATGAATTGGCCTTGTACCGTGCGGGAGGGAAAGTGGGTCCGCCGTCGCGGGGAGGATCCGGGATCCGGTTGACAGCAACTGCCAGCGCAGATTCTGGTTGCACCGTGAGAGGATGATGCAGCACCATCTCGATGCGAGTGCCCACGGGAAGCGAGATTTCATTGCCGCGGGTGAATAGAACTTTAGCGAGCCCCAGTCCCGCACCGATCAAGAAGCCGTTGCGCAAGCCATTTCGGCTGAGGCTCATTGCGCCGCCCAGCAGCCCTACTCCGGTCGCCCCGGCCATGGTGTAGACGTCCGCATCAATCTGGTCCACCGGTTCCAGTGTGCCCTCTTTGTCGACGGTCCGGTTCGCGCTCGATCCGGGCAGGCTTTGCAGACCTCCGACGATGGACAGTGTGCGGTTGTCAGGGAGAACCAACTGCGTGAAGCGGAGCTGCAATTGGGCGCGACCTTGCACGCGGCCTGGCCTGCGTTCGTCTGCCACCACCCCCAGCACCCGAGTACGTTCGGGAATCGCTACGCGACCGTTCGCGACAACGGGAAACGCAGTCTCGAGATAGACCCCGGATCCAGGCGTCGAAGAAGTAGTGTGCAGGGGGCTGATCAGCTTCATCAGCACGTGCGTGCCGGTGGGAAGCGTAATGGGCTCGGGCGCGGGTTCGTTGGGAGCCACCTCGCTCACCGGGGTAGCCGCCTTGGAAGTGCGACTTACGGCCGTGAGGAACCCAATTTGCGCCGTGCTGCTGGCCGCAAACGCAAGCAAGCAACCGCTCAACAAGAGGACGCGCTTTAGACAACCACGTTTCATGATCGGATCGTATGCTCGAACGGCGTCTGTGAGTGTCTGCTGCAGACACTTTCGGAAGTGTCACAACTAAGTTTCACTTCTGATGACCACAACAATTTACGGGCCAGCTTTTCTTCGGAGTGCGAGCCTCAAGGACCATACATCCTGAGCGATGGCGGCGATTCGGGGAGATCACGTTCTGACACTTTCCGAGAGTGTTACGAACTGAGCGGGTTCTGGATGAACTCAACGTAACGCCGGAGTTCCGCGGTCGAAGACTCGGACAGCAGGGGGAAGGGAATTGGCCGGCAGCCGGCGGGGAGCAAGGTTGCGGTAACTGAGTCGCAGACCACGGCCGCGGTCTGTTGCAGGCCGCGCTGCCAGTTCGCTTTGCGCGCATCCCGAAATATCAGGGCGTCCGGGTGGAACCCGGCGGCATGCAAGATGGTGCGCGCCACTTTCAGGAAATTCGGCCAGCCGGATGCGACTCCGATTAGCGTGCCCGACGGCGCCGGCAGCCATCCCGCAAGCGAGGTTGGGACGGAGCGAACCTGCAGCACTAGCACGTCGGCGACTTCCGGCATTGTCTGGCGGACGGCTGCGGTGCGATTCGAAAGCACGACCGGGATGGCGCCGTCCGGCGTCTTCGGGCAATCCTGCAGCCCGCAACTCTGGACCGGAAACGTCACGGCCTGCTGGATCTCTGCTGCCAGAATGCGCCGCAGGTCCTCGTCGGGCTCGATCAACAGGAAATGATCGGGCGGCTGAAGTTCAAGCCACTGGCGCAGGCGGGATCGCACCGTACTGAGGGGAGCGCCAAGGTCGCGCGCCGAGCGGAAGAGTTTTGCGATCAGCTGATCGAGAGCGAGTGAAGATGAGTGCGACACCTCGGGTTTTTGGCTGCGGACATAGACCCCGCTGCCATGGCGAAACTCAACCCAGCGTTCCTGTTCGAGCTGGCGGTAGCCGGCGCTGACCGTGTTGGGATGAAGGCGGAAGCGCCGCGCCAGTTCTCGCGTGCTGGGCAGGCGCTGCCCCGGGGCCAGGTCGTCGCTGAGGATGCCCAGGATGACCTGCGTTACCAGTTGTTCGCGGATAGTAACTTCGCTTCCACGGGCAAACCAGAGTTGCATGCAGCACTATCTTATGCGGACACGAGGGCAGCGACCAGGAGTTTCAACAAGAGAGATCGTCCGGGCGAGAAGCGAGGGCAGTTTCACGATTGGTGTAGAGCAGGTGACTGACCGGTCCGAAGCCAAGAGCCTAGAGCCTAGAGCCTAGAGCCTAGAGCCTAGAGCCTAGAGCCTAGAGCCTAGAGCCTAATTCTTCTTCTTGCGCTTCATGTACTCGTCGACCTCGGCAACGGTCTTTCGATGTTCGTCGGCGCTGGAGTCGACCGTGTCGATGGCATTAGTCAGGATGAATTCGTATTGTTTGGCTTCGCCCGCGTCGGTGTTGGCCGAGTCCTTGAGCGCACGCAGCTTCGATTGAAACTCAGTGTCGGCTTCAATGATCAGCTTCAGAGGCTTGCGGACGTCGTCTTTGCGGCCGACGTACATGTCGATGTTGTCGTTTAGTTCATCGTAGATGGCGAGGAAATTTTCGAGCAGGTTGTGGGTCTGTTGGGGGCGATCGATGGTCTTGGGATTGGCGCGCATTTGTTCCAAAGATGTCATACGATCCCGGGCAAACTTCAGGTAAAGCTTTAAGCGGGTGTTGGGCTCAAGCATGGCGTCGCGCAGTTGGTCGATTTCCAGTTGGTTGAGCGGGTCACGGCGGCGTTGTGCGCCGAGAGGAAGGGTGAATAAGAGACTCAAACAAAGAGCAATCCGAAGCCGGTCACGGCGGGTCATTTCTTGTCCTTGGAGAACATTTCCTTGAGCAGCGAGGTGCGAATGTCTTCCAGGTGTTTGATGGCCTGGTCCACAGGGGGTTGGTCGTCAAAGGCAAGAGTGCGCTTGATGTCGCGCAGCTTTTCCGAGATTTTGCGCGCGGCAATTTCAACATTCTTCTGATGCTTCTTGGTTTGGGTTGCTGAGTCGCGGGCTTTCTCAACGTAAGTGACGATGTCGTCCACCGCGGCGCGGGCTTGCTCGATCTGGCCATCGTTGTAGAGTTTGTCGGCGGTGCGAAGTTGCTGATTTGCGATCTGGATGCAGAGAGGTGGACGGTCTACGGGACGGGCGCTTTCCACGCGAGCCTTCAATTCTTCGACAGTTTGATCCTTGGCCGCGCACAAGATGAGGGTAAGGGGTATGAGAAATATCGAAATGGTTCGCGGGCGCATGGTCGTCAACGCTTCTTGGGCTCGATCGCGATCAAGCGATGTCGAGCTTGCCACTCCTGATCAGGATACTTTCCGTTCGCAGAGTCAAGGAAGAGATGATAGTCGACCGCAGCCTGTTTGTAGTCACCCAAATGATCATAGGCTGAGGCCCGGAGAAAAAAGCAGACCACCGGCATGTCCGTATTTAACTGGGCGCGCCCGTTGAGAGCTCTGACCGTGAGCTCGTAGTTCTTGTTCTCGCTGGCGGCAAAGGCCAAATCCACATAAGCGTCGGTCCAGTCGCGTTTCAGCCGGACAGTGGCCAGAAGCTCCTGTTGAGCTTCCGGGAACTTTTTCTGACGCAACAACGCCTGTCCCAGGCCGCGATGCAATTCGGGGTCATTCGGGTGGGCAGTGATTAGAACGCGATACGCGGTCTCCGCCTGATCGTTTTTCCCGGTACTGGCATAGAGGTCGGCAAGGTCGCGTTGCGCTTCAGGGTCGTTGGGGGACAGTTTCAGGGCATTCTGGATTTCGGGGATGGCGTCCTCTTTCTTCCCTTGCGCGGCCAGCACGCGGCCCAGTTGGAGATGAATGCCGGCGTCGTCCGGACGCTCGGCGGCGAGGCTGCGAAGCAGAGGGTCAGCCTCTTCGATGTGTCCGGATTTCATGTACAGATTGGTGAGGCCGATGACGGCTTCGGTGGAGTGCGGATCGAGCACGAGAACCCGCTTGTACTCAGTTTCAGCCGCGGGGAAGTCCTTCTGGCGTTCGCGCAGCAGGCCTGCGGAAAGATGAGGTTCGGGATCCTTCGGTGTGAGTGTGGCCGCATGCTGGTACGCGGCGAGCGCCTCTTCAGCTTTGCTGTCTTCAAGCAAGTGGCCGAGCGCAAGCCATGCGCGGGCTTGACCTTCTTCAGCGTGGTCCGTGGGTTTGAGCGTGGTGGCGGCACGCAGGAATCGCTCGGCTTCGGGATTGTTGGAGCGCGCGAGCATCAAGCCGAGGTTCAAGTTCGACTCGAAGACATCGGGCTTGGCGGCGACCGATTGCCGGTAGGCGTGAATTGAATCTTCGGTGTGCCCCAGACGATTGAGAACGAACCCGAGATCAAACCATGCCTGGTAGTTCTTGGGATCGCGATCGAGCGCCTTATTCAGCAGAGTTTCCGCCGCCGCGAAATCATTTTTCTGGATGGCATCTTCGGCTTGAGCGATTTCCACCGGTTGCTCTTCAATGATTTCGCGATGATGGCGGATGGTGGTGTGGGTCTGAGACTGAGCGCAGGCAGAGACAGCCAGCGAGATGAGCAGGACCGAGTTGGCCAGCGAGTATTTCATCGCGCGCAGCATCCTCTTCTTACTGCCGAGTCCCGTTCCGACTGCCGTTTCCGTTCAAGATCTGTGCCAGATATTTGCCAGTGTAAGAATTCGTAAGTTTTGCAATCGCTTCGGGCGGGCCGGAGCCAACCACATTTCCTCCACGATCGCCGCCTTCGGGACCGAGGTCGATCACCCAGTCTGCAGTCTTGATGACTTCCAGATTGTGTTCGATGACCACGATCGAGCCTCCTGCATCAATAAGACGGCGAAACGCGGAAAGAAGTTTGCTGACGTCGTCGAAATGCAGGCCGGTGGTGGGTTCGTCGAAGATGTAGAGCATGCTGCGCTTGCGCTTTTTTCCCTCGCCGCCCTCGGAGGAACGGGTGGTCTCGCGGTGTCCCGCGGGCTGCAGGTGGGCCGCCAGTTTCATGCGCTGGGCTTCACCACCGGAGAGGGTGGTGGCCGACTGGCCGAGGCGCAGGTAGCCGAGTCCGACTTCGTCGAGCACACGCAATTTCTCAGTGAGGCGCGGGACATCGGCGAAGAATTTAAGAGCTTCACGAATGGTGAGGTTCAGGACCTCGTGAACATTCTTGCCCTTGTATCGCACCTCCAGGACTTGTGCCTTGTAGCGAGTGCCTTTGCATTCGTCGCAGATCAGTTCCACATCGGCAAGGAACTGCATTTCGACCGTAACCGTGCCGTCGCCCTGGCAGTTCTCGCAGCGCCCGCCCGGGACGTTGAAGGAGAAGTAGCCCGCCGGGAAACTGCGTTTCTGCGATTCGGGAAGCGACGCGAACAGGTCGCGGATGACGTCGAATGCCTTGATGTAGGTGACGGGATTGGAGCGCGGTGTGCGTCCGATGGGCGATTGGTCGACGAGGATAACTTCGTCGAGGAACTCAGAGCCCTCGATGCCGTCCCAAGAAATGGCGGCCGCGGCGTTGCCGTTGGTTAGCCGCTTGGCGGTCGCGATTGCCTGATAGAGGACGTCGTGCAGCAGCGTGGATTTACCCGAACCGGAAACGCCGGTGATCGCCACCAGCATCCCGAGCGGGATTTCCAGATCGATCCGCTTCAGGTTGTGGGCGCGCGCACCCGTGATGCGGATGTTTTGTGTACCGGGTTTGCGGCGCTGCGACGGGACCTGGATGTGTAACTCGTCGGCAAGATAGCGACCAGTGAGCGAGTGCGGGAGCTTTTTGATCTCTTCGTACGTGCCGGCACCCACTACCTTTCCACCACTCTCGCCGGCGCCCGGGCCGAGGTCGAGGATGCGGTCGGCGGCGCGCATGATGTCGGGATCGTGCTCGACGACCAGGATTGTATTCCCGAGGTCGCGCAGATCATGCAGGATCTTGATCAGGCGGTGAGTGTCGCGGCTGTGCAGGCCGATTGAGGGCTCATCGAGTACGTAGAGGGTTCCCACCAGACGCGAACCAAGGGAGGTTGCGAGTTGAATGCGTTGCGCCTCGCCGCCCGAGAGCGTCGACGCAAGTCGATTCAGAGTCAGGTATTCGAGTCCGACTTCATTGAGGAAGCGCAGCCGTTCCTGAAGTTCGATCAGGAGCTTTTCAGCGATGGCGGCCTGGTGCGGCGAAAGCTTGAGTTGATCGAAGAAGCGTGAGGCATCTTCTACAGTCATGCTGCAGACCTGGCAGATATTCTTGCCTTCGATTTTGACCTGGCGCGCTTCGGGGCGGAGGCGCGTGCCGCCGCAGGTCGAGCAGAGAGAATATCCGCGATAGCGGCTGAGGAAGACACGGACGTGCAGCTTGTACTTCTTGCGTTCCAAGTGCTGAAAGAAGCCGCGGACGCCGCCGAAACGGCCTTCGCCCTCGATGATCAGTCTTTGATGCTCGGCATCGAGTTCGAACCATGGGACGTCCAGGGAGATCTCGGCCTGGCGCGCAAACCGCTTGAGTTCAGTGAAGAGCGGCTTGTATTTTGGCTTGGTCCAGGGCTCGATGGCGCCCTCGTTCAGCGTCTTCCCCTTGTCGGGGATGACGAGGTCGAGATCGAAGTCGATGGTGTTGCCGAATCCCTGGCAGCGCGGGCAGGCGCCGTAGGGATTGTTAAATGAGAACAGGCGCGGTTCGGGCTCTTCGTATCGGCTGCCGTCATTCTTGCATTCGAAGCGCTGCGAAAAGCGTAGGCGCTGCGGAGCCTCTTCTTCATCGCTCGGCGCGGTCTCGAAAATCACCTCTCCGGATTCGCGATAGCCGATCTCGACTGCATCGACAAGGCGAGCGCGGGCGTCGGCCGAAACCGCGAGACGATCCACGAGCGCAAAGACCGGCTCTGAGAAGTCGATTTCGAGAAGCGATTCCGGGGTGGAGAACTCGAAAATCTTGCCCTGCTGAAACAGGCGGTTGAATCCGCGTTTGCGGAGATCGAACAGGCGCGCTTTGATGGCGTCGGAAGGCAGCTGGGATTCAGGCTCCGCTTTCTTCTTTCCGCGAGCTTTCTTGCGTCCCGCTTCTTCCGCCATGGGCGTGTGTGCCTGTACCGGAAAGAGAACATTCAGGCGAGCCCCTTCCCCGAGCGCAAGAATGCGATCCGCAACCTCGTCAACCGTGTCTTTCTTAATCTCTTGACCGCATTGCAGGCAGTAAGTGCGGCCGATTCGGGCAAACAGCAAACGCAGGTAATCGTAGATTTCGGTCGCGGTGGCAACGGTGGAGCGGGGATTGCGCGTGGAATTTTTCTGTTTGATGGCCACGGCCGGGGCAATGCCGTCGATCAGGTCAGCGTCAGGCTTTTCTATGCGTTCCAGGAATTGCCGCGCATAGGCCGACAGCGACTCGACGTAGCGGCGCTGCCCTTCGGCATAGATCGTGTCGAAGGCGAGCGACGACTTGCCGGAGCCGGAGACGCCGGTGACGACCGTCATGGAGTTGTGCGGGATCTCAAAATTGATGTTCTTGAGGTTGTGGACCCGGGCCCCGCGGACAACAATGCTCTCTGTGGACATCTTCCCCTGGCGGCTACAGATGGATCAAAACTTAGTACCGAATCTTTCTATTATAAAGCGTCGCAGAGGGTAGGGCGGACACTCTTGTCCGGCCCTCGCTTGTGCCTGAAAATTCCGCGTCCCCGGCGCTCTCGGGTTGAGTAGGGGGCCTTCGACTCCGCAGGAACTTCACTTCGCGAAGTCCCTGCTGCGCTCAGGATGACAGGGTACGGATTGCGATCTCGAGTGACTCACTGCGCGGCAAACGTGAACAACACGAGGATGTAAATCCAGAGGCCGGTCATGAAATGCCAATACCAGGCTGTGATGTCAACCACGATGCGGCGGGATTCGACAGGGCGGTGAAGCAGTGTCGCAACATCGGCGAACATCAGCGCGAGCGCGCCGCCCGCGAGATGAATGGCGTGCATTCCACTCAGGAAATAAACAAACGAACTGCTCGGACCCGTGTTGAGGTGGAAACCTCGAGATGCGAGTACGCTCCAGATCCAGAGTTGTCCAGATAGAAACACAAGGCCAAGCACGGTGGTCAGGCCGAGCCAGGGCAAGTGGCGCTCATCGCCCAGGGAGACACCTGGGATTGACTTGACGGGCGCCAGCGCGGACTGGCGCGTGATGTCGCGCCTGGCGAATTCGATGGTGATGCTGCTCAGGACGAGGACCGCGGTATTGGCCAGCAACCATGACCACGGCAATTGCACGGGCAGCCAGGTTCGGACGTAGACGTTGCTGGTGAAGTCGAAGGTAAGAAAGCCGCGGCGAACCAGATAAGCCGCCGTGAACGAAACAAACAGCATCAGGATCGGCGTCATGGCGACCGCCAGTCCCAGGCGAGCTCGACGCAGGCGCTCGCCGTAGTTCGGCATAAAGTCGGGCTTGCGGTCGCCACCGTCGCGACCGCTGCGGCCGTCGTCTCCACCGCCGGTGTGGGGCGGCAGCGACGAGCCGTTGTACCCGGTTGGGCGGGCCGAAATGGGGGTCATTCGAGCCATGGGGCCGGAACATCACGTTTCAAACGCGTGGTCAAATAAACACTGCCGGTTTCGAGGACGACGAGCGGCCGGAGGCTTTCCGTCTGTCGGTCCCTTGAACGGGCGCTAGAATTACAGCGCATGCCTTCTGCCTCTCCTGAGCGCGAGCGCTGGAACCAGAAATATCGGGAAACCCCTGGTGCTTGGCTGGAACCGGATCCGTTTTTGGCCTGGGCGTTTTCTGAATTTATCCAGCCGCTTTTCCCGGGAGCGGGAAGCGCGCTCGACCTTGCGGGTGGCGCCGGGCGGCACTCGATCTGGCTGGCGAAACAGAGCTGGGAGATCACACTCATCGATGTCTCGGAAACCGGTGTCGAACTGGCACGGCAGAACGCCGGCCCGCTCGCTCCCCACATTCACTGTGTCATAGATGATCTCACTCAATTTCGAGCTTCGCAAACGCAGTTCGACGTCGTGATGGGATTCTTTTATCTGGAGCGAAGTATTTTTCCAGAGATTGTGAAAGCGCTGTGCCCGGGCGGCCTGCTGCTCTACAAGACCTACACCACCGATCAGTTGAAGTTGCCGGGCGGACCGAAGGATGCTTCGCACTTGCTTGCACCGGGGGAACTCTTGCGGTTAGTCACTGGGATGCGCGTACTGCACTATCGCGAGACGGTTGCGGAGAGGGCGACGGCAGAAATTGCTGCAAGGAAGGAAGAATGACGCCACGGTCCCAAGCGTTGGAGGCGTCAGTTCTGATTGAGCAACGATGGTGCCGGGAACAGGACTTGAACCTGCACGCCTTTTGGGCACTGGCTCCTAAGACCAGCGCGTCTGCCAATTCCGCCATCCCGGCCTGGATCTAGTATAACTTCTCGTACCTCAGCAGACCGAATTCGATGCTTGAGGAGTGATGGCCGGGCTCCTTCGTGTACCTTCGTGTACCTTCGTGTCCTTAGTGGTTGGGAAAAAAGCGTCCACCACCAAGGCCACGCAGTATCACGAAGGAAACTCTTACTGTAGCGGTGTCGCGCTGCCGTCGCAGGTTGTCAGCGAGGCTGTACCGGCACGGATTACGCCGTCCGCGAACGTGCAGAAGTAGCGCACGCCCGTTTGGTTCGGCGTCAGAGGATCGGCTCGAAACTGATACGCAGAAACCGGAAGAGTGCTGCCCGTGCCGGAAATCACAAACGAATACCCGCTCTTGACGCCAGATGCCAGCTGCGTGTCAATCAGGCAAGCGCCCGCGGATGTTGGCGGGGCGCAATTCGTGCCGGAAAGAGCGGCCAGAGTGGCGGCAAAGCCCGCATTCGGGTAGGTGGAGTTGTAAGAAATCTGCGCGGTGTTCAACGTTTTTAGCGATTGAACTGCGGACGCCTCGTTGGCTGAGATGCGGGCGCGGAGCAAGTTGGGGATTGCAATTGCGGCGATGATCAGAATGATCGCTACCACGATCAACAGTTCGATAAGCGAGAAACCTTTTTGTTTGTGCGTTTTCACGTCTTCCCCCGGGTCGGCTGGTGTGGCGCTTACTGCAATTCTGATGTCAGTTTACCCCAGAAACGCGCGGCACAGCAGCGGTTTTACAAGTAGAACGCATAGAAACGCAGGAGTTGCGTGAAATGTGCAAGGGCTTGCATATTTCCGGGTCTCGCGGTCAGATCTTCTCGAGTTTTTCGTAGACGACCATGCCGCCGTCGCCCCGCAGATCGCCGGGATGATACTGCGGAATCGGGAACTCGGCTTGCTTGAACACGACCGGTGCTGTCTTTTTGTCGACCAGTCCGAGCGCGACCGCTACGCCATAAATGATGGCCTCCGGGCGCGGGGGACAGCCCGGTATGTAGTAACTCACCGGCAGGATCTTTTCGATGGGACCAAGCACGGAGTAACTGTCGAACCAGATGCCGCCGCCGCAGGCACAGGAGCCGATGGCGAAAACGAGTTTCGGGGCCGGCATGGCTTCGTAGGCGCGCTTCAGGGCCTGCGCGGTGGAGCGCATGGCCGGGCCCTGGCAGAGCATGACGTCCGCGTGCCGCGGCGAGCCGACCAGTTTGATACCGAAGCGCTCGACATCGTAGTAGGGCGTGAGGACGTTGAGCACCTCGATATCGCAGCCGTTGCAGCCTCCGCTATTTGCGTGATAGACCCACAGCGACCGGCCAAACATTTTTTGGCAGAGATTCTTCAGCATAATCAATCCAACTCGATCTCGATGTCAGCGACGGCCGGCTCGCCTTCGAGAAATGCGTGCGCGCGATAGATCCAGCGTTCGCTCTCGAGATCATCGGAGCGATAGCCTTTCATCTTCAGTTCGTCGAGCGCGGCCGCGCCCTTGAAGCAGCGTCCGCAGCGCTGGCAGGTGCTCATGAACAGTTCCAGTTTCTGTCCGAGATCAGCGATCTGGTTGGTTGCGTTCTCAAATTCCAGGCTCATGGTGATGGCCTTCTCGGGACAAACGTCGGCGCAGCGGCCGCAATAGGTGCAGCGGCGGCCGAGGTATTGCAGCACGCGGACTTCCTGGCAGACGTCGTAGACGAGTATTTCGCGGGCCGGGCAGTTGTTCGCGCAACCGGCGCAGCCGATGCACTTGGTGGCATCGAAAATCGGGCGTCCGCGGAATTTGTCCGGCAGCGGCTGCGCCTGCACTGGATAGGGCAGTGTGACGCGGCCGGCCTTCAGGCAGATCAGCGTCTCTTCGAGTTTGCTCAACAGCGACATGCGCCTGTCTTTTCTAGTAGCGCCGGCATCTTGCCGACTGTGCCGAGGGCATCTTACCCTCGGACCTGCGGGCGAGACGCCCGCGCTACGGTTCAGTGTCCATAACTTGCCAAAACCAGCGCTACCAGCGCGACCGCGAACAGGCTCGCAAAAAAGCGGAGCGCTTGATCAATGCGGTAGCGGGCGTGCGTCGCCGCTACCAGCGTGACTAACAGCACCAGCACCAGAACCTTCGCCCAGAAGAGCAGCCAGCCGAACGGGAAGACCAAAGCCGATCCCCAGGGCGCGAATAGCGATACGAAGAGCGCGCTGTAGATGACCAACTTGGCCATCTGCGCGTACTTGAACAGGGCCAGCTTGGGGCCGGAGTATTCCATGAGCGGGCCTTCCATGAGTTCGGTTTCCGCTTCTGCAATGTCGAAGGGCACGCGCTGCACGAAGGCTTGAAACGACAGCAGAATCACGCTCACCATGATTACCCCCGACCAGGGAACGCCGCCCGTGGTGTAAACCGAGCCGTGCAACACGGTGTCGAGCCGGAACGATCCGGTGTGTACCGCGCCGACGATGAGGGCAATGGCGAACAGGGGCTCGAGCGCGATCATGCTCATCATCTCGCGGCTGATCCCGACCAGCGAGTAGGTGGAACCGGCGGCTAGGCCTGCCAACAGCGTGCACACACCGCAGAGGGTCAGCAGGTAGATCAGCAGGATCACGTCTCCCGCGTGATTCATCGGGGTTGCAAAGCCCATAGGTACGAGGCAGGCCACCGTCAGCACCGCGGCCAATGCGAGATAGGCGGCGAAGCGCTGCATGGCGGGTGATTGGCCGGATTCAATGTCTTCTTTGCCCAGCAGTTTCAGCAGGTCGAAGTAGGGCTGCGCCAGCGGCGGACCTTGACGGGATTGCACGCGCGCCGTGACCTTGCGCAGCACTCCCTGGCAGAGCGGGGCGACGAGCAGCACGATGCCGATATTCAGCACGCCCGCGACGATCATCCAAATCAGGCTGCGGTCCATATCGTCCTTAGCGTTTCTGCGTCCGCACTAATTTCAGCAACTCCTGTTGCGACCACACTTTTTTCTCGCCCGAGCGCAAGTCGATCGTCTCCAGACGGTCGGTGCAGGAAAAACACGGGTCAATGCTGCCCAACGAAATCGTCATGTCGGCGATCTGCTGATCCTTGATCATGGCCGGCACGCCCTGCAGGTTCTGATAAGTGGGGGCGCGCACTCGCCAGCGACGGGGACGGTTGTTCTCTCCGGTGATGACAAAGTGATGGGCCTCGCCGCGCGGAGCTTCGACCGACGACAGTCCCATGCGGCCGACGGGCAACTCGTCTTTGATTTCGAGTTGCAGCGGGCCATCTTCCATCTTGTCGAGACACTGGCGCATGATCTTGATGGACTCGAAGACTTCTTTCATGCGCACCACCAGGCGTCCCCATACGTCGGCGGTCTGCGCCGTAATGACGTCGAATTCGACGCGGTCATACGCAGCGTAGGGGAGGTCGCGGCGGCAATCGATATCCACTCCGGCCGCGCGCGCCACCGGCCCGAGCAGTCCGGCGCTCTTAACCAGAAGCTTGTCGGCCACGCCCACATCCCGCGTACGCTTTTGAATGTTCCGATCATTGCTGACTGCGCCGACGACGGCACGCCATTCGGACTCGAGTTTGTCGAGCACGGCGCGCAGTTCGGTCTTGAGTTCGTCGGTAATGTCACGGCGCACGCCGCCGATGACGCAGAGCGCATAGGTCTTGCGGTTGCCGCTGATTTTTTCGGCGATCCACATGATGGGCTCGCGGATGCGGAAGCTCTGCATGAACAGTGTGTCAAACCCCACAATGTGACAAGCCAGCCCGGTCCACAGCAGATGGCTGTGCAGACGCTCGAGTTCCAGCATGATGGTGCGAATGTATTCGGCGCGGGGCGGCGGCTTTAGCACAGCGGCGTCTTCGACGGCCTGCACATACGCCACGTTGTGAACACAGCCGCAGATGCCGCAGATGCGCTCGGCCAGCATCGGAATGTCGTTGTAGCTCATCACCGATTCGGCCAGCTTCTCGATGCCGCGATGCACCATGAAGCCGCGGTACTCGCAGCCGCGCACCATCTCGCCTTCGACGTACAGGCGGAAGTGAGCGGGTTCGTCGAGCGTCGGATGGAAGGGTCCGAACGGAACTACCATGCAGCCCTCGGGAGGCTCGTCGAATTTGAACTCGCGCTCCTCGTCGTAGCCCTCGGGCACCTCGTTCCAGGGCACGTCTTTGCGCAGGGGATGCTTGCCTTCCGGCCAGCCGTCGGGCAGCACGAGCCGTTTGGGATAGCTGTGGCCGACCGGTTCGATGCCGAGCAGATCGCGCATCTCGCGTTCGGCCCATCCGGCCGCAGGTACCATCGCGGTGATGCTGTCGATCTTTAGATCGTCTTGTGGAAGTTGCGTGAGCACACTGCAGAGCAGGTGGTCTTTGTCGAAGGCGAAGTTGTGCGCCACGAGATAAGTGCCAGAGAAGGGCCGGTCGTCGCTGCCGATGCTGGCCACGTAGCGGGCGTCGAGTTCCCGGAAAATGTGCTGGCAGACGTACTTTACGGCTGAGCGGTCCACATACACGTACAGGCGACTATCGCTCGGCAGATCGGCGCGCTGGATAAGGGGCCCAAATCGCGCTTTGAAGTCCTCGAACATTTCGCGGGCGATCATGAGAGCTCCTTCACGACCGGCGTTTTGTCCGGATGTGCATGCGGCGCGCCGCCGAGCCAGCCGAAGTAGCGCTTGACCTCGCCGTAGAAGTTGTGGGCAACGTAGCGATGGCAGTCCGCCTCGCGCGCGTAGCCGCACAGCCAGGGCTCGGCGGCACGACGCGACGCGCTCCCGAGCTTCGAGATGCCATACACGGCCAGGAACATGAGGCCCAAAACCAAGGCTAGAGCGACGGGCGCAAATAAGGCAGCGGATGAAGCTTCGGTGAGCCCGGTCAGAGGATTGCTTACCATGGGTGAAGCGTTGGCAAGAGTCGTGCCCAGGCCCCCGCGGCTCGCTTCGAGGGTCTGCTGCATGAGGCGGAACCCGATCGCGGGCACAACTCCCAGCAGCACACAGAGAAACGCCAGCACTACCTGCGGGAGTTGCATCATCCAGGGGACTTCCAGATGGTCGTTCCTTGCCGCCGCCTGTGACTTAACTAGTGCACTCGTGCGCGAGAGGAAACTCACTCCGAAGAACTTGATGAATGAGGCCAGCGTGAGAGCGCTGGTCAGGATGGCGATGACTGCGCAGACTACCAGGTAGTGAGCGGACCCGCTGCCCTGGATGGCCGCCACATAGATGCTCCACTTGCTAACGAAGCCGTTGAACAGCGGCACGCCGGAGATCGAGAACGAGGCGATGAGCGCAGTCACCGCCGTCAGCGGCATGTATTTCATCATCCCGCCCATTTTGTTCAGGTCCTGTGTGCCCGTGGCGTGCAGCATGGAGCCGGCGTTGAGAAACAGCAGTCCCTTAAACAATCCGTGATTCAGGACGTGGAAGAGCGCTCCGAAGAAGGCGATGGTGGCAAGGGCCGCCGTGGCCGGAGTGTTCACTGCCAGCAGCGCCATGCAGGTGCCAGTGCCCAGCAGGATGTAGCCGATCTGTCCGATGCTGTGGAAGGCGAGCAGGCGCTTGGATTGTTCCTGCTTCAGCGCCTGCATGGTACCGGTAAACAACGTGATTGTGCCCAGTACCGCGACCAGCATACCCCAGCGCGCGAGCGGATAGTCTGCCTGCGCGCTGATTGGTACCAGCCACAGAAAGTAGCGCATCAGGCCATAGACGCCGGTCTTGATCATTACGCCCGAGAGCATCGCGCTTACAGGAGAGGGAGCGGCAGGATGCGCATCCGGCAACCATACCTGGCCAAATGGCCACATGCCCATCTTGATTCCGAAGCCGGCGAGGAATAGCGCAAAGGCGAAGGCAGCCGCGATGGGCTGATCCCGCAGCAGCAGCGGCAGGTTCGCGCTCACAGTGTCGAAGTCATACATCAAGCTGGTGCTGCCGCGCGCGGCGGCGCCGGCCACCGCCAGTATCTCGGCTCCCACCATGGTCGCTATGCAGGCAATCTGCATCATCAGCAGATACTTGTTGGCCGCCCTGACGTTTTGCCGTTTCCGGTGTTCGAATCTGATCAGGGCATATCCGGGCAGGGTCATCAACTGCCAGAAGATGAAGAAGAACCACATCATGTCGGTGGTCGAGAGCAGGCCGTACATGGCGGCGAGGAAGAGCAGGAAATACGGGTAGAAACGGGCTACGCTGTAATCCTGGTAGTGCCGCATATAGATGATGGAGTAGAACGCCGCCGGCACAGCGATCGCGCCAGCCAGCAGCAGGAATACTGCAGTCAAGCCATCGACGTAGATGCGCAGGATGTGTCCAATCTTCGGTAGGGTCCAGAATGCGGCTGGATGTGCGGATGGTCCGATGGTGAGCACCTGCAGCGCAGCCCAGAAGATGAGGACGGCGGTTCCTGCTGTGACGAGAAACGCAATCCACCCGGCGAACGTCTTGTAACGCGACACCACGAGCGTCAGCAGGGCACCGGCAACGCAACTCAGGATGGCGACGACGACGGCTTGTTCGGGAGTCATCATGCCGTGACCGCCTCGTGGTCGTGTGTGACTGCCGAGCTCCGCTCGACCGGACAGTCGAGAGCCTGCCCTGAGCCTGCCGAAGGGGCGGCTGTCCCTACGTGGGTCTTGCCGGCTGACACTTCCAGGAGCAACATGCGGAGAAGATCTCGTGTTGCGCTTACCGTGGGTGTGAGTGTCTGTCCGGGGCTCATGGACTGCGGCTGCACTCCCAGCAGCCACACCTTGGTTCTGCTACTGGCTCGCACCCATTTGGCCAGTACGCCCAGGGAAATCTTGTGGGTGGAGATCTGCGGGTAACGGGCGCATATTTCGCGGGCATTCAGAAGCACGACGGATCCGGGCGAAGCGCCGAACTCAACTGCGTCAAGGAAAACGAGGCGGTCGAATCCCTGATCCGCGATGCGGCCGATGTAGTCCTCGGGGGCGGTTCCTGCGATGACTACGTCCGGCACGCCGGCCTCCAGCAGTTCTTCCGCTAACTGGACGCCAAAGCTATCGTCGCCGCAGTCCACATTCCCCAAGCCCATCAGGCAGACATGGCCCTGGAGCAGTTCTTCGAGTTGTTGGCGGAGGTCCTTCATCAAATATCCTCCCCCAATTTCTTGATTTGTTCGTAGGTGAAGACCGGACCGTCCACGCATACGTAGGCCACGCCGATGCAGCAATGACCGCACTTACCCACGCCGCACTTCATGTAACGCTCGAGGGTCGAGACGATGTTGCGTTCCTGGAAGCCCATTCCGAGCAGGTCCTTGATGACAAAGCGGAACATGATTGGCGGGCCGCACACGAAAGCGATCGTGTTCTCGACCGGGACCACGACGCCGGGCTTCTTGAACAGGCTGCCCACCACGCCGACGTTGCCGGTCCAGCCGTCGCCGGTTCGGTCGACCGTCAGGTGGCACTCGACGCCGGGAGTTTGCTCCCACTCGAGCAGCTTGGGGACATACATCAGCTCTTGCGGCGTTTTCGCGCCGTGAAAAATCTGGATGCGCTGGTATTTGTCGCGGTTCGAAAGCGCGTACACAATAGCGGAGCGCAGCGGAATCAAACCAATGCCGCCCGCGACGAACACCAGGTTCTTGCCGTAATACTCTTCCATCGGGAAGCCGTTGCCGTAGGGCCCCCGTACTGCGAACTTGTCGCCGGGCTTGAGTTGGTGAAGCGCCGAGGTGCAGCTTCCGACTTGGCGGACGGTGAAGAAGGTCTCGTTTTCGGTGGGACTGGGCGGCAGGGAAGTGGGGAACTCGCCCACGCCAAACAGCGAAACCTGGGCAAATTGGCCAGGGCGGAAACACAGGAACGCGAACTGCTCCTCCGGATCTTCGAAGTGCCAGACGAAGGTCTTCACTTCGTGAATCTCATCGACCACGCGGTCGAGCACCGCGACCTTCGGCAGATACACGTTCTCGATCGGCTTCGGAACGACAGGCCGGGTCACACTCTCAATGGCTGACGAGCTCATGTTTCTCGACCTCTGCCTTCTCCACCTCGGCCGTGGCGCGGCGGACCATTTCCACCACGCTCGGCATTCCGATGTCTCCATGACAGACCGCTGCACATCGTCCGCAGCCCACGCACGCCATGGATAGTTCGCGCTGAATGAAGTAATGAGCCAGCTTCCGGAAGAAGCGGCGATTGCGGCGGTCGTGCACGGCGCGCCGCGGGTTGAAACCTCCCGCCATGCGTGTGAAACCATCAAGGGCGCAGGAGTCCCACATGCGGACACGCTCGATTTCGTTCGGTCCCACCTGGCGATCGGTGACTGTGAAGCAGGTGCAGGCCGGGCAGACGTAGGTGCAGCCGCCGCATTCCAGACAGCGGTTGCCGATCTCCTCCCAGGTTTTTTCTAGGATCTCGCCCTTCGAAACGTCCTGGATGGCGGCTGAGAACCAGCTGGTCGTGATCGGCTTGAAGCGTTTGCGAACGTCTTCGAGGATCGCGCGGCGCCGGGCTATGTGTGCCTCGGTGCCCTTCTTGAAAATGGGATCGGCGAACATCGCCTCCCCGGCCGCCGTTCCGGCAATCGCGAGGAATTCCTCGCCGAGATCCATCAGTTGCAGGTCGAAGTGGTCGCGGGCGGCGGGGCCAGTGTCGGCGCACATGCAGAAGCATTCCTCACCGATATCCACGTCCGGATCGCTGCAAACCACATTGATCAACAGCAGGTTCTTGCGGCGATTGTCGTAATAGATGTCGCGGAAATCACGGCCCAGGTAGAAACGGTCGAGATGGAAGATGCCGGCGATGTCGCACGAGCGAATCCCGAAGATAGCGCGTTTGGGCTGCTCGTATGTAGGCTCGATAGAGATGTCGCCATTGCTGCGCTTGATCTTGAGCAGCCGCTCGATGTGCGGGAAGACGTAGCGCTTCGCCGGATAGTACGGATTCGGCAAGTGAATCTGGACCCGATCGCGGTTCTCGTCCGTGACCGTGTCAAAGAATGTGTCGCGCCCGCGCCCGTGGAAGGGCGCGATCACCTCGTAGCCTTGCAGGCGCAGCAGATCGACGATCTCCAGCACGTCGCCGCGGGCCAGGACGCGGGCTCTCATGCGGTCTCCCTCTCGACGCGCACCGGAACCAGCCGGCGGCTGTCGCCCGTTGCTCCCAGGATCTGCTTCTCGACATCCCGCATGAAATGGGGAACAAAGATCGTCCCGCTCATCACTTCCGAAGTAACGCGGGCCGTCGCCGTCGAAGAGGAATTCGCTGCACACAGCCGGATCTTCTTGCCGTCACGGATGCCGAGCTGTTGGGCGTCGTCGGTGTTGATCTCAACGAAGCCCTGCGGATAGTCGAGCATCAGGATCCGATATTCGCGTTTCAGAGTCTCGCTGTGGCGGACGACTACATTCTGATTCCAGTAGTAGAGCGAGTTTCCAAAGACGAGGGTCAGCGGAAATTCTTTTGGAGGCGGCGCTGGCTGCGGTGGTTTCGGGATCGCGACGAACTTGAACTTTTCTCCGCCGTGGTTGTTGTTCTCTCCAAACAGGAAGCGCGTGCCCAGCGGGCGGTCTTTGGTGCAAGGCCATTGGCGGCCATACTCGCGAGCCAGATTCGGATAGCTGGCGCCACTGTAGAAGGGCACGACCTCGCCGATTTCCTCCATCACCTCGGCGGCCGATTTGTAACTCCAATCGGCTCCCATGCGCCGCGCTACGTCAACAATCTGTTCCCAAGCTGAGGTCAGGCCCGCGGGCGGATCGACGACTCGTTCTGCCAGCTGAATCCTTCGATCCGTGCTGGTGAACGTAACCTCCTCTTCACCGAAGGCCGTGGTCGGCAAAACGACATGGGCGTACTGCGCGGTCTCGTTCATGAAGAGGTGTTGCACGACCAGCAAGTCAAGCTGTCGAAGCTGGGTAGCGACATCTCCGACATTACCGAGGAAGGCTGTGTTCACCGGATCGTAGCGAGACAGCCACACTCCGCGTATCTGGCCTTGCCCGCGGCTGGTCAGGATGGGACGAGATCCCAGCCCTGGAGTGGCTGGGATCCTGGTCTTCCAAATCGCTTCCATCGCGGAGCGGGCCGCGGGATCACTCACTTTGGAGTAGCCGGGGAGCCGGTCCGGAATCATCCCCAGGTCGCACACGCCCTGCAAATTGTTCTGCTCGGTGAGCGCGAACAGGCCCGCGCCCGGCTTGCCCAGGTTGCCTGTGAGAAGAACCAGGTTGACCACCGCGCGGATGCTGTCGCGAGTGCGATCTTCCATGCTGGAGGAAAACAGCAGGGTCGCGGATCGAGCCTGCCCATAGGTGAGGGCGGCAGCTTCGATCAGCTCCGGCGACACGCCGCACGCTTCGGCCACGCGCAGCAGATCGTATTCGAGGACTTGCGCGAGAAACTCGGTGTAGTCCCGGCAGCGGGCTTTGATGAAGGGAAGCTTCGCCAAGCCACGGTCCACGATGACCTTGGCGATGGCGCCATACAGCAGGGTCTCAGTCCCTGGCTTGATCTGCAGAAACAGGTCCGCATTTTCGGCGACCCGGTGCCGGCGCGTGCCCACGACGACGAGTCGAGCACCATTGAGCTTGGCTCGAATGACCGCGCCACCAATGGTAGGCAGACGGCGCGCCAAATCCACCCCGTCGACGATGATCACGTCGCTCTCGGATAACTCCGCGATCGAATTTGTGCTCGCCGGCACGCCGATCATGTCGACCAGAACACTGCACGAATTGTTCGAGTAGGCGCCGGTTCCGTGGTGGACGTTATTGGTGCCGACGACGGCGCGGGCAAGCTTCTGCAGCAAGTAGGATTCTTCGTTCGAACAGCGGGGCGAATTCAGGAAGGCCAGGGAATCGGGGCCGTGCTGATTACGGATTTCCGCGAGCCGGGTCGCGATGAAGCCAAGCGCCTCGTCCCAGGGAACTTCCTGAAACTGCCCGTTCTTCTTCAGGAGCGGGTGTTTCAGACGATCGGGTGAACTGGCGATTTCGTGCACATGCCAGCCGCGTACGCAGATTCTGCCTCGATTGGTGGGGTGCGAAACGCTCGGGTACACGCCTACTACCTGGTTGCCTTGAGTCTCCAGATAGAGGCCGCAACCCACACCGCAGAACGTGCACGTGGTGAGTTTGTGGGGCATGAGGTGTCCCGAAAGTTACCTCATGTTCAATCTCCGCTGACCCGCGGAATATCGCTAGTACAGAGCGCACCGAGGTTTGTGATGAATATCTCATCAGCCCCGAAGTCGCTGAATACACAGCGGCAAACGACGAAGCAGGTTTGGAGGCGACGGGGTTCGCCCATTGACACCGACTCCGGCGAAAACCTAGGATTTTTCGACATATGCCTCTATTCGGATTTCCCAAGCACTCCCGAGTCGATCGCCTCCGGGTCGTCGTCTCTTTCAGCGTCTTCGTGGTGTTTTCCGTCACGTTGCTGGCGTCGTCCACGCCGTCGACCGTTGCCACCGCCGATCCGCATCGCTACCTCGAAGACATCAAGACACTCACCGCGCCCCAGATGGAAGGGCGCGGTGACGGAACCAAGGGATTGACGCGCGCGGCGCACCTGATTGAACAGAGGTTCAAAAGTCTGGGGCTCGAACCGGCGGGCACGAAATCTTATCTCCAGCCGTTTACGGTCATTACGGGCGCACAGCTAAAAGGCAACAACCATTTCGTACTCCAGGCCGGAGAACAAAAGAAAGAGTTGAAGCCCAAGCAGGATTTTGTTCCTTTTAGTTTCTCTTCTTCGGGAACTGCACAGGGCTCCCTTGTGTTTGTGGGCTACGGCGTGTCGGCCGACGAATTTCAGTACGACGACTACGCCGGGATCGACGTCAAAGACAAGATCGTTCTGGTTCTGCGCTATGAACCGGCGTCGTTTGCGGCCAAAACTGGCAATCACGGGATGACGCAACATTCGCAACTGATCACCAAGGCGATCAATGCCAGGAATCACGGTGCGAAGGCGATTGTGCTGGTCAATGGCAAACTGGGCGACGGCGAAGAAGATCTGCTGACGAGGTTTGGGAGTGTGAGCGGACCAGAGAACGTTGGCATCGTGTTTGTCCAAGTGAAGAATGCCGCCGCAGACGAGTGGTTAAAAGCTGCCGGGAAGTCGCTGCAGGAGACGCAGGACAGGATCAACAATTCCGGGAAACCGGATTCCTTCGCACTGCCCGAGAATCAGACTGCATCGGTGAAGGTCAGCATCGTCACCACCCGCGCCACCGTCAGCAATGTGCTCGCTTATCTGCCTGGCAAGACGGATGAGTACGTCATCATCGGCGCGCACTACGATCACCTTGGGCGCGGCAACTTCGACTCGCTCGCGCCTTCGCAGATCGGACAGATTCATCCCGGGGCCGACGACAATGGTTCGGGAACCGCGGGCGTGCTCGAGTTGGCGCGTCTGATTGCACCGCAGAAGGGACAGTTGCGGCGCGGGATTCTGTTTGCCTCGTTTGCCGGCGAGGAGCTTGGGCTACTCGGATCGGCGGAGTGGGTGAAGGAACCGACGCGTCCGCTCGAGAAGGCGGTGGCCATGCTCAACATGGACATGATTGGCCGGATCAAGGATGACAAGGTCTACATCGGTGGCGTGGGGACCGGCTCGACCCTTAAACCGACGGTTGAACAAGCGCAGGCAAAATCCGGATTCAAGATGGAATACTCGATGGGAGGCTATGCGTCGAGCGATCACACGTCATTCGTCGCCAAGAAGATTCCTGTGCTTTTTTTCTTTTCCGGATTGCACTCGGATTATCACAAGCCCTCGGATACGTGGGACAAAATCAATCCGGACTCGGCGGCGCGCCTGCTCGATGTGATATCGGCGACCGGGATACAACTGGCCGATGCTGAGGAGCGTCCGGCGTTCGTCGTTGTTGCCGAAGACAAGCCGCCGGGCGGGATGGGTGGCGGCGGTGGATACGGGCCGTACTTCGGATCGATTCCAGATTTCGGCCAGGTTGAAAACGGGGTCAAGTTCTCCGATGTGAAGCCGAATTCCCCGGCGGCCAAGGCCGGGCTGAAGGCCGGGGACATCCTGGTACAGTTTGGCGACAAACCAATCAAAAACCTCTACGACTTTACCGATGCTTTACGTCGAAGCAAGGTCGGGGACGTGGTCGAAGTCAAAGTTCTGCGGGACGGCCAGCCGCTAACGGCGTCGGTCAAACTGGAGCAAAGGAAGTGAGACTGAAGTTTACCCGTTTTTGGGGAGTGGGCTGTTCTGAATCGCTTCGCCGGGTTTGAGCTTTTTCCGTAGGGTCTCCACGATCAGACCGACCAACGCATAGGTAGCAGCATTCGCAAGAAGGACCCAATAGAAACCAACGCCGAAATGGAAATAGAAGCTAGCAAACACCACTGGGCAAGTCAAACGGGCGAGAGTCCACACGATCGGTTCGACTGAAATCGGAATTGGAGCCGTTGCGAAGACATAAAGTTGCCAGCAGCCCACAACGATTAGGCCCGCACTCGCCCACATCGCAATTCGGTATTTCACGCTGCCGCTCCTACTGTTCTTTGCCGCAATAGTCTCACTAACTCCGCCAAACTTCAAACAGCCACCCCCCGATTTTGCAGGGCGGGATCAGAGACGGTACACTGCCAGCTATGAATGTGACCCAACCGAATGTGAAGTTCGTCCAGACCCCGGATTACCGCGAGACCTACTCCAACAGTGTGCAGATCCGGGTGAATGTCTGGGATTTTTTCCTCGTCTTCGGAACCATGCAGCAGAGCTCGGAGACGCAGGTGGAGTTGAAAAATTTCCAGGGGATTTATCTCAGCCCACAGCAGGCCAAGGCGCTGATGTCACTTTTGCAGCAGAACGTGACCAACTACGAGGCTGCGTTCGGCGAGATCAAACTCGATCCCCGCGCTCCGGGCGGACCGATCCACTAATGGCTGCGTGGCTATCGTCTGACAGCGCTCCAAAAGCGGAGGCGCCGTTATCTCTTCGATGGACGCAACAACTGCTGTTGTTCTCGCTGTTCTTTGCCGGATTGATGCTTCTGCATGCGCCCTTGCTGCGTCTCCCCTACTTCTGGGATGAGGCGGGCTATTACGTGCCCGCGGCCCGCGACCTGTACCTGACCGGCACGCTCATTCCGCACTCCACCCTTTCCAACGCGCACCCGCCGCTGGTGATGGCATGGCTCGCAATCGCGTGGCGAGTCGGGGGATATTCCACGTTGGTCACACGCACTGCGATGCTGGCGCTGGCTGCGTTTTCTCTGTTGGGAGTGTGGCGGCTATCACGCGTTGCCGCGAACCCCGCGGTGGCATGGGCGACCACCGCGTTGACCGCTCTCTACCCCGTATTCTTCATCCAGAGTTCTCTCGCCCAGGTTGATCTGGCGGCCGCTGGACTTACCTACTGGGGGTTGGCCGCCTACTTTGACGACTGTCGCTGGAGGCAAGCGGTCTGGTTTTCACTAGCGGTCCTGGCGAAAGAGACCGCGATACTGGCACCGCTGGCGCTGTTCGCGTGGCAAGTGCTGGCCCATGTCGGTCGCCCGCGCTGGCAGGAGTTTTTCCCTAACGTGGAGAGGTGCACGCGCACACTTCATCTACTGGTTCCCGTCGTGCCGGTCGCATGTTGGTATGCATACCACTACGCGAAGACGGGCTTCCTGCTTGGCAATCCCGAGTACTTCCGCTACAACGTTGCATCTACGCTCGATCCTTTGCGCATTCCACTCGCTCTGGGATTAAGGATCTGGCAACTGTTCGGTTATCTGGGCCTCTATCTGCTCACGCTGGCGGGGTTGCTAGCGATGCTTCGTCCGGCGCAGATGGAGAAAGGAATCTCGCGCCCGCGAATTGCAATCTGGATTCAGACTGGATTCCTTTCGGTAACCCTCGCTTACTTAGGATTCATGTCGGCAGTGGGCGGCGCGGTTCTGGCGCGCTACCTGCTACCGGTGCTGCCGCTGGTCATGCTCGTATTGACGGCGACTTTGTGGCGGCGAGTGCGATTCTGGAAGCCGGTCGTAGTGGCGGTTGCGATTGCGTTTGTTGCAGGACTCTTCACCAATCCGCCCTACGGTTTCTCGTTGGAAGACAACCTAGCCTACCGCGACTACATCGTGATGCATACCGAGGCCAGCCGGTTTCTGGCGATGCGCTATCCCCGCGCACGCGTGGTAAGCGCCTGGCCCGCCTCGGACGAACTCACTCGTCCATGGCTCGGCTACGCGGGCCGCCCATTTCAAGTCGTGCGCATCGAAGACTTCTCGGCTGCACAGATCTCCGCCGCCTCCGTTGCCGCCGGCCAGTTCGATACCGCGTTCGTGTTTTCCACCAAGTACCAGCCGCCGCATCCCTTCCTCGAAAATTGGAACTGGTGGCAGCACGTCAAGGAGAGATTCTTCGGGTACCATCGCGATTTGCCTCCCGAAGAGATTGCTCAGCGTCTCGGAGGAAGGATTGTGTTTCAGAAGGCGAGCGATGGTCAATGGGTCGCCGTGATTGTGATGGAAAGGGAAGAAGAAGCCCGCAGCCTCCCCTGAAAAACGCCGATACGATTGAGAGCGCAGTATCCCTACACTCTCATCCTGCGGCTGGTGAGCTAACAAACTGATTCTATCCCGCTGTCATCCTGCTCCGCTCAGGATGACTAGCTGCCGTCCCCCCAGGTTAACGCCCAAAGAACGGGCGCGAACCTGGGGCGCCAAAAAGGCACAGTCCGGATGACAAAATTCCGGGCCGTGCGTCTTCATTGGCTCATCAGATGACATGAATGCGTCTTGACGACGAGCCAGACTTTCTTGCCCGCACCGAGATGCAACGCTTCACGGGCCGCAAGCGTCAAGTGCACTTCGAATTCCGTCCCGCTGCAAATCACAAATGCGGAAACAATGACATCTCTTTGCTCCAGCCCCCGGATCGTTCCCGGCACAACGTTCCGCGCACTGAGTCCCCGCGGGCTCTCGGTAGCCAGCAGCAGATCGCCGGCGCGAATGCCGATGCGCAGGCGCGATCCAACTTCTGCTCGAACCAGAGGCGTTTCCACTTCCAAGGTGCCGGTTCCAACACGGCAGGTCATCGTGCCGCGATCTTCATGAAGGGCAACCACGGTGCCATCGAAAATATTCTCGAACCCGGAAAGGTGCGCGACCGTTTCAAGCCGCGGAGCGCGCATCACTTCATGCGGGCGCCCCTGCGCAACGATCCTGCCCGCATCCAGCACAATGACTTCATCGCCGAGAGCGAAGACTTCTTCGCTGCTGTGTGTGACGTAGAGAATCGGGACCCGATGATTCTGGTTCCATTGCCGAAGATCGGCCAGAATGTGCGATTTGGTCGGACCGTCCAGCGCGGCCAGCGGCTCATCCAGCAGCAAGGCGCGCGGCTCAGTCACCAGGGCACGCGCCAGCGCCACACGTTGACGCTCACCGCCAGAAATCTCCGCCGGCCGCCGGCCGCGCAGATGCTCGATGCGAAAGGTTCGCAGGATCTCCGCGGTGCGCGCCTGCTGTTCCGCTGGCGCGAGCGCGTGCAGTCCGTAAGCCACATTTTCCTCGGCAGTCAGGTGAGGGAAGAGAGCAAGCTCCTGGAAGACGTATCCGATCCGCCGTTTCCAGGCTGCGACATTCCGTTTCTTCTCCGAGTCGTACAGGTCCTCGCCGCCCACCGTGATGCGTCCATCGTCGGGGTCACTCAGTCCGGCGATGCAATCCAGCAGGGTTGTTTTTCCCGCGCCCGAAGCGCCGAAAAGAATCGTGAACCCCGCCAGCGCGCGAAAATGCGTATTCAGGATGAAGCTGCCTTCAGGATTAAGGAATCGCTTGCGAATGCGGACTTCGAGTTGGGACGAGATACCAGGGCGCGCCGCCGACTTCTTGGAGGGAACAGTTTTCACTTCGATGGACCCACGGCCCACGGCCGGCGGTTGATTCCGTAAACGATCGAAAGCGCCGCAAAAGAAAGCAGTAGCAGCACGGCTGCAGTCAGGTTTGCGCCGGCGTATTGCGCCGCTTGCACTTGATCGTAAATGTCAATCGAGATGGTGCGGGTTACGCCCGGTATGTTGCCTCCGACCATGAGCACCACGCCAAACTCGCCCAGCGTGTGCGCGAAGCTGAGGGCAAATCCAGTGACCAGGCCCGCCTTTGAGAGCGGAAGCACAACCCGCCAAAAGGTTCGCGCCGGCGAGAGCCCGAGCGACGCCGAGGCGCCGAGCAGCTTGGGATCGACCGCTCCAAAGCTAGCCGCGAACGGTTGCACCGCAAAAGGCAGGCTATAGATGAGAGATCCAATCACCAGTCCCTCAAAAGTAAACGCTAAGGTGTGGCCAGTCAGCGATTCCCACCAGCGCCCCAGTGGACTCCGGGAACCCAGCGCCAACAGAACGTAGAAGCCCAGCACCGTCGGTGGCAACACGATCGGCAGCGCAACCACCGCCTCAACCAGAAATTTCCAGCGCCAGCGCGAGTAAGCAATCCAGTACGCGATGGGTAACCCGATCGCGACCAGAAGAACGGAGACGATCGCCGCCAGGCGGACCGTCAGCCAGAAGGCTTCCCAGTTCATTCAATGCTTCTCCGCAGACAGGCTAAAGCCGTAGAGTGCAAGCAGGGAAGTAGCTTCTGGGGAGCGCACGAATTCGAGGAATGTGCGCGCCGCATCCTGGTGTTTCGACTTGGAGAGCACGACCGCCGCCTGGTTGAGCGTGGGGTACGAATCGAGCGGGACGGTCCAGTAGCGGCCCTTGTCTTTCATTGCGGGTGCGAGCGCGTGCGAAAGCGCAATCAATCCCGCTTGGGCATTGCCCGATTCCACAAACTGCGCTGCTTGCGCAACATTCTCTCCGAGGACCAGCTTCGGCGCCACCTGATCGTAGATTCCGAAGTGCCGAAGTGCCGACTCCGCAGCACGGCCATAGGGAGCATGCTGCGGATTCGCGATCGAGCATTTCTTGACCGACGGATCCAGCAGCGCCGTCATGCCCAGCTTCTGCAAGTCGAGAGTAGATTCGCTCGGAACCCACAGCACCAATCGACCCACCGCATACCGGTAAAGCGAGTCTTTTGCGGCGAACCCGTCCTCGCCCAGCTGTTTTGGGTACTCCTCATCGGCAGAGAAAAAAAGATCAAACGGCGCGCTGTTCCGAATCTGATTGGCTAGATTGCCGGACGAACCAAACGACAGCTTAACCGCTTGCCCGGTCTGCTTAGTGTAGCGTGCTGCCAGCGCCGGAAGAACCGCGTTCATATCCGCCGCGGCCGCCACAGTGATCTCCTGGCCAGCGGCGCAGGAGACAAGTAAGACCACAGACACTACAAACTCGCAGAGTCTCATGGATCATTCCGAGCGTGTTGTTCTCCGAAAGCCGAGAGCCTAAAGCCCAGAGCCTGCTACACCAGCTTCGTCTTCGACAGCGGCAACTCCCGCACGCGTTTCCCCGTGGCCGCGCAGACCGCGTTGTACAAAGCGGGCGCGAAGGGCGGCAGGCCCGGCTCGCCCACTCCCGCCGGCGGCGCGTCGCTCTCCACAATCTGGACATCCACGTGCCGTGGCGCCCGATTCATCCGCGCGAGTTGGTAGTTATTAAAGTTGCTCTGATTAATAACCCCATTGGTCGCGGTGATTTCCCCAAACAGCGCAAGGCTCGTGCCGAACACGGCCGCACCTTCGAACTGGTTGCGGATGTTGTCCGGGCTGACCACTGTTCCCGCATCGAGCGCCGTCCAAACGTTCGGGATGTGCACCTGTCCCTTGCTGTCGACTTCGACCTCCACCACCGTGGCGACATAGGTCAGGAAGCTGCGATGAGCGGCGATGCCCATGCCGCGTCCCTTGCCCATGGGACGCTTGCCCCAGCCCGACTTTTCCGCAGCCATCTCGATCACACGCCGCCACCGCGCCGTGTCCAGCGGATAACGTTTGGCGTCTTCCGCTTCGTCGCCCTTGAGACCAAGTTCGACGATTCTCGCCGGTCCGACCAGATCGAGCAGGTACTGGACAGAATCTTTGTTAGCCGCGTGCGCCAATTCGTCGGCAAAGGAATGAATCGCAAACGCGTGATAGATGTTCGCCACGCTGCGGAACCATCCGATGCGCACGTGGTAATCGGCGGGACCGTTTTCCGCGCGATGGTTGGGAATATCGAACGGAACATTGTTCCAACCCAGGCCCATCTCGTCATCGGCGTACTTGGCATCCGGATTGAAGGTCGAACCGATGGGTGGATAGACGGTACGCTGCAGCCACGCAGTCGGTTTGCCATCCGCTCCAACCGCGGCCTTCATGTACATGGCCGCGACCGAGTGGAAGTAGTCGAAGTGAATGTCGTCTTCGCGCGTCCACACCACCTTGACCGGCTTGCCGAGTTGCTTCGAGAGGACAGCCGCTTCGGCAACCTGATCGGGCTTCGATTTCCGCCCGAAGCCGCCACCGAGCAGCGTCACGTGGCAGGTGACATCCTCTTTCTTGATGCCGAGAACGCCGGCGATCGTTTCCTGCACCGCCTGCGGATTCTGGGTCGGAGCCCACGCCAGCACTTTTCCGTCACGATATTCCGCCACCGCGACCGGTGGTTCCATCGAAACGTGCGCCAGGTGCGGCGTGTAGTATTCGGCCTCGATGATCTTGCCGCCTTTCACGAAGGCGGCGTCCACGTCGCCGACATTGCGTACAACCTTGCCCGGCTGCCGAGAAGTTGCTTCGAGCGTCTTGCGGAATGCGCCGGAGTTGTAACTCGAGTGTGGACTGCTGTCCCACTCGATTTTGAGCGCCTTACGACCTTTGAATGTCGCCCATGTGTTGTCGCCGATCACGGCCACTCCACCGAGTGGCTTGAACAGGTGCGGCGGCGTGACGGTGTCGATGGTGACGGTCTTCTGAACGCCCGGTACCTTCAGAGCGGCTTTATCGTCGTACGACTTGATCTTCTGTCCCAGCACGGGCGGGTGTTCGATTGAGGCGTAGACCATCCCAGGTATGGCAGCGTCCATCCCGAAGATCGCCTTGCCGGTGACCATGTCGGGAAGGTCGAACAGCCCGTTGCTCTCTTTTCCGATGTAGCGCCACTCGGACTTCGACTTGAGCTGCAAGTCTTCTTTCTTTGGGACCGGCAGTTTCGCGGCTGCGACAGCCAGTTCGCCGTATCCCAGTTTTCGTCCGCTGGCACGATGCACCACAGAGTGCGGTTCGGTCGCACAGTCCTTCGGAGCAACGTTCCACTGAGTCGCTGCCACGCTAATGAGCATGGCGCGCCCCGCCGCGCCTACCAACCGCATCTGGTCGAAATAACTGCGGACGGAATGCGATCCGTCCGTATCCTGGTCGCCATATTTCGGATCGCCAATCGCCTGATCAACCTTCACTTTCGACCAGTCGGCATCGAGTTCGTCGGCGACCACCAGCGGCAGGGCCGTGCGGCTTCCGCATCCCATTTCCGAGCGATGAGCCACGATGGTCACGGTTCCGTCAGAAGCAATCGACATCCACAAACTGGGCTCAATTCCAGGGGCAGCGGCTTCGCCTTCAGCGGCCCACAGCGATTCGGGAACCAAGCGTGCGCTCAGCACAAACACCCCGCTGGCGACAACTCCCTGCAAAAATCCGCGACGGCTGACGTTCTCGATAATGTTCATGCCAACTCCTTCGCAGCCTGGTGGATGGCCGCCCGAATGCGCTGATACGTCCCACAGCGGCAGAGATTGCCCGACATGGCCGTATCAATGTCCTGATCGTTGGGGTTCTTGTTTCCTTTGAGCAGGGCGATGGCCTGCATGATCTGGCCGGTCTGGCAGTAGCCGCACTGCGGAACCTTGATCTCCATCCACGCTTTCTGCACCGGATGCATGGGCGCAATCCCCTCGATGGTGGTGATATCGGTTCCGCTAACTGCTTTCATGGCCGTAGTGCAAGAGCGAATAGCCTCGGCGTTCTGGTGCACCGTGCAAGCGCCGCACAATGACATGCCGCAGCCAAACTTGGTTCCAGTGAGCCCGGCCACGTCGCGCAAGTACCACAGCAACGGCATGTCCGGATCGCCGTCAAACGTCTGCTCTTTCCCGTTCACTTTAAAACGGATCATAGATTCCCCCGGTCAAAGACGGATGAGCTGTGAATTTACCCACATATCCTATTCGCTGAGCGAGAAATGTGGAAGGGTGTGTCAAACCGGAAGGGTGACTTTGCGACCTTTGCGCGTCCTTGGCGACCTTCGCGGTTAGAAGCTCCTGACCGCAAAGGACGCGAAGGTGACGCAAAGGTGACGCAAAGGTCGCGAAGAATGCGGTTGAGTGGTTTCCCGCCTCCGCCGGTGTCCCGTCATATAATCGTCTGTCATTTTGGGAGGAATCTTGGCCTACGACGATCTGCGGGACTGGATCCAGGCGCTCGAACGCGCTGGAGAACTCAAGCGCATCCGCACCGAAGCGGACCCGATTCTGGAAATTGCGGAGATCACCGACCGCGTCAGCAAGAGCGCGACGGACGCGGGCAGGAATGCCCGCGCCACACAGGCTGGCGGCGCGGCGCTCTTATTCGAGAACCTCAAGGGCTATCCGGGACAGAAACTGCTGATCAACCAGTTCGGATCTGCGCGCCGCATGAACCTTGCGCTCGAAGTCGACTCGCTCAATGAAGTTGCCGAACGCATTCGCGGCTTCCTCGACGTCAAATCTCCGCAGGGCTTTCTTGACAAAGTGAAGATGCTCCCCATGCTGGCGGAAATGGGGAAGTTCTTCCCGAAGACCGTTCCCACCGGTCCCTGCAAAGAAGTTATCAAACGCGACAACTTCTCGCTGCTCGATTTTCCAATCCTCCAATGTTGGCCCAAGGACGCCGGACGCTTCATCACGCTGCCCTGCGTAATTACCTGCGACCCGAAAACCGGCAAGCGCAATGTGGGCATGTACCGAATGCAGGTCTATGACGAGCGCACGACAGGGATGCACTGGCAGCGGCAGAAAGTGGCCGCCGAGCACTACCGCGACCGCCTGCGTCAAGCCGCCGTAACTGACAAAAATGTGGGGACGGGCGACCTCGCCCGTCCAGTCGGACGAAGCACGGCAGCAGCAGCGGTAGACATCATGGCCCGATCATCAGGAGGCGCAATCCTGGCCCCCGGCGACCGCCCCTCCGGCCGCATGGACGTCGCCGTAGCCATCGGCACCGAGCCCGCACTCACCTTCTCCGCCATCGTTCCTGCACCGCCCGACGTAGAGGAGTACATCATCGCCGGATTCCTCCGCCAAAAGGCGGTCGAGTTGGTGAAGTGCGAGACAGTCGACCTCGAAGTGCCCGCCGATGCCGAAATTATTCTTGAAGGCTACGTCAACCTCGACGAACTCCGCACTGAAGGCCCCTTCGGCGATCACACCGGCTTCTACTCGCTCGAAGACGAGTACCCGGTCTTCCACGTCACCTGCATCACCCACCGCAAAGACCCGATCTACGCCACAACCATCGTCGGCAAGCCGCCGCAAGAAGATGCCTGGATGGGCAAGGCGGTCGAGCGCATTTTTCTGCCACTCATGAAGCTGACCATTCCCGAGTTGGTCGACATCAACCTGCCCATCGAGGGCATCTTCCACAACCTGATGATCGTCTCCATCCGCAAGTCCTATCCCGGACAGGCGCGCAAAGTAATGAGCGCCATCTGGTCGCTGGGCCAGGCCATGTTCACCAAGTGCGTCGTCGTGGTCGATGAAGATGTAGACGTGCAAGACCTCGCCGACGTCACGCTGAAAGCCCTGAACAATATCGATCCCGAACGCGACATCCAGTTCACGCTCGGCCCCGTCGATTCGCTCGACCACGCCGCGCGCCTCGCGAACTACGGCTCGAAGATGGGAATTGACGCCACTCGCAAGTGGTCCACTGAAGGCTTCACCCGACCGTGGCCAGATGAAATCGTCATGGACCCGAAGACACGGGCACTGGTGGATGGCAAGTGGAAGACGCTGGCGAAAGAGTTAGGAATCGAATGATTGGAAGGCTTGACTGATGGCGGCCTCCGCCAAACTACCGGAGTTCAAGTACCATCCCAATCCGCTAGGAACGGGCAGCATAGAGCTGTCGGAGCAGACCTGCGAGGCATGCGGAAGTGCTAGGGGCTATCTCTATACTGGAGCTATCTATGGGAAACACGATTTGGAACGAATCTGCCCCTGGTGTATCGCTGATGGTACCGCTCACGAGAAGTTTGGCGCCGAGTTCACGGACGCAGGCGCGATTGGCGACTACGGCGCATGGGAGAGAGTGCGCGAGGAAATCGTCCAAGAAATAGCGTTCCGCACACCCGGATTCAGTGGCTGGCAGCAAGAGCGGTGGTTTACGCATTGCGCGGACGCTGCGGAATTCCTGGGTCCGATGGGCCGAAAGGAACTGGAGAACGCAGGGCCCGAGGCCGTCGCTGTCGTCAAGCAAGAATCCGGCATGCAAGACGAAGAATGGGTGCAATACTTTCAGGCGCTTGATCGGAACGACGGTCCGACAGCATACCTATTCCGTTGTCGGCATTGTGGTGTTGTTGGCGGATACTCCGACTGCCATTAGGTTGCTTGTCGAAGGGCAGGGCATTCGATAGCATAGGCGAAGAAGGTTAGCTATGGCACTAGATTGGTCACGATGCTCGGCGGTGGAAAGCGTACCCGGAAAAGTCAGTGGGGCATGGGTCTTCCGCGGTACACGTATACCGGCGTCCGCCGTCTTCGAAAACCTTGAGGACGGTCACACGATTGACGAAATCGTGCAGATGTTTGATGGACTCACCCGCGAACAGGTAAAAGCGGTTCTAGACTTTGCCGCTCACAGCCTCGAAGCCTCCGCGCCTGCCCGCTGATGCTCATCTTATTTGACCAGGGAACGCCAATCGGCATTCGGAATTCTCTCCAGGGACATTTCGTCAAAACCGCGCGTGAACAAGGGTGGAGCACGCTCTTGAATGGCGAACTGCTCCGCGAGGCTGAGGACGACGGGTTTGAGGTTCTCCTCACGACCGATAAGAACCTTATCCATCAGCAGAACCTAAGCAACCGAAAGATCGCAATTGTTGCTCTTGGCAATAGCAGATGGAGTCTCATCAAGCCCGCGCTGCAGAGCATTTGTGACGCGGTTAACACCTCGAAACCAGCCAGCTACACGCTGGTCGAAATACCCGGCGATTAGTATCCTCCCCCCTTGAGCCTCGCCCCAACTTGTGTTCTCATTAACCAATGACGCGGACCGTGGGGGTCTGCATCTGCGCCGAAACCTCCAACCTTCCAACACCAACCTTTCCCGAAGGAGGAAGAATCATGAGCAAAGTCCCGCACATTCCCGAAGGCTACAACTCCATCACTCCTTATCTCATCATCAAGGGTGCCGCCCAGGCCATCGACTACTACAAGAAGGTTTTCGGTGCGACCGAAATCATGCGCATGAACGGTCCGGATGGCCGAGTCGGGCATGCCGAGTTGAAGATCGGCGACTCGCACATCATGCTGGCCGACGAGAACCCCGCCATGGGCCAGGGCCACACCAGCGCTGCCACGATTGGTGGCAGCCCGGTCAGCCTGTATCTGTACCTTCCGGATGTCGACAAGGTGGTCGAACGCGCTGCCGCGGAGGGAGCCAAAATCCTCAAGCCGGTTCAGGACCAGTTTTACGGAGATCGCTCGGGATTCATTCAGGATCCGTTCGGCCATCTCTGGGGAGTCGCCACGCACGTGGAGGATGTGTCTCCGCAGGAAATGGAACAACGCATGAAGAAAGTGATGCAAGCCGCCTAAGGCAAGCCACGAGCCGCGAGCTCCGAGCAACCGAATCCTCATGCGCATGTTCGCTCGAAGCTCGCGGCTCGTAGCCTGATGAGGCAAGCAAAGCCTCAGCCGACGCCGCTTAATTACAATTGCACCGTCAACAGATTCATCCGAAAGGACCACCATGCTTTCTGCCGGCAACCCCTTCCCGAATTTCGCGCTGCCCAACCAGGACGGCAAGACCACCAAACTCAGCGATTTCACCGGGCAATGGCTGGTCGTGTACTTCTATCCAAAAGACGACACACCCGGCTGCACCATCCAGGGCAAATCGTTTACCGCCACCAAGGCCGACTTTGACGCCGCTGGAATCAAAGTCCTCGGCGTCAGCGCTGATGACGTCGCGTCGCACAAGAACTTCTGCAACAAGTTCGCTTTCACCATCGACTTGCTCGCCGATCCCGACGCCAGCTTGATGAAGGGTCTCGGCATCGGCCAGTCCGAATGGAAGGGAATGAAGTTCTGGGAGCGCACCAGTTTCGTGGTCGATCCCAAGGGCACAATCCGCAGGGTATACGAGAAGGTGAGTCCCGAGGGACACGAAAGGGTCCTGCTCGACGACATCAAGATTCTGCAGGAAAAGGCAGCCTGATCATCGCCACACGATGTGGTGGCGGGTCCTTTGTGTACCTTCGTGTCCTTGGTGGTTCAAGCTTTTCTGTGTACCACCAAGGACACGAAGGTACACAAAGGAAATCCGCACATTCCACAAGATCTGTCCGGCACCCGCTTATTCCGCAAACGGGTCGGTGGCTAACCCCGATCCGCTCCATGGCAGCCGCAGCGTTGCCGCTAATCCTTCCGCCATCAGAGACGGCAGACTGCGATACAGCCGCGACCGCAAATCGCGATAGCCCTGAATGCCGGCGAAGAGATCGCTCATCAGGTGGCGAAAGCTCTCGCTCTGCGAGGTCAGCGACACCATCCGCTCCAGCACGCTCTCCCCAAACACCTGCCCGCTGTAAAAACGCTGTGAGACGCGCGCCGCTAGCCTCAGCTCGGGAAGAACTTCTCCTTCCAGTTGGGCCTTGTACTCAGCCGGACGCTCCGCCAGCAGCGCTTGAGCGCATAACTCTGCCGAGCGAAGCGCGTAGTACAGGCCTTCTCCGGTAATCGGATCGACCAGGCCGGCACTGTCACCCACCATCGCCCAGCCGTCGCCGCACACTTCGAGAACGTCCAGTGTTCGCGCGCGCAGGGCAGGGAGAATATGCGAGTAGAAGCGCGCTCCCGCCAGGGAAAATCCGTTCTCTTCCAGCCATCGCTCCAGCGTCCGCCGTAATTCAGCGGTCGAGGTCTCGCCCATCTTGCCTGCGATCCCAGCCGACACGTGATCCGGGCGAGGGAAGACCCAGATATATCCAGTGATCCCCTTCAGAAACTGAATCTGCATCAAAGAACTGCGGCCGGGAATGAAGTATCCCGCCGTGGCCAGCAGATCGTCCGGCGAAATCGGAGAGAGGAACTGTGCTCGGAAGGGATTGCGCGCCCCCGCCGCCAGAATCAGGTAGGCGGCGCGATATTCTCCCGTGGGCGTGGTCAGCCGCCAGTCTCCATCGGTGCCCGAGATCCGGGTGACGCGCTCTTGGCGCAGTTCGACACCAGCGGCCCGTGCGCGCTCGAGCAGCAATTCATTCAGCGCAAAGCGCGAGAAGATTGCCACCGGATACTGCATGTGAAGCCGTACCCGCAGTCCCGATGGACTGATCAGTTCGCAATGTGCGACCGGATTATGCCGGGATTCGGCTTCCGCGAGGAATGGATATTGGGTCAGCGCCTTGTGCGTGATTCCGCCGCCGCATGGTTTCTCCCATGCCAGCTTCTCGTCAAAGAGGAGGACGTTCCGCTTTCCGCGTGCCAGCCGTTCGCCCGCGAGAGCGCCCGCAGGACCTCCTCCGACAATTGCAATGGGAAGTTGCGTATCCATTCTGGAGCACAGATTTTGGCGCGAGCAAAAACCGGCAGTTTGCCAAGTCGCAACCCTGCACCACTTCTCCTGGGAGGCTATCCCACAGCGAAGTTTACGGAAGATTTCCCGTGTAACCGCGAACTGCCCGGCTATTGCGGCGTGGTGGCGATATTGAGTCCCTGATAGAGGACCAATCCGATAATGACTAGGAACATGGCCCCCGACACCGCCCCCAGCACCTTAACGATCGGTGCGATCTTCCTCATCTTGGCTAGAACTTCGGTTTGATCTTTCTGCATCTGGGATTCGGTTTCGTTGAGGAAGATGGAATCGTCCTCGTGCATGGTGAGAGTGCTTTTGTAGATCAGCAGGACGATGAGGATCGTGGTCAGAATACCCCACACGACCAGCAGCCCGACCATCATAGGAGACATACGCCACCTCGGAGCTGAGATCAAGCCAATTCCCGAAGGTACTCCAACCGTCCAGCGCAGACTTCCCCGCCGACGACTCCGGGTAAGGGCCCTTGCTAGCCTCGATTATAGACCCATTGGCAAGAGGCTTGCGACGTTCCCTGGTGGGTCCGCATCAAAACACAGTAGCCACCTGGTCTTGAAACGGGTGGCTGAAAGTCTCTGGGGCACAGCCCAAACCGTTTGCTATAATCACGTTCTAGAGGAGAATATCCAGATGGCGACTACCACCACCCCTGAAGTTCAACCCAAAACCGCGCCCGTAATCCTGACCTCGAGCGCCATATCCAAGGTCAAGGAAATCATGGCTTCGCAGAATCCGGTTCCAGCGGGATTGCGGCTCTCAGTGGTCGGCGGCGGTTGCTCGGGCTTTCAGTACTCCATGGCGTTCGAGAACGGCGCCGGCATGATGGACAAGGTGTTCGATTTTGACGGTTTGAAGGTGTACGTCGATGCGACGTCCCTGATGTATCTCACCGGCGCGCACGTGGACTACGTCGAAACTCTGGAGGGTGCGGGTTTCAAGTTTGAGAACCCCAACGTGAAAAGCACTTGCGGTTGCGGCTCTTCCTTCAACGTATAAAGTTTGGAGATTTCTGATAGAAAGCCCCGCTCGTGAGCGGGGCTTTTCTTTTGCGTTGTGTGTGGTGCGGACACTCTTGTCCTCGCAGGCAGTACGAAAGCTGTATGCACGCGGAAGAATGTCCGCGCCACACTACTGCTGGACTGGCAGATCGCCCTCAGGATTGGGCTGGTTCGGCGTCGGAGATACTGTGCCTGGCGCTCCGGTGTTGGGCGGTGACGGTGCGCCTGCAGGCGACGGCATGGGATTGGTGCCGAATCCTTGGTTGATCTGACCCGGGCACCACGGTGAATTGATCGTTCCTCCGCGGTCGCTGGTAGGGTCGTAGATGAAATACCAGTCCTTATAGCGGAAGAATGTCCGCGCCACACTACTGCTGGACTGGCAGATCGCCCTCAGGATTGGGCTGGTTCGGCGTCGGAGATACTGTGCCTGGCGCTCCGGTGTTGGGCGGTGACGGTGCGCCTGCAGGCGACGGCATGGGATTGGTGCCGAAT
>JAIQEY010000039.1 GCA_020073565.1 Terriglobia bacterium
ACGTGCCGATCAGGGATATGAGTTGCCCGCTGAAAAACAGCTGGAAATTGCGGTGGCGCAAGGCGCGCAGAGTGTTAGCCCACATCGGCGGAGACGCTTTCTTCGCGTCCGCCGTCTCTACCGCAACCGAATTCCGTGTCTGAGTCACTCCCTTAGAACCTTGGCACATCTTTGGGATGACAGCAACCCGCTCCACGATGCGGTTGGCGGTAGAGCGGGTCGTGGGTACCAGTCACTAACTGGTTACTCCCGCGGCGCTTCCAGTTTGCGGTAGAGTAACAGCCTCCCCCAATCTACCCTGGATACCACTCCGGGAAGGATGCCGCATGAGCATAGACCCGATTCGCCTGGAGCGCCGGGCCGGCCAGCGTTTTGAATTGCACGTGCCATTAGCAGTTCATTTCGAGGGTCGGACAGCGCCCGGATTCACGCAGGACCTGAGCGGCCGTGGGATCTTCTTCTACACCGAGGCTGCGCTGGCGGACGGAACGGTCGTGGAACTGACCTTCACCATGCCATCGGAAATCACTCTGGCCGAAAGCATGCGTGTCCGGTGCCGTGGACGCATTCTGCGCGTCTCAGGGTGCAACGCGGGCGCGAAAAACGGGATTGCGGTGCGCCTGGATTCTTACCAGTACTTGCCGCCTGACGACTGTGAATCCATCGTTCCGCTTGCGCGCACTGCGGCCGCGGGCTCGTCGGGTGAACGCCGTACGTTCCCGCGCTAAGAGCCTGCAACAAAGCCGTTTCCCTCGTCTTCTCAAGGCCTGCGCCTTTGGCTTACAATATGGGTGTTATTCAGCATTCCGGTAGCTCTAACCCCCAAAGAGCCCGCTGCTGCTTTGGCATGCGTTTGCGGTCCCGCCTTCGATTACGAAGGTCATTTGGCCCCGCTTGAGGAAGTTCGTAGCATGACCTTGAAGACTGAGAACCGACTCATGCACGGAATATCCGTTGCCCTTCTGACCGAGGACCGCGACCAGGCCGTCATCCTCAATGACCGGGTGGAGAGTACTAACATGGCCCGGACGGTCTTCAGTCATGTCGGGCTCCCATCCATCGCGAGCGATTCCGTCTTGCGGCACCTGCAGGATCAGCATGCCGAAGTCGTGCTGGTAGAGATTGATCGGCAACGTCCGCAACCAGCCATCCGCACCATTGAACTGATCCACACCGCTACGCCCGATGTCACGATCTTTGCCTTGGGCGACATGAATCAGCCCATGAACATCGTCAATGCCATGCGGGCCGGAGCACGTGAATTTCTGGATCGTGCCGCCACCCAGGAAGCGTTGGTCGAGGCTTTCACCCGCTTCTCAGCGACGGCCAGCCGGACGCAGCGCAGCGCCGGCCGGGCACGCGTTTTTGCGTTCCTCAACGCCAAGGGTGGGATGGGAGCGACCACCACCGCGGTCAACACCGCCGTGTCCCTGCAGCAAGCCCACGGGCGGGTGGTCCTGGTGGATTTCGCGCCCATTGGCCACGCCGCGCTGCAGCTGAATCTGCGGCCTCAATTCACTGTGATCGATGCCTTGCAGAACCTGCACCGCATGGATGGTTCGCTGCTGGAAGGCCTGATGACGCCCTTTCGCGACGGGCTCCATCTGCTGGCGGGCGCACAGCAACCGCACAATACGGTGCCGACCCCGGCCGAACTGGCACGATTCTTCGACCTGCTCGTAAGCCAGTACAACTTTGTTGTTCTGGACTGCTCCGGCCGTCTCGACGCCACCATGCAGACGATCTGCGACTTATCCAACGCCGTGCTGCTGGTCGCGCAAACCGATGTCGTCTCGCTCTGGAGCGCGGCGCGCATCCAGACCTTCCTGCAGGAAGGCGCTGGCCGGGATCGCCTGCGCATCGTTTTGAATCGTTATAAAAAGATCCCCGGCTTCACCGACGAGGACGTGGAAAAAGCCACGAACTGCAAAGTGCTCTGGAAGGTACCCAACAGTTTCCAGATCGTCGGCCCCGCCATCGACAAAGGCAGTCCGGTCGCACTGCAGGATAGCCACGAAGTGGGCCGCTCGTATCAAGGACTGGCAGCGGAATTGGCCGGCGCCAGTCAATCCGCCGACGGCGCGCTCTCTCTCTTTTACCAACACGATAAAGCCGATACCAAGTCTCGGGGCACGAGCCGCTTGATCGTCTCGCCTTTGCGCGCTGGACAGTAAAACCAATTGCAGGGGTCAGATTGCAGAGGTAGAACCTAATTCCTTTGTGACTCTCTGTGTCCTCTATGGTTCAAGCTTTTCTTCGGACACCGGATCGGAGTGTCCTTCTGCAATCCGACCTCTGATCTCTGCAATCGCATCGCTTTGTTAGAATGAACGTTCCTCCATGTCGCCGACGATGTCAAAAAATACCAGCAAGAAACGCGTGCTGAGCGGGATGCGCTCGACCGGCAAGCTGCACCTGGGAAATTACGTCGGCGCACTCGAAAACTGGGTGCGCATGCAGGACCAGTACGAATGCTTCTTCTTCATCGCCGACTGGCACGCGCTGACCACCGATTACGCCGACACCTCCATGGTGAAGGAGAATTCTGTCGAAGTGCTGCTCGATTGGCTGGCGGCGGGGCTCGATCCCGCCCAGTGCGTGATGTTCATCCAGTCGCACGTGCCGGCGCACGCCGAACTGCACTTGCTGCTTTCGATGATCACGCCGCTGGGCTGGCTGGAGCGCGTTCCGAGCTACAAGGAACAGAAGGAAAACATCAAAGAGAAAGACCTGGGCACGTACGGCTTCCTTGGCTATCCGGTGCTGCAATCGGCTGACATTTTGATTTACAAAGCGGACTGCGTGCCTGTGGGCGAAGACCAGGTGGCGCACGTGGAGTTGACGCGCGAGATTGCACGGCGCTTCAACGGGTTCTACAGCGGCAAACGAAAATACGTTTTCCCCGAACCGCAAGCCCTGCTCACGCCCGCCGCCCGCCTGCCCGGCACCGACGGCCGCAAAATGTCGAAGTCCTACGGCAACGCGATCATGCTCACCGACCCGGAGCCGGTCGTGCGGCAGAAGCTCAAGACGATGGTCACGGACCCGGCGCGGGTGCGCCGCAGCGATCCGGGCAACCCTGATGTCTGCCCGGTCGGCGACCTGCACAAAATATTCAGCGACAAGGAAACGGTTGCGAAAGTGGACGCGGGCTGCCGGTCCGCCGGAATCGGCTGTATCGAATGCAAGGGCTGGGTGGCCGACGCGATTGTCAAGGTACTCAACCCGATGCAGGATCGTCGTAAGAAATACGAGGACAATCCGCGCCTCGCCTGGGATATTCTGGAAGCGGGCTCGGCTCGCGCTGCTGAAGTGGCGGCGGCGACCATGGAGGAGGTGCGGGACTCCATGGGGATGTCACTCAACTACGAGCCGCCGCGGAGTTCTCCGAAGTGACCAATTTGTCGCAGACCACACCGGAGCAGGCCACGACACAGACTTCGACGCCTGTCGCAGCCCCGCCGAAGCCGTCGCAGCGTGAAGACAACGACTTCCCCTTTGCGGTCGCGCTCGGCGAAATCTACGAAGGCCCGCTCGACCTGCTGCTCGACCTGATTCGCAAGCAGGACATCAATATCTACGACATCCCGATCGCGAAGATCACGGCCCAGTACCTTGCCTACGTCGAGCGCATACGGCAACTCGATGTAAACGTGGCCTCAGAATTCATCTACATGGCCGCGGTGCTGATTCACATCAAATCGAAGATGTTGCTGCCGCGCGATCCGCTCGCTCCCGCCGAGGCACTGGAAGACCCGCGCATGGAGCTGGTCAATCGTCTGCTGGAGCACGAAAAATTCAAATCCGCCGCCCAGATGCTTCTCCAGAAACAGCAGATCGAAGACGCGGTGCTCAGCAACCCGTCGATCAAAGAGTTCATGGAGGCCGAGGGCACCGAGCCCGAGATGGCCGCCGACGTCATCGACTTGGTCAAGACCTTCCAGCAAATTCTGGAACGTGCTCGAACGCGGCCCATTCTCGAAGTCGACGAAGATACCGTGACAGTCGGACAGATGATCCAGTACCTGCACAAGCGGCTGTCGCTCGAAGACCGTCCGATTCGCTTGAAACAGATGCTGCGCAATTTGCCGTCAAGGCAGGCACTGGTCTGCATGTTTCTCGCGCTGCTGGAACTGGTCCGTCTGCAGGCGATCCAGGTGCGGCAGGACCACGTCTTCGGCGAGGTGCTGGTACGCAAGCACTCGCACTTCGATCAGGTGATGACCGAGCAAGCCGCCGTGCGAGACGATTGGAGGTAGACAAGTGATCAGTGATCAGTGATCAGTGATCAGTGATCAGTGGCCAGTGGCCAGTGGCCAGTGGTCAGTGGTCAGTGACATCGGCAGCAGGTCACTGATCACTGACCACCGACCTCTGACCACTGCCTTATGAGTCTCAAAGCCCAACTCGAAGCCATCATTTACGCGGCGGAAATGCCAATTTCGCTTGACCAGATCACTCCGCTCGTAAAGGAGTCGATCCTCGCAGAGGTTCCCGGTATCGAAGACGCCGAAGTCAAATCGCGCATCCGTGCTGCGCTCGAAGAGTTGATCACCGACTTCTCTGCTGCCTCGCATGGCATAGAAATCCGCCAGGTCGCCGGCGGATACCGGATGTCGACCAAGCCCGAGCAGCACGACGTGGTCCGCGCCTTCGCCAAGAGCCTGAAGCCCCCGATTCGGCTCTCGCTCCCAGCGCTTGAAACTCTCGCGGTCATTGCCTACAAGCAACCGGTCACGGTGCCCGAGATCAGCGAAATCCGCGGCGTCGATGCGGGCGGCGTGATCGCCACCTTGCTCGACCGCAAGCTCATCACTACGGCCGGAAGAAAAGCCGTGATCGGCCGGCCGATTCTCTACAAAACCAGCAAAGAGTTCCTGCTCCGCTTCGGGCTGAGGGACGTCAACGAGCTGCCTAGCATGGAGGAGTTCGAAAAACTCGTAGCCGAGTCATTTCAAGGCGACCTGCTGCTCGGAGAGAGCGAGACCACACCCCTCACGGAGGCGGCCGATTCTCCCGAGCCCGATGCTGACGCCGACGCGAGTCAACCGGATGCATCAGCGGATTTATCAGCCGAAAGCGCCGATGAGAAGGCTGAAGCGCCTGCCAACAGCACTACCGAGTAGCCATGCCCGCCGAGCGCTTACAAAAAATTATTGCCGCCGCCGGGGTGGCCTCTCGCCGCAAGGCCGAGGAACTCATCACCTCCGGCCGTGTGCAAGTCAACGGCCAGATGGTCACAGAACTCGGCACGAAAGCAGATGCGGAGCAGGACCACATCCGCGTCGACGGCAAGCTTTTGCGCGGGCCAGAGCGTTACTCCTACATCGTTCTCAACAAGCCCAAGGGATACGTGACCACGGTGAGCGATCCGGAGAAGCGACCCACCGTGATGGACCTGGTGCGCTCGGTGCGAGGGCGCGTGTATCCCGTAGGACGGCTGGACTGGGCCAGCGAAGGCCTGCTTCTGCTCACCAACGACGGTGAACTCGCCAACGCGCTGATGAAAGCGTCGTCAGGCGTATCCAAGACGTACGTCGTCAAGGTTGCCGGCCAACCTGAAGAAACAAAGCTGGAGAAACTGCGCCGCGGAGTCTCTATCGCCGAAAAAGGCGGCCGCCGGGTGCGTACGGCGCCGGCCCAGATTAAGCTGATCCGCGAAGGCGACAATCCATGGCTGGAAGTAACGATCGTCGAAGGCCGCAACCGGCAGATCCGCAAGATGTTCGAAGAGGTCGGCCACCACGTGGAGAAAATCCGGCGAGTGCAGTATGGTCCGCTCTCGCTCGACGTGCCGCCGGGGGAGTTTCGCAGCCTCTCGCTGGAAGAAGTTGCGAAGCTGAAAAAGGCGGCGTTAGGACCGAGAGCAGCCCGACCGCGCGCAGCCGGAAAGCCGCGCTAGCAAGGATAGAAGCGATTCATCAAATAGCCGGGCATCTCAACGCCCTCTCACTTCTGCCATGCCCGGATACGTGGTAACCACGGTCGTACGTTGCGGCAATATTCCTCGTACTCGGCGCCGAACATCCTTCGGAGCGTTGGCTCCTCATACAGTCGGACAAACATAGCGACTCCGAGCACTACAGCCACCGCCACCGCGATCACTATGAAGTTCGCGCGCCCGAACACCACCCAAAGCCCGATCCATCCGACGAAGAACCCGACGTACATCGGGTTCCGCACGTATCGATAGAACCCCACCACGACCAGCCTCTTCGGCGGAGCAATAGGCGCGGGCGTTCCGTGTCCGGTCCGTCCGAAGTCCCATACGCATCGCAGGGCCACGGCGAAACCAAGCACAGATGGCAGGGCAGCAATCCATCGCCATCCTGCCTTACGAGCCGTGTCCACGCGGAAGCCGAGCCAGACCGGCAGCAACCAAAACCACAGGGCAAAGAACGCCGCGCCCACGATCAATGATGCAATCGTTGTCGGCCAGTCCGCACCACCATCTTTTGGTCGCGCGCTTCCAGTCTCTGCGATCGTCATAGGCACTCCCTTCATCCCGGAAAGTATGCGACGACAGTGCAAGATCGGCAAACGACGGATTTGGTGGGTCGTTGCCAGGTGAATCTGTCTAACGATTTGTTCCCGCGATCATCGGCAGCCGGGCGGCACCGTACAGGCCCGCATCGCTCCCTAACAGCGCGCGCGTGATGATGGTCCTGCGGTCGGAACCCGGATCACCGTGCACGGCCGCCCCCTGACTGGGTGCCATCGGATCCGCCGGCGCGGTCGCTGCATAGACCATCGAACGTTGCCGCAGTTCTTCGAAGATAGCCGGCGAAAAAGCCTCCCATGCGCTTGAAACGCCTCCGCCAATCACGTGCATCGGAAGGTTCAGGGAATTTACGAGGGTGGCCAGCGCGATTCCCAGCGCGCGCCCAACGCGGCGAAAGACGCCCCGGGCATCTGCGTCGCCCTCGATCGCCAGTTTGTAAACCGACTCTGCGCTGAACCTCGCGTCCGAATCGACAGCGCTCGCCAGCCCCGGCGCTCCACCGCTGGCGATCGCTTCCTTCGCCATCCGCACCACCGCGGTCGCGGAGGCATATTGCTCCAGGCATCCTCGATTGCCGCAACCGCAGGGATTTCCTTCTGGCTCGATCGTGGTGTGTCCAAACTCACCCGCCATGCCCGTCATCCCGTGAAAGATCTTGCCGCCGAGCACGAGCGCACCGCCAACTCCGGTGCCAAGTGTGATCATGGCCATGTCGGGATAATTTCTAGCGGCTCCCAGCCATTGCTCTCCCAGCGCCGCTGTGTTGGCATCATTCTCAAGGATCACCGTGGTCTTCAGACGGCGCTCGATCTCGGCGAGCACGGGATAGTCCGGCCCAGGCAAATTCGGAGAGTCCCGCAAATATCCCGTGTGCATGTCGATAATGCCAGCGACGCCGACGCCGATCCCCAACGGCGCAGCCGAGCTCGTGTATTTATTGGTGAGCCGCTGGATGGCTCCGCACATGTCGCTGATCACGTGGTCTCGGCCCAGCGATATTTTCGTCTCCAGCGTGACCTTTTCGACGAGAGCGCCCTGTTCGTCCACGGCGGCAATACGCAGATTCGTGCCGCCCAGATCGACTCCGATGGCAAAGTTACTCATAAGTGATGCTCTTAGTAGCGTCGGCGCCTTGCCGGCTGTCGCGAGGGCAACTTGCCCTCGCAGATGGGGGCGAGGCGCGCCCACGACAGCCGCCGGGGCGGCGGCGCTCCTCTATTTCTGGCACTTCGGACAATAATGGCTGCTGCGGCCCGTCAGCACTACACGCTTTATTGCGGTGCGGCAAACCAGGCACGGTTCCCCTTCGCGTCCGTAGACCCGATGTCGCAGCTGGAAGAATCCTTCCTCGCCGTCAGCATCGACATAGTCGGAAATCGACGATCCGCCCAAGGCTATGGCTTCGCGCAACACCTCCTGCACGGTCTGATGCAGCTTACGATATTGCTCCCGGCTGATGGCCGCTGCGCGCCTGCGGGGCCGTATCCCGGCTCGAAATAACGCTTCGTCCGCATAGATATTGCCCACCCCTCGCAGCAGCTTCTGATTCAGAAGCGCACTCTTGATCGGCGTCTTCCGTCCCCAAAATAAAGCGGTGAATTGGTCCTCTCCGACTTCAAGAGGCTCGACTCCACCAGGGTCGAATCCCGCTGGCGAAACGCTGACCTTTCCGAACATGCGGGGATCGATGAAGCGCAACTCGCGGCCGGAGCTGAGTTTCGCGATCAGGTGTGTGTGCTTCGCGATCTCCGCAGCAGGATCGGACACCACCATGCGCCCGGTCATACCGAGGTGGACGATCCACTGCGCATTCCGCTCCCGCGCTCGATGTAGAGACGCGGCTTGCCGCGTCTCCTTCCTGCCCGAAGACTTTCGCTTATCGAAACCTTCCCCCGCTGTTTCCAGATCAAAAACAATGTGCTTGCCAGCCCGATGCACACGTACGATCCGCCCACCTTCAAGCGTGGCCGCAATCGTGACCGCCGGCGACTTCAACGGCTGCGGTCTGGAACCAATCCAAACCGAATCAATCATGTCACCCGACACGCGCTTGTTGAGACCTTGAGCGATTGTTTCGACTTCCGGAAGTTCGGGCACTGTGTCAGGATACAGGCTCTCGGCTTTCGGCTCTAGGCTTTCGCACCCGAACCCTAGCGCCGAAAGCCTAAAGCCGAGAGCCGAAAGCCTGCTTTCCTTGCTCCTCCGCTGTCCGATTCGGTATGCTAAGGCGTACACACCAGGCTCCGCTGAAAATCCCTGCTTCCAGTCTTTTCCCAGGCCGCGGAGCAACCAGTGTGTGCGACCCCAGGGGCGGCCGCTTGGTCGCGCGAATTCCAAACGGAGTAAGCATTGAACAGAGGCAAGACTGCGGTTATTGTGGGTGCCCAATGGGGCGACGAGGGCAAGGGCAAAATCGTCGACGTTCTCACTCAGACCTTCTCGGTCGTAGCCCGCTACGCCGGCGGGCACAACGCCGGACATACTGTCATTGTCAACGGCAAGAAGTTCATTCTCCAGCTTGTGCCCGGCGGGATTCTGCGGCCGGAATGCACCAGCGTCATCGGCAACGGCGTGGTGCTTGATCCGATGGCGTTGTTGAAGGAAGTCGCGTCACTGCGCGATGCCGGAGTGAAGGTCGATGGCAATCTTTTCATCTCCAATCGCGCGCAGGTGATTCTTCCTTACCACCGTATGATGGAGCTGGGCTCGGAGAACGCACCCGGCCGCGTCAAGATCGGCACTACATCACGGGGGATTGGTCCGTCGTACGAAGACAAGATGGGCCGACGTGGACTGCGCGTTGCGGACCTGCTCGACGCCAAGTTGCTCCGCACCCACATCGAAAACGCCTGTCGCGAGAAGAACATGATCGCGCACGCGCTGTTCAATTCCGATCCGCTTGACGCAGACAAAATGTTCAAGGAGTATGCCGAGGCCGCCGAGAAGATCGCTCCCTTTGTCCGCGATACGGCATTGCTTCTAAATCAGGCGCTGGCCGCGGGAAAATCTGTCGTGTTCGAAGGCGCACAAGGTACCATGCTCGACATCGACCACGGTACTTATCCCTTCGTCACATCTTCCAGCGCGACTTCAGGCGGCGCGGTCACCGGAACCGGGGTTCCGCCCACTGCGATTGATACCGTAATTGGCATCACGAAGGCCTACTGCACGCGCGTCGGTGGCGGACCATTCCCCAGCGAACTCACTGACGCGCAAGGGGAAGACCTACGCAAGCGCGGAAACGAATACGGCGCGGTCACCGGACGCCCGCGCCGCACCGGTTGGCTCGATTTGCCTCTGCTGCGCTACGCTGGCATGATTAACGGCATCTCCTGGCTGGTGGTCACCAAGCTCGACGTGCTTGATCACCTGAAGGAGATTCCGGTTTGTGTGCGGTATAAAGTGAACGGCAAAGAGACGGCGGAGGTGCCGGCGCAAGCCTGCGGCTACGAATCGATTGAATGCGTGTACCGCAACATGCCCGGCTGGGCCACTCCGACGCAAGGCATGCGGACGGTTGAGGAATTACCGAAAGCCGCCCGGGAATACCTCGCGTTTATCGAAAAGGAAACCGGAGCGCGGGTCGGCATGATTTCCACGGGCCCGGATCGCGAACAGACGATCCTGGTGCCTGATTTCGTGAGCCAGTTGGGCCTGAAGAGCCCGGCAGCTCGAGCCTAACTCAAACCGAGAGAAAAAACGGAGCGACGGATGGTGGTGCTGGCGGTGACCTGGATGGCAAAAACGGGACGCGAGTCCGAAGCGGCGGCAATCTTTGAAAAACTCTCAACCGAATCCCGCAAGGAACCGGGCTGTCTGATGTATCAGGTCCACAAGCACAAGACCGACTCGCGCAGGTTCTTTATCTACGAGCAATACAAGGACGACGCCGCACTCGAAGCGCATCGCGCCGCGCCGCACTTCCTGCAGCACGCCAAGAAAGACCTGCCCAAGGTCGCTGACCGAATCGAAGGCCATCTGTTCGAACCGCTCGGGTAGGTTGTGTAAGGCGGGCACTCTTGCCCGCCAACTCTTGACGCCCCGGCGATGCTCGCCTGTCAGCGTGACAGCCGGGCGCTATTTCTTGTCCGCCATCAGCACGCCACCGGAAGCGTAGCTTTCCTTCGACACTTCCACGAATGTCACGACGATGGCCTCGCGGCGCGCCCCGGCTTCCTCAACCATCGTGTCGGTGATTCGCTGCGCAATCTTCCGCTTTTGATCGGTCGTGCGGCCCTGCAGCATGGTGACTTGAACAAGAGGCATGGGAATCGATTCCTCCCTGTGGGTCGCCATTCAGGTTAGCAAGGTCGCATCCCTTTGGTCATCTTGATCGACGCAAGTTTCTTGTATATAGGTATTCTATATATAGGAGGTTGGACTGTATGGCATCGGTCGGCGCACAGATCAAGCGTGGAAGCGCGGAACTCGCTGTCCTCACTCTGCTCGCAAGGCAGCCCCTGCACGGATACGAAATCGCCAAGCGGATTGACGAGCAGACCGGTGGCGTCCTCCGTTTCGACATGGCCTCGCTTTATCCCATGTTGTACCGGTTCGAGCGCAAGGCCTGGGTCCAAGCAGAATGGCAGACGCTCGCCAACGGCCGCCGACGCCGCTGCTACCGGCTCACGCCTCTGGGCCGAAAACAGCTCGCCCCTCTGCGCGAACAGTGGCGGGTGTTCTTTCGAGCTTTCCAGAGCATCACGGGGTTCCAAAATGCATGACTGGGAGAATGTAATCCGCCAGCGCCTCCGCATTTTGCGAGTTTGCCCGACTCCGCGTGCGGAGGAACTCGTGGGCGAATTGGCAGGCCATCTTGAGGACAACTACGAAGATTCCCTGCGAAATGGTTTGCTGCCAGAAACCGCTTTTGACCGCACTGCAGCACAGATCGATGGTCGTTTCCGCATTTGCCTGACACTGCGGATATTGCAGGAGATTCTCATGACTGACTTTGCGCGCAAAGTAGGCTTGCCGGGTCTGTTGACGTTTGCCGCGGCTATGGTCATCGCCTGGGTGCTCGACCTGGCTCACATCCAGCCAAAAACCATCTTTCTGGCCAACGGATTGTACCTTTCGCTTCCGGCCGCGTGGCTGTGCCTGCTTCCCATTTGCGGAGCCGTCGGGGTATTCGTCTCGCACCGTAGCGGGGGGTCGCGGCTTCAGCGCGTCGCGGCTTGCCTGTTTCCAAGCGCGATCATGGGCGCTGTGCTGTTGCTGATCTTCGTCGCCGGTTTCGCGATCTCGCGGTTTGTGCCAGACTCCGGATGGGACTGGGCGCTGGATGTGCCGAGCCTGGCACTGTGGTTGACGGGGAGCGCGATTCTGCCGGCAATTCCATTGTTGGCAGGGGCCGCGGCGGGTGAGCAACTGAAGAAAATCTGGGTCCGCGCAGTCTGAACCGCAATGCGCTGGTGCGCAGAGAGACACTTGAGTTCTCAGTTCTCAGAAAACCCGCACTCAGATCGATCTCACGGAGAACTGGGAACCGAGAACTGAGAACTTGCTCTCATTGGGCCAGCTCGTACCCTGCGAAAAAAAAACTCAACTCGAAGCGAGCCGTCTCATCCGCGTCGGAGCCGTGGATTGCGTTGTGCTCAATGTTGCTGGCCCACTTCTTGCGGATGGTACCCTCTTCGGCGTTCGCCGGGTTGGTCGAGCCCATGAGCTTGCGCAGGTCGGCGATGGCGTTTTCCTTCTCCAGTGCCAGCACAACGATCGGTCCACTCGACATGAACTTGGTCAGCGAACTGTAAAACGGCCGGCTGGCATGGACGGCGTAGAACTGCTCCGCCTGGTGCTGGGAGATTTCCAGCATCTTCATGGCCAGGATGTGGAAACCGTTCTTCTCGAACTGCTCGATGATGTCTCCGACCGCGTTCTTCTTGACCGCGTCGGGCTTGATGATGGTCAGCGTACGTTGCAGTGTTTTCATAAATTCAGGTGTCAGGTCTTAGCACTTAGCACTTAGCAAAACCTCAACCTGACGCCTATCCGGAAGAGCAGTGGCTAAGTGCCAAGTGCTAAGTGCTAACTGCTGCTTTCCCCAGCACCGACACCAGCGTCTCTCCAATGTCGGCGGGCGATTTCGCAACTTTCAGCCCAGCCTTCTCCAGGGCGGCAATCTTCTCGGCCGCTGTGCCCTTGCCACCGGAAATGATCGCGCCGGCGTGGCCCATGCGGCGTCCCGGAGGCGCAGTCTGTCCGGCGATAAAACCAACGACCGGCTTCTTCATGTGCGACTTCACGAATTCCGCAGCCGTCTCTTCCGCGTTGCCGCCGATTTCACCGATCATGACCACCGCTTCGGTCTGCGGATCGCGATTGAACAGTTCCAGCGCGTCCACGAAATTTGTGCCAATAATCGGATCGCCGCCAATGCCGATCGCAGTCGACTGCCCGATCCCGCGCTGCGTCAGTTGATGCACCGCCTCGTAGGTCAGCGTCCCAGACCGCGACACGATACCAACGTTGCCTTCCTTGTGAATGTGTCCTGGCATGATGCCGATCTTGCACTTTCCCGGAGAGATAATTCCCGGACAGTTCGGCCCAATCAACCGCGAGCGCCGGTTCTGCAGGAATTCCCACGCGCGCACCATGTCCAGCGTCGGAATGCCCTCGGTGATGCAGACGATCAGTTCGACCTCGGCATCCGCGGCTTCCATAATTGCGTCCGCGGCATAGGGCGGAGGCACAAAGATCACGGTAGCATTCGCGCCAGTTTTGTCCACCGCCTCCTGGACAGTGTTGAAGATCGGCCACCCCTCGTGTGTGGTGCCGCCCTTGCCTGGAGTAACGCCACCCACAATCTGCGTTCCGTAAGCGGCGCATGCCTTCGCGTGAAAGGTACCCTCGCGCCCAGTCAACCCTTGCACCACCAATCGTGTTCTCTTATCAGCCAGAATTGCCATGATGACACTCTTTCAGAAACTTGCTCCTCGCAACTAGTTCCTCACTGCCGCCACAACTTTGTCGGCCGCGTCTTTCATAGTCTCAGCGATCACAAAGTTCAGCCCCGACTCCTGCAGGATCTTCTTGCCTTCCTGAACGTTCGTGCCTTCCAGCCGCAAAACAATAGGCAGCTGCATGTGGGTCTTCCTCGCCGCCTCGACCACCCCGGTCGCCAGCGTATCCACACGCAGGATCCCGCCAAAAATGTTGATCAGCACCGCGTGCACATTCTTGTCGCTCAGCAGGATCTCGAACGCATGTGCCACCTGCTCGGCATTCGCGCCGCCGCCCACGTCCAAGAAGTTGGCTGGCATGCCGCCCGCATACTTGATGATGTCCATCGTTGCCATCGCCAAGCCAGCGCCGTTGACCATGCAGCCGACATTGCCGTCGAGCTTGATGTAGTTGAGGCTGTATTTCGACGCTTCGACTTCCAGCGGATCCTCTTCCGTGATGTCGCGCAACTCGCGCAAGTCCGCATGCCGGAACAACGCATTGTCGTCAAAATTCAGCTTGGCGTCGAGCGCGAATAGCCGTCCATCGGTGCAGCTGATGAAAGGATTGATTTCCACCAGCGACGCATCAGTATCCAGAAATGCGCGGTAAAGCCCAGTCAGAAACTGCACGGCCGGATTGATCTGCGCCGCCTTCAGCCCAAGCTCAAACGCGATCTTGCGCGCCTGGAACGGCTCCAGCCCCATGCCCGGATCGATGTACTGTTTGAGAATCGCTTCCGGCTTCTCCGCCGCGACCTGCTCAATATCCATGCCGCCCGCGGCCGACGCCATGAACACCGGCTTGCCCTCGCCGCGATCGACCAGGATACCGAGATACAATTCCTTCTCGATCGGCAGCGTCTCTTCAATCAGCAACCGGCGCACGATGCGGCCTTCCGGGCCAGTCTGGTGCGTCACCAGCTTCATTCCCAGCATCTTGCCGGCATACTCGACAGCTTCCGCAACGGACTTGGCGATCTTTACTCCGCCGCCCTTGCCGCGTCCGCCGGCATGGATCTGCGCCTTGACCACGACCCCGGTAGCGCCTGAATCCAACAGCTCCTTCGCGGCTGTTTCCGCCTCTTCTTGCGACAGCGCCAACGTACCGCGCGGCACAGCGACGCCGTACTTCTTCAGGATTCCCTTCGCCTGATACTCATGAATTTTCATAATGATTCCTGGATTACCAGCGACTCGATTCCAAACTGGGAGGAACCCGCTTGCGGCTTGAACGGCAGTCCAGCAAACTGATGATTCTATAAGAACGCAAGCACAATCGGCAAAGCGCACAAGGTATATCGGCCTGTGAAAAGGGTCACAAAGCGTTGTGCAAACCGAATTTGCATCCAGGGTCGGTCAGCTGCCGTCTGATAACAAATGAGACTTCTGTCGGTGAATGTTGGCCTGCCGCGTCTTCTAGCCTGGAAGGGCAGCACCTTCAAGACTGGCATTTTCAAGAAACCTGTGTCCGGCCGTGTCACGCTGCGGACCACGAACCTCGACGGCGACCGTCAAGCGGACCTCTCCGTCCACGGAGGTCCGAACAAGGCGGTGTACGGATATCCCTCCGAGCACTATGAGTATTGGCGTGCAGAACTTCCGGGACAACCGCTCGATTGGGGCGCCTTCGGCGAGAACTTGACCACCGAAGGCTTACTTGAGACTCAGGCATCCGTTGGCGATCGTTACCGCGTCGGATCGGCGGTGGTGATGATCCGTACACCCCGGCTTCCCTGCTTCAAACTGGCGGCCAAGTTCCAGCGTGATGACATCATTGAACGCTTCCTCCGCAGCGGCCGCAGCGGCTTCTACTTCTCCGTCATCGAGGAGGGCGAAGTCGGCGCAGGTGACCAATTCGAATTTCTTGGAGGAGAAGTGCCCAACCTGACCATCGCCGAAATGTTCCGGCTTTATGCTTCAGGCTCGCCAGACCCGGAGTCGCTGCAAAGGGCAGTGCAAGTGAAACTGTTGCCCGAGAGCTGGCGCGAACGCTTCCAGGCCAGAATCGCCGCCCTGCAAATGGCCAATCTGATTTGAAAGGAACTCCACGGTGAGGTAGCTTGGAGTTCCAGACATGATCCTCGACGCCCTCCACCGCCTCGCCAATCACCGCCAGTCGCTCTCCCGTGACGAGGCGCGTGCGGTCATGTCTGAGGTGCTCACCGGTCAGTGCACGGACGCCCAGATTGCGGCTCTGCTGGTGGCGCTGCACATGAAAGGCGAGACGGTAGAAGAAATTGTCGGATTCGCCGAAGCCATCCGTGCTGCCGCTACACCGCTCGAGTTGCACCAGAACAGAACCCTCGACGTCAGCGACACCGAGCGTGACGCGCTGGTCGATACCTGCGGCACGGGCGGCGATACCAGCGGCACATTCAACATCTCGACCGCAACCGCGTTTGTGGTCGCCGGCGCCGGCGTCCGCGTCGCCAAGCACGGCAACCGCAGCGTAACGTCCAAGTGTGGATCCGCCGACGTCATGGAAGCTCTCGGCATAAACATCAACCTGCCGCCCGCGCGGATTGCCGCCTGCCTGGAAGAAGTTGGCATCGCGTTTTTGTTCGCGCCCGCCATGCACTCCGCCATGAAATACGTGCAGCCCGCGCGCCGCGAACTGCGCCTGCGTACCGTCTTCAACCTGCTCGGCCCGCTCACCAATCCCGCCCGCGCCACGTGTCAGGTAGTCGGCGTGTACTCGGGTGATCTGGTTGAGAAACTGGCCGAGGCGCTGAGCATGTTAGGACTGCATCGCGCGCTGGTCGTTCACGGCAGCGACGGACTAGACGAAATCACCATCACCGGCCCCACCCGAGTGGGCGAAGTCCGCGAAGGCCAGGTGCATACCTACGAAGTCACGCCAGAAGAATTTGGCTTGCAGCGAGCCACTTTAGAAGACATCTCCGGCGGAGACGCTGCGCTAAATGCAACCTTGATCCGAGACGTTCTAGCCGGAGAGAAGTCAGCCCGCCGCGACGTCGTGCTGCTCAACGCCGCCGCCGCCCTGGTGGCCGCCGGACGCGCCGATCACTTACGGGATGGCGTGCCGCTGGCTGCGAATGCCATTGACTCCGGCGGAGCGCTCAAAAAGTTAGACGGCCTGATTGAGTTTTCCACTCGCCACCGATCATTGTCTTCCTGAGCGAAGCGGAGGACCTATGCATATCGCTGGCTACTGACCAGGCCTGCTTGCCGCGGCCTTCTTCAGCTTCTCAATCTGCGCGAGGTGCCCGGCGCCATGCCTGCCGATTCTCTCGACGATCTCCGCGACCGTCATTGGACGCTGCAGTTCGGGGTGGTGCGCGGACTTAGACAAATCCGCCTCCGTCAACCCGCGCAATAGACGCAAGTTGTGATGCCGCGCCAATCCGTAGAACGCGACCAGTTCCGCGACCGGAGAGTTGAGATAGTTCAAATTGCGCGCCCACGCGTCTTGGTCTATGGGAGCGATTACCGGTTTCTCGTCGGCCAGCATCTGCCGCATGCGGTATCCCAAAATGATTTCAGCATCAGCCAAATGCCCAAGGACTTCCAGCACGCACCATTTTTCGGGGCAAGGCTTGTAGCGCAGGACGTTTTCCGACAAGCCGGAGACGGCTGCCGCGATCTCCTTCGGGCTCTTCTCCGCCACATCGAGATGTTTCTTCAGCTCTGCCTCTATCATAAGTCCTACTTCACTTCCACTCTCTCCTTGTACTCCGCCACCTGCACGTTCCATCCCAGTTCCCTCTTCATCAGGTCACGCAACTGCGACGAAGCCGCCGGCTCACCATGCACCAGATAGGTCACACCCGGCTTGCCGGCAAAGGTCCGCAGCCACTCCAGCAACTCCGGAGGATCGGCATGATCGCTGAATTGCTCGAGCGCTGCGACCTGCGCGCGAATGGGCACAAAATCACCGAAGATTTTTACCTCGGGCCCGCGGTCCTTGATGATTGCTCCCCGCGTCCCCGGCGCCTGAAAGCCAATAAAGATCACCAGATTCTTCGGATCGGGCAGCCGTTGCGCAAGGTGATGGAGAATCCGTCCGCCCGTCACCATGCCACTCGACGAGATGATGATCGACGGAAACTGGCTGTCGTTGATCTTTTTCGACTGCTCAGCCGTCTGCGCAAACGTGAACCCCGGCCATTCGATCGGCGATCCGTACTTCTTGATCAGGTCGGCCGCCTGCACCGTGTACTCCTCGGAGTGCTTCAGGAAGATTTCGACTGCCTTGATCGCCATCGGGCTGTCGCAATACACGGGAATGCGAGGAATCTGTCCCGACTCCATCAGTTCTTTCACGATGAAGATAAATTTCTGCGTGCGTTCGACCGCGAATGCGGGAACGACGATGCTGCCTCCACGCTCCACCGTTTCGCGAATGAGTCTGGCCAATTCCGGCCGCGGGTCGGTGTCCGGGTGCTGCCGGTTCCCATACGTCGACTCCATCACCAGCACATCCGCCGATTCGCCTTCCTGCGGTCCCGAATGCACGACCTTCCCGGGCGCAACCTGACTGTCGCGTACGCGCCCAATGTCTCCTGTAAACAGCAGGCGGCGCGATTGGCCATTCGTCGTCAGCACAACTTCTGCCATGCACGACCCGAGGATGTGCGCGGCGTGCACAAAGCGAAACGACAGCTCAGGGCTAAGCTGCGTCGTCTCCTCGACCACGACCGGCTTGAAGTATTGCAGGCAGTCCTGCGCCTCCTCAAGCGTGTACAGCGGCAGAGCCGGACTGTGTTTTGACGACCCTTTCGTGTTGTGGAACGCGGCGTCTTCTTCCTGCAGATGTCCCGAATCCGGCAGCACCACCGAACAGAGATCAATGGTCGCCTGGGTCGCGTAGATCGGCCCGCGGAACCCTTCCTTCACCAGCCGCGGAATCCAGCCGCAGTGATCCAGATGAGCGTGCGTGAGAATAACGGCATCAATCTCGCGCGCGGGAACCGGAGTGTCCTGCCAGTTCCGTTCGCGCCATTCCTTTTGTCCCTGAAAGAGACCGCAGTCAATCAGAACCTGAATTCCCTGCTTGCCGCCCGAATCGTAGGTGGTGTTGATCAGGTGCTTCGATCCAGTCACCGTGCCAGCCGCGCCCAGAAATTGAATGTAGGCCAAGCTCTCTCTCCTTACCCAAGAAGCTCAATCTACCATGCGCCAAGGTTTCCTCTGTGAACCTCTGTGTCCTCTGTGGTTCAAGTTTGTCTGCAACTGACCCCGAGATCACACCTAAGGCGCCGCAACCTTAAACACATTGTTCGACACATCACTCTCCGGAACACTCCCGTCATTCACCACGATCTCGATGGGAGCACCCGGCAACTCGACCCGAGTCGTGGCCGTGCTCTTCGCGCGAACCTCCAGCCGCCGCGTGACGTCGCCAGCTTCGCAGTGGATGGTGAACGGAACTTCGGCGCCCGCAGTTCCCAGATTCTCCAGCGTGACCGTGATCATCTGCACTGCCTTCTCCGTCTTCCACGGATGCACCGACTGCACGCGAAAATCCGGCAACCCGCGATCATGATAGACCCAATCGTCGAAAAACCAGCTCAGATCACGCTTGCCCGAAGAGGCAATTAACTGCTCAACGTATTTTGGATCTTTGTCGTCGGCTGCACGATACTTCCCAATCGCCGACTGCAGCGCGTCGTCACCCACCATATCGCGCAGCATCCACCAGACATACGCGGCCTTGCTGCGGAAGTAGACTTCATCGAAGGTCGTGGCTAGCGGCTGACCAGCGTTCTTGGCCGGGCTAGCGGCGACGTCTTTCTCCGCCTCCAGAAACGTTGCGCGATGAATTCCCAGAAGATCGAGCGCAGCCTGCCGCCCGCCCTGTTCTTCCCGATACATCGCTTCCGCAAAGTGCGCCAACCCCTCGTACACCCACGGCCTCGGCGACCACACCGCCGAATGCACAAGTTCATGAACCAGGTTGATGCCGGCCAGCTTCGAGTCCTCGGCGGCCATTGATGCCAGCAGCAACGTACCGCTCTCAAAGGGAGCCGAATGCGGATCGGCGAAATCAGCGATCGCAACCGGCGCGCTTGGCTTGCCGAACCACCCCGTTGCAAACTTCGACGCAGGTTCAAAGGCGGCGGCGTATTTCGCAACGCCCGCCTCGTGGCCCGAGAGGCTGAACAAAGTCAAGGGTGGCTTTGATTCGGTTTGATAGCTGGCAACCAGGAATGTGGGCGTGACAGTTCCGAAAGGCTCGAAACGGTGTTCGGCGCAAGAAGTGAACGATTGGGCATGATCGGTGGCACTCCTCGAACCGGCCCGCACTCCACGGGTGACATCGCCCATAAGGACCGAGATTACCGAATCCCCCGTCACGCAAAGGCTGAGAATCATTACACTCGCCGCTTCCCGCGCCTTCCACCGGTCCACCACCTCGAACAGGCTGTTCCCTTCTGAGAAATCCGCCGACTCAGTCGTAATCGGATACCACGTCACATATCCCGCGCCGCGCACTGCCGTGAACGAATGGCTGATCTGATCCCAACTTGTGTGCTTGGCGAGTTCCTCCGGCACGCCAACCCGCGTCAGCCGAGTCGAATCCAGTCGGATCACGCCCTCATAGCCGATTTCGACCTCCACTGAATCCTTCGGTTTGATCTCGGCCGGCAGAGTAACCACTGCTTCGGACAAAGCGCCGGTGTGATCAATGTCTGATTCGTAGGTTTGGGAGACAAACTGGACCGCCTTGCCGTCCACACGAATCGCCCGCCAGTTCAGCGAGGAAGAAATCTGCAACGCGACGACCTTCTGCGGCTTCGCCGAGTCGTTGCGCAACGTGATTCGGCCCCGAGCACCGAGCCTCTGCTGCTCCGGCTCGAGGCGGATCTCGAGATCGTACTTCGTGATGGTGAAACCTTCCCGGTCCAGCGCGGCAGCGAAAAAGCTTGAACCACAGAGGAGACAGAGGACACAGAGGAATCTCATGATTTCTTGGATGCACCCAGCCGCCTTTGCCGCACCACTTCATACAGCACCACGCCCGCCGCCACCGAAACATTCAACGACGGCACCCGGCCCAACATCGGGATCGACACCAGAAAATCGCAGTGTTTGCGCACCAGGTCGTGCAGCCCCTTGCCTTCCGCCCCCAGCACCACCGCGCAGTGCATTTTGTAGTCGACCGCGTCGTACGTCTGGGGTCCGCGCTCATCCAGGCCAACCACCCACATTTCCTTCGTCTTCAATTCTTCAAGAGCACGCGAAATGTTCGTGACCTTGGCAATCGGCAGATGCTCGCTCGCCCCCGCCGATGACTTCGCCACCGTGCCCGTCACGCCCACCGCCCGCCGCTCCGGGATCACCACACCATCGGCGCCCGCCGCATCGGCCGTCCGCAAAATTGCCCCCAGGTTGTGCGGGTCTTCGACGCCGTCCAGCACCACGATCAGGGAATGCTCCCCGCGCCGCGCCGCCACCAGATCATCCAGATCTGTGTACTGCTTCGCCGAGGTCACCGCCACAATGCCCTGGTGTGCTCCCGGCACCGCCATGCGATCAAGTTCCACTCGCGACAGAACGCGCACCGCAACCCCCGCTTTGCGGCATTCGTCAATAATGCGTTGCAGGCGAATGTCGTTCCGCTCCTTCGCCACGCCCACCCACTCGAAAGCTCGCGATCGAGCCTTCAGCGCCTCGGTCACCGTATTGATTCCATAGAGAATGTTCATCGTTGTAGAGTCGCCGCTTGCCGCGTCTCAATGCTACCCGCAATGCTTGCCAGCCGCATTGTTGCCGCAGCGGAGACGAGGCAAGCCTCGTCCCTACGGGCAGAATCAGTTTACCCCGGGCGTGACGAGCGCCAATGCTAGACTAAAAAGTTCCGGAGGCCCCGTTGAACAACGTGTACATTCTCTCCGCCGTTCGCACGCCGATCGGAAAGTTTGGCGGCTCGCTCGCCTCGCAGACCGCCGTCGATCTCGGCGTAGTTGCGGCGAAAGCTGTGATCGAGCGCGCCGGAGTCCAACCACAGCAAGTCGAAGAAACCATTTTCGGCAACGCCCGTCAGGCTGGCGGCGGCCCCAACCCAGCGCGACAGATCTCGATCCGCAGCGGCGTCCCTCAGGAAGTCCCCGCCTACACGGTGAATAAAGCCTGCGCCTCGGGCCTCAAGTCGATCGCTCTCGGTTACCAGGAAATTGCCACCGGCAACCTCGATTGCGTGCTCGCCGGAGGCGCCGAATCCATGTCGCGCCTTCCCTACTATCTCGACGGCGCGCGCTGGGGATACCGACTGGGCCATCAGGAACTGGTCGACGGCATGTATCGCGACGGCTTCTTCTGCCCCATGGCAAAGATGGTCATGGGAGAAACAGCGGAGACGCTCGCCACGCAATACCACATCTCGCGCGAAGAACAAGACCAGTTCGCGCTGGTATCGCAGCAGCGAGCGGCTGCTGCCCAATCGAGCGGACGCTTCGACGCCGAGATTGCTCCAGTCACGATCGAAGGGAAGAAAGGCGCAACGGTTTTCGCGCGCGACGAACACTTGTTTCTCGAAGCCACGCTGGAAAAGATGGCCAAGCTGCCACCCGTGTTTTCAAAGACCGGCACCATCACTGCCGCAAATTCTTCCGGTATTACCGATGGCGCGGCAGCGGTCGTACTGGCCAGCGAAAAATTCGTACAGCAGCACAACCTGAAGCCACTGGCCCGGATCATGGCCGCCACCTCGGCCGGCGTTGATCCCCGCATCATGGGAATCGGCCCTGTTCCCGCCATCGGCAAACTGGAGCAGAAGCACGGCCTCAAACTCGCCGACTTCGACCTGATCGAATTAAACGAAGCCTTCGCCGCCCAGGTGCTAGCCTGCGACCGCGAATTGCACTTCGATCGCGAGAAGCTCAACGTCAACGGAGGCGCGATCGCGCTTGGCCACCCCATCGGCTGCACCGGCACGCGCATCACCGTCACCCTGCTCCACGAAATGCTGAAGCGCAAAGCCCGCCGAGGGCTAGCCACCCTCTGCGTAAGCGGAGGCATTGGAATGACGCTCGCCATAGAAACCACGCTTTGACCGTGGTGTCCCTGCATGCAAGATCGCCCGAAGATGGGTCCCGGAGGGACCGTTGCCAATAGCCCGCCACTTCAGTGGCGGGACTCAAATGCAACACCGAGAAGAGTGCCGTGGGCACGACTGAAACAGCCCCGGAGCATTTCCCCGGACCAGTCGTCCCTGCCGGGACTGGCCGAGTACAGGGGCCAAACTCCCGGCGTTGAAACGCCGGGCTATTTTCAGTTGTCCCTCCGGGACGTACGGGAAATGCAACTCTACGAATGCCAAAAAACTTCAATCCCCTGACAGCTCGGAACCAGCAACGTCTTCAATTCCCGACCTGCCGGTACCGGAAGCACTCCACCGCATGGTCGTTCACCATCCCCGTCGCCTGCATGAATGCATAGCAGATCGTCGAGCCGACAAAGTTGAACCCGCGCTTCCTGAGATCTTTGCTCATCGCATCGGACTCGGCCGTCCGGCTAGGCACTTTTTTCGTCTTCCACGCATTCACGCGTTGCTTGCCGCCGACGAACTGCCAGATGTAGCGGTCGAACGATCCAAACTCCTTCTGCACTGCAAGAAACGCCTCGGCATTCTTCACGGCGGAGAAAATTTTCAGCCGGTTCCTCACGATGCCTTCGTTTCGCATCAGTGCCAGCATCTTCCGCCGGTCGTATTGTGCGATCTTCTTCGCGTCGAAGCCATTGAACGCCGCCCGGTAGTTGTCGCGCTTCTTCAGAATCGTGTCCCAACTAAGCCCGGCCTGCGCACCCTCGAGAATCAGGAATTCAAAAAGAGCCCGGTCATCGTGCAGGGGAACGCCCCACTCCCGGTCGTGATACTGAATGGAAAGATCGTTCCTCGCCCACGAGCAACGAATCACGTTCGACATGTGTGCCGCTGTCATCGGAAAGGGGGCGGGTGCCCCACTCATCGCGCACTTTGCGATGAGTGGGCCTCGCCAAGAATGCTGTCAATCTTCTTCAGCTCTTCTGCGGAAAACTTCAGGTTCTTCAGCGCGGCAACGTTGTCGTCCACCTGCGAAACCTTGCTCGTCCCCACCAGCGCGCTCGTCACGCGCGGGTCCCGCAGCACCCAAGCCACCGCCATCTCCGCCAGTGTCTGCCCGCGCTCGCGGGCAATGTCGTTCAGCGCGCGCACCATGGCGAGCATTGCTTCGGAGATATTCTCCTTCTTCAGAAAGAAATCACGCGCCGCCCGCGAGTCCTCGGGGATTCCCTTGAGGTACCGGTCGGACAGCAATCCCTGCGCCAACGGACTGAACACAATGCAGCCCACGCCTTCGTTCCCCAGCACATCGAGCAGGCCCTGCTCCGGATCGCGCACAAACATCGAATACTTCGGCTGATGAATCAGGCAAGGCGTGCCCAGAGCGCGCAGAATCTTCACCGCCTCGGCGGTCTGTTTCGCGTTGTACGAGGAAATGCCTGCGTACAGCGCCCTTCCTGAGCGCACCGCCGTGTCTAGAGCCCCCAGCGATTCTTCCATCGGCGTGTCCGGATCGGGCCGGTGGTGATAGAAAATATCAACGTACTCCAGCCCCATGCGCTTCAAACTCTGATCCAGACTGGCCAGCATGTACTTCCGCGAGCCCAGGTTTCCGTACGGCCCCGGCCACATGTCCCATCCCGCTTTGGTCGAGATGATCAGCTCGTCGCGGTAGGGAAGAAAATCTTTCTTGAAAATTTGCCCAAAGTTCTCTTCCGCCGATCCGTAGGGAGGCCCGTAGTTATTGGCCAGATCGAAGTGCGTGATGCCAAGGTCGAACGCCCGCCGCAGCATGGCGCGCGCGTTCTCAAAATTGTCCACGCCTCCAAAGTTGTGCCAGAGCCCCAGTGAAACGGCGGGTAGTTGAATGCCACTGCGTCCCGAACGGCGATACTGCATGGAATCATACCGCTTGTTGTCTGCGACGTACACGATCGTTCTCCTTTAAGGACTCGTCATTCTAAAGGAAACTGAGCCTAAGTTTCGTCTTCCTCTGTGAACTCCGTGTCCTCTGTGGTTAAGCTTTCAGACACTCTGCATGCCCTAATCGTACTTTTCGTACCGGATCGACTTCCGATCCCACCCCAGGCTTTTCAGCAGCTCGCGATTGGCGCTCACCATCTTGTCGAGACCGCAGATGTAAGCCTGCATATCCCTGCGATCGACCACAACTTCTTTCACATGCTCCTGCACGTATCCACGCAAGCCCTGCCACTCGGGTCCGCCGCGACTGAGCGTGGGCATGAAATGGAAATTGGAGTGCTCCGCCGCCAGACGCTCGAACTCCTCGCGATAGCAAATGTCCTGCTCATGGCGCGAGCCAAACAAAAGCCAGAACTGCGCTTGCTGGAGTGGAGCGACGGGCGCCCCTGCCCGTCCCGCGGTGCCCTCACCTTCGTGTCCGGATTCAGACAATCCATGCAGCATCGACCGAAACGGCGCAATCCCAGTTCCCGTGGCAATCATCAGCGTGTCCCGCAGCGGCGGCCGCAGAACAAAATCCCCAAACGGACCTTGAAATGATATCTCGGCACCTTCACCTAGATCGCACAGGTAGTTCGACATGTACCCGTCCTGCACGCGATTCAGGCAAAAAGCAAAACGCGCATGCTCGGAAGGCGCCGACGCAATCGAGTACGCTCGCGTAATCTCCTCACCCTCTGGCGTCATAGCTTTGACCGACAACCACTGCCCAGCGACGAACCCAAAACGGGGTACTCCCTGCACTTCAAATTCAATGTGCTTGGTAAACTCGGAGAGCGGCACCGAGCGCAGCAGTCGTGCGGAATAGGTCTGGAACTGGGCCATCATTCATCTAGATGATTGTGGCAAGCCGCTCGACGCTTTCAAGGAGCAGAAAATGGGACACCGCATTTGCCCCTGGTGGCTTGGCTATGTGTTAGCCAGTCCGTTGCGCCGCCTGTTACAGGACCCGGCCGCGATCCTCAGGCCCTACGTCCGGGAAGGAATGATCGTCCTCGAACCCGGCCCAGGCATGGGATTCTTCACAGTGGAAATGGCTCGCCAGGTAGGTGCAAGCGGCCGAGTGGTCGCGGTCGATGTTCAGCCGCGCATGATTGCCGGGCTGAAACGCCGCCTGGCGAAAAAGGGCCTGCTCGAACGCACCGATGCGCGCCTGGCTCCATCCGATTCGCTGGGGTTGCAGGATCTGCAGGGCAAGGTTGATTTCGCACTCGCCATGGCGGTGGTGCACGAAATGCCCAGCTCCGGCCGCTTCTTCGCCGAAGTAGCGCAAGCCATGAAGCCAGGCGCAACGCTCTTGCTGGCAGAACCCTCGGGCCACGTGAAGAAGCCCGCCTTCGATGCCGAATTGCAGGACGCAGCCGCCGCAGGTCTCGAAGTCACCGGTCGCCCCGCAATTCCCCGCAGCCAAGCCGCGCTGCTGACAAAACGCGGGAACTAGACCATTCAAGTACGTGCGGCGCACACACCCGCTCATTCGCAAAGAACGCGAATGGGTGGGGCACCCTGAGTTTTTCTGACGACTGATGGCTGACGGCTCCCTACTCCACCGTCACCGACTTCGCCAGATTGCGTGGCTGATCCACGTCGCATCCGCGGCGCACAGCGATGTGATACGCCAGCAGTTGCAGTGGAACGATCTCCAATATCGCCGAGAGTTCTTCCGGCGCCGGCGGCACGAACAGCACGTGGTCGGCTTCCTCGGTGATCTCTTGGTCGCCTTCGGTGGCGAGCGCGATAACGATTCCGGAACGAGCCTTTACTTCTTTCAGGTTCGACATCGTCTTCTCGTACCGCACCATCGAGTGCGGGCTGTTCACGTCCCGCGTGGCGACGATCACCACCGGCAGGTTCTCGTCGATCAGCGCGTTCGGCCCGTGTTTCATCTCGCCCGCCGGATACCCTTCGGCATGGATGTAGGAAATTTCCTTGAGTTTGAGCGCGCCCTCCAGCGCAATCGGATAGTGAATGCCGCGTCCAAGAAACAGGAAATCTTGCGCGCGAATGTAAGTCTTGGCCAGCTCGTCGCAAGCTTCGTCATGCGTCAGGATCTGTTCGAGCTTCCCCGGAATGCGCGTCAGTTGCTGGACCGCGTTCTTCGCTTGTTCGGGCGTCATCGTGCCCCGCACTTGCGCCAGATACAACGCGAACAAATAAAGTGCCGTCAGCTGTCCCGTGAATGCCTTGGTCGAGGCCACGCCAATTTCCGGCCCGGCGTGGGTGTAGATGGTCCCCGCCGCCTCGCGCGTGATCATCGATCCCACCACGTTGCAGATGGCGATCGTCTTCGAGCCTTTGCCCTTGGCCTCGCGCTGGGCAGCAATGGTGTCGGCCGTCTCTCCTGACTGCGAGATCAGCATCGTCAGCTCATCCGCCGCCAGGATCGGATCGCGATACCGCCACTCGCTTGCGTAGTCCACTTCCACCGGCACTCGCGCCAGCGTTTCGATCATGAACTTCCCCGCCAGCGCGGCATGCCAACTGGTGCCGCACGCCGCGATATTGATCTTGCTCAGAGCCTTGAACTCGGCTTCCGTCACGTGCATCTCATCGAGAAAAATCTGTCCGCTGTCCTGGGAGACACGCCCCAGCGTGGTGTCGCGAACGGTGCGCGGCTGCTCATAAATCTCCTTGAGCATGAAGTGCTTGAAGCCGCCCTTTTCCGCCATGATCGGATCCCAGGTGACATGCTGTGGCTTCCGCTCCACCGGATTCCCGTCAAAGTCCGTAACCCGCACGCCTTCCTGCGTGATGATCGCCAGATCGCCATCGGCCAGAAAGAAAAGGTCGCGCGTGTGATACAGGATGGCAGGCACGTCCGAGGCCACGAAGTATTCGTCCTTCCCCAAGCCAATCACCGCAGGCGGTCCATTCCGCGCGGCCACAATCTTGTTCGGTTCGTCAATCGCGATTACGACCAACGCAAACACGCCCGTAAGTTCCTTCACGGCCTTGCGCACCGCTTCTTCGAGTTTCGGCCGGTGTCCATTGCCACTCTTCAGGTAGTACTTCTCGATCAGGTGGGCGATGATCTCCGTATCGGTCTCGGTGGTGAACTTGTGGCCTTCCTCAGTCAGCTTCTTCTTGAGCGAGAGATAGTTTTCGACGATGCCATTGTGCACCACCACGATCCGGCCGCTGCAATCGCGGTGCGGGTGCGCGTTCTCTTCGGTCGGACGGCCATGCGTGGCCCAGCGTGTATGTCCGATGCCGTAGGTCCCGTCGAGCGGTTTCAGCCGGATCGCTTCTTCCAAATTGCGCAGCTTGCCTTCCGCGCGCCGGATTTGCAACCCCTCGCCGTTGCCCGCCACCGCAATGCCTGCCGAGTCGTACCCGCGGTACTCCAGCCGCTTCAATCCATCAATAATGACGGGCACAACCTGTTTCTTACCTACATAGCCGACAATGCCGCACATTGGCTGGTTAGCTCCTTATGATTGTTTCGGTGGGGGGAACCGGTGATTTTCGGGCACAACATACCGCCCATCTGCCGCGGACCGGAGACTCTAGTCTTCGAGGGAGAAACGGAATTCTTCGATGACCGGGTTCGTTAGAACTTCGCGCGCGATCCGTTCCACTTCCGCTTGCGCTTCATCTTTCGACACGCCGCCATTGAGAGTAATCTCGAAGTACTTTCCTTGCCGCACTTCCTGGAGACTCTTGTAGCCAATTTTTGTTAGAGCGCCGTGGATAGTCTTGCCCTGTGGATCCAGCACACTCTTCTTCAAAGAGACATACACGTAGGCTTTCATCAGCATGGTCATTATACGGTACCCACAGCCGAATCCGGCTCTGGTTTTCCTTATAGGAGCTATACGTTCGGACCCCACACTCGCGGGATTCGAGAACTGTTAACTCATTTAAGGGAAGTCAGTTGACGGTCGGAGTCGGCGACAGTGTGTTCGACCATTGGCGATGCAGCGGATCGCTACGACACCTGACTTCGGGCGCGTTGAAGTCCGTGGTGGCTCTGCAGCAGAGAGGTTGCATGATCGTATTGCTCAAGCAGGGAACGCAAGGCGCGTGGACCGGAACCGGGGAAGATCGCCGACAAGGTCAACTGTACGCTCGCATCCAGCGCACGCAGACGCAGGTAAATCGCGCTATTTGCGATTTGCCTCCCCGAGGCTGCGATGGCGGGATCTGGATTCTTCCGGGCCACATCACCGAAATGGGCGAACTGGAGCGAGACTTGGGACAATGCTTTCACATAGGCAAGAGCTGCCCGGGTTCTTTCCCGCTTGACTCTCCTAAATTCCGGGGCAGACAGGCTGGTCCGCAAAAAAGTCTCTTCCTGGGGATCTATCAGATTTCGGAACGCCTCAATGTCGATCGACCGGATAGCAGTCAAGGCGTGATCGGCATCGGGCAAGTTCTTGGCACGGCGCGTGGCGAGGCAGGCAAACAACGCCAGCAGCGTGAGCGCGAGCAGAACAAACACGAGCGTGGCATTCATCGGGATCTCTTCAGTTCTGCGCTCCATTGATCCAGTTCGGGTACCGGACACGTTGCGGCGCCTGCTGGCTTTTCCGCTGCCAGCAAATAACCCAGCCAGACCAAGACGGAAACGTGGTAGCTCCCGGTCGGCAAAAGATTCAGCAGTTTTTGGACATCCGCCGGCACGTCGGCCAGCCGCGTTGCTGAAACTGCCAGGTCCGTGCTGGCAAGCACTCCAAAACCTAATGCGATGCCGAACGCGAAACCGCGCAACGACAGGCCGAACATCCTGGAAAACCAGAAAAGAAAAAGCAGTAACCCGGCCTGGATGATAGCCACACCCCGGTTCAGCAACCCCACCCCGGCCATCAGGCTATCGAAGGCAGTCCTCCCGGAGGAATAGAAAGCTGTCACAATGGCGGCGAGGAATAGAAGGATGGTCAGCCAACGTATGGAATTCGTGGCCAGAGTTTCCAGTCGTGCGTAGTCTCGAAACACATGGTTGAATATCTCCTGGATGACGCCAAACCGCAGCGCTGCGCTTCCCGCCAGAGTTGCAATGAAAAAATACCGGTAGAAAACGTTCCAAGTGGGCGCATTGACTGCGTCGCGATAGATGAAGAGAATGAGAAACGCAATAATTTCGTACAGGCAGTACAGGAAGAATATGCGGAAGGTCTTGTACAGGCGCTGAGCGAACATGAGCACCACTACCACGGCAAGAAAAACATGGGGCGCGACCCACAGGTAATACAGGACAAACTTATACCACTGCGCCATAGCGGTACACGGCACTATAGTTCGCCCCGCCCAAATTTGCAATCTGGGACGGACATTCCACTCCGCCCCCTAGGCCTGCGGGAACGGTGAGGCTAGCCGAGTATCTCGCCGGTAACCGTAGCGCCTCTCTTATGGGAGCCCGATTCGCGCCCCGATGTTTGTTAACGGATGCAGTTCGGTTGATTTGGAGGACACAGGGGCCAGGGATTTCCATCCGCGAAACTGGACAGGGTTGTGGTGGTTAGTAACACGACTCCGGCGAGGAAGAGCAAGAGTTTCTTCACGGTGTTTCTCCTTTGAAAAGAAAAACTTCCGTGCGACTCTGCCCAATGCAGCGCTCTGTTGAACGGAAACGCTCCGTTCAATAGGTTTTCGGAAAAAGTAAATTTCTTGGGGACTGGAGAAGACTTGTCGGATAAAGTAAATCTATGGCGCTGAGATCCGCTCTCGAAGACTTTGAAAGCACGACTCTGGCGGCGATCCCAGGACTACTCGGTAAATTGCATTACATTGCAGGGATTCACAACGGCCGCGGGAAATATTCGCATTGGGGAATGGGAAAAACCCATGGGAAGGAAGCGTCGGGATACGCGATCCGAACCTTGCACGCCGCGGTACTTACTCAGGTGTTGAGAACACCTTTGCGCGCGTTGGATGATGATCTAAGACGTTCCGCGTTAAGCGCGCAGCTCACGAATCCTCAGTTTCTCCTGGCCTTGGAAAAACGCGCGCCGCAAGCCCTGCCGGAACGGTCGGCGGAAGCTTCTGAGAAGCACCTCATGGCAGTGCTGCACGCGCTTTCGGCTCTGCTGCAGAGCCCAGCACGTGCCAGTCACCTAAACGCATCGCTACCCCCACCACCTGTCCAATAATCTCGGCCTCTTGGGGATGCCGCAGAATGCGGACCGGCACCGGCGACAAGGGGTGCGGTTGCAGGACGATCGTGTCGCGCCGCACGTGACACCAGGAACAGACAAAGCCCTCCCGCGTCTCGATGAAATAGATGGGACGCTCATACTCAGAGCGCCATGCTCGCTCCGCCGCCTTGTTCATGGCTTCGTCCACTTGCACGAAACTGCCGGGAGGCAGAATCGGGTACATGGTGAAATCGTCCGCTCCGATATAGCCATACGTGTAGCGTCCGTCCGCGGCCAACACGGACAGATACGAGAGCGGGACAGTTCCCCATTTTTCAATCATCCGCCCGAAGTTCGTGGTCGTCTGAACGTTAAACCCGGGATCCAGGCGAACCGGGACGGAAACCTGGGCGATGTTTTCCGACGCGGTCGAAAAATGGGAACTGGGAGGATGCGCCACTCCGAGATCCAAATGGATGCCGTCCAGGTCCACCCCGTACCACGACAGCAATTCCCGATACTCACAACGGTAAATCGCCGCCAGGGAGTAAAGACGGAAGATGCTGGGAACAACTCCCTTGGTCTCGACATCCGAAAGGCGGCTGGGAGGAATGGCAAATTCCTCGCTGCCCAGCCTTCTGGCAATCTGAAGACTGGCACTTTCCACATCGCGCATTGTGCAACCAAGCGATTCTCTCAAAACACGAAGTTTGCTTCCTCCGCTGATTTCCACTGGGCACCCCAAGCGTTTTCGTTCCACAAATGTAACAAAGTGAGCCGCTTCTTTCTATAGTCGAAATCGAAAGTAAGAAGACTGTTTGTTCGTATTCTGGAACGGTTGCCGCCCATTTAGACGCGCCGAAATTTCGGCCTTCTGCCGGAAGGTTTGACTGTTCCGGCTCCTGTCCTCGACTTGGACGATCTGTTCGTATTTTGTAACCCGGTGATCAACGAAATGACGAATCTACAGCACTCTTTCAGACTATTTGCCCAGGGATTACGGCGAGGGCAGTTCAATCGTGAAAGTATCCTTGAAGCCAGGATTCGAGCACGGTCACTATGGAAGGTAGCAAGAAACCGCTTGCCTGTCGCCCGGAGACGGAGTAACAATCTCCTAACACTTCTCAGCTCGGGTCGGAACATGTATTGACACAATCCAGTTCTTGATTTTAAGTGTCGATTCCTGGGCTTCGTTAAACCGGTGAAGGAGATCCTCTGATGATGATCTCTGCAAGGGCGGCACTGACTGGCTCCTACGACTACGGCGAGGTGGCACGCTCGATATTGATCGCCATCGCCGCCTCCTATGCCGCACTCGATCTTGCGGGGCGTGTAACCGCCGCACGCGGCCGTGCGCGCGCGCTCTGGCTGGCCGGTGGCGCCATCGCGATGGGCATCGGCATCTGGGCGATGCACTTCAAGGGGATGCTCGCCTTCCGCTTGCCGATCGCGATAGCCTACCATTGGCCGACTGTTCTGCTGTCGCTCGTCGTCGCTGCCCTTGCCTCGGCCGTCGCGCTCTATGTAGTGAGTCGACCAAAAATGGGCCGGGTTCAGGTTTTCACCGGCAGCTTAGTCATGGGCGGCGGCATAGCTGCCTTGCATTACCTCAACATGTCCGCCATGCGACTAGCCGCCGTGTGCCGGTTCGATCTTCGAATCGTGATCCTGTCCGTTGTGCTCGCGATCGTGTTTTCTCTTGCCGCGTTGATACTCGCGTTCGATCTGCGAGAGGTGACGAAGGGAACGGCTCTGCGAAGGATCGGCAGCGCTGTGGTCATGGGGGCCGCGATCTCCGCCATGCATTACACCGGCATGGCCGCAGCCAGTTTTGTATCCACTGCAGTGCCCCCGGACCTGTCCCACGCTGTAAGCGTTTCTCCGCTCGCCAACAATGGACTTGCTATTGTTACTTTTCTCGTCCTCAGCGCAGCCATCGTGACCTCATCGGTGGATCGACAGGCGGAGGCCGCAGTCCGGCGACTCAACGAAGAGCTCGAGCAACGTGTCGTCGAGCGCACCAGACAACTGGAAGCCGCCAACCAGGAGCTGCGCCGGGAAATTGCCGATCGCCAGCGGGTCGAAGACGCCTTGCGGCGGAGCGAAGATTACTTGCGACTCGTGATCGACACAATCCCGCAACAGATCTGGAGTGGTCCGCCCGATGGCTCGCTGGATTTCTGCAACGCGCAATGGCGCTCCTACATGGGTCTCACCCAGGAAGAACTGCAAGGCGAGGGTTGGCAGAGCATGCTTCATCCCGAGGATAAGGAGCGGGTGCTGAAAGCCTGGCGCGAGTCCGTGCTGAATGGAACGCCCTACGAGCAGGAAGAGCGTCATCGCGGGGCCGACGGGCAGTATCGATGGTTTCTAGCGCGCGGCGTGCCGCTGCGGGACTCTACGGGGCGCATCGTCAGATGGTACGGCACGAATACCGATATCGAGGATCGAAAGCGGGCGGAACAGTCGCTCCACGAGGCGCAGGCGGAGCTTGCTCACGTCACCCGCGCCGTGGCCATGGGAGAGTTGGTCGCCTCCATTGCCCACGAAGTCAATCAACCCCTGACTGCGGTGGTCACGACCAGCAATTTTGCCCTGCGCCAGCTCGCAAGTGGGACGCCGAATTTGCAGGAGCTGCAGGAGGCAATGAAAGAGATTGTGGAGGACGCAACCCGGGTTAGTGCCGTCATTTCGCAGGTTCGCGCGCTGCTGTTGAAGAAGGGCGCTCCCGATAGGGTTGAACTGAACATCAATGATCTGATTCAAGAAGTGACCGTTCTTCTGCGCAACGAGGCAGCCCTAAGCCGTGTACAAGTCCGGCTCGACCTTGCCGCCGATCTGCCTCTCATACTAGGCGACCGGGTCCAACTCCAACAGGTTTTGATCAACCTGGCCATGAACGGCATCGACGCAATGCGTACCGTCAATGACCGGCCACGGAAGCTTGAGATCAAATCGGAAAAGCACGCTGATGGTGTGCTGATCCAAGTTCAGGATTCTGGAATAGGACTAGATCCGGAGCGAGCAGACCGTATCTTTGAACCATTCTTCACCACCAAGCCGCAGGGTATCGGAATGGGATTGTCGATCAGTCGCTCCATTATCGAGTCCCATGGTGGCCGTTTGCGGACCGTCTCACGTTCGCAGGGTGCGATCTTTCAATTTATCCTGCCAGCCATTGGGAATAGTGCTTCTGAGAATAGTGCCGCATGAATGAGCCCGCACCCATCGTTTTCGTGGTCGATGACGATCCCTCGGTTCGTCGCGCGATCAAACGCCTCCTCGGAGCGGAAGGTTTGCAGGTCGAGCTGTTCGCGTCCCCACAGGAATTCCTGCAGGGCAGGCGTCCCGATGTGCCCAGTTGCCTCGTGCTCGACATCAGGTTGCCGGGGATAAGTGGGCTCGATTTTCAGCAAGAGTTGGCCAAGGCCCACATTCCCATTCCGATCATCTTTGTTACCGCCCATGCCGACGTTCCTATGACGGTCCGAGCCATGAAGACTGGAGCCGTCGAGTTCCTCACCAAGCCATTTCGCGATCAGGATTTGCTGGATGCGATTCATCTCGCATTGGCTAAGGATCGGGTCAGGCGCCAGCAAGAGGCGGAAATCGCAGTTTTGCGGGAACGCTTCGAATCCCTGACGCCACGGGAGCGCGAAGTCGCCGCCCTGGTCTTCTCGGGCATGCTCAACAAACAGATCGCGGCTGAGATTGGAACTGCCGAGAACACCGTCAAGGTTCACCGCAGCCGTGTGATGGAAAAAATGCAGGCACAATCTCTGGCCGACCTGGTGAAGATGATGGAAAGACTCCAGTCTCGGCCCACAAAAGCTGCCTAAACGAAAGCATTATAGATATCCCACGTTCTGTTACCTCACACTTACGAACGCTCAATAGTATCATTCATGCTTAGCTCTTACGTTGATGTTAGTGGCCAGCTTCGAGAGCAAGATTGCCACGACGGTCGGCGATGTTCAGTCTTTGTAAGGCAACGCCCGTGCTCGTAGTGTCGGCTCTCTTGTGCCCAAGAGCAGTTGTCTGCTGTTTCGGAAATCTTAGCTCGAAGTTTATTTGTAGCGCCAAGAAATGGCTTGGCAGTGACTTTGAGACGAAGCAAAAATGTCTTTCTGGGAAGGTGCCAGTCCGGAAAGATGGACCGCAGAACCTGACAGGGCCTCCCGTCGGGAGAGAGATCGGTTCCCGCGTTATGGAGCCGGCGCCTGCGCTCCGTAGGAGCAAAGTCCTGCAGCTTGGCAGATCTGCAGCGGCCCCTAGTCTTGTGAAAAACGTTGTTCCAAGGCATCACGCACGGTAGAGAGAGAGGATAGGTGTGCGCATGGAAGAGGACTTGCCTCACGCTACTGGTCTGAGTTGCTCGCCCGATACTGGCGGTGGATGCGAAACCGGCTCCCACTCCGCCCTGCGCGACCCATACGAAATTTTTCTTGAGATCGCCGGCCTCATCGTCCGCGATGACTCCTCACTCGACCTGTTCGAGGATCTGGCTCCGCTCCTGCAGGAGTTGGCCGGTTGTGATTTCGTCAACATCTCCCTTCATGACCCCACCCAGAACCGCATGCTCAATCATTTTTGGAAGGCGGGCCAGGAAGCCGGGGAACTGGACGCTTTCCCGGTGGGAGAGTGTATCAACGGATGGGTGTGGCAGAATCAGCAGGCCCTGACTATTTCCGACCTGGAGCACGAAGCGCGTTTCCCGGTGTGCCTGTCCGCCCTCCGCAAGCACAATGTCCGTTCCTTCGCGTCCTTCCCGATGAGTACCGCGCTACGCCACTACGGAGCGCTGGGCATGGGCAAGAGCGAGAAAGAGGCTGTGGGCATCAACCACTCCCAGTTCTTGTCTCGGGTCGCACAAATGGTTGCGCTCGCTTTGGAGAACCAGTACATCCACCGCACCCTGCACGAACAGCAGGAACGCATCCAGAGTTTGATCGCCATCAGCCAGGAACTGAGTGCCAGTCTCAACCTCGAGCGATTGGCTCCAATCATCTTTACCAACCTGCGTCGCATCACGAACTACGACTATGCGGTGCTCGCGATGCTGGAGCCGGGCAATCGGTCCCTCCGTATCCACGCGGTGGATCCGATTGCTGATTGTGAGCCGTTGGTTTCGGAAGGCCAAAACATTCCGCTGGAGAGAGCCCTTTCTGCGCAGGCCATTGCTACTCGCAACATCATATTCTTGAACGCAGAAGATCTTGATCGCTTGGGTACTGCGATCGCCAATAAGGTCCGCGACGCTGGCGTTCAATCCGTGTGCTGCGTTCCTTTGTTCTCCGGCAGCCAGGCCTTGGGAGCGCTGAGTTGCGGCAGCAAACGCAGGAATGCCTTTCGCCCACAGGACGCCGAGTACCTGCTGCAGGTGGCCGGCCAGATTGCCGCCGCCCTCCACAATGCCCGCGCCTATCGTGAAATTGATCAACTCAAAGACCGCCTGGCCCAGGAAAAACGCTACCTGGAAGGCGAGATCAGCAGCGAACTCCGCCTCGACGAAACGATCGGGAATAGCGGTGCCTTGAAGCGCGTCCTCGACCACGCCGCCATCGTCGCCGACACCGACTCCAACGTTCTGATCACGGGCGAAACCGGCACCGGAAAAGAACGGGTCGCGCGCTCTATTCACAGCATGAGCCGGCGCCGGGACCGCAACTTCATTAAGCTCAATTGTGCCGCCATTCCCACCGGACTCCTCGAAAGCGAGTTGTTCGGCCATGAGAAGGGCGCGTTCACGGGCGCGGTCAGCCAGAAAGTAGGCCGGCTCGAACTGGCGGACAAGGGTACCCTGTTCCTCGACGAGGTGGGTGAGATTCCCCTGGAGTTGCAGCCTAAACTGCTGCGCGTTCTCCAAGATCAGGAATTCGAGCGCCTGGGAGCTACGCGGACCATCCGCGTCGACGTGCGGGTGATCGCCGCCACCAACCGCGACCTGCTTCGCGAAGTCGAAGACAAGCGGTTCCGCAGCGACTTGTACTACCGTCTGCACGTCTTTCCGCTGCATCTTCCCCCGTTGCGCGAGCGCCGCGAGGATATTCCTCTGCTGATTCGCTACTTTGTGGAGAAATCCGCGGCCCGCTTGAACAAACGTATCGACTTCATCCCCGATGAGGCCGTCGGCGCCATGTTGAAGTGGAAATGGCCCGGAAATATTCGCGAGTTGGAAAACTTCATTGAGCGCTCCGTCATTCTGTCGGAGGGCAACACCTTGCGTCCACCCCTCTCTGAGTTGCGGCAGGAAATCTCCCGCCAGCAGACCGACGGCGATGGCACGCTCCGCCAAATAGAACGGGACCACATCATCGAAGTCCTGCGGCAGACCAGGGGCATTCTCTCGGGCGCGGCCGGCGCAGCCGCACGTCTCGGCCTGAAACGAACCACCCTCCAGTACAAAATGCAAAAGCTCGGCATCTCCCGTATGGATTACCTCGACTGATGTGATTCCTGCCCAACCCTCGTCGGCTCCGCCGACTTCCCGGCGGACTTATCCTCAGGGCTGGCTCCCGAAACTCCCAAGGCATATAGAGCAGGACACTTAACCGGAGGCCCCGTCTGGCATGCCGCTTGCAATATCGGTTGGCTCGGCACATTCCTCTCTCCCAATTGAACCGTTCTTCCAGCCAAGGACGTGACGAGTAAGGAGACCTGTATGGGAGTGCCGCGCCGCTTCGCAATACCCAACGATTGTCTGAGTTGTACGCTGAGGCGTGATTGCGATTTCTGTAACCTTCCCCCTGACTTGCTGGCCGAGTTTAATGCCATGGGGCATCTCACGTTGTTTCCCGCCAACGCCACGCTTTTGACCGAAGGCGAAATCCCGCGCGGCGCCCACATCGTCTGTTCCGGCCGTGTCAAACTTGCCGTCCAGGCCCGCGACGGCAAAACCGTGATCCTGAAGATTGCCGGGGACCGCCACATGGTGGGACTCAGCGCCGTGGTTTCCGGGCGCCCCTCACCCGTAACGGCCACCACCATTGAACTGTGCCAGATTAAGTTCGTTGAGCAGGCCGGCATCCTCCGCTTGCTCGAGCACAACGGCATTGCTGCCCTGGCGTGCGCCCGGCTGCTTGCCGCCGAGGTCGGGACCACCTTCGATGACGTGTACGATCTGCTCCTGGCCCGCAGTTCCACTGAAAAACTGGCGCGGCTGTTGCTCTCCTGGGTTGCGGGTGAGCCGCGCAATCGCGATCTGCGCGTCTCGACCGACTTTACTCACGAGGAAATCGCACAAATGATCGGCTCCTCGCGAGAAACGGTGACCCGCTTACTCAGCGAGATGAAGCGCAAGGAACTGATTCGTCTGGAAGGATCGATCCTGATCATTCCGAATCGCATCGCTTTGCAGGCCATCGCCTCTTAAAGCCCTTCCCCTGGGCGGACGTCAGCAAGTTCGGCGACCGCCCCTTTTTTATCTCTTACAGGTTGAACAGTTCCCGCAGGCGGCGGGTCTGGGCGCGGCTGACGGGGATCTCCGTCTGCTTCTTGTCGTCCATGCGCAATTGGTAGGAACTCTTGAACCACGGAACCACTTCGCGAATGTGGTTGATGTTGACCAGGAACGACCGATGCGCCCGCCAAAATAGCTTGGCATCGAGGCTCTCGAACAGTTCTTCCAGCGTGCGGCAATTGGACTGCCCTTCCATGCCCGCGTGCCCGCCCGTCACCACCGTAATCACGCCATCTTCGATGGTCGCGTAACAGATGTCCTTCGGATCGGCCAGGAATAGCCTGCCCGCCGCCTTGATCAGAATCTTCGCCGTTTGCGGCTTCTGGGATTCCAGCATTCGCACCAGGGTTTCGAATTTCTCGTCCGAACCGGCGCCCGCTTCCATCTTCGCGCGCGCCCTCTCGACCGATTGCGCCACCCGCTTCTTGTCGAAGGGCTTCAGGATGTAATCAACCGCATTCACTTCGAAGGCCTTCACCGCATATTGATCGAACGCGGTGGCAAATACGATCTTGGGCAGCGGCACCTTGCGGTCGAGCAACTTCTTGATCACGCCGAACCCATCCAGTCCCGGCATCTGCACGTCGAGAAAAACCAGGTCGGGACTGTGCTCCTTGATCAGGTTGACCGCCTCCAGACCATTCTTGCCCTGCGCGACTACGTTCACGTCGCCCAGGTTCTTGACCAGGTAGGCAAGCTCGTCGCGCGCGGGCTGTTCGTCGTCCACGATCACTGCAGAGAGAGGCATAGGGTCACTGCCATCATTATACCGGCCGTCCCCGCCGCAGAGCGTGCGGCGAGCCCCGCAAGTCGCGTTGAAAGCTCGGGAAATGTTCCACGTGGAACGTTTTGTCGATGCCAGTATGTATGTACATTGGTATGCGTATAATGACTGTCAAGTGAAGCAAGGAAAACGAATTAAGCGGCGCCGGAGGATTGCGCGACTGAAGGCATCGTCGTGGTACAGGCCAGCCAAGAAGCAGGTGTGCCTGCGGCTGGACGCGGACGTACTGGCGTGGTTCAGACGGGAAGGACCGGGATACCAGACGCGGATCAACGAGGCGCTGCGGAAGGTGATGAGGGAGGAGAGGGAACGGTCGGGGGAGTAAGCTGCTGGCCACGATTGCCTGGGCCGCCCTGCCTTGCCCCCAGGTTAGCGCCCAAAGAACAGGCACGAACCTGGGGAACCTGGCAGGTCCAATGGACTCCGCAGCGTCATATGTCAGATAACAATGTTAATGGCCTCCCATCCGGCGTTGCCGTGTCCGCCACTCCAACTGTTGTTGAGGATGGTGCGATCCCAGACCTCAACGTAGATTAGGTAGCAGCACGGAACGATGTTCGGATCGCTCCACGGATCCCACAGGAACTCTGTCGGAACCACATATCCCTGATTGGTGATATCTCCGTTGTAAGTCTCCGAGAGCGGTACCGACGTGGTGCTCACGATAGGAACCGAGAGCCCAGAATTGCCCCGGGCGGTGACTGCGATCTGGCTCATGTTGGGATCGTAGGCCTGGACCGTGACCACGATCACCCCATCGCCCTTGCGAACCTTGGCGCACTTCAACGGGGAGCGCGTGCCGTCGGGCTTTTGCAACTGCAGCGTGATAATGGGACGCGGCAGCGGGAACGGGCCCGTGTTGTCGAGGCGCACCACTTGCGGGCTGCTGACCCGCGTGGTCGCGCCGTCTCGCACGCGAAGCCGCAGGTAGTAGACACCGTCGGGAGCAGACGTCGGCCACATCAGCAGCGTCTTCTCTCCGGTGGTAAGGCGTCCGCCATCGGAGTCGGTGAGTTCGTCGATCTGAAACCATCCCGGATCAACGCCTCCAGACTGGCTGCGGGTGCGGAATTGCTGGAAGGGCGGTTGGACGGTCAGTTCGGGAAATGGGGGCGGCGGTGGTTGTGGCGGAACCTGGTCGTATCCCCCCTGAGGCCCAACCAGGATGGGGCTGTATGGCCCCCCCGGCGCGCTGGAGACTTCCACCAAGTACTCCTTCGCCGTGGGCATGTTGAAAATGCCCATGAGCCATACCAAACCGCCAAAAGGGTGGTCGCCAACTCCTGCCAGAGGATTCGGTGGAGGCACGAAGCCGATGGGAATGCTGGGCCCGTTGCCGTAACCGAGTGCGTTGATCTGCGTGATCGGAATGGAACCCACTCTCGTGATCAGGGGCAAGGGAGGGCAGACTTTCTGACAATGCTCCTGGCAGCATTCGGCACACAGGATGATGCAGAGCTGGTAGCAGTATTGTTGCAGCTTATTCCGTTCGATCTCCTGATTCCATGCCTCGACGTTTCCGGACCGGATAATTTCGCACATCCGCTTGGCGAAGCCCGGGTCGCGGAACAACGAACCGACCGCTTTTGCGAATCCCAGGATCTCCTCGGCGTTCACTTCCCCAGTGGCGGGTTTGGGACAGAACTTGCGGCACACTCCAACACATCGTTTCCGGCAAAAGAACCGGCAAACCCAGTGGCATTGGTCTTCAATCCCAACCGTGCCGAGCGCGGCTCCAAACTTCGCAGCATCGCCGGCGATGAAGGCTTCATAGGCCGCGCGGAAGGCACCTGGGTTGGCCGACAGCTTTTCGATAGCCTCACCCGTTTGTTGCAACTCAACTGCGTTCAGTTCGTGCTTGGTTTCTTCACTCATATCGCACTCCTTCTTGTTCTTGCAGCCGGAACCAGCGGCGGCGCAGAAGGCCTCGCGGCTTTCGCCGTTCGTCAGATACGCAAAACCTGCTGTTCCGACAAGATGAGGTTCGATCTAGACCATGCCGCTTTTACGCGAAGGTCTAGGCATCCTTAGTTAGCCCACACATAGTTACCCCACAGTTCATAGAACGCGAATGCCTGCCAATCTCTTTCGCGCTGATGGAAAATCTATTTTGTTCTGAACCCAGCTTTGTATAACAGACGTCCCAGCTAGTCAACTGCTGGATGCCGGGCACGCCTAATAGCAGAGGCCGGCCCGAAGCGGCCGCACCCAAGGCGGGGGTGCCTGCATCCAATACCTTGACAATGATTCACTCAGGTCCTAGCATACTCTAGGACGCAATCATAATTGCGCTGATTTTAAAGCACTTATCAATTTAGGAGGTCCCGTTATGGGCAAGATCATTGGAATTGACTTGGGTACGACCAACTCCTGCGTGGCGGTGATGGAGGGGGGGGAGCCCAAGGTTATTGCGAATGAAGAAGGTGGGCGGACGACTCCGTCGGTGGTGGCGTTCACCAAAACCGGCGAGCGTTTGGTCGGCCAGGTCGCCAAGCGGCAGGCCATTACCAATCCCGAGAACACGGTGTATTCGATCAAGCGGTTCATGGGGCGCCGCTTCGACGAAGTGAACGAAGAAATGAAGATGGTCCCGTACAAGGTGGAGCGCGACGGCGACCATGTTTCCATCGTGGCTCAGGGCAAGAAGTACACCCCGCCCGAGATCTCGGCGATGATCCTGCAAAAACTGAAGAAGGCGGCGGAAGACTACCTGGGCGAAAAAGTCACCGAGGCGGTCATCACGGTTCCTGCTTACTTCAACGACGCGCAGCGCCAGGCGACGAAAGATGCCGGGCGGATCGCCGGGCTTGAGGTTAAGCGCATCATCAACGAGCCGACGGCGGCCGCTTTGGCCTATGGGCTCGACAAGGGCAAGGACGAGACGATTGCGGTCTACGACTTTGGCGGCGGCACGTTCGATATTTCGATCCTGGAAGTTGGCGAGGGCGTGATCGAAGTGAAAGCCACCAACGGCGACACGCACCTGGGCGGCGACAACATCGACCAGCGGCTGGTGGACTGGCTGATTGACGAATTCAAGAAAGACGAAGGTCTCGACCTGCGCGGCAAGGGCAACGAGATGGCGCTGCAGCGTCTGCGGGACGCGGCGGAGCGGGCGAAGATCGAACTCTCCACCACCATGGAGCATGAGATCAACCTGCCCTTTATCACGGCCGATGCCAGCGGGCCGAAGCACCTGGTGAAGAAGCTGACGCGAGCGAAACTGGAATCGATGATTGAAGACATCCTGCAGCGGTCGGTCGGGCCGTCGAAGCAGTGCATGAAGGATGCGGGCATCGATGCCAGCAAGATCAATGAAGTGGTGCTGGTCGGCGGACAGACGCGCATGCCGCGCATCCAGGCCATCGTGAAAGAGCTGTTCGGGCGCGAAGGCCACAAGGGCGTGAACCCGGATGAAGTCGTGGCAGTCGGCGCCGGCATTCAGGGTGGCGTGCTCAAGGGCGAAGTGAAGGACCTGTTGCTGCTGGATGTGACTCCGCTGACGCTGTCGATTGAGACGCTGGGCGGAGTGGCGACGGGGATGATCCCGCGCAACACGACGATTCCGACTAAGAAGACGGAGACGTTTTCGACCGCGGCCGACAGCCAAACGTCGGTTGAGGTGCATGTGCTGCAGGGCGAGCGGCCGATGGCGGCGCAGAACCGGACGCTGGGCAAGTTCCATTTGACCGGGCTGCCACCGGCGCCGCGCGGGATTCCGCAGATCGAGGTGACGTTCGACATCGATGCGAACGGCATCCTGAACGTGACCGCAAAAGACATGGCCACCGGCAAGGATCAGAAGATCACGATTACGTCGTCTTCGGGTCTGAGCAAAGAAGAAGTCGATCGCATGGCTAAGGAAGCGGATGCGCATTCGGCCGAAGACAAGGCTCAGCGCGAGGCGATTGAAGCCAAGAATCAGCTCGACTCGATGGTCTACAACATCGAGAAGATGCTGAAGGAACATGGCGACAAGATCTCGGGCTCGGAGCGCGGCGATGTTGAGAACGCGCTGGCGGACGCGAAGAAGGCCATCGAGAGCGGGGACAAGGCGCAGATGGATTCGGCGCGCGAGAAGCTGACGGCTGCCTCGCACAAGCTGGCCGAGCAGATGTACAAGGCGACCCAAGCGCAAGCTGCGCCGGGCGCTGGACCAACGCCGCCGGGCGCCGATACGGCTTCGGGCGGAGACGGTCAGGCCAAGAAAAAAGACGAAGGCGTGATCGACGCTGAGTACGTAGACGTGGAAGACAAAAAGTAGCTACTAGCTTCTGGCTACTAGCTATTAGCTCGGCAGAGCTTGTGTGGAGCGGGCATTCTTGCCCGCATGAAGGGGAATAAGCGACCGCCTGAGGGCGAGGGCGCCCTCAGGACAGCCGGCGAGGCGCCGGCGCTACAAATGTCTGCGTTTCGGGTTTAAGCGGGTAAGGAGAACGAATTGAGATTTGAAGTCAATGGGCAGATGTTTTTTGTGAACTTTGTCCCGGAAGAGGGGCGCTGGTATTGCTACGCGCCCACTCCGACGGGCGTGCAGCGGGTCCCTGTGTCGATGGACGCGGCGCCGTTTGAGTCGTTTACTGTGCAGCAGGATGAGCAGGCGAAGGAAGTGGTGCACTGAACCCGAACTCTCAGTTTGGAAGGTGTGCGACACTTCCATACCGGGGAAATCGTACGCGTCAGCGAGTCCATAAGGCTGAGAGCTGACAGCTAAGAACTGACAGCTACACCATGGCCACCCAGACCAAAGACTATTACGCCGCGCTTGGCGTGAAGAAATCCGCCTCAGCGGAGGACATTCGCAAGGCGTTCCGCAAGCTTGCGCGCAAGTACCATCCTGACGTGAACCCTGGGGACAAGGCGGCGGAAGAGAAGTTCAAGGCTCTCTCCGAGGCTAACGACGTTCTGAGCGATCCGAAGAAGCGCAAGATCTATGACCAGCTGGGCTTCTACTCGGACAACATTGATCCTGCGACGGCCGAAGCCTACGCCCGCGGCGGAGGTCAGCCCGGCACCGGCGGATTCGAAGGATTTCCGGGCGGTGGTGGTCAACCTGGACAAGGCGGCCCGCACTTCGATTTTGGGGGCTTTGATTTCTCGGACCTTTTCGATGGCGCTCGCGGTGGCGCACGCAGACCGTCCGGGAGTGGCGGCGGGTTCCGCGACATCTTCTCGAACATCTTCAGCGGCGCTGGACACGGTGCTGCGGCCGAAGAGGGCCCCGCGTCCGGCAGCGATCTGGAATACCAGGTCAACGTGCCGTTCTGGACCGCCATCCGCGGCGGTGTAATGAAGCTCAACATCGCCCGGCGCGATGTGTGCGGCAACTGCCGCGGCCAAGGCTATATCGCGTCGCCCGGCACTTGTCCGCAATGTCACGGTAAGGGCACGGTCGAGCAAACCGGCGGGCGGATGAAGTTCAACGTCACCTGCCCGCGTTGCCAGGGGACGGGCAAGAATATTTCGACTTGCGCGGTCTGCCACGGCGAAGGCAGCGTCGAGCGCACCGAACCGCTTGAGATCCGCATCAAGGCGGGCACGCGCGACGGGCAGCGCATCCGCATTGCGGGCAAAGGCAATGCCGGCCATGGCGGGGGAGGAACTGGCGACCTTTACGTGATCATTCGGACCGGTGACCATGCCCTGTTCCATCGCGAGGGTGACGACATCCACATTACGGTGCCGGTGACCGCAGTCGAGGCGGCGCTGGGGGCCAAGATCGAAGTGCCGACGATTGATGGGCGCAGCATGCTCAAGATTCCGCCGGGGACGCAGTCCGGACAGAAGCTGCGGCTGCGGGAGAAGGGCGTGCCGTCGGCTACCAAAGAGGGCTTGCGCGGAGACGAGATCGTCGAGGTAAAGATCACCGTCCCTATGCCGCGCGACGAAAAGACCAAGGAACTGCTGCGGGAACTGGCCAAGCTGAATCCCGAGGACCCGCGGGCGGAGCTTTGGAAGCAAGTCTAGCTCTTAAGCTGTTAGCTCTCAGGCGGCAATGTAAGGGTTGCCTGCGAGCTGAGAGCCTTTTCATTTCTTGCTCGGATCGTCCGCCGGATTCACATAGTTGAACTGCAGCGGCGACATTCCATGGACCTGCACTACAACCTCGCCGGAAGCCATCGCATAGTGGTGCATGTCGGGGTCGAGATACGCGAAGCTGCCGGCTGGGAAGGTCATCATTTTGGTGTCGTCCCACTTGTCGCCCATGCCGACCTTGAAATTGCCTGAGATTACCGTCACATTTTCGCGCTTGGGATGCCAGTGCGGAGCAATCTTGTAGCCGTCGGGCATCTTGAGGCGGATGGTGAAGTCGCCGGTACTCGCAGTCGGATCGCCTTCCACGACCGCCAACTGCGAGCCGGGTGCAAGGAACGGCGGTGGCGGACCGTATTGGATCTGGTCCGGGGTAAACGCATTCTGATGCGTACCCGATTGGGCTAGCAATAAACCTGCGCAAACACACAGAACTGCGAGCGAGAGTATCCTCATCGCTGTTCCTCCTGGAGAAATTTGGAGTAAAGACCCCCGGAGGGTTATACATCAAATCGCGCGTCGCATGCCAGTGCTGGCGGTGAATTTGGATCTCTGCCATTACCTCCGTACTGTTCTCCTTGACAGAAATTTTCACAATTTCTCGAAAATATTCTTGCATCTGTGGGAATTTCCCGTAATCTCACAAATGCGAACTAACTTCGCCGAAATGCCCGAGAATCGCAGTTCACCCTGGGAGCCGCGCAACGAAAGTCAAGGGAGACGCGGTGGTGAGAGTGAGTCGCTTGAGGAGGAAGCCATAGAAATTGGCAACAGCCACCGCACGCACTGACCTTTCGCAGCCTAGCTTTGCTTCTGCTGTCACTCCCCGGAAAAAGTCTATCCGCCTCACCTTGTGGCCCTTGGTCGCCGCGACCTTCTTTATGGTCTCGGGCGGCACCTACGGGACCGAAGACATCGTGCATGGCGCCGGGTATGGCAAGGCGATCCTCATCCTGCTCCTGACCCCGCTGCTTTGGAGCTTGCCGACTGCGTTCATGATCGGCGAACTTTCGAGTGCGCTGCCCTTTGAAGGCGGTTATTACGCCTGGGTGCGCCGCGCGATGGGAAATTTCTGGGGATTCCAGGAAGCCTGGCTGTCACTGGTGGCGTCCATTTTCGATATGGCGATTTATCCCACGCTGTTTGTCGCGTACCTGACCCGCATGTTTCCCTGGTTTCAGGCGAACCACCGCGGCGTGCTGGTGGCGCTGGGCGTGGTGATTGTCTGCGCGCTCCTTAATATTGCCGGGGTCAAGGTGGTCTCCACGACCTCGCTGTGGCTGTTTTTTGCGCTGTCGGCTCCGTTTGCGGCGATTTTTGTGATGGCCCCGTTCAAGATCGGGGCGCTGGCCACCGCGGTTACCAAGCCGACTACTTCGAACGTCGACATTCTGGGCGGGCTGCTCATCTGCATGTGGAACTACATGGGATGGGACAACGCCTCTACCATCGCAACCGAAGTGGAGCGTCCGCAGCGGACTTATCCTCGGGCGATGCTTTGGGCGGTCACGATCGTTGCCCTGAGCTACGTCCTGCCTTTCGCGGCCATGTGGATCACCGGCCTGCCGGCAAGCTCGTGGGAAACGGGCGCGTGGGCCGACATCGCGCAACTAATGGGCGGTCCCCTGCTGCGGATCGCGTTGGTGGCGGGCGGCATGATGAGCGGCTTTGGCATGTTCAACGCGCTCGTCATGAGCTATTCCCGCCTTCCGCTGGCCATGGCACAGGATGGCATGCTGCCGAAGGTGTTTGCCAAACTGCATCCGAAATCTCGCGCACCCTGGGTGGCCATCCTCGCTCTGGCAGTGGGCTGGGGTCTGGCGCTTAATATTGGCTTCGAGCGACTGGTCACGCTGGACATCATGATTTATGGTGCCAGCCTGACGCTTGAATTCGTGGCACTGATCTGCCTGCGCATTCGGGAGCCGGAGTTGAAGCGGCCGTTCCGCGTGCCGGGCGGCTTGTTCGGAGCCATTGCCGTGGGCATCCCGCCTGTTCTACTCCTGGGCTTTGCGGTGATCCGCAGCGAACGCGAGGTCGTGCTGGGCATGAGCGCGCTTCTGTTTGGCCTGATCGTGATTGGAGCGGGGGTGCTCGTCTACCTCATCAACCACGCGTTGAAGCCAGCCGGCTGGGCCCCGACGGAGCCGAAGCCTGAGCTGGCAGGTTAAAACCCCTTTACCACAGGGGACACCGAGGAACACAAAGGACCCCTTCTGGATCACCCGTAGAGACGCGGCTTGCCGCGTCTCTTTTCTTTTGCGGCGTTGCAGTGCGATGATGAAACCGGGCTCCGACAATGACCAAGCGCAAATCCAAGGGTGCGTACATGATCTCAGCGGTCGCCGAGATGTACGAGATCCATCCGCAGACGCTGCGGCTTTATGAACGGGAAGGGCTGCTTAAGCCAAGCCGCACCGAAGGCAACACTCGCCTCTACACGGACGAAGATTTGCAGCGGCTGGAGTTTATCCTGTCGCTGGCGCGCGACCTGGGCGTGAATATCAGCGGGATCGCCATCATCCTCCAAATGCGCGAGCGTATGGAAGAAATGCAGCGCCAGATCAAAGATTTCGTGCAATACATCCAGCGGGAAGTTTTGACGCGCGCGAACGCTGCGGCCGATCCCTCCAAAGGCGCGATTGTTCCGCTGCGACGGGCGGTGGTGCCGCCCGCGGAGTCCTCAAAACGTAGGTAGCCGCCCCGTCTACTTTTCGTGCTGGAAGCAATAGCGGCCGCCGCGCGCCTTGGCGACTTGTTCCGCTACCTTCAAAAATGCGTGGCCGACGTGCGAGAGCGTCGACTCTTGCCGATACACCAGGCGCAGCTTGCGCTGGAAGTGCAGATCGCGCACTGGAATGCGGACGAGTTCTCCGCGGCCGATCTCGTTTTCCACACTGATTTCGGGCACTAGCGCCACTCCGTTCCCCATGCACACGAAGCGCTTAATGGCCTGAAGGGTGGGGAGTTCGACGTCCATGTGCAAGGGAGTTTTGTGACGGCGGAAGGCTTCGATCACCTTGTCGCGGTACGGGGAGGCGACGATGTGGGCCACGAACGACTCGGCGCCCAGCTGCCGCACGCTGACTTCGTCCGCCGAGGCAAGTGGGTGGCCGGGAGGAACAACGAACGCCAACTCATCCAGATAGACGACTGTGGACTGCAATTGCGGCTCCTGCGGATCGTAGGACAGGACGCCGAGTTCCACGTTGTGCTTGAGAACGTCGTCGGGAATGCGGCTGCCCAGCGCGCGCTTGACCGTGATCTTGATGGTTGGGTGCAGGCGCCGGAATTCGCCCAGAACCGGCAGCAGATAGAGCGCGGTGAATTCGTTCGCCGCGATGGCCAGGCTGCCCTTCTGCAGTTCCCGCATTTCGACCAGGGCCTCCTGCGCGTCCTGGCGCAGGTTCAGGAGTTTCTCCGCGTATTCCTGCAGAACGCGCCCGGCATCGGTCAGCACACCTTCGCGCGACGTGCGGTCAAACAGAGGTTCGCCAATTTCCTGCTCGAGTTTGCGAATGGTCTGGCTCACCGCCGATTGCGTGCGATAGAGTTTTTCAGCCGCGCGGGAAAAGCGGCGCTCGCGGGCAACGGTCAGGAAGACTTCGAGTTGGGAGAGTTCCATAAAGCGATGCCAGTCGTTGGTCGTCCGTCGTTCGTCGTTGGCTTCCAGCTGGCCGTTCTTGAGGCTGGCTAACGACTAGCGACTATCGGGCTACCTGACCCGAGACCTCGCAGAATCTCTACTCATCACGTAAGTTGCACTTATAATATCACTATTTCTAATGATTCTGTAAAGATAATAACCTTTTCTTCTACCATTGATTGCCGATAAAGTACACCACGTGCGCTTCATGGAGGCAGCGAATGGATCGGCCACGAATTACCATTTTCGACACCACGCTTCGTGACGGCGAGCAGTCGCCGGGCTGCAGTATGAATGTGCAGGAGAAGTTACGCCTGGCGCAGCAGCTCGATCGACTTGGCGTGGATGTGATCGAAGCTGGGTTCCCGATCGCGTCCGATGGCGACTTCGAAGCAGTGCAGCGCATTTCAGCCTCGGTTCGCAGGCCCATCATCGCGGGCTTGGCACGTGCGTGTAAGGGCGATATCGACCGTGCGTGGCAGGCTTTGCAGGGAGCGGCGCGTCCGCGGATTCACGTTTTTCTGGCAACTTCCGACATTCACCTCAAATACAAGCTGCGCATCTCACGCGAGCAGTGTTTGGAACAGGCGCGCGAATCCGTACGTCACGCGAAGTCTTTGTGCGCGGATGTCGAATTCTCGCCGGAAGACGCCACGCGCACGGACGTCCCGTTCTTGTGCCAGGTGGTCGAAGCCGTCATTGCGGCGGGCGCGACCACGGTCAATATTCCTGACACGGTCGGCTACACCATGCCGGAAGAGTACGGGCAGCTGATCCGCACGCTGCGCGAAAAAGTGGCGGGCATCGAGAAGGTCACGATCTCCACGCACTGCCACAACGATCTGGGATTGGCGGTCGCGAATTCCCTGGCGGGCGTGCAGGAAGGCGCGCGGCAGGTCGAATGCACGATCAACGGCATCGGCGAGCGCGCGGGCAACGCGTCGCTGGAAGAAATCGCGATGGCGATGCGGGTACGCCGCGACCGCTATCCGTATGAAACCGGGATCGCGAGCGAGCACATCTTTGCTTCGAGCCAGATGCTGGCGGAGATCACGCGCGTTCCCGTGCAGCCGAATAAGGCCATCACCGGCCGCAATGCATTTGCGCACGAAGCGGGCATTCACCAGGATGGCGTGCTCAAGAATCCGCTGACCTACGAAATCATGACGCCGCAATCGGTGGGCGTACCGGACTCGCGTCTAGTGCTAGGCAAGCACTCGGGACGTCACGCGCTGGCCCTGCGGTGCGAACAACTCGGGCACCCGTTTGAGCGGCGCGAGTTGGATGAGGTGTATCGCAAATTTGTAGTTCTGGCCGACCGGATCAAGAAAGTGCAGGACAGCCACCTGCTGGAGTTGATCGAGGAAGTCAAAGCGGCCGAAAAAAAGATTCCGCCGGCGGGCACGGGCGTTCCCTTCACCCGCGTCGCTGCGGCCGCGGGCAGCGGGAACGAAGCACACCCCCGTCCGTATCCAGTTCCTGCGCCCGGGAGCGCTGCCCCCGGGGTGTCCGTGACTTTTGCCGATCATCACAGCGAACAAGAGGACTACCTCTGGGGCGTGTAGTTCAGCATTTGGCACTTAGCAATTAGCACCTAGCAACCGGCGACTTGGCTAACGGTTAAGTGCCAAGTGCTAAATGCGGCTTTTCTCCCGTTCATTTATCCTTTCAGCTGCAAAACGAGAGGAGCCCATGCGGCTACGTGTCACTTCCCTGCCCGGCGACGGGATTGGACCTGAAGTCACCCGGCAAGCGATTCGAGTTCTGGAAGAGGTGACCCGCAGCTTTGGTCACGAACTCGAACTCACCGAAAAGGAAATCGGCGGCGCTGCGCTGACGGCGTTCGGCGATCCGCTACCGCCAACGACCATTGCAGCCTGTCTCGCTTCGCAGGCGGTTCTGCTGGGAGCGGTGGGCAGTCCGGCGTTCGACCGGAATCCGCGAGAGCTCCGTCCGGAAGCGGGCTTGTTGCGTCTGCGGCAGGAACTGGGCGCTTTCGCGAATCTGCGTCCGGCGGTTTATTACCCGGCGCTGCGGGCGAGTTCTCCGCTGCGAGAGGAAATCGTCAAGGGAACTGACATTCTCATCGTGCGCGAATTGCTGGGAGGTCTGTACTTCGGGCAGCCGCGTTCGATTGAGGGAGCGATGGGCGCGCGGCAGGCTCTGAATACTATGCGCTACGGCGAACCGGAAATCGAGCGCATCACGCGAGTTGCATTCGAGTTGGCGCGAGGCCGCCGCAAACGTGTGCTGTCGGTCGACAAGTCAAATGTTCTGGAATGCTCGCGGCTCTGGCGTGAAGTCGTCACACGCATCGGCGCCGATTTTCCGGACGTGCACCTCTCGCACCAATACGTCGACTCGGCGGCCATGACACTGGTGCAGAAGCCGGCTGAGATCGACATTTTGCTCACCGAAAATATGTTTGGCGACATTCTCTCCGACCAGGCTGGGGGCGTGGTCGGATCGCTGGGCCTGCTGGCATCGGCCAGCATCGGCGGGCCGGTGGGTCTTTACGAACCGGTGCACGGGTCGGCTCCGGACATCGCGGGACAAGGCGTGGCCAATCCGCTGGGCGCGATTCTGTCGGTGGCCTTGATGCTGCGGCACACGTTCCAACTCACCAAAGAAGCCGAGTGCGCGGAAGGGGCCGTGGTCGCAGCTCTCGACGCTGGGCTGCGCACGCGCGATCTGGCGAAAGCTGGAGAGCGCAGCGTGACGACAGAGGAAGCAGGCACCCGCATTGTCGAGTTGGTGCGCGCGGCGGAGACGACAACTTCGTGATCCTTCGTGTCCTTCGTGGTTAAGAACGAGCTTTTCAACCACCAAGGACACGAAGGATCACGAAGGAAAATCTGACCCCGCGCTACGCACTGCGCTTGGCTGAGCGGCGGGACACTATCTTTGGCTGTTTTTCAGACCATCGGCCAAGACGGAACTTCTTCCCATACCCTGTGGACTTATTGGAGATCGCCACCGCCAGATTGCCGCTACTGTCGCAAGTATAGGTCTCCTCCACGACAAAGCCCGACGTCGTGGGCGTTCGCAGCACCGACACTGCTGCTAGGTCTGTCTTCTCCTGGAGGGTTGGATCGAACGGGAAGCGGATGTCGTCCCAATCAGTAATCTCTCCAACGGGCCGGCCGTCCTGCGCCAGCCGTGAGCATTCCAAATAACGAAAATGGCCGACGTTGTGGGCCGGCTGGTAAGAACGTACGCTCCGAAGAGGCGGTTGTTTGGGGCCCGGCAACTCGGTGCCGCGGGGAAACACAAGATCGAACACAATGCCGTGGCCTTCGTCAGCTTCCCGCCACAATCCGAAATTCCGCATGAACCGATCGCGCAGGACGCAGCCGGATTGGGTATCCGCGCGGATCGCCAACCCGATCGCGGTCGCCGACCGCATGTAGGCCGAGCGCTTCACTCGCCTTCCGTAATTCTCACGCAGTATGCGCGCGACCGGCGGCAACTCCGAACCGCCCCCAGTGACGTAGAGCGACTCGATGGGGCGCTCGTGGTGTTCGGCCAACATTTCATCGACGACCCGGCGCGTCGACTCGATCAGCGGCCGGCACTGTTCGTAAAATTCGTTGGCACTGACTGACACCTCGCGCCAGTTACGCCGTACGCGTTCGAGATCGACGGTTATTTTCCGCGTGTTGGGACTGAGCGCTTCCTTCTTCTCACGGCACTCGTCGAGCAGGACGAACCACTCGGCCGCAGAAAGGCTATCGCGCTCGTCGGGAGAGATCCCGGCGGCATCGAGCGCCAGGTCGGTCAGAATTTCGTCAAAGTCGTCGCCACCCAACGTGGGAATGCCGTCGGACGCGACGATGGAATGCTCGCCGTCAGCGAGTTCAATGAGCGAAGCGTCGAACGTGCCGCCGCCCAGATCGTAGACCAGGAGCCGGCCCGCGGAACCGCCCTTGCGAACTATTAGGTCGCGTTGGGCAAATTCAACCGCTGCCGCAGAGGGTTCATTCAGCAGGCCAAGAACCTCGAACCCCGCCTCGCGAGCGGCTTCAGTGGTCAGAAAGCGCTGATTGCTGTTCGCATTGGCTGGTACTCCGAGCATGGCTTCCAGCGGTTTGTTGCCATCGTCCGGCAGGCTGGAATGCTCGCGCAGTTGCACGCGCAAAGCCGCCATCATTTCCTGCAGCAGCTGCCTGACTTCAAAAGCCTGGCCACCGATTTCTATCCGGCTGTCGGGACCGGCGTCCTTCAAACAACGCTTCAGAGAGCGAATAATCGTCCAGCCCGGCTGCCCCTGCACAAGCCAGGCATCCCATCCGTACATGCGCGTTTCACCATGCACGGCGATGAGCGGAGGAAACCAGTCGCGGACGTGACCGTCCGGAGTTTCGAAGTTGACAAGCGGATAATTACCGCGGTCGACGGCTGCAGCCACGACCCGGGTCGTACCAAAATCTATGCCGACCTTCACAGAGAAACAGACTCCATTCTGAAGCACATACCTGGAACAAGAAACAGGCTGAGTTGCCCACACATGCCGTATTTCTTATTGTCATTTTAAACTGAAATTTCGGTCCCTGAGCAATACATGCTGTTCTCAAGATGCTGTTTCTTCGGCCCTCGCCAGGTTTGCGAAGGGGCGAAGCTGGACGGGCGAGGGCGCCAGCCTCTCCACACACCGATTTGTGGCGGGTAAAGCCTGTGAGCGCTCTCTCACCGGTGGTGGCGACGGGATTTCAGAAGGCAGCAACCAGGAAGCTATGTCCGTCGCACACGTTAGAGAGTAAACTTCGTCCAATTGCTGCTCGTGATCGTCAACTTCGGCGCGAGCAGCCGGGGATGATATCCAGATCGGCTAAGGAAGCCTACGTTGGGCGCCATCTTTGTCAGCTATCGACGGAGTGACTCGCAGGGAGAGGCTGGCCGTTTGTTTGACGACCTTGTCCATCACTTTGGCGAACAAACGGTATTCATGGACGTAGCCGGCATCGAAGCGGGGCGCGATTTCCGTAAAGCGATTGAAGAAAGCGTCGCCAAGTGTGGCGTGCTCCTGGTCGTGATGGGCCCGGAATGGCTCACGGCGAGGAACGAAAGCGGAGCACGTCGTCTTGACGATCCCGCGGATTTCGTTCGCATCGAAACCGCTTCCGCCTTGAGGCGTGATATCCCTGTCGTTCCGGTTCTGGTACACGGTGCCAAGATGCCCGGCCCTGACCAACTTCCAGACGACCTCAAAGACCTGGCTTATCGCAATTGTATCGAGTTGACTCATGCCCGATGGAGATCGGACATCCAGTTGCTGATTGACGCCCTGCGTCGGCTGGTGGGTGATCCCGGTCAGATGGGAACGAGAACTCAGTCCAACGAGGCAACACCCTCAGCCCATCCAGGTCCTCGACAGCAGGCCGTGCCGGGGCCATCGAAGCTGGAGAAGGGTAGTGCCGCGCAGATTGATCCTGCTGCGATGCAACGGGTCAGCCGGGAGCTTGCGCTCCATATCGGACCTATTGCTGACATTGTGGTCAGGCGGGCAGCCTCGCACTGTGCTTCCGTTGACGATCTCTATCTCAAAGTCGCGGAGGAGATCGACTCCCGGGACGAGCGCGAGAAATTTCTTCTGCACCAGGCTCGGAGTCCGGCGACGGCACTCCCCGCGGCCTCAGATACCACGACTCTGGCGCACAGTGTGTCAGGAAAGTTTGGGGAGCCCGCACCTTCAGAAGCGAGTAACGTGGGGCTCAAGGCACCTCGATCTGCGCCATGGATACAACGGTCGAGTCGACGGAAGTACCTACTTCCCGTAGTCGGGGGATCTGTCTTCCTGGTCCTGTTGCTCGCGCTCGCTATACGTTTTGCACGACCGAGAGGAGCCGGCTCGTCTCAGATTGTGCAGACCACGCCCCAGAAGACACAGGTTGCGGAGTCTGTTCCGATCAACAGCAGCACGCTTTCTTCCCCAGCAGAACCCCGCAGCAAGACGACCGAACCTGTCAAATCGCCTGCTAAGGGAGCACTCGGCAAAAGCGGACCCAGCACTCCGCAGCGTGTGCGAGTGTCGCAAGGCGTGTCGACGGGCCTCCTGATTAAGAAGGTTACACCCAACTATCCGCCGCTGGCTCGTCAGGCCCGCGTTCAGGGCCTGATCGTGCTGCAGGCGGAAATCAGCAAAGAGGGCACGATTCAGAACCTGCAGTTGATTAGCGGGCACCCTATGCTGGCGCCCGCGGCCATCGAAGCCGTGAAACAATGGCGATACAAGCCCTACGTCATCAACGGTAAGCCGGTAGCGGTGGAGACTCAGGTCACGGTCGACTTCGCGCTCAAAAATCAATAGAGCCTTTCGCAGTTCCTTTGATGGATGTTTACCCCAGCATCTTGAACGCCTTTGCCAGGCTGACCTGCATACGATTGAACGATTCGGTCACGGTGGCGATCTCATCGCGTCCTTTCACCGGCAGCGGAGACGGGGTCATCTCTCCCTTGCTGGCGCGGTCCGCAGCATCCGACAAAAGCTTCAGCGGGCGAATCACAAGGAAGTAAACCCCGGCGTTGAGGGCGGCGATGGTCGCGATCAGAGTGATCACGAGGTAGATCAGCAGGAGATGAAACGCCTGCTTGGCGTTGGACACCGCCAACGACATCGGGACAGAAACGATTTGCGCGGCTACGATGGTGCCTGGTTTCCAGCCAAAGCCGTTATTGGACCCGTAGGTGGCAATCATGGCGGGCGGAGCCGCTGCGGGACGACTATGACACTCCAGGCACGGCGTTTCCGCCGCGATCGGTGTCGCCAGATACAGCGATGATCCGGTCGCCGACTCCCGCTCTCCGATAAATTGCTTCTGTTCGGGGTGGTCACGAAAATATCGGATCACGTCAGCCTCCCAATCGACCGCACGATGCGCCGGATTCGTTGGGTTCAGCGTGGCTTCGTGGTACGTGTAGTCGGGATACTTCTTCCTCAGATTGTCGAAGGTACTGATTGCTCCGAAGGCCGGCACTGTCTCCGCCAGGAATCTCTCCTTGTGTCGCGGGTTCTGCTCCAGCAAGGGCGCAAGATCGGAAGCCGTGTAGTCCCGTACCGACTTGGCACTGGCCATCATCAACTCCGCTTCCTGGAGGACTTCGCGGCGAGCGTTGCTGATCAGAAAGCCATAGGTGACCTGCGAAATAATCAGCCCACAACCTCCGAACAACACCAACAAGATGAGATTGAACTTAGTTAGCAGCTTCATTGTCGGGCCCCTTTTAGGCTAACCGGAGTCTGGTCAACGAGTGTGCCCTGAGCGATTGCTTGCACCGGGAGAAATGTTAGTGTAACGCCGAATGAGTTGGTTGTTCGCAGTCGTTGTTCGAGGGTGCAGAGATGTGATCAGGCATAGCGGTGTCCACCTCCATCAGCCCCGCTGACCAACAACTCCAGGGAAATGCGTCCACACTGTGTCGTCTTTCGATTGGTTCGGGGCTACAGGCGATCGGCGGCGGGGACTGCGGGCGTACTGTAGGCTCCGGTCAACGCGTTCCAGCGGATGTGGAGCACATCAACGAACATCCTCAGGCCGTCGCGGAAGGGATGCAGGCGTGTACCTTCGCTGTGCGCCCAGAGGACGGGGACCTCTGCAACCTTCAATCCCATGCGACGCGCGATGTAGAGAATCTCCGGATCGAATCCCCAGCGCTCGATTTTCTGAAGAGGGAAAATGCGCTGCGCAGCCTCGCGGCGAAAGGCCTTGAAGCCGCATTGCGTATCTTTGAAGTGCACCCCCAGAAACACGCGTAACACGAGATTGAAGATACGACCAAACGCCTGCCGGTAGAGGGGCTGGCGCTCGGTCTGCAATTCGGCGCGCAACCAGCGCGAACCGATGACAACGTCGGCACCGGCGCGAATGGCTTCGAACAGCTTCTGCGCTTCCGAGATCGGCGAGGACAAATCCGCGTCAGTGAACAGGCAGAGGTCACCGCGGGCATGCAGCATTCCGTTGCGCACGCTGAAACCCTTGCCGCGATTGCCAGGATTCTGCAGCAGCCGAATCTGCGAGTGGGCGCGGGCGTATTCGCGGATCACATCCGGGGTATCGTCGCGCGATCCGTCGTCCACGACCAGAATCTCGGCGTCCCAGTCCTGCTCGGCTGTATAGCGCAGAATTTCATCCAGCGTGGGTCGGATACGGCCGCTTTCGTTGTAGGCGGGGATGATGAAGCTGTAGGTGGCAGGTTTCAAGGTTTCAGAGTTTCAAGGTTTCAGGGTTGCGACCCCTTAACCTATGCCACTTGGCGGCGCTTGTCGAGCATTCGGAAAAACTCCGAGACCAGTTCCTGATCCCAAAGGCCAGCGCGGGCCTCTTCGCGCATGGTGACGGCGGTCTGCTCATGGGTGCGAGCCGGCTTGTAAGGACGTGCCGTGCGTAATGCGTCGTAGATGTCCACCACCTGCAGGATGCGCGGCAAAATCGGAATCTCGCCCTGACGCAACCCGTCGGGATAACCACTGCCGTCGGAGTGCTCGTGATGATTCCGGATGATAGGGAGTACAAGGCGCAGCGATTTCAGCGGCCGGCAAATGGTCTCGCCGGTTATAGGATGCTGCTTCATGATTGCCCATTCGGCGGGCGTCAGGTCGCTGCCTTTTTTCAGGATCTCGTCGGGCACGGCGATCTTCCCGAGATCGTGCAGGTAACCGCCGCGCCGCAGAGCCACAATGCATTCTTCATCCAGCCCGAGATGGCGGCCCAGATCGGCGGCATTCCGCGACAGCCGCTCACAATGGCCTTCAGTGTACGGATCGCGCGCCTCGACGCTCAGGCCGAGCGTGCACAAGACCGACTCCGCGGTCTCCAGTTCGTCGGTGAAATCTTTCAGCTTCAGCAGAGAACTAACGCGCGCAAACAGTTCTTCAGGATTGATGGGCTTGATCAGAAAGTCGTCCGCCCCGGCCTGAATGCCGGCAATGCGGTCCTGGCGGGCGCTGAGTCCGGTGATCATGACGATCGGGATCAGCCGCGTCTTGGAATCCTCTTTCAGTTCGCGGCACAACTCGTAGCCCGACTTGCCGGGCATGATCACATCGAGCAGGATGATGTCGGGAGGTTCGCGCCGGATCACCACCTCCGCCTCAGAGGCAGTCTGCGCGGTCGTGACCTGATAGCCGCGGCCGGTCAGCAACTCGCGCAGCAACTCGGCATTCAGAAGATTGTCATCCACCACTAGAATCGACGGCTTGTGGCGGCTGACCAACAGGTCCCCCATATCTTTGTATGAGTTCGAGCGAGCGGAAACGGTTGTCCGGAGTGGTCGGAGGGGCCCGGTCATCCTGCACCTGCTTTGATCATTGTAGCCGTTCTGGCCGCGTTTGATGTAACCGGCGTGCCGAAAACTGAACATTTTCCCTGTTCAGGCGTCATTGATGCAATTGGACGGCCATGCCAATCTTCGTCCATGCTGCGAAGGAACCTCTTACTGTCTATCCTGCTCGCGGTTGCGTGGAACCACAGCGCGGCCGTTTTGAAACCGCACGTCATCACCTTCGGGAAATGGATCGCCGTCAAGTGGCCGGATGCGACCGGCAAGAAGTTACTGGATCTGAAGGTGCGGCCGCTGGTGGTCGATACGCGCATCAGGGAATATACGACCGGCAGTCCGCACGAAGTGACCGACCGGTTGTTTGTCGTACGGCGAGCCTTCCGCGTCAATGATGCCCTGCCTGCCGAAAATGCTACGCGCTGGCAGTGGCAGCGCGGCGGCTGGCTGCTGGTGGATCGCGTCAGCGGACGAGTCTCGCAGCTGAATCTTCCAGAGTTCGATCCGTTTTATTCCACCGCGAGCTGGTACCGCGATTACGTGGCGTACTGCGGCGTGTCGGAGGACGGTAAGAAACTCTATGCGATGGTGGCGCAGGTCGGGCGCCGCAAACCGGTCCTGAAGAAAGATGTTGGCGAGCCCGAGGGAAGCGACGATCCCGACTCCGAGTGCCCACCGCCGGCGTGGGAACGCTCGCCCGCACGAGTAACGTTTCAGCCTGATGACACGCAGAAGCTGGTGTTTTCGATCAAGGGACGCGTGGTGGATGTGGTCAACGACACCGAGGACGCGGAGGAGTAGGTGTAGGGTGGACACTCTGGTCCGCCCAATGCGGCTTTTATGACGGTGTGGCCCACGAAAAAGGCCCTGCTAAGCAGGGCCTCTTTCTTCAGCGCGGAATCGATCAGAACGCCGTGTACTTTTCCTTCACGGTTTTGGTGGCGTTCTTGGCGATGTTCCCGAGGGATTGCCAGTAGACGACCGAGCCGTCCGCGCCAGTCAAGGTCCCCAACCAAGCTGCGGCAGAGTTACAGGGGTCCGGGCCGACCGACGTGTTGATCGCAAACCCTTCATGCGAGAACGACGACGGTCCGTTTAACTGAAGCAACAAACCATAGTCCGGGGAGGTTGCACCCGAGATGCGATTGTAGCCCCAGGCGCTGTCCACGGTGCCATCGAAGTTGTTTAAGAAGCTGCCCCCCACATCCACATCCGCAAACCGGATGATCGACGCAGTCCGGCCGACAGCAGTGTTGTTCTTCAGCGCCATGGTTACGTTGGCGGACGCAGCCGCCTTGTTGATCGCGATGGTCTGAGTCAGGGTCCACACGCCATCACTGGTGGTGCGGGCAAACTTCACTGAAGTCGCGGTAAGCGTTGGAGGGCCAGGTGGCAGCCAGTTCCCGCTGTCACCAGAGTCTGCATAGTCATAGTACTTGACACCGCTAGTGCTGTCACAGATGCCGTACCCCTCGCTGTAAGCCCCGACGCGGATGTATTCGACTCCGGCAGGGCTCTGGAACTCAGTAATGTTTCCGTTGGCGGTCACACAGAACTGGAGGTACTTGTTGGCCGCCGTCTGCGGCGAGGTGAAGGTCCAACTGCAGTTTGAGGTCGCGGCCGGGCTGATATTGGCGACCATGTTCTTCTGCGCGATTCCGGCAGCCGCGTTTTGTGCCTCGCTCATGGCGGGAACGAAACTCTTGCCCTCGGTCGGCCGGTGCTGCGCAAATGTCAGTGAGCTAATAAGCAAAGTGGCTAGGATGAAAAGCGATTTTCTCGACATTCTGATTTCCTCCGAAGTGGTTCTTCCAAAAAAAAGGTTTTCTTTCAGTGCGCGGCAATTTCGCAGCGAGCTGACAGACCCAGTCCCCCCAGTCAACGAGTGGGAATGAGCGTCAGATCATCACAGCATCCAGACGTATCCCAGCCTTATGCCGTGAAACTGCGATTACAAAGAGTCTTTCTTGGGAAAATCTTGGCTAGAAGGTTGCCAAGAACTAGCAAAACTCGCTGGGCCCGGGGGGGAGCCCCGCATCTAACGATGGCATCATGATATAGATTCTGTTGGATGTCAATAGACTGGTATGAATTTCTATAGACAGTTTCAGAAACGCAGGCTGCCGATGTTTTCGAACCACAGGGCGGACAACAGTGTGCGCCCTACACTCGCTGCCGGCTAGACGTCCTTCAGTTGATCCTCGTCCATCCCGAAGTAGTGCCCCAGTTCGTGCAGCACGGTTTGCCTGACTTCGTGACGGATCTCGGCTTGGTTCGAACAGACCGCTTCTATGTTTTTCTGGTAGAGAACGATTCGGTCGGGACCGGTGGGGAGGTCGAACACGCTTCTCTGGGTGGCAGGGCGGCCCTGGTAGACTCCCAGAACCAGGTGGCGAGGCTTGCCCAGACCGCCCTTTTCTGCGGCTCTTCGCGACTTTCGCGACTGCCGCGGCCGGTCTTCGACGAGGACCGCGAGGTTGTGGATGCGCTCGCGGAATTTTCCGGGAAGCGATTCCAACACACCCTCGACCAGCCGGATAAAGTGATCGCGAGTCACGCTGTCTCCATGCTCCTTGATTCTCCTCGGCTGTGTCAAAAAAGAGGCCCTGCTAAGCAGGGCCTTTGGTGCAATCGGCAAGCGCGGAACCGATCAAAACTCCGTGTACTTCAGCTTTATGGTTTTTGTTGCGTTTTTGGCGACGCTCGGAAAGAAGTTCCAGGAAATGATCGCGCCGTCAGTGTTTGTCAAGGTCCCGACAAAATTCGCATTCGGGGTACAGGGGTTCGGGCCGACCGGCACATTGATCGCCCACCCTTGGTGGCTGAACGTATTCGGTCCATTTACCTGAAGCAACAAACCAGTGTACGGGGCACTTGATCCGATGGGATCGTAGCCCCATGCGCTGTCCAGGGTGCCATCGAGGTTGTTGCCGAACACGCCTCCAGCATCCACATCCGCATATCGGATGATCGTCGCAAGCCGTGTGACAGCGGTATTGTTCTTCAGTGCCATGGTGACGTTGGCAGACGCAGCCGGTTTGTTGATCGCGATAGTTTGGGTCAAGGTCCATATGCCATCGCTGGTGGTACGGGCAATCTTCACCGAAGTTGCGGTGACGGCTAGCGTAACGGGTGCTTGCCAGTTCCCGCTGTCACCGGCGTCTGCATAGTCATAGTAGGGAACAGCGCCGGCGGCGGTGCCGTCACAGAAGCCGTACCCCTCGCCGAAACCCCCGACGCGGATGTGCTCGACCCCCGATGGGCTCTGGAACTCAGTAATGTTTCCATTTACGGTCACACAAAACTCGAGGAACTTGTTCGCAGCAGTCTGCGGCGATGTGAACGTCCAGGTGCAGTTTGAGGTCGCGGCCGGGCTGATACTTGCGAACATGTTCTTCTGCGCGACTGCGGCGGCCGCATTTTCCGCGGCACTCACGGCCGGAACAGTACTTCTACCCCGTACTGCTTGTTGCTGCGCAAAACTCAGGGAGCAAGCGAGCAACGCAATTAAAACGAAAATCGGTTTTCTCGACATGGGATCTCCTCAAAATTGTTCTTCTGAAATTCTTGTTTTATTGGCGCTGAGGTTTGGTGGTAGCACCTTGGGGTTCGCCCGCGCATAAGCGCCCAAGACCACGTTGGATCGAATCGGCTTCCCCCATATTGCAACGAGGCTGACTGACGCAGTCACGCTTCATTGAAAGCTGGGACTACAAGCTAGATTCCCGGAGTCAAGACTTCTTACGGTCGTTTCCCTTGACCTACAACACCTTTCAAGTCTGAGGAAGCACTTGGCGACAGATGCCAAGAATGAAGCGGGACTCGCTGGGCCGGGGGAATAGCCCGATTAAAGTGACGAGATGATGATACAGATCATGTTGGATGTCAAGAGCCCAATCCCGATTTTTTTAGGGAGTGTCACAAACCTGCAAACCTGCCTCAACACCCTTGCAATGAAGGCCCCTGGCGGTATTTCGGCCGCGCAAGAACAGAGCATTGTGGCCTGCCAACCCAACCGTCCTGGCGGCGAGGAATGAATGGGGACAAAGCTCACAACAGAAACATGGCTGCCTCAGACCGCTTCCGCGGTCCTTGGCAGCCGAGTTCAGACGCTAGCAAAGCTACTGCAATCGTGTAAGCGTGAAACCGTTAGAAGGCCGTGTACTTTTCCTTCACGGTTTTGGTGGCGCTTTTGCCGACGGTTCCAAGGTATTGCCAATACACGACCCCGCCGTCCACACCCGTCAAGGTTCCGATCCAACTCGCTGCCGAGTTGCAGGGGTCCGGACCCACCGGCGTGTTGATCGCAAAGCCTTCGTGCGAGAACGACGACGGTCCGTTCAACTGAAGCAACAAACCATAGTACGGAGTCGTTGAACCGGAGATGCGATTGTAGCCCCAGGCGCTGTCGTAGGTGCCATCGAAGTTGTTGTCAAAGCTGCCTCCCACATCGATGTCCGCAAACCGGATGATCGCTGCGGCCCGTCCCACCGCGGTGTTGTTCTTCAGCGCCATGGTTACGTTGGCGGACGCAGCCGCCTTGTTGATCGCGATGGTCTGAGTCAGGGTCCACACGCCATCACTG
>JAIQEY010000040.1 GCA_020073565.1 Terriglobia bacterium
CTCCCCGAAAGCGCGGAGGCCTCAGCCGATTGGCTCCGGCGATGGCGGCAGCGGGGGCAATTCGGGCGGCGGTGACTCTGGAAGCGCGGGGGATTCCGGCGCCGCAGGGGTCGAACCATTGATGTACACCTCATCGAGCCGGCTCATGATGCTGTCCCGCAGCCGGTTGCGCAGGCCGGCAAGCTTGCAGGATTCCTGCGGCATCTCTTCCTGCGCGATGGCACATGCCTTGCCGAGACCGACAATTCCCGGAACGTTCAACGTCCCGGACCGCATCCCGCGCTCATGTCCGCCGCCATCGATGAGCGGAACCAGTTGCACGCGCGGATTCTTGCGACGCACGTACAAGGCTCCTGCGCCCTTCGGCCCATAGAGCTTATGTCCAGTGATCGACGCGACATCGATATTCATCTTGTTCACGTCGATCGGGATCTTGCCGATCGCCTGTACCGCGTCGGTATGGAAAATCACGCCGCGCTCGCGACAGAGCTTGCCGATCTCAGCGACGGGTTGCAGCACGCCAATCTCGTTGTTCGCGGCCATGATCGTGACCAGGATGGTCTTGTCGTCCATAGATCGCTTCAAGTCGTCGAGATCGATCAATCCGTCCTTGTGCACCGGCAGGTAAGTCACGCGGAAGCCAAACTTTTCCAGGTGCTTGCAGGTATCGAGCACGGCTTTGTGCTCGGTCACCGCGGTAATGATGTGGTTGCCCTTCTCGCGGTACATCTCGGCCACGCCCTTGATTGCGAGGTTGTCGCTTTCGGTGGCGCCGGAGGTGAATACAATCTCCTTCGCCGTCGCGCCAATCAGCTTCGCGATGCGCTCGCGCGACAACTCCACCGCTTCCTCCGCCACCCATCCAAACGGGTGATTCCGGCTGGCCGCGTTGCCAAACTTCTCCATGAAGTAAGGCAGCATCTCTTCCAGAACCCGCGGATCCATCGGAGTAGTCGCGTGGTTGTCCATGTAAATCGGCAGCTTGATCCCATTCGGGACAGCGCGCTGTTCTGTTTCCTGACTGGTTGGGGTCGGCTTGTTGCCATTCGTGCTCATGACTGCGTTTTCTCCTTAAGATCCTTACCGTTGCATCTACCTGGTCGCGCTAGGAAATCGTGACCAGATCCGCCGGCTTTTTGACTTCGATCACTTCCAGTTCTTCCTTCATCTGGGAAATTTTGATGTTCTTCAGCACCTGCTCGATGCTCTCATTTACCTTGCGCAGCGGTTCGCGCACCGTGCAGCGAGTGCTCTGGCCACATTCACCGCGCACGGTCACGCACGACGTAATGAACAGCGGTCCATCAATCGCCTGAATGACCTCGAACGCCGAAATCGTCTTGGCGTCGCGCGCCAGCGTGTACCCGCCGTTGATGCCATGCTGCGACGTCAGCAGACGCGCCTTCGCCAGCCGCTGCAGAATCTTCGCCAACGCTTCCTGCGGGATCCCGTAGGCCTCGGCCACATCCGTGGCGCTGCACGCACCTTTGTCGGAGTGCTCCGCCAAGTGCTTCATCGCCATCAGGCCGTAGTCGGCTTTCTTGGTCAGCTTCAGCATCGGGCAAATCCCGACCCATTAGGTCGGATAAAACCCCGACTGTTTAGGTCGCATATTGATTCTAACCTTGGACGACGGATTCAGGCAAGCCGCAGCAGCGATCGGCATAATTCTGTGGTTAAGTGGTAACTGCCATCGGCTTAGCGGGTTAGCAGCCAACCGTGCGACTGGACCAACGGTTGATACCGACCGAGAACACCCTTTGCGCACCGCCAATGGGTACATACTCCCTGTGGGGACTTGACATCCGAAATGACTAGCCGCAAAATACGCCAAATTCCAGCAATTCCAACAAAAACGCGACACAGCCCTGTTGAATGATGAACGTTCGCGGAGTTTATGACGCCTAGCCAGCCGTCGCAGCCCCCTCCAAACAAGGTGAGCCGGGATTTGTGCAAACACCCTCGCGTGCAGATTGTTTCCCGCGACGAGGACTCGGAGTACGTGGAGTGCCAGGAATGCGGCGACGTCTTCGAGTCCAGCGAATTCAAAGACATGACGATCGAAGAAACAAAGCTTCGGGACGAAGAGTAGCCAGTGTGAGGCGGGCATTCTTGCCCGCCCCAGTAGGACACTCCTGGGTCGTGTAGGGCGGACACTCTTGTCCGTCCAGATCTCGCTTGAGAACTAACGGCCGCGCTTGCCTCCAACGTCAATGATCAGATTCTCCGCCTGGCCCACACAGAACCTCTGCCCCGGCGGGATCACCGTGGTCGCGCTGTATTCCGTAACAACCGCAGGCCCGTTCAGAGATTGTCCTGGACGAAGATCGCCGCGTTCGTAAACCGGGGTGGCCAGCGCTTTGCCCGCAAAGATCACTGCATCGTGCTCCACGGCGGCAATCCGTCGCGATGATTTACCCACGGCGGTGGCCCGTCCGATATTGAGTCGCGGCGCCGCCATGCGCGCGCGCAACCGCAGCGTGACCAGTTCAATCTCGCGTCCCGCGTGGTGGTATCCATACCGTCGCTGGTGCTCCACATGGAAGCGCTCGCTTAAATCGCCCCCCGCCGGGATGTTCAATTCGTAGCCTTGCCCGCGATAGCGCAGATCAAGACTGCGTTCATAGTGCAAGGCGCCGCGCCAGTGCTCGTCCTGGAATTGTTTCTGCGCCGCTTGCTCCAACTTGCGGAACTCGCTCTGCAATTCGCGCAGCGGCACCTTTCCGGCCAGACGCCAAAGCACGGTCCTCGAATAATCTTTAACTACGTCGCTGACCAATATTCCAAACGCCGACAACGCGCCCGGGCGCGCCGGAATGATCACCGTCGGGATCGCCAGTGCTTCCGCCAATTCGCAGGCATGAAGGCCGCCGGCTCCGCCGAATGCGACCAGGGCAAACTCGCGCGGATCGTAGCCGCGTTCAATCGACACCACGCGCAACGCCCGCTCCATGTTGGCGTTCACCACGCGCACGACTCCGGCAGCGAATTGCTCAAGCGTCAATTTCGAATGTTGATCTCGCAACCATTCTTTCGTGATCCGTTGCGTCCGCTCCAGATCGAGTGTGAACTCGCCGCCCAGAAAACGGTTGGGACGCAATCGCCCCAGCAGCAGGTTGGCATCGGTCACCGTCGGCTGCATGCCGCGGCCATAGCAGATCGGTCCCGGATCGGCGCCCGCCGACTCCGGCCCGACCAGTAGAGCACCGCCCGCATCGAAGCGCGCCAGGGAACCACCGCCCGCGCCCACCGTGTGGATGTCGAGCATCGGAACGCTGACCGGGAATCCCGCCACCTCCGACTGCCCGCCTGGGCGTGCGCCACCCTCAACCAGGGCAACGTCTGTCGATGTCCCGCCCATGTCGCACGACAGAATTTTGTGAAAGCCGCCGCGCGCCGCCATGGCCGAGGCTCCCACCAGCCCGCCCGCTGGACCCGACAGCACCGTTCGCACCGGCTCGCGGGCCGCAGATTCGAGCGCCGTGATGCCGCCGCTCGACTGCATCACAAAAATGTGAGGCGCACTCTTCTTCGTCGACGGCCGGGAGGGCACGGCTTCAGCCGTGCCGCCCGCATCTACTAACGATGCGGGCTTTAGTCCCTGAGGGTGCAGTTCGCGCACTCGCTGCGCAAGTTTTTCCAGGTAGCCCTGCATCAGGGGTTGCAGATACGCGTTCACCACGACCGTGCTGGTGCGCTCATATTCGCGGAACTCCGGCAGAATGCGATGCGACACCGAAAAAGGCTTGCCGAGTTCGGCCAGCGCCGAAGCCACAGCTGCTTCATTGGCCGGATTCGCGAACGAAAAAAGCAGAGCGATGGCGATCGCATCCGGCTTGGCATCCCGCACAGCGTCCCGCAGGTGCGCCAGTTCATCATGCGAGGGCTGCTCCAGAATCTTCCCTTCAGAATCAACTCTCTCGCGAACGCCGAAACGCAGTTCCCGCGCGACCAGGGGCTCGATCCGGTCAAAGAAAAAGTCATACAGACGAGGGCGTGCCTGCCGTCCGATCTCAATGACGTCTTCAAACCCGGCAGTCGTAACCAGCGCGACCCGAGCGCCTTTCCTCTGGAGCAGCGCATTGGTCCCAACGGTCGTGCCGTGCAGAACTGCGACATCCATTCCAGTCCCGATCTTTCGCAATGCCTCGCTGATCGCACGCGACGGGTCGTCCGGGGTCGAGAACACCTTCAGGGTGCGAAGTATGCCGCCCTCCACCCACACGCAGTCCGTGAAGGTTCCCCCGGTATCAATCGCGATGCGCAGCACGGAATGCGGCAACTTGGCCATGAACAGGGAAGACTAGAGCAAGGTTGCGGTCCCTGTAAACATTGGGTAGAGACGCGGCTTGCCGCGTCTGCCCGCACTGCCGTGAGGTTGAGTGCTTGCCCGTGCCGTAACCATTACCCGTCACCACGCCCCCCTGCCTTATCCTGAAAGGACCGACTCACTGGCGATCGAGGTCCAAGTGCCTGGAAGGACGTGGAAGGCGTGGCTGTTCCCCGGTGGCCTGCTGCTGGCCGTGTCGGTGGCCATGGTCAGCAGCTCTCTTTTTACCCTGCTCGCACCCTCGGTCGGCTTTTATTATGTGGCTGTGTTTGCTGCCGGACTGCTGCTCTCCTGGCGCTTCAATTCGAGCCGCATTCTGTTTTCCCTGCTGGTTTTGCTGCTGGCACATCGCGCGGTTGAATTTTTTTCGGGCGGGCAGGTTTCCACCGGCCCCGGACGCATGGTGGTGGTGCTCGCAGCCATTCTGATTCCCCTGAACTACATCGCGTTCGCCTTCATGCGGGAGCGCGGCTTGATCATCGCCGGGATCGGGCCCCGCTTTGGAATCCTGTTTCTCGAATCCGTGGTCGTCGCGGTGTTGTGCCGGCCAGAGAATAGCCCCTCGGTCGCGCATCCCTCGGGAGCGTCCATCCCGCCTTGGATCTTTGTCACCTTCCTCGCCGCTGCCGGCGTGTTCATCATGCGCTTTGTTCAGACGCGCAAGCCGATCGAGCCCGGCTTCGTCTGGTGCCTCGCCGCCGTGTTCCCCTGGCTGCAATTTGCTCCGGTCGGCGCGATGGCACATGCTTATGTCGGGACCGCCGGCCTGATCCTGACTGCTTCGTTGATCGAGACTTCCTACATGCTCGCCTACCACGACGAACTCACCGGGATTCGTGGGCGGCGCGCATTCAACGAGGCCCTGCTCTCACTCGATCAGCAATATGCTATCGCCATCGTCGATATCGACCACTTCAAGAAGTTCAACGACACTTACGGGCACGACACCGGCGACCAGGTGTTGTGCCTGGTTGCCTCTCGTCTTTCCGAGGTCAAGGGCGGTGGCCAGGCGTTCCGCTGTGGCGGGGAAGAGTTTGCGATCCTGTTCCGCAATACCTCGGCGAAGGATGCGTTCGAGCACCTCGACGCGTTGCGTCAGACCATTCAGAACTCGACCTTCCGCGTTCGCGGCGGTGAAAGAAGGAGCTCGGACCGCGCTGGAGAGTCCGATCGGCGAAGGCCCGCCCGAAAAAAAGCCAGTCGAGCCGCGATGGCCCCACCCGCTGCTGGTTTATCCGTGACGGTCAGCATCGGGGTCGCTGAGCCGAGCACGCGCAATCGCCAGCCCGAGCAGGTTATTAACGCAGCCGACCAAGCCCTCTACCTTGCCAAGAGCAACGGACGAAACCGGGTAGAGCTGGCGTCCTCCACACCTCCTCGATTGACAAAGAGCAAACGATCAACTGCTTCGCGCGTTTGATGACTTGCTACCTGCCGAGGCTCAGACTGACCTTGTCCTGAGGGTAGATCGCGGCAATCGGACACGTGGAAGGTCAAGACTACGATTTCTCTCGCCACACACCGGCCATTCCCTCGGGAATCTCCGCGAGGCTGGTGTAGATCTTCAGACCAAGGTCCCCGCCGACACGCACCATTTTATCGGCGCCCACCGAGGGTCCCCCTACTCGAAGCACTCCGCCGCACTTCTCGAGAAGGCGAACCGCGATCGGATGGAAGACCTCATTGAAGGCTTCGTCGCCAATCTTCCTTGGTTGAATTTGAGGTCACACATTCCTTTCCAAAAAAGAGTGGGATTGAGTTGGTCTCGGGAGAAGCTTTTACCAATCGCCAAGATGAATGAAAAACAGCACCACCGTCGCCACCAGAGGCACTAGGAGCCCAGCGCGCAGGTTCCCGGTCGCGTGCGAGATCACCCCGACCAGCCACGGAAGCATAGCGGGTCCCACAGCCGCCAGCGAGAACATTACCGAGCCGATGCTGCGCGCCGCGATCCCGTAGTGATGCGACAGCTGCGCGACGGCGATCGGGTACAGCGTGGCGAAACTCAAGCCGATCAGCAACGCGCTGCCGATTACTCCCGGCAACGTAGAGGACCACAGCAGCAGCCCGATGCCAGCCGAGCCCAGAGCGTAGCCCGCCTGCAGAACGCGTCGCTCCGGCAGATGAGGTAGAAGCAAGCTCCCGGGCCCACGTCCCAACATCATGGCGAACCAGAAGAACACTGGCATCATTGGCGCCATTGAGGCTTGGTGAGCGCCGTTGCGCTCGACATACGAGCGGATCCACCCACCAATCGCGGTCTCGGCCCCGGGATATAAGAAAAAGACCGCGGCGAACAACCAAGCCGCTCGACTTTTCCAGATGATCCTCCAGTCCACCGGCGCGTCGCTTGTCCGCCGCGCGCCGGGAAACTGCATTCTCCAGACCGCCGCCAGTAAAACCAAGAGAAATAGGCCCACGAGTCTGAGAAAGACTGGCAACGTTCCGTGCGCGTTCGTCCATGCCACCAGCAGGGAGCACGCTACCGCACCCACTCCCCAAAAGAAATTCAGCAGGCTCACCGCCGAAGCTCTGGAATGCGGGCTGACTTCGGCCACCAGGAGGTTGTCGGTTGGAATCATGAGTCCCAGACCCAGGCCATAAACGGCAACCGAAGCAAAGCCCAGCCATGGTGCTGCTGTGTAAACCGTGCTCACACCGCAGGCCATCAAGAACAAACCTGCAAGGAAGGCTGGCCGAAATCCTACCCGTGCCAACAAGAAAGCGGATAGTTGCACGCCCGCCAGTTGCGCCAGAAATTGCGTCGGAAAGAGATATCCGGCCTGCCTGTCATCCAATGCCCAACGCGCACTCAGGATCGACAACATCGGGCCGAGCAGGATCGTGAGAACGCCGGTCGGCAGAAAGGCAAGCTGTCCGGCAAGCACCAGTTTGCGGTTGGAAGAATCCGTAGAAACCTGGGGTTGAGCACTCGCCATGAATAAAATGGGTCTCCGTACCGGCAGCAGAACCCACAGCATAGCCTAATGAGCGCGACTTTCGGTGAAGGGAGTGAGAATTTAAGGAGGGTGGAGTCGCCCGAGCGGCTAGATCTGGTAGTCGATGTCTTCCATGATGCGCTGCAGAGAAGACGACAACGGTTCGTGCGCCGCTGTGCCTTCCAGTTGGCGCACCCGTTCCCGCAGCTTGCTCACCTCGGTTACGACTGCGGCCAACGCCTCCGAAAGCGGATCGTTGATCTGCTTGGGATCGGTGATCACGACGCGCTTGCCTTCGCGGAAGATGATGTGGCCGGGCACGCCCACGACGGTCGAGTCGTCGGGCACATTGCGCAGCACGACCGAGCCCGCGCCGATCCGGCAATTGCGTCCAATCGTGATGTTGCCCAAAATCTTGGCTCCGCCGCCGATCACTACACCGTCGAGGATGGTGGGGTGCCGTTTCCCATGTTCTTTGCCCGTCCCGCCCAGCGTCACACCCTGGTAGAGAGTGACATCGTTACCCACAATTGCTGTTTCGCCGATCACCACTCCCATGCCGTGGTCGATAAACACGCGCCGGCCAATCTGCGCACCAGGATGAATTTCGATGCCGGTGAACAGGCGCGCCACCTGCGACAGCCAACGCCCCAGCAAGAGGAAGTTGTGGTTCCACAGCCAATGATTCACGCGGTAGAACCACAAGGCATGCAGGCCGGAGTAGCACAGATAGATTTCCAGCCGCGACTTGGCCGCGGGATCGCGCTCCATCACGGTGGCGACGTCCTCGCGGATGTGGGACAAAAGATGCGGCATGAATCAGCCTGGAAGCTGCACGGTCGGAATCTGCAGCGCCTGGTTCCGAAGTCCCTCGAAGAGAATACTACTCAAGTAGCGCTCACCAAACGAGGGCAGAATCACGACGATCAGCTTGCCGGCGTTCTCAGGACGCGTGGCCACTTTCAGCGCGGCCGTGACCGCCGCTCCCGAAGAGATGCCAACCAGCAGACCTTCTTCGAGCGGAAGACGCCGTGCCATATTGATGGCGTCGTCATTGCTTACCGTAATGACCTCGTCGATGTAGTCGGTGCGCAGAATGTTCGGCACAAACCCGCCGCCAATTCCCTGGATCTTGTGCGGACCGGGCTTGCCGCCGGAAAGCACGGCGCTGTCGGTGGGTTCAACCGCGATGGCCTTGAACGAAGGTTTCTTCGGCTTGATGTACTGGCATACTCCGGTAAGCGTTCCGCCCGTGCCAATCCCCGAAACCAGGAAGTCAACGCGCCCGTCCGTGTCGTTCCAGATTTCGGGTCCAGTGGTCTCGAAGTGAATCTTGGGATTGGCGGGATTGTCGAACTGCTGGAGCATATAGCCATTGGGAGTGCTGGCGAGCAGTTCCTCGGCTTTCAGGATCGCGCCTTTCATTCCGCGGGGGCCCGGAGTGAGCACGATTTCGGCGCCAAACGCGAGCAGTAGAACGCGCCGCTCCAGGCTCATCGTCTCCGGCATCGTCAGGATGAGCTTGTAGCCTTTGACCGCCGCAACGAAAGCCAGGCCGATTCCCGTGTTGCCACTGGTCGGTTCGATCAGAACTGTTTTCCCAGGTTGAATCTTGCCGGCACGCTCAGCCTCGGCGATCATGCTCACTCCGATGCGGTCTTTTACGCTGGCAACTGGATTCTGGCTTTCCAGCTTGGCGACGACTTCGGCAGCGCAACCCTCGGTGACTCGATTCAATCGCACCAACGGCGTGTTGCCGATTAGTTCCGTCACATTCTTTGCAATTTTCATAGAAGTGTTCTGTCTCCAAATGAACCTTTTTAGTCAGGGCATACAGTCGTACATGCGCTGTGAATGCCATAAACCCTACAATGTTACTGGACTATATTCAATCACTCAAGGCATACGAAAGTGCTTTCTTCGATTAGATCGCATTTCGCAGGGCAAGATGGAAAAAATTGGAGAGGACGCTCAGCGAAACGATGGCCCGTTGCCGGGATTCTGGTAGCATGCTCGACTTGGGTGCGTTGTGAATTTCTTCGTCCTGGCGGTCTGATAAGGGGGACCTTGAGAATTCTGTGCAAGGCTGGTTTCGCGCTGTTTGTGATGATGGCGACGGCCGCGCTCGCCGAGCCGCTGCGTCTGTATTTCATCGACGTGGAAGGTGGACAAGCCACTCTGCTGGTTGCGCCTTCGGGGAAATCGATGCTGATCGATACGGGATGGCCAGGTTTTGCGGGCCGGGACGCCAAACGAATCGCCGACGCGGCGAAAGAGGCGGGAATCTCGAAGCTCGACTATGTGCTGGTGACTCATTATCACGATGACCATGTCGGGGGTGTGCCGCAATTAGCGGAGCGCATAAAGATCGAGACGTTCGTCGATCATGGGCCGAATCGTGAGGATTCCGACGATACGCGAGCGAACTACGCGGCGTATGAGAAGGTGTTCCACGGAGCGAAGCGGTTGGTGGTGAAGCCCGGAGATCGGATTCCGCTGCAAGGGCTGGAGGTCGAGGTGGTGAGCGCGGATGGCGAGACTATCGCCGAGCCGCTGGCAGGAGCAGGTCAGACGAATGCCTTGTGTGCGGCAGAACCCGATCCGCCCGAAGACAAGTCGGAAAATGCGCGATCGGTGGGAGTCGTGATCACCTACGGGAAACTGCGCCTGCTGGATTTAGGTGACCTGACGAAGAAGAAAGAACTTCGGCTGGCGTGCCCCAGAAATTTAATTGGGACCGTGGATCTGTTTGTGGTCACGCATCATGGGTTCACGCAATCGAATGCGCGGGCGCTGGTCCATGCGGTGCGTACGCGAGTTGCGATCGTGGATAACGGTGCGCGCAAGGGTGGGAGTCCAGACGCGTGGCAAAGTGTGCATGATTCGCCTGGGCTCGCCGACCTGTGGCAGTTGCACTATGCGGTGGAGGGCGGCAAAGAACACAACGTCGCAGCCGACTTCATTGCCAATCCCGAGGAAAAGTGTGAAGGGAAGTCGATCAAGGTCGCGGCCGAGGCAGATGGAACCATCACCGTCACCAATGCGCGGACCGGGTTCGCCAAGACGTACAAGAAGTAAAGAGGAAACGGGTGGTGGTGATCGTGCTGATGGGAGTGTCGGGCTCGGGAAAAACCACGGTCGGCTCTCTGCTGGCGCAACAGTTGGGATGGGAGTTCGCCGACGCCGATGACTATCATCCATCCGCGAATGTGGACAAGATGCGGACCGGAATTGCGCTGACGGATGCGGACCGTGCGCCCTGGCTGGACGCGCTCCGTTCCTTGATTACTGACTGGATCATCAAAAGCAAAAATGCAGTGCTGGCCTGCTCGGCGCTGAAGCGAGCGTATCGAGAGAAATTGCGGGTGGATCAGCATGTGCGGGTGGTGTATTTGAAGGCAAGCCCGGAGTTGCTGGCCCAGCGACTGCTCGAACGGCGCGGCCACTACATGAAGAAGAAAATGCTTGAGAGTCAACTGGCGACACTCGAAGAGCCAGAGGCTGCGATCTTGGTGGACGCGAGCCGCGGACCGGAAGAGATCGTGCAAGAGATTCGAAGGCATTTACGGTTGGAGTAGGACAAACAATTTTGCTCCCAGATATACTCGGCGAGCCGCAGCGAGGTGCAGCGCGAACTGGAAGCAGATCGTCGTGCGCACACTTACTTGGCGGAAGGAGGAGGCGCCGCGCAATGGAAATGCAGGGCAGCATGTTAAACTGTTGAAAACCACGCGCCGGAGAGGTGGCCGAGAGGCTGAAGGCGGCGGTTTGCTAAACCGTTGTACGGGCTAACACCTGTACCGAGGGTTCGAATCCCTCCCTCTCCGCCAGATGTTCTAAGTCCCGCAAGCATAATCATTTCCGAGTGTTCGTTCTTCTTCCGATTACGTCAACCGCGACTTCTGCGCGTCCGAGAGGCTTCGGCTGATTGGTACGGTCCGACTTGTCAGGCGAGTCCTTCACGGTTGTTGCTCCCCATCGACCTTGGTTTCGGCCGACGCCCGCCCACGTCTAGTCTGTGGAAGCCTGAACTGGGGAACCTTACCGCTTTGCAGCACCGCTGCGACAACTGCTACGTTCACGAGTGTGGTAGCCAGACAACCGGCGGCGATCCACCTTTGCGTTGCCCCCGACACAACGACCAATAGGGCTACGGGTGCGACGGCGCTCGCGCAAAGAAAGACAATTCCGGCAAGCTTCCTCGAGTAGATGGCCCGCGACAACGCAGCTAGACCAATAGCTGCCAGGAGTTCGAAAAGACCGAAATCAAAAAACACTTCCACACTCGCTCCCCCTCATACGCTGGTGGACCCCAAATTGAGGAGAGGCCCCCGGCCTGAAACGTCTGCAGCGCCTCATCACCCCTTGCGGGCGCGGAACACGTAGGTGCTCCCGCCGACGATCCGTTCACCCTCCACCTGAATGACGCTAAACGCGTCCGGTGTACGCCGCTGCGGGCTGGGCATCAGCATCAGCAGCGCACCGGATTTGCCGGTCAGCCCCGTTATGGCCGCGCCCGTTTTCTCCGCCAGCGTGTACATGGCGGTCAGATCGAAGTTCTTCAACTGTTCGCCGAACCTCTCCTTCAGCTGGCGCACCCAGGTCTGACTCAACACTGTCTTCTTGAGCCCCGTCACCTGAGTCTTGCTGGTCAGTGTTTTTTTCGGAAACACCAAACTCACCATCGGGCTCAGCGGGCCATGCAGGATGATGCGCAATGACTGGGCCTTGCGGTCTGCCGCCAACCATTGCAGCAGCCCGGCAAACGGCATCCCCGGCACCGCGTCGATCACGTGGAGGTTCTTCAGCCCCACCCGTTTCTCCATCGTTACCAGCTGGCCGATATCGAACACCTTGTTTGCGGCGGGAATCGGATCGGCCGCGCAGTCGATCACCACCAGCAGGCAGGAATGCTCGGCCGTCGTTGCCGGCGGAGTCCAGTCCCATTCCACGATCGACGGTTTCAGTGGTTCGACCGATGGGATCGTCTGCGCGCTCCCGATCGGATGCCACACCGCTGTGCTGCTCGGGTCGCCGGGGAAGTTCGTCCAGAAGTCGCCCGGCAGCGGCGGCAGGCCTGCCGATGCGTCCGCATACATGACCTTCACTCTGACGTTCGCCGCTGGCTGGTAGCCCCGGTTGTGTACTTGCACGTATACCCGGTTCACCCGGCCGCGCTGCGGTTGACGGTGCTGGAGCTTCGCTTCAAAGGCAACGTAATCGACGGCCGCGACCGCCATCTGATACGACAGCGGTGTCCCCTCCAGCGCGTCGATCTTCGCGTCCACGCACATCCACCACCATTGCGGGCTGTTCAAGGCGACGTACTGGAGCGGATCTTCCACCGCCGACGGAATGTTAGATGGTGTTGGGAACACGCGCGCGGAGTCCATCAGATGGTCGCGCACGAACAGATCTACCCCAGGCGTGGAGAGCACATCCAGCTTCTTCTCCCACAGGCCACGCCCATGCAGGGCAGCGCGCAGCAGCCGGCCCGGCTGGTACAGCCGGAGGTCGAACACTGCGCAGTTGGGCAGTCCGTCGGAGAACGGGGCCCAGGTTGTGCCACCGTCCGTCGTGCGGAACACGCCCACGTCCGTTCCGATGTACATCGTGGTAGCCGCGAGCGGGTCGATCACCAGCGCGTTCACCGGGATGTCGGGCAGTTGCCCGCCACCCGTGCCGCTGATATCGGTCCAGGTGGCCGCGCCCGACGCTGGCACTGCGCCGCGCCAGACATGTCCCCCTCCGAATCCGCTCATCACCACGATCAACGTATTGGGCGATCCCGGCAGCGGGCTCACGTCCCAGATGAACCGCCCCGGCAAAGGAGCCTGGCTGATGAGCGCAGCTGCCCAAGCCGGTCCCGTCACCTTGTAAATCTGTCCGCTGGCCGTCCCCACGTAGAGTAGGTTCGCGTCCACGTAGGAGATCGCCGAGACCGGCGCCGTGATCCCCGGCAGCATCACTTTTGTCGGCCAGCCTCCCGTGCCCTGCGCACTGTCCAGATTCACCCGGTCGGTCCCGATCGCGACCCGGTTTGGGTCCGTGCCGCACGCCACCACGGGCGGGTAGAACAGGTTGGCGGTTCCCACGATTCCGGTCCAAACGCCTGTCCATGTGCCAAATTTCCCGGACTGCGTCGACAGCTTCGGCGAGGGCCCGTAGTACGTAGCGATGACGTTCGTCGGATTCCCGTCGTTGATGATCGCGAACCCGCCATCGCCATCGTCAGCGTGATAAAAGACAGGACTGTTGCGGTACTGTTCCGTCCCGTTATCCTGCGTGCCGCCGATCACCACGGCGTCGACCGATGGGTGATCGTCGATGAACTCATATTGCGTGATGACCAGCCCCTTGTTGATCGAGTCGTCCCACGTGGCCCCGCCGTCCGTGGAACGGTACACTCCGCCGTCGTTGCCCGCATACAGCGTCAGGTGGTTGGTGGGATGCACCGCCGCGAAGTGATGATCCGGATGGATGTTGCTGCCGACCTTGGTAATTGTCCATGTTCCCGCCGACAACACTCCCTTCCAGAGTTCGATTCCACCGAAGTAAATGATGTCCGGCGTGGTCGGATCGACCGTGATATGCAGATTGTAGAACCCCTGTCCGCCGATGCCGGTTCCTGCGCCGCCAGGAAGCGCGATGGCCGACCAGTTGGACCCGCCATTGGTTGTCCGGTAGAGCTTGTCGACCGCGTAACTATAGGGCGGGCCTGGCGGTGGCGATGTCGTGTCATTGTTCGACATCAGCGCATAGACCGTCTGGGGACTGCTCGGCGAGATCGCCAAAGAAACTCGCGAAAATCCGTTCGGCGCAGCCGTCGTCGCGGTCGGCAACCCGCTGGTGAGTTGCGTGAAGCTCGGAGTTGCCGCACCGCCGTTGGTCGTCTGGTAGATCCCTTTCGCCCAAAACGCGGCGTAGACCGTCGCCGGTGTCGTGGGATCGAGAACGAGGTCCGTGCAAGCGCCGCTGGCGGGCAGGCCGGACGAGAGCTTCGTCCAAGTTGCGCCGCCGTCCGCGCTCCGGTAGAGGCCCGCGTTGGTCGCCGCAAAAATCCGGTTCGGCGTTCCTGGAGTCACCACGATCCGAGCAATTCGGACGCCTGCGAAAACCGTGTCGCCTTGCAGCGTCCAAGTGGCGCCACCGTTGGCCGAACGCAGCACGCCTAACCCGTAGTAACTGTCCTGGCTGAAGTTGCCCTCGCCCGTCCCGGCATAGATCACCTGCGAATTCGATGGATCCAGGGCCAACGCGCCGATCGCCAAGGAAACCTCATTGTCGGTTAGTGGCCTCCATGAGCCGCCCGCATCCTCGCTTTTCCAGACCCCGCCCTGCGCCGTTCCCACGTAGACCGTATTCGGTGCCGCTGGGTCGATTGCAATGGCCGTCACGCGCCCCGTCACCAGCACCCGCGTTCCGCCATAGCTCTGCCCATTGGGGATCGCCAGCGGCCCCATTGGCGTCCAATTGCTCGCCCCCGCCGAAGGCGGTGTTACGTCCACAGCGCCCTGGGCGGTAACGGTCCCCGCCTCATTCATCCGGTGGAGCCGGTCAATTGCCGCCTGCCGCAGTTGCGCCTGGTTGGCCGGCGGTCCTGCCGCGTCCGTCGCCTTCCTGTCCACCTTCAGTTCCTCATGCCGTGCCTGCGGATTGTCCGGCAGCGGCCCCTTCGTCCGAGCCACCTGTTTCCAGATGCGTTTGTTGATGTATCCCGGACCCGCCACCGTTGCTGGCGCAGTGCGGCTTGCTTTCCTCTTGGTGCTTGTGCTCACTTTCTTGGTCATGATTCATCCTCGGAGGAAGGATACGAACCGGGCGAAGCCTGCTTCTGTTCCTCCCTCATCTTCTTCATCTGCTCCAGCGCCTTCTTCCGCAATCGCGCCGCCTCGGCCGGAGTCACATCGTCCCGGTCGCTTTGTTCCCACTGCTGCCGGCGCAAGGGATCGTCCGGTGGTGGCTTGGGAGGCTCAGTGGTGTTTTTGGCCATGTTCAGATTCAAACAAAGATCAGCCCACATCACCCGATTGCAGTACGTGACTTGGGTATTGCCCCTGACGTTCACGACGGCAATCTGGGGCGGGTTTTGGGACTGTGCCCATTTAGTGTTCTCCCTTTGTGCGCGGAGGCGACGAGCATGTTCGGCGTGAAACTACACTGCCGTCTCTCGACTGGATTGAGTATTATCGGGCTATGTGCTTTTCTACCGGGCCGATCGCCTCAGGGAGTGTGCGGTTCCTGCGCCCCCTCAGTGGGAATAGCTCCTTCGGAGAGGCGAATTCGAGCGCATTCTGCCGCTCGGGTTATGAGAAGTCAAGAAAAAACTAACGCTGGTATTCAAAACCCGCTAGTTGAAGCCACGCTCAGGGGTGAACAGGGGCGGCGCGAGGGGAAACAAGTCTATTTCTCGCTGGCCATGCCAGAAGTCAAGAAGGCCTGCCGTCTCATCCAGCATGTGCTTCGTGTGCAGATCCGCAACGGCCAGAAACTGGCAATCTAAACAGGGATTATGGGGTCGCGGGTTCTTGAGCGAGCCTGTGCGGCTCGGCCTCCGTCTTCACGTTTTGACGTACAACGAACCCCAGCCAGTCGTTCCCCTTGTCCACGCGGCACAGGAACTATTCCTGTCTGCAAGACGTTTCTTGGAACGCTACGGTCCGGCGCAGCGCGAGGCCGAGATGCTGTAAATGTGGAAACTCCCAGGCAGTATGGCTCACTAGGAGAAGGACAGAGTAGCGGCGGTGCTCAACGCCCATTTCGGCTGTGGAGAGCGAGCACCGCCGTCCCAGTTCATCTCAGGGTACTAAACCCTCCGTGCACGACCCCGTCGGGCTTACGCCGGAACCGAAGAAGTTTGACAGAATCTTCGGCTGGTCCACCGCGGTGCCGGTCGAATTCCAGAACCGGTTGAAGGTGACGAGCGAGTTCGGCATGGAATGGGCGCGAATGACCTGCTGACCGCCGCATACCGTCGTTCCAACGTCGAGCGTGGCGTCCTCTCCCCGATAGAACGTGCCACCGGGAGTAATGTTTGCGTAATGGTCGAAGTTGTAACCTTCCACCATGGCCGCATGACAGGAGCGGCAACTGCGCGCGATGACGTTCCTGTAAAAACTGGTCGCGACCGCCCCATGTCCCATCCAACTGCTTGGCAGATACGTCTTGTTGAGGACGTGGCTGCTCGCGTACCACCCGGCAATCAGATCGCTTTCCGCTCCCGTCGGACCCGCATTCAGCACGTTCTGGTTCAGGTTGTAGATCGCTTCCTCCTGGTCCGTTTCGGTCAGCCCCGCCTTGCTTGAGAACTCGAAGTTCCCGGTATCGTAAGGAAGGAAGTGGCCGCCGACGTCCGCTCCCTTGCCGCCCTTTGGAAAATTCCCGGCATACTTGTCCCCGCCATGGCACACCACACAGGTACCGGGCACGAACTTCTCCCGCCGCGTGTCCAGATTCACGGACGGCAGCAACTGCCCACTCGGACCAAAGATATAGAACCGTGTGAACGCTTTACCCCCGTTCACACCCGTGTGCACCATGTAGTCCATGGCAACACAGGCGACCAGATTCTTACCCGCGGCTGTATTGGCGATCGCGGTGTCAATATCGGCCTGGCTATCGGTGACCGGCCCCACGTGATTGCACACATAGGCTGCTGTGTTATTGGGACCGTAGGAAATGGAGTGGTGTTCGCGCGAAAGATTCAGGTCTTCTTTGTTGACGTAGGTCGCGGTGTACTCGGTGGCACCGGAGGCGTACGTTCCAATTTTCACCATCCGCTGCCAGTCATCGAAGCTGATAGCCCCGGTCAGGCCGCCGGTCGCAGTGCAACTGGTCACGGCGCCGATCGCCTTATAGTACTGGCAGGCTTCCAGACGAGTATCGAGACCCTTCTCGGCCAGAAACGCATCGCTTCGCGGCACGATGTCGGACGGCTGGCCGGTCACCGGCGGCAAGAACGTTCCCACCGATGTGGACCCGAGCATCGCCGTCATGTTCGTGACCGTAGGCGCGCTGATGCCAGGCAATTTCACCTGGCCCAAGTCGGTCTGGCCGCTCGCGTTCAGCCCGGTCACCGCGACTTTCAGAACCGGAGCCCCGGGGCATTTCAGTGCCACCGTGGCTGCGGCCGAGTTATACGGCAGCGAGTAATCCCCGAGATCGTTGAGTTGCACCGGTCCGGCCAGCGTTACGCCCGAGCCGTCCAGCAGAGTGGCGGTCGCGGTCACGTGTACGTTGAAAAATTCGTTTTGGGTTCCACACGGGCTGCCATCTTGCAGCACCAGGCTCCCCGAAATGACGGGCGGAAACGTCAAGGGCGTGCCGAAAACGTAGTCGGTGGTCGCCACGGCCGGAATGTCCAGCGTCACCGGTCCGTTGGACGAACAATCTGCGTATGTGATCCCTCCATCCACAGAGCACTGGGTGGAAAACAGAGGGATGGCAGGCACTTTGGGAATCGTGAACGAACCTTTCACGGTAGTGGGGACTGTGCCCGTGGGTGGGTAGTGCTTCGCAGAACCTACATCCAAGACATAGGTCTGGGAGTTGGGAATCTTCACCTCGTGTTGCAACGTGTTGATGAATCCCCAGGTGATGAACGAGCGATAAGAATTGCCCACCGGGTCGGCCGCCTTGGGCGGCGCGAGTGTAGTTGGTGGCGGGATGACCGGCGGATTCCCGATCGTGTCGGTGTTGACCGCCACCCGGCGTTCCGTAAATCCGCCCTTGCCGTTGGAAACGAGCACGTAAGCAAAGTGAAGTCCCGGCCCATCAGGCAGTGTCCACGTCGTCGATGAGGCATTGACTTGCACGATGGTCCCATCGGTAGCTGCCCACTGATACTTCAGTTTGCCGCCTCCAGTGCTGCCGACGACTACGCTAACCGTCACTTGGACGGGCGTCGCAGGAACCGAAACTCCTGCCCACACTTTTGTGAACACTGCCAGCGAAGCCGCTGCCAGGACGGCGATCACAAGCACGATTTGTATGCTTCGCGTCAAACGCGTTTTCGATTTCATACCTCGCTCCGGTTTCTTTTTTGTAGGCACGGCTTACAGTGCCGCTGAAGACCGCCATTGCACGAGCCAGTTGGCTCCAAGAAAAAGAGAGAGCAACCCCCCGGGTGGTCGATCGCTGGCCTCGCTGAGCAGGCCTGCGAACAGCCGCGGATACTACCACGATTTCTCAGGTGACTCATTGCGGAGTCGTGATCGGAATCAGGTGAGCGTCTCGGTAAAGGCAAGAAAATCTGGATAGTTACCGCGTGGCAAGGGTGGAAAGTAAAGAAATGTAAAGACTATTTCAGACGAAGCGCGACCTCATCAGGCAGCGCGTTCCGGGGGAGTAGCCTTTTTATTAGTCCCAACCTCGGCATCGTCCACGCGGATCCGCGTAACTCGTGCTGCCTCCTGGGCTAGGTCGGCATGGACCCGGGAAGCCTCTCCCGCCATCGCAGAACCCGCCGCCAGTGCGAAACGGAGCGCATCGGCCTGATCGTCAAAATACAGAATGACTTGCCCTGACATCGTGTTTCTCCCCGAGTCGATCTTTCGCGGCGCCCTTTCGAACAGGCGCAACTGGAAAGCAAATTAAGATGCAGGTGGCGCTGCCACTTGCTGGCGCTTGCAGTAACTCCCTCGATTCTCAAAGAATCGCTGGTCCCGCGACAGTGCTTCTTTTGGTTCTCGGCCTGTCCGGCTAAAGACCGGCAGCGTGGATGAAGTCGGCGAGCATGCCGTAGGCAGTCGCGTAGAGGCCGGGATTTTCCTCGGTGATCGTGAGCTTGGGAAAGATGTCGGTTTCGAATTGAATGATAGAGGATGTTCCGGTGACCAGCGCCATGGGATCGGTCAGGGGAAGTTGCTCGGGTCGAACGCTGGCGCTAACGGCCACGGTCGTACGCTGCGCCCGGCAGACAAGTTTGTACGGCTGTCCCGCCGCTCGCGCCGCACGAACCTCTTCGCCTGTGAGCTGACAGATTCCCTGACGATTCACATCCTGTGGCAACAGGCGCACGCCCATCACCACATTTACCAGCGCCGCGACCTTCACCGCAGCGTCCCAGCCTTCGATGTCGTAGGTCGCATCGGTCTCAGCCACCCCGAGTCGCTGCGCCTGCCGAAGAGCGTCGTCGAAGCCAAGGCCCTGCTCCATCGCGGTCAGAATCACGTTGGTGGTCGAGTTCAGAATTCCTTTGAACCCCTTCACTTCAATTGCAGGCAGCGTATTGCGAAACAGAGAGAAGATGGGGATGCCATCCATCACCGTCGATTCGAACAAGAACTGCTTGCCTCGCTCCGTGGCGAGATCGCGCAGCTCGCGGTAAGCGTGGACGATCGGTCCTTTGTTGGCAGTGATGGCATGGGCTCCATACTCAAGCGCAGCTCGAATGTGATCAACGGCAGGCTGTCCGTTTTCAACGTTGAGAGAGGTAGCCTCAAACAACACATCGGCGTGCGCAGCCCGCAGCCAGTCCGTGGGGAGCGGGCATTCCTGCCCGCTCAGTTCCGCGAACGCCGAAGAACTGCGGGTCTTCACAAGACCGTCGATCTCAAACCCGTCAGCATTCGCCCACCACCCCAGCCGCCGAGAAGCAACTCCCGTAACCCGCCAGGCGATCCCATAGCGCTCCTTCAGTTCTGCGCTTTTCAGCCGCAACAGTTCAACCAGCGTCCGATTGACGTTGCCGAAACCAAGCAGGCAAAGATTGAACGATTTCATGACAGGGATGACGGGAGTATAGCAAGGGAAAGAGGTAAGTCTTTCTCGCGAACCTTGGCTTGCGTCTTCGAGATTGCGCTATTCGTGAAAAGCAACGGAGCCAACCACAAGCGATCGAGGCCGCGGATTCTCGTGTTTGCGCCAGGGAAAATGTCCTGCTCTAATACTCGATTCCCACTAATCCGGGCGATGAGGGCCGGGCGAGACGATGCGCTGGTATTTCGGATTTTTCTTTGTATCAGGGTTTTGCAGCATCCTCTATGAGTTGGTATGGCTGCGTCTGGCGATGGCGCAGTTCGCGGTCACCACGGCGCTGGTGTCGATCGTGCTCTCGGCCTTCATGATCGGGCTCGGTTTGGGGTCATGGGGGGCCGGTCACTACGTCCGAAGCCGGACAACTCCCCTCGGTCCCCTTGCTCTGCGACTGTATGCCTGCACGGAACTGCTGATTGGCCTTTCCGCGATTCTGGTTCCCTTGGAGTTGTCTTGGGGACGAAGCCTGCTGGAACGGCTGGACTCGAACAGTGCGCTCTCATCGCCGGCTTACTACGTGGTGGCTGGGTTGTGGATCGGGCTCACCCTGGTCCCGTGGTGCGCATGTATGGGCGCGACGTTTCCTTTCGCGATGGCTGCGATCAAGAGCGAATTTTCCGGGGAGTCCGCGCGTTCCTTCAGCTACTTGTACCTGGCCAACGTCCTGGGTGCAGTTACAGGCGCGCTCTTGCCCTTGTTGATCATCGAGGAATGGGGATTCAAGAGAACCTTGCGTGTAGGCGCGGTGCTCAACCTCTGCTTGGCCACGACTGCCTTCCTGCTCAGCCTGCGCCTCACACGGAAGGAGGTTGGTACCAGGCTCGAATTCAGAGGCTCCGACTCATCCGTGCCTCAGGCCACGCGCATCTGGGCCCATGGTTTGCTGTTTGCCACTGGCCTTACCAGTATGGGCGTGGAGGTGGTGTGGATCCGAATGTTCACGCCCGCATTGGGCACGGTCGTGTACGCATTTGCGACCATCATGGCTCTGTATTTGGGAGCTACCTACCTCGGTTCGCGTTTCTATCGTCGCAGTAAAGTCGGCGAGGACGCTCCAGACACCTTCCTGCTGGCCCTGATCGCATTCTCGGTGCTTTTGCCACTCGCCGCTTGCGACCCGCGCTTGCCGCTCATCTATCCGTTACGCGTGCTGAGCATTCTGCCGTTTTCCTTTCTGGCGGGATTTGTGACCCCCTTGATTCTGGATCGGGTGTCGCGGGGGGACCCGGATCGAGCCGGCAGAGGCTACGCCATTAACATCGCAGGTTGTGTACTGGGGCCGCTGGTCTCGGGCTTTCTTCTGTTGCCATTCCTGGGGGAACGGTTCACGCTGTTGGCTTTCGCGATCCCGTGGATGGCAGTCAGTTTGGGCCGGCCTCTCCTGGCGATGTCAAGTGACGGCGGGCTGCGGCCGCGAATCTCGTGGAAGCCGGTGGCGGTCGGAGTGATCTCGGTGCTTTTGGTGATTGGTACCGTTGATTATGAAACCCGCTATTCGCCGAGGGAAGTCCGCCGGGACAGCACGGCGACAGTAACGGCGGCCGGAGCGACCCGAACCAGGAAGGAACTTCTGGTCAATGGGATTGGAGTGACCGGGTTGACGCCGATCACGAAGATGATTGCCCATTTGCCACTGGCGTACTTGCAGCGGCCACCGAAAAACGCGTTGGTGATTTGCTTTGGGATGGGCACAACGCACCGTTCCGTGCTTTCGTGGGGGATTCCCTCCACGGCCGTGGAACTAGTGCCCAGCGTGGTTTCCGTTTTCCCCTTCTTTCATGCCGACGCCGAACGATTACTGCGCTCACCTCTTTCCCGGGTGGTGGTGGATGACGGACGCTTTTTCCTGGAACGCTCTTCGGAACAATATGATGTCATCGTCCTTGACCCGCCGCCTCCCGTCGAGGCGGCCGCGTCCAGCCTGCTTTATTCGAAGGAATTCTATGCCCTTGCGAAGCTGCACCTGCGTCCGGACGGCATTCTGCAGCAGTGGTTCCCGATGGGCAGCCCGGATCCCGCGATCATCGCCTCTGTCACGCGGGCCCTCAAGGAATCTTTCCCGTACGTTCGCGTGTTCCACTCCGTCGAGGGATGGGGGTACCACTTTCTGGCGAGTACATCTCCGCTGCCCCCTGTTTCTGCTGCAGTCTTGGCCGGCCATCTGCCGCCAGCCGCTGCCGACGATCTGCTGGAATGGGGACCGGCGACCACTGCGGAGCAGCAATTTGCCGCCGTCCTGAATCAGGAGTTATCGCTCGAAAGCTTGATTCAGCAAGCGCCGGGCGTCCCGGCACTGCAGGACGACCGCCCCGTGAATGAGTATTATGTGCTCCGCCGCATTCAAAACGCACAGTACAGGCGGAGATGGTGGCAGCACTTCTTGACGCGGGTAGGAATCAGATCGTAGCAGCAACTCACCCGATGCGTTTGCCGGTCACGGCGAGCGTCAATACGCAAAGCCGTCTGGCTGACTTACGGCCCCGACGCGAACGTAGTGATCGATGAACTCGCGCCCCGCCGCCAGAGCCTTGCGGTTGATTTCCAACATCGCTACTTTCTTGATTTTCGTCTGCAAGACCCCTTCCGCGGTGGTGGCCAGCAGGCACTCGGTCTCTTCGAGCAGCGCGCCCATCATGACAATGTTGGTTGCCTTGGTCGAGCCGAGTTTGTCGGCCATCTCCGAAGCGGGGATGCAGATGACCCGTGCTTGCGGAAGCTGGAAGTCCTCTGGCAGGCGGCTCTGGTTGTAAAGGATCAGTCCTCCGGGCGCGACCTGGGGCGCGAATTTGCGTAGCGAGAGTTCATTCATCGCGACCAGCACGTCGGGATGCGAAATTAGCGGCGAGCCGATGCGCTCCTTCGACAAGCAGACGTGGCAGTGCGCGCTGCCGGAGCGCATCTCGGGACCATAAGAGGGAAGCCAGCTGACCTCAAGTCCTTCGCGCATGCCCATCTCGGTGAGCAGTTGGCCGAGCAGGAGGACGCCTTGTCCACCGAAGCCGGCGATCTTGATGGCGAATTCCTGGAAATGGTGCGTGTGCTTGGGCGAGCTTGGCCCGGTGAGTACGGCGGCTCCTGAGTGTTCGCCGATCTCCAACACTTCGGGAATCGAGCGCTGAGGGACGACAGCATTCTCGACCGGCTCATGTTTCCTGTCTCGGAAGACGTTGAGCGGGAAAACAGGGATCATTTTCTCTGCAATCCACTTGCGCGCTTCGACCGGATCTTTCGCCCAGATGGTCGGGCAGGGAGAAAGAATCTCGACGAAGCTGAAGCCAATACCGTCGCGCTGGATTTCCAATGCGCGGCGGACCGCCTTGCGGGCCTTCATGACATTCTTGTTGTCGGAGAGTGCCACGCGTTCCACATAGACCGGGGCCTCAAGGGTCGAAATTAGTTCAGACATGTGCAGCGGGAAGCCTTCGTTCTTTTCGCGGCGGCCCCAGGGCGACGTGGTGCTCTTTTGTCCGAGCAGCGTGGTTGGGGCCATCTGTCCGCCCGTCATGCCGTAGATCGCGTTGTTGACGAAGAAGACGGTGATTTTTTCTCCGCGATTGGCGGCGTGGATAATTTCAGCGGTGCCGATGGCGGCCAGGTCACCGTCGCCCTGATAAGAGATGACGATCTTGTCGGGACAGGCACGCTTGATCCCGGTGGCGCCCGCTGGAGCGCGGCCATGAGCGACTTGCACATTGCCAACATCGAAGTAATAGTAGGCAAAGACGGAACATCCAACCGGGCTGACGAAGATAGTCTTGTCCTGCAAGCCGAGGTCGGTGAGAGCTTCCGCAATCAACTTGTGCACGACTCCGTGCCCGCAGCCCGGACAGTAGTGCGTCTGGTGTTGCAGTTCATCCTTGCGTTCGTAGGTATCGTAGAAGACGGGCGACTTGGCGTGGGAGACTTCATAGCCCGCGGCCAGAATCTCTGATTCTTTGACATCCGCCTTTGCGTCGGTTGACATGGTCATCCTCTCTCCCTGCCGACTGCCGCCGAGCTTCCGCTCGGCTGCGCGGACAAGAGTGTCCGCGCTACACAAGTGCCATGACGTGCTGCATCAACTTCGAATGCACTTCTTCCACCGACGGGACGTTGCCGCCGGTTCTTCCATAGAATTCCACGGGCACCTTGCCATTCACCGCCAGGCGCACATCTTCAATCATCTGTCCGTTGCTGAGTTCGACGACCAGAATCCGGTTGACTTTGCTCGCCGCCTCCACCAGCGCCTTGGACGGGAAGGGCCAGAGCGTGATCGGACGGAACAGCCCAGCCTTCAACCCTTCGCGGCGCGCCATCTCGACCGCCGATCGCAGCACGCGTGAAGTGATGCCATAGCCGACCAGCAAAACTTCCGCGTCCTCGACTTCAAACGTTTCGTGGCGCGCTTCGAACTGCGACGCCCGAATGTATTTGGCTTCAAGCTTGCGAACGTGCTCCTCGAGCGCATCCGGCTCGAGGTAGATGGAACTGATCAGGTTCTTGCGAGTCCCAGCGGTTCCCTTCACGGCCCAGGGACGCTCGGGAATGTGGATCTCGCGATATTCGAGCTCGAGGGGCTCCATCATCTGGCCGATGAAACCGTCGGCCATGACAATGGCGGGATTGCGATATTCGTCGGCGAGTTCGAAGGCGAGGGCCGTGAGGTCGGCCATCTCCTGCACGGAGGCGGGAGCGAGCACGAAGTTGCGATAACATCCGTGTCCGCCACCCTTCACCAAGGCGAAGTAGTCGCTTTGTTCGGGAGCGATGTTCCCGAGACCAGGTCCGCCGCGAACCACGTCGACGATGACGCAGGGCAGTTCGGAACCGGCAAGGTAGGAAATGCCCTCCTGCATCAAGCTGAGGCCGGGGCCGGAGGATGCGGTCATGACGCGGGCCCCGGCCGCAGCTGCGCCGTACACCATGTTGATGGCGGCGACTTCGCTCTCCGCCTGCAAGAAGGTTCCGCCGACTTGCGGCAGAAGCAGGGCTGCCGCTTCGGCGATCTCGCTGGCTGGAGTGATGGGATATCCGTAATAGGCCTGGCACCCGGCCAGGATGGCGCCCTTGACGACGGCGACGTTTCCTTTACAGAGCTGCCGCATGGGATTCTCCTTGAACTAGGGGCTTGGACAGCGGCGTAAGGCGATACACGGTGATGGCGCCAGGCTCGGGACAGCAGTAGAAGCAGATGCCGCAGCCCGTGCAGCCGTCGCCGGTGTAGTGCGCCGGGTGGACACCGTAAGCGTTCAGTTCCGTCCTCAGTTCGAGGCATTCGGGTGGACAACTTTCAACGCACAGCCCGCAGCCTTTGCACTCTTCGGTGTCGATCAGGATGTTGCCTCGTGGTTTCCCTGCCATAGTCACCTCGCTGTGGATAGCTTCTGGGGACGTTGGAGCCAGTTCGTTTGCTCGCAATACGCGTACAGTTCGTCGCGGAACTTGGGATGCGCGATTTCGATCAGGGCTTTGGCGCGTTCGCGAATGGATTTGCCGTGCAGGTAAGCGACGCCGAATTCGGTTACCACGTAGCGCACCAGTCCACGCGAGGTCACGACCCCGGCGCCCGGGCTCAGCATGGGTACGATGCGCGAGATCGCTCCACCCTTCGCGACCGAAGAGATCGCAATGATCGGCTTGCCGCCCTTGGAGCGGGAAGCCCCACGCAGGAAATCAACCTGCCCGCCGATGCCGCTATAAAACTGGTTCCCGATGGAATCGGAGCAGACCTGGCCGGTGAGATCGACCTGCAGAGCGGAGTTGATGGCCACCATGCGGTCATTGCGGGCAATCAAGCTGGGATCGTTGACGTACGCGGTAGGATGGAATTCGAAGATCGGGTTGTTGTCGACGAATTCGAAAATGCGCTTCGAGCCAAGTATGAATCCAACAATAATTTTGCGCGGCTTGAAGTTCTTGCGTGCCCCGGTAATCACGCCGGCGTCGATGAGCGGGATAACACCGTCAGAGACCAACTCACTGTGGACGCCCAGATCCTTGCGGTCCGTCAGCAGGGGAAGAACGGCGTCTGGGATGCCGCCGATGCCGGTCTGCAGGACGGAGCCGTCTTCAATCAGGCTGGCCACGTTGCGCGCGATGGCCACGTGCATCTCGGTAATCTCGGGCTTCTTCATCGCGCACAGCGGGCGCGAGGATTCGACCACCGCGTCGATGTCGCTCACGTGGATGTAGCTGTCGCCATAAGTGCGCGGCATCTGGTCATTGACCTGGGCGACGACGTAGCGCGCCTCCTTGGCAGCGGTGAGGGTCGTGTCGACGCCGACCCCAAAACTGCAGAAGCCGTGCGAATCGGGAGGCGAGACCTGGACGAGTGCAATGTCGATCGGCATAGCACCGCTTGTAAAGAGTTCTTCGATCTCGCTCAGGTAGATCGGGGTGTAGTCGGCGCGGCCATCGTTGATGGCATCGCGCACGTTGGCGCCGATGAACACGGCATTATGGCGGAAATGTCCGGCCATTTCGGGAGCGACGTACGGCGCGGTCCCCATCGTCATCATGTGCACGATTTCGACGTCTTCGACCTGTGGCCCGCGCTGCATGAGCGCTTCGACCAGAGTCTCCGGTTCGGCGCAGCCGGGCTGGATGTAAACCCGCATGCCGGACTGGACGCAGCGCAGCGCTTCCTCGGGCGTGCGCAACTTTTTCTTGTATTCAATTTCCCACGACATTCGTTCCTCTTTCTCCTCGCCTGTCCTTCTAGTGAGCAACGCCGGCGTGGGGCATTTCATGCGCCGACAACGCCCGCTCATATCCGACGGATGCATAGTAAATCGCGCGATCGAAAAACTGATCGAGCAGCTGCATCATCTCGAGTTCACCGAAAACTTCGACCGGGCGCTCCATTACATTTTCCTTCTTGAGGAACTCCCAGAGATTTTCCTTGGTCAGAATGATGACCCAGATCAGTTCGCTGATGGGCACGCCCTGGTGAACCCGGCGAGTGCCGATTTCTTCATAGCGTTGTTCAATGTCGAAGGCGCTCTTGCCCAGAAGCCAGTCCCCCAGATGCCGGTAAATTTCGTAGACGCGCTGCTCGAGTTCTTCGGGGGCAACGTTGCGATAAGAACGCGTCAGTTCTGAATTTTGGACTTTGGCGAGCAGTCCCGCAGCAAGGGCATCGGAGTGCGTCTCAATCAGGCGCACAAGTCGGTAGGCTAGCATCATGACCGTCTCCTAAAACTATCCTCAATGCTAGTTTCGACCCCCTTGGAGAGGGGGGCCGTGATTGATGGCACATGGGATCGTGATGGAGGTCACACCCGTAACATATTCTCCAGCAATATGTTGCCGTCGCACTCTTGACGGACCGACCAACCGGCCGGACGGATTGCCGCCCCGGAGTATAACCTCGGGTTCGTTCGGATTGACTATTTCGGGGTGTCCCCGTTGCGAAGATTGATCATCTAAGTTTAGAATCGTTGGACAACTAACCAAGGGACGTCATTGCAGCGAATCTGGAGAAATCGGGGTGTGATCGTAAGGACCACTGCGGTGCTCTGTGTGGTGCTGGTATTTGCGATCGGGACGGTGCAAGCCGTCCACTGGCATCGCGACAGCGCCAAGGCAACGCCGCACTCCTGCTCGATCTGCTCGGTACCCAATGCCAAGCTGAATACTCAGAACGTTTCTCCGGAACCCGTGATGGTAGCGGTGCCGGTGACGCGTCTTGAAACGACTGCTCCGAGAATTTTTCGTCTCGCCACAACCAACTTCGTTCGTCCTCCGCCTGCGGCCTGATCCCGCCTCCACCACTGAGAGTAATTTCAAAGGATCGCGATCCGGGACCGGATTCGCCATTGCTCTATCTTCCTGGAGGAATCATGCAGGCATTATTCAGGAACGTACTGAAGGACTCATTGTTTGCGGCCGTTCTGGCCGCTCTTGTGGTGTGCAGTGCCGCGGTTGCGCACGCACAATCTAGCGGAAACTCGATGGTTTCCGGCACCGTGCTGGATCCGTCGGGCGCGGTAGTGGGCGGTGCGAATGTCGAGATGCACAATCCCGTCAGCGGTTTTGACCGCAAGGCGACGACCGACAGCCTGGGAAGATTTTCGTTTCCCAACGTTCCATTCAATCCCTATCACCTGACGGTCACAAAAAAAGGCTTTGCAGCATTCGCCCAGGATGTTGATGTGCGGTCCGTGGTTCCGACCAACTTGAGTATCAACCTGGCGGTGACCGGCTCCACGGAGACCGTGACAGTGGAAGCGACTGGTGCGGACTTATTGGAGAACGATTCCACTTTCCACACCGATGTGGATCGCGACTTGTTCGACAAGATCCCTCTCGAGAGCGCGTCCTCATCGGTGAGTTCGCTGGTCACGCTCGCCACTCCCGGGGTGGCGGCGGATTCCAATGGCTTGTTCCACGGCGTGGGAGACCACGCGGAAAATTCGTTCTCCCTCGATGGCCAGCCGATCACGGATCAGCAAAGCAAGGTGTTCTCAAATCAGATTCCTCTTGATTCGATCCAGTCGATGACAGTCATCTCGGGTGCGCCTCCGGCGGAGTACGGCGAGAAAGCGAGCCTCGTGATCGATGTTACGACCCGGTCGGGCCAGGGCATGACAACGCCCCATGGCGCCGTGACCGGTTCCTACGGAAGTTTTGGCACCTCCACTGCAGGGTTTAACTTCGGATACGGAGGCCAGAAGTGGGGAAATTTCATCTCGGTCAATGGGTTGAACAGCGGACGCTTTCTCGATCCTCCCGAGTTCAGGGTCATGCATGCCAAAGGCAATGAAGAGAACGCGTTTGACCGATTGGACTTTCAAGTCTCGAAAGCAGACTCCATCCACGTGAATGCGGGCTTCACCCGTTCCTGGTTCCAGACTCCCAATTCCTTCGATCAACAGAACGCGACCGCATGGAAGGGGCTAGTCGTAGATAATGGCGGTCTTGGTCCCGATGATCAACCCGTAGGCCCCACCGACCAGCGTTCGCAAATCAAGACGTTCAATATCGCTCCGTCATGGACGCACTTGATCAACAACAACACGGTGTTCACCCTCGGCGCTTTCGTCCGGCGGGACCAATTCAACTATTACGGAAGCGGGAATCCGTTCGCCGACCTCGCGCCGGGTCTCCAACAAGAGACCCTTGGCCAGGATCGGACGCTGACTAACGCAGGACTTCGTTCCGATATCGCATACGTGAAAGGCATCCACAACCTGAAGGCGGGCGTGACCTTTCAACACACGTTTCTCGATGAGAATAATCGCTTCGGCATCGTGGATCCGACGTTCCTCTCTTCTCTCACCGACGAAAGTGGCAATCCTTGCGTCGATGACGTTGGAAACCCCGTTGCCGCTCCTTGTACAACCTTAGCCCCCTACGACCTGACGCGCGGAGGAACTCTGTTCCCGTCCCACGGCCACGCCGACATTAAGCTGCTCTCCCTGTACGTGCAGGACGCGATTAGCAAGGGCAATTGGACTTTCAACGTTGGCTTGCGGGGCGATATCTACAACGGCCTGACCTCCCACAAGGAAGCTGAACCCCGCCTCGGCGTCGCTTACAACATCAAGAAGACCAACACGGTCCTCCGGGTTTCTTATGCGCGGATGCTGGAAACCCCGTTCAATGAAAATCTGGTTCTTTCCAGCACGGGTTGCGCCGATCCGGTGTTGAATCCTCTCTTAACCTGTTCCTCGCTCGCGGCGACTCCCTTCAGCCCCGGCTGGCGCAATGAGTTCCACGCGGGTCTGCAACAGGCGTTTGGCCGATACCTGGTCTTCTCCGGAGAATACCTCTGGAAATACACCCACAACGCCTACGACTTCGGTGTCTTCGGAGCCACCCCTCTCACGTTCCCGATTGAGTGGCACAACTCCAAGATTCCCGCAGTCGCCGGACGCGTGAGCGTGCCGGACATCCATGGCTTCTCGGCTCTTTTCGTGTTCTCCAGTGTGACCTCGCGGTTCTTCAACCCGCAGCTTGGCGGCGCCGGCGCAGTTCCCCCAGGAAGTGGCGGGACTGGAAACACACCCTTCCGCATCGACCACGACGAGAAGTTCAATCAGACAACTCACATACAGTATCAGCCGTGGAAGACCGGACCCTGGTTCGGTCTTAACTGGAGATACGACAACGGACTGGTGGCAGGGGCGGTTCCCTGTATCGCCGTCAATGATACTTGCGGCAGCGCCGACTTGACGCAGGTGGACGTTTCGGGCCTGACTCCAGACCAGCAGTTTCAGGCAGGACTGTTCTGCGGCTCCGTACACGCAGCACCACCGAGTGCAAATTCGCTCGGTACTCCGATCAGCCCCGACGGCCTATGTGCGGCGTCGCAATATGGATCGACTCTGGTCTCGATTCCGGCGCCCGGAACGCAGAACGACGATCACAAGCCCCAGCGCGTTGCTCCCCGCCATCTCTTCGACCTCGTAGTAGGAGATGACAACATTTTCCACGGCGACAAATACAAATGGAGTCTTCAGGTCACCGCTGTAAACGTGGCCAACAAGGTTGCGCTTTACAACTTCCTGTCGACCTTCACGGGCACGCACTACGTGACACCGCGGGCGGTCACGGCGCAGATCGGATTCAACTTCTAGCGCCCCTTTTCCGAACCGGGGAGAGTGCCCGGCGTGTCCCACGGCGCTCTCCCGGTGGGCCTACCCCACTGAGTTCCACATACGGCGCGGACAAGCGCTTCTTACTCCGTCGAAGTTGCTCTACCGCAAACAGCCGTAGTGATCGAGTTCCCCAGCACGTCTTCTTTTACAGCCAATTTACAACCACCTTACAAAATCCATGCTCAGAAACAAATAGCAGCTATGCATTGCGAGTTAGTGTCGCGATGGAAGCGGTCGTGTCGCATCCAGCGGTGAAGAGACAGCAATGCGACGAGAGTTTTACAAGTTGATGGCAATTAAGCATCGGTGACTCGCTAGTGTGAGTGTCGCCGCCGGGAATTGTGAGAAAAAAAGCAACGATTGATCCGTCCTTCGTTCCCCCGGATCTGCGGATTAAGAGCGAATAGGAGTATCGCCATGGACACTCGTACGTATGCAAAGAGAGCGGCGGTGATGGTTGCGCTCGCGTCATCGTTATTTGCTCAGACCGCCGGAAGTCCAGCAACGCACGTGACGGCGGTGGCGGGCGAAAGCTGGCTCAGCCACCTGCATCGCTCGTTTGACGAAACCAGCATGGGGAAAACGGGGCGGTTGGGACCGGCTGAGGCGACCACGGATTTCGATGCCGGGGCAGTGAAGCTGGCGAGTGCTGTCGAGAAGCAGTATGTCACGATGCACGGCGCGGACTTGTATCGCCTGAATTGTCGCGGATGTCACGGCGAAGCTGGGGCCGGCGCTCCGCCGGAGATCAATTCCGTCATCAATCCCGTGCGAGCCGGTTCGACCACGCTCGTCATGGAGCGAATGAGGAAGACCGGCATGAGCATGAGCTATGCGGAGGCGGCCAAACTCGCCCGGCAGTCCCAGGACGCAATCCTCCAGAGACTTCACAAGGGCGGCCAGGACATGCCGCCGTTTTCGCACCTTAGTGAGCCGGAGATCCGGGCGCTGGTGGCTTACTTGAAGCAACTGGCGGACGTCCCCGGCGCAGCCGCAGAACAACTTGAAGTGCGGGAAACTCCTGTGCGCGTCGGCGAGCACATCGTGAAGGCGACCTGTCACATTTGCCACAGCGCCTCCGGGCCGAATCCTGATGCGCAGCAGTTGGCCGACGGAGCGATTCCCCCACTCAGCGCGCTGACGAACCGGGTCAACCAGGCACAGTTTGTCAGAAAAGTTACGCATGGCGCTCCCATCGTGATGGGAAGCCCGCCGCTGGCCTGCCGGGGCCGGATGCCGGTGTTCTATTACCTGAGCGAGGAAGAAGCCGCCGATGTGTATTTGTATCTTTCGCAGTACCGGCCATACCAGTGGGCAACTCTCGGCCCGGTGATGGCCACGGCGCAACATGATCCTGGCCCGCCCGAGGCAGACCCTCCCGCTCGAGTTGTGAACGCTTCATTAAGCGGGCCCGCGAAAGTCGTGCCGCCAAGCGACGCCGCTGACATGCAGTTTGTGGCGCTCCTGGTTGTGGCCGGAGTGCTGGTCACCCTGCTGCTGTTCGGTGGCATCGGCTTCACGGTACGTGAATGCATGAGGTTGTCCGCAGAGGGTAGGGATCGTGAACTCGCGGCCAGCGTGGCTCGCGCGAGCATCGCGAACGGCGCGGACCGGCAGGTGGATGATCGTCTAGTGGCGTGATGGCGGTTCGATCAGCGGTCGACAGCGGTTCGGGCGACCATGTCGCCCTGCCTGCTTCCCCAGCAGGATGAATACAATTCCTTGCCGTTGTCCAAGTGTTGATTAATTTCGATGACGGATCGGTGTACTATCCAGGTTCAGGGTCGCAAAAACGTAGTAAGGAGAATGTCGAAAAATGTCTAAGTTGAGTCTGGCGTTGTTCTGTTCTGCAATTCTTGCCTGTGTCATGGTTCCCTCGGCTTCTGCCATTCCACCGTTCGCCCGCCAGTATGGGACGTCGTGTAGCACGTGTCACATTGATTTTCCCAAGCTGAACGATTTCGGCAAGGCGTTCAAGGATGCCGGCTTCAAGTTCCCCAAAGACGATGAGGACTTCATCAAGGTTCCTCCCGTCATGCTCGGCGCCGCGGCGCAGAAGGAGCAGTGGCCGATGAAGTCGATCTATCCGGGCACAATTCCGGGTATGCCTCCCATCGGCGTCCGATACGCCACGTTCTTCCAGGTGGTGAGCCGCAACCGGAACAACTTCACCGCCCCCGGAGAGGTGGGCATCCCACGGACCGACTTCCAGAACGGCACACTCAGCCTCTTTATGGCGGGCAACTTCGGCAGCGACATCGCCTACTGGATTGACGACGATATCGCCGCGGGCGGCTCGGCTGCCGATGGCGGCATGGGCGATGCCTATTTGAAGTTCGTCGACATCGGCCGTTTCCTGAAACTGCCCAAGGATGCTCTCAGCCTCCGCATGGGGCAGTTCGAACTGGATCTGCCCTTCAGCCAGGCTCGCAGCTGGAACCTGAGCGGGTGGGACATTTTCGGGCAGCCCAATGTCGGCACCAGCGCGGACTTCGTCAACAACGGCTTCACCATGGACAGTGCCGCGCAGGGCATCGAATTCAGCGGTGGTCACACCTACCGCGGCTACCACTACTCGCTGGCCATCGTGAACCAGAACACGAGCGGAACCACTACCGGGGCTACGAACGTGGGCCCGGGAGGGGACGCCTTCTCTTCCGACTCGAACATCAAGGATCTCTACGGCCGTTTCTCCTACCGTTTCAACCTGGAGAAGGATGCGGCCAGCCGAAACGAAATTCAGGCGGCGGGCGCAACCGGACCTCACGACCACACCTACCTGGATGTGGGCGCCTTCGGCTTCTACGGACGCTCGGTGCAGCGGATCGACACTTTCACGGCGCGCGAGCCCTTCTATCGCGTGGGCGGCAACGCCAGCTTTAATTACCGCAACTTCAACCTGTTCGGTGTTTACATGTATGGCCGCGACCGCAACCAGATCTTTACCGGGGACGGTTTCACTGCCGCGCCGTCGGTGCACTTCGGCGGCGGCTTCGTGGAAGCGGACTACCTGGCGTTGCCATGGATGATGGCAATCATGCGCTGGGACAACGTGAACTCGGCCTCGGATCGGCTGAATGGCGTGGACGGGGCCGGCTTCGTCTCGCCCTTCCGTTCCACGCGGCAGCGCATCACGCCGGGCGTGCAGTTCCTCATCCACGCCAATATCAAGGCAGCGTTTGAGTATCAGATCCGGCCACAACAGGTCGTAACCGATCCTGAAACCGGCGATATCATCACCGGTCCTTTCCGCACCAACTCGGCGGTGGCGGGCTTGGACTTCGTCTTCTAGCCAGACAGCCTGGGGGAGGCTGCGGCCTCCCCTCCTCCCCTCACAAAAACACAAATTGAAAAGGACACCAATGAAAGCGGTCGTTACGATCATGGCAACTTTCGCCTTTTCCGCTTCCGCCTTGGCCGGCACCATCAGCGGCAAGGTCTCGGGCGTTAACGGCGAATCGGTAGTGTACGTGGACGCAATCGCGGGAAAAACCTTTCCTGCGCCTTCCGCGCACCCGGTGATGGACCAGAAAGGGCTCCTGTTTCAGCCCCACATCCTGGTTGTTCAGGCGGGCACGACGGTGGATTTCGTGAACAGCGACAAGGTCGCTCACAACGCGTTCTGGCCATCGTTCCAGCAAGGCGCGAAGAAATTGCCGGGCAAGAACCTGGGAACATGGCCTACCGGCGATAAGCGCTCCTTCAAGTTCGATCAGCCGGGCGTAGCGCCGCTGCTTTGCAACGTGCACCCGGAAATGTCCGGCTACATCGTGGTGGCCCCCACACCATATTTCGCGCTTACGGACAAGAGTGGAAACTACAAGATCGAGAATGTCCCCGACGGCCAGTACAACGTCGTAGGCTGGCACGAGGGCGCGAAGAATTCGTCCAAGCCCGTGACGGTAGCCGGCGACGCCAAACTGGATCTGACGCTCACCAAGTAGTAGTAGCACCGCCGCGTCTGCGCTGGGGTGGGAGTTCCAAGACGTGCCACTCAGTGGGTGTTTTGGGTGGCGGAATGGAAGGATCCGAGCCGCGGAGCGGCGGCATCCGTTAGCCCAGCGCGTCTGCGCTGGGTAAGCATCGTCACGAAACGTGAGTCCCGGAGGGACGGCACTCTCCCGCCCCCTCCTGCGCGGGGAGTCGGCGCTACAAGCATGTCAACCGTGCCATTCCCGTGCTGTTCTCAACGCACGCCATTTGCTTTTGCAGCACCACACCGGAAATAATTAGTACCTACTGAGGAGTGCGTCCGATGTGGTTGCGCAAAGCTTCTGGAGTCAATAGTGTGTCCCGAACCATGTTTCTGGGCTTGGTCGTTCTTCTCGTGGTCGCCCCGCTTTCTGCACAGACGATCGCGCCTGCCACCGATAAAACCGTTGAAATCGCCCCCTCGCAGAACTGGAGCGATACCGGAATTGATCTGCATCCCGGAGACCTGGTCCAACTGTCAGCCACAACCACGGGAAGCGGAGATCAACTTTGCGATCCTCAAGGCGTGATAGGTCTGGCCAATGCCGGCAAACTAACGCTGGATGCAGCTCTGCCTGGGGCCTTGATCGGGAAGCTGCAGGAGAAATCGGATACGCCGGTATTTATCGGCGCCGAGCGTCACCTGAAAATTACCGAAGCGGGACGGCTCTATCTGGGGACAAACCTGGGCGGGTCGGCATCGTGTTCCGGGAAGTACTCGGTGAAAATTCATCTTGTGCCGGGCGGTGCGAAGGAAGTGACTTCGATCAAGTCGAAGCTGGCGAGCGCCGCGCAGGTCTGGATGAGTGGGCAGCTCGGCGGGACGAAGACGGAACCGGCTCAGAATGCAGGAGTCATATCGGACGCGAGCTCGAGCCCAGCAGTCACGCCGGCAGCGGGCGCCACCTCCGCCAACGCGACTCCTGCAACGACGCTGGCGGTTTCTCGTGCGCCGCTCGATGAAAAGTTGCAGACCGACTTGCAAGCCCTGCCGCGGCGCGTGAACGATGAGTTCAAGAATCTCGGGGACATGGTGAACTTCGTGCTCATCGGCTCCGAGAAGCAGGTGCAGGATGCGTTGGCCGCTGCGAACTGGCATGTGGCGGACACCTCGACGCAGGGAGCGGTGGCAAAGGCGATTCTGATGGCCACGCAGAAAGAGGACTACCTGCAGATGCCCATGAGCCAGTTATATCTGTTCGGGCGCGTGCAGGATTTCGGCTACGAGATGGCGGAGCCCTATGCGATGGTGGCGAGCCGGCATCACTTCCGGATCTGGAAGTCGACCACGACTTGCAATGGCCAGCCCGTGTGGGCGGGTGCCGGCACCCACGATATAGGATTCGAGAAAGACCAGCGCAACGGCAAAGTGACCCACAAGATCGACCCCGCCGTGGATGGTGAGCGTGACAACATCGGCGAATCGCTCGAGCAGGCGGGAAGGGTGAAGATGATGACTTACTTCACGCCGTCCGACCCGGTGCAAGAATCGAAGAATGCGACCGGAGGCGGGTTCCACTCGGATGGCCGGGTGCTGGTGATTTTCCTGCAGTAAGGCGAAGGGCCTGTAGCGCACTCTCGGAACGTTTGAGGCAAATCCGAAAGCCCAGCGCCTACGCCCAGCGCCCCTTCTACTGCAGCTTCGCGTATTCTGCTTTCGCCTGAAGCAGCAGGGGCACGTCGGGGTCGGCGTCCTTCCAGGCGGCAAGAAAATTCTGGTAGGCGATGCGCGCCTTGGCGGTGTCGCCCTGCTTCTGATACACCCGGCCCAGTTCGAGTTGTGCGGCCACCACCAACATGTCAGGGCCGCGCGACTTCATCTCGAGAATCTTCTGGAAATCCTGCTGCGCTTCAGCCAGTCGTCCGAGCTGCCGGTAGGCCAAACCCCGCCCGTAGAGAACGCCGGTGCTGGCGCGGGCATAGAGGGCGGCGGTATTTTCAAGGTCAATCGCCTTGTTGGGGTCGGCCTTGGTGCCCTTGGTGGGGAACAGATATGCGATGGCGTGAATTGTGGGGGCGGCGACGTTTTGCGCGATGGTATCGTTGGGGCGTTTGCGTTGGATCTCGTCGGCGATGCTAAGCGCCCTCGGCACCTGGCCAGCCAGCACAAGAGCGCTGGCGGCGTTCCACTGCACATCTAATGTCTGGGAGGTTTGCAGAGCCGCATTCGCTTCGCTGATCGCTTCCGTTTTATTGCCGACAAACGCCTCGAAACCCGCCAATTGAGCTTCCAGGTTAGCGCGGCCTTGCAAGTGGAGCCGATCGAGGGCATCCTCGGCTCGGCGCGAGAATTCGCGCGCCTGGCGCACTTGGCCGCGCGTCATGGCGAGACCAGTGCGAAACCTGAACGCGCCTACCTCGCCATCGGGTTTGCCCGAGACATTCTGTAATTCCTTCTCCACGTCGGCGTCTTTGCCCTCCGCCCAAGCGAGCGCCGCAAGCAGGAGATGAAAGCTGGAAGCGGCTGCCTTCCTTTGGAGTCCTGCGTTCAGGGTCGCGCGGGCTTCCTCCCTACGATTCAGCCCGGCGTAGGCCAGGGCCGTATTCTCATAGCCGCTCACCATGTCAGCATCGAGATCGATGGCGTGTTTTGAAGTTTCCAGGGCGTTGTCGAACTGTCCGAGCTGGTTGTAGATGCTCCCCAGGTTGTTGTAAGGGATCGGGTCGCGCGGATACGTCTGACGATAAAGTTCCAGCGCCGTGATGCCTTTGTCCAGCTGGTTACTATCGGCGTAGTAGTGCGACATGATATAGAGCTTTTCGCGCTCACTGGCACGGTCGCGCAGTTCGAAGGCCTTCTGGCGGTTTTGCTCCGACTGCTGGGTCTGCTCCAGGTTGCCATAAACCGTGCCCAGACGAGCGTAGGCCATCGCAAAATTCGGATCGAGCTCGATGGCGCGCTGGTAATTGGGAAGGGCGCCCAGTTCATCGCCAAGATTGTGCTTGCTGTCGCCCAGGCTCAGCGCCTTGAGCGCATCGAGCGACGCGGTCGTCGCCTGGGAAAGAGACATGTCGTACTTCTGCACCATGGCCAGCGATTCGCCCATCTGGCCGCGCAGCTTGGTGGCGGCCCGGTGCAGCGCGTTCAGTACATCTTCCTTGCGGTCAGCTTGAATCTGCTGGCGCCCCAGCGAATCGCCCGAGGAAACGTTGGTGGCTTCCAGCGTGATGGCGTATTGGCCACCGACGCTGTCGATGCTGCCGGTCAGCATGGCCTTGATGCCGTCGCGCAGACAGATCTCGCGCCCCACGTCGGCGGTGATTCGATCGCCAGCGTTGCGGCCCATGAACTGCAACGTCTGGCGGATCTTCTGCTCCGGAAAAACGTTGAGGTACGGCGACTGACCCAGATCTACCGCCAGAGCCTTCTTAAGGGTGCCATCGAAGACCGGATCCGCGGTCGTGTTTACGAAATCGGCAATCAGGATCGAGTCTTTTTCAGTGAGCGCCTGGCCGCGCCGCATCAGCACCACAACGAGGCCGACGGCCACGATTACCAAAAGGGCGGCCGGAATCAGCCAGCCGGGCAGTTTGCGCGCGGGCGCCGGCGGCTTCCTAATATGGGCGCTCGAAGAAGTCAGCGCCGGAATCGTGCCGGATCCGGAATCGCGTTTCAGCCGCTTCAGGTCCGAGCGCACTTCAGCCGCGCTCTGGTAGCGCAGCTCCCGGTCTTTCTCCAGCAGCTTATTCAGCACTTCCTCCAGATGCGGAGGCACATCCGGGTTGAGCCGGATGGGAGGCGTAGGTGGGCGATTGAGAATCGCCTCGAAGATGACCGCGGAAGTGTCGCCTCGAAACGGAATCGTGCCGGTCGCCATTTCGTAAAGCACCGCTCCGAAGGAGAACAAGTCCGTGCGCGCATCGAGTTCCTTGCCGCGCGCCTGCTCGGGCGACATGTAGGCCACCGTGCCCACGGTGGATCCGGGACTGGTCAGGAAGGGCTCGTCCACGGTCGCGGCCGTCCCCATCGTGGAAGCGGCCAGAACAGAAGGTTGCACCGCGCGTTTAGCCAGTCCGAAATCGAGGATCTTGGCCTGATTGCGATTGGTGACAAAGATGTTGGCCGGCTTGATGTCCCGATGGATGATGCCCTTGGCATGGGCCGCGTCGAGCGCGTCGGCCATCTGAATCCCCAAGTCGAGTAACTGGTCGAGTTCCATCGGCTGGCCGTGGATTCTACTCTTGAGCGTGACTCCTTCCAGCAGCTCCATCGCGATGAAATGCCGACCGCCATCCTCGCCGATCTCATAGATGGTGCAAATGTTGGGGTGATTCAGAGCGGAGGCAGCCCGAGCTTCGCGTTGGAAACGGTCGAGCGCGTTGGGGTCTGCCTCCGTCTCCGGCGGCAGGAACTTCAGGGCGACACGGCGGCCCAGATTGAGGTCCTCGGCCTCATACACCACGCCCATTCCCCCGCCTCCCAGCTGAGACAGTACACGGTAATGCGAGACAGTCTGGCCGATCATGCGGGGAACGCTCCTGGAGAAAGGTCACTCGATGTTAGGCCCGGGGCATGGACAAGGTCAAACCTGCCTGCCTCTGCTTCGATACGATGCCAGCGCGCGGCAAGTTCATTGTTTCGTGCCAGAGGTCCGCCGCGCTTGCGCCGTGAGCGAGGGCCTCCCCCGTGCTCACGCTCCGGGCATTGGGCTGCACTTCGCAGCGAAAACAGTTGTGCTTTTCATCAAATGGTGTTGTGAAGTGTTACAACATTGGAAAGCCCTGCTAAGCCGTTGCCGTTTCAAATACTTCGCTAGAACATCAAGGCCTTAGCACGACTTCCGCAACGAACTACTGTTGTGATTCTCACCAGATTGCTGTTGTGGGTTGCAGCAGGAAATCTCGGCGTCTTCCCGCCAGTTCATTCGAACTAACTTATTTTCATAGACTTGGGCTCGCTGCTCCGTTCTTGTCGACACTTCCTCGCGATTGGCATCAGGGGTGCCTTTAGAACAAGTGGCGAGCGGCCGCAAACAGCAAGAGCCCTCGAACGAAGGTGGGTTATGACAGTCATCCTGGTTCTCCTAACATTCGCGACGTTTCTTCTGATCGATCACTTCTACAGCCGGAAGCAAGTCATTGCTCAGCCGGTACTGATGGTGGCGAAGCGCGAAGCACAAGTGCGGCCGACCGCGGGCATGGTCGGCGGTTTCCAGGTCCCAGAAAACCTGCGCTATCACCCCGGGCACACTTGGGCGCTGAGCGAGAGTCCGAGCCTGGTGCGAGTCGGCATGGACGATTTCGCATCGAAGCTGATCGGGAAAGTGGAGCGCATCACGCTGCCGCAGCGCGGACAATGGATCCGCCAGGGGCAGAAGATCGCCACGGTTTTCCGGGACGGTGTCGCCGTGGACATGGTCTCTCCGATTGAGGGCAGCATCGCCGATGTGAACGACACGGTCGCCAGTGATCCGAAACTGACGCAGAAGGACCCCTACGGCGAAGGCTGGCTGGTCACGGTGCAGTCGCCTGATGCCAAAACGAATTTCCGCAACTTGCTGGGTGGTGCGCTGGCACGGTGGTGGACGGAAGAATCAGCCGGCCGTCTGCAGAGAAAGATGCCGATGCTGTGCGGCGCGCTGGCACAGGACGGCGGTGTGGCGATGAACAACCTGACCGATCAGATTCCTGACCAGGAGTGGGCCGCGATCGCGAAAGAATTCTTCCTGTCCTGAGCCTTCTTCGAGGGCTCGGGTTAACGCTCTCGCCAATAACCTCCTGACATCAACCGCCCTGGAACCTTCCCGGGCGGTGGTGTTTTTGAGGGTAGGAGATCCACTGTGGGAATAGGTGATTCTTGGCCCCACGTCGCGTTTTTTCAGTAACTTGCGCCCTTGGAGACGCACGGCAGGTCACGCCCCCTGGTTACTGAAGTTTGCCCCTCAACGCCCCAGTTCTTTGTCCCCCGTCGGCGGCCTGTTATCTATAGGTACTTCCCCTGTTTTTTGACCTTGGGACTCGCGGCTCGGTCCCCGGGCAGGAGCACTACTTCGATGGAACGTCGCCCTCAATCCTGGAGGGAGATGAGTGTCGCCCCGCGTGCGTTCATCACGATCGTAGTGCTCTGCGGACTTAGCGTCCTCACCTATACGGTGTTCCATGGGAGCAGCCAGAATCCGCTCAAGTTTTTCTGCTATCTCGTGATTGCGCTGTTCGCCTCCCGGCTGAAGGTGAATCTGCCGGGCATCACGGGCACGATGTCGGTGAACTTTCTGTTCCTGCTGTTAGGGGTTCTGGAACTGAGCTTCGCCGAGACCATGGCGCTGGGCTGCGCGGCCGTGGTGGTGCAGTGTTTCGACCGGGATCGTCCGATGCCGGTGCAGATCGCGTTTAATGTTTGCTCGACCGCATTGGCGATTGCCGCCACGTTTGCTTCCTATCGCTTTTCTCTGTTCCATCGCCTGGTGACCAACCCGTCGACGCTGCTCTTCCTGGCGGCCTGCATTTACTTCGTGGCGAACACGGTGCCCGTAGCGGCCGTGATCTCTCTGACCGAGCGGAGATCGCTCCGCCAAATCTGGACCGACTGCTATTTCTGGAGCTTCCCCTACTATCTGGCCGGCGCCGGGGTTGCCGGCTTGATGAGCTGGCTTCACGACTTTACCGACTGGCAAACCTCGTTGCTCATTCTGCCCGTCGTGTACCTCATGTATCGCTCCTACCGTCTCTACCTGGGAAAACTGGAAGACGAAAAACGGCATGTGGAAGAGATGGCCGACTTGCACATGCGGACGATCGAAGCGCTGGCGCTGGCGATCGAAGCCAAGGACCAGACCACGCACGATCACCTGCAAAGAGTACGGGTTTACGCCGTCGAAGTTGCCAAAGAGCTCAATGTCAGCTCCGAGGAGATGGCCGCGCTGCAGGCCGCCGCGTTGTTGCACGATATCGGCAAGCTGGCCATTCCGGAGCACATCATTTCGAAGCCCGGCCGCCTGACCCCCGAAGAATTTGAGAAAATGAAGATCCATCCTTTGGTGGGCGCCGAGATTCTGGAGCGGGTCCGCTTCCCCTATCCGGTTGTGCCCATCGTGCGCGCGCACCACGAAAAGTATGACGGCTCTGGCTATCCCCTGGGATTGCGCGCCGGTCAGATTCCCATCGGAGCGCGCATCCTGGCCGCGGTGGACTTCCTGGACGCGCTGGCCTCGGATCGGCAGTATCGGCGAGCCCTGCCGCTGGAAGACGCCATGTCTCGGTTGCAAGCGGAGTCGGGGAAATCCTTCGATCCCCAGGTGGTGAAGGTGCTCGAGCGCAAGTACACGCAGCTGGAGCAACTCGTCCGCGAGCGCACCGGCAATCACGAAAAAACAAAACTATCCACGGACGTCAAAGATCCGGGTGCGGATCGCGCCATTGAACCGGCGGCCGGATTCGCCGCCCAGGGCCAGCGGCAAGTCCCGGAGCGCAGCTTCTTGAGTTCGATTGCCGCGGCCCGCCAGGAAGCCCAGGCTCTTTTCGAACTCAGCCAGGATTTGGGAGCGTCCCTCAGCTTGGGAGAAACGCTTTCCGTATTCTCCGTGAAGCTGCGCAGGACCATCCCGTACGATGCCATCGCAATCTACGTGCGTCACGGAGAAGAACTGATTCCCGAATATGTGAACGGTGACAACTTCCGGTTATTCGCATCGCTGCGGATTCCGGTCGGGCAGGGACTTTCCGGGTGGGTGGCGCAGAACCTGAAACCCATTTTGAATGGCAATCCTTCGGTCGAGCCCGGCTATCTGAACGATCCTTCGAAATACAGCACCTTGATGTCGGCGCTGGCCGTCCCGCTCGAGGGTCTGGAGGGCGTGGTCGGCGTCGTGGCCTTGTATCACGCCGAAAAGGACTTCTTTACCTCGGACCACCTGCGCATTCTGCTGGCCGTCAGTTCCAAGATGGCGCTGGCCATCGAGAACGCCATGAAGTACGAGCAAGCCGAGAGTTCCGCGGTGACGGATTATCTCACCGGCTTGCCCAACGCGCGTTCGCTATTCCTGCAACTCGACCGGGAACTGGCCCGATGCAAGCGCGATCAGACAACGCTGACCGTCATGGTCAGCGATATGGATGGCTTCAAGCAGATCAACGACCGCTTCGGGCACCTGGAAGGCAATCGCGTGTTGCGGCTTTTTGCCCACTCCCTGAAGGAAACCAGCCGCGAGTACGACTACGTGGCGCGCATGGGCGGAGACGAGTTTGTGGTCATCTCCCCGGGACTTACGTCCGAGGCAGCGGCCCGCAAGGCGGAGCAAATGCGGGAACTGGTCCACCAAGCCGGAAAGGAAGTTTGCAACGAGGACATCCTGTCGTTGAGCGTGGGCAAAGCGGTGTATCCGGAAGACGGGCTGGATGCGGAGAGATTACTCTCGGAAGCCGACAAGCGGATGTATTTACAGAAGCTGAGCCAGCCGAATCGCAAGAACCGCCGTCTGTATCCTCGCGTGAAGGGCCGCCTGACCGCCGAGATTTCGCAAGACCAACAGGACCGCGGGATGCTGGGTATCGTTACCAACCTGAGCCTGGGCGGCTGCTACGTAGAGACCAACAGCATTCTGCTTCCCGGATCCCAGACGAAACTGACATTTTCGTGCGGACACGCCGAGATCGCGATGCACGCTGAAGTCGTGCGCATGGACATGGGCATCGGCGCGGCGCTCAAATTCACGGAAATGAACCATGAGAGTCGGGCCGCCGTGCAGCGAATCCTGGAGCAACTGGCCAGCTCATCAGCGAGCGCCGATCGTCCCCTTAGCCAAAGTGCCGCTGCCCTCAAGCTGTAGCTGGGCGCAGACCTATGAATAGGCACGGCTGAAGCGTTTGGTAATCAGTGTGCCTCCGAGGATGTCAACAGAGCCACCGTTTGTCACTTAGATGGACACCGCTAGCGGCTGGATCTGCACCAGTGGCCCGCGGCGGGCTTTCTCCGCGCTGAGCCGCAGCATGTTGGCAGTCGGCACACCCGTCCGGTAATAGGATTTCTCGCAATCGGCCGTCGAGGGTCCCCGCATACTACCTTCCATGTAGGCCAGCCCGGGACAACGAGTGCAGCCGCTGACATGCGAGCACGAGGAGCACACCGTCAGGTGCTTAGCTTGAATCGATCGGACCTCGTTCAACTGAGGCGAGAGATTCCAGATATCCAGAAATTTCTGCTGCCGAATGTTTCCGCTGGGCAGCGGAAACTGCACGCATGGGAACACATCGCCATAGGGCGAGATGTAGCAGAAAGAATGCGCAGCGCTGCACGAGTAACCTTCCAGGTCGTCCTCGGTGGGCGCTTTGGGAGGCGCGCAGAACTCTTCCATGTTGCCCACCAGCGCCGGGTTGTGGAACACCTCGCTGAGTTCCTCTCCCGGAATGCGCAGCGAGAGAACCGACGTGTCGCCGTCCATCATGGGCGTGATCGTGGGATCGACCGTGTAATGCACTCCCATCTCGGCGGCAAGCTTTTGCAGGTGGTACTGGTCGGAAAGATTCCTGGTCATCAGCACGTTGGCAATCGTGACTCGCAGGCCCTGGTCGCTCAGGAACCGGATGGCCTTCATGGTCCGCTCGAAAGAGTGGGGCAGCTTGGTGATGGCGTCATGAACCTCGGGGCGGTGCGAGTAGACGCTGATCTGGATGGTGTCCACGCCGAGGGCGCGGATTCTCTTCGCCTCTTCTTCATGGATCATGACCGCGTTAGTCTTGATCTTGACGTTGAACAGCAGGCGCCGCGCGTGCTCCAGCAGGTCAAAGAAATCGCGCCGCATAAAGACTTCGCCGCCGCTGAATGTCAGGAAGAAAACGCCCGCTTCGGCCAGTTGATCGAGCACACCCTTGATCTCGGCCGTAGTCATCTCGCCGTGATCGTCATGATCAAGGTAGCAATGCACGCAGCGCTCGTTGCAGCGGTACGTGACATCGAGGTGCACGCTGATAGGTACGCCCAGATCGAACGCCTTCTGGCTCATTTCGCTCATCAGGGTCATGGAGCCTCCAGCGGGTGATCGGCAACCAGGAGAATTCCGTGGGTTGAGAGTTCGGCGACGAACTGCTCTGCATCCGTCTGGGCCTGCTCGGGATCGACCTCAAATTGCTCGCAGACGTGACTGCGAACGATCTCTCGCAGAGGTGTGTGGCCATCGGCCGCCTGCCAAATGGCAGTCGCGACTTCGTTTAGCGTAAAGAACGTCGAGTCCGCCGAGTTCATCACCATCATCTCGCCCGCCAGCATGCGGGCGGCGATAGCAGAACTGCGCGCGATGTACGTTTCAGACATGCGCAGGCTCTCCCGCAAAGCAACGGATGGTGTCCCACACTCTGGGATCAGGATAGAACGTCAGACGCCGAATGGGAACCCCGGCCACAAAATCACAGGCGGTCGCGAGCAATTTTTCCACCAACTCACGGTCGTCGCCGAAGAACAAGATATTACGCATCAGACGGCGGACGGCTTCCGCCGGGGATATCTCGTCGATCCGATTCGACGGGCCCTTCTCCAGAAAAAACAAGGCCGATACTGGGGCTGTGCAGTTCTCGCCCGCTTTCGCCAATTCTCCGGCGAAGGGCGTGCCGTAGGCCCAGTATCCGCCGTTGCCGGGCCGGACATAGGAAATCTCATCGGTGAGCAGCCTGATGCCGGATGGAGCCAGCCGAGTCATGGTCGTTTTCCCTGCGCCCGATACGCCGGAGAAAAGATAAGCTCGGCCATCACAAGCGGCACTGGCGGCGTGCAGCAGGAATCCGCCACGCGCTGCCAGAATCAAACTGTGCAGGATGCGCAACGCTGAGTCCAGCGAGTAAGGGTTGGGAGTTTGCTCGACCCAGCCACGGCCAGAGTCCGGATCCCACTGCGCGCGAAAGTCGCCGCGCTCGATCCGCCACTGATGGCCTTCGCGCCGCACCCGGACGTCCTCATCGGAAACCGTCCCGTGTTCGGTGAGCTGGAAATCAAGTTCATATTCAGCGCGGGACGAACTCAAGAATCCGGAATAGCGCTGGCACAGAAGATCGTGAAAGCTTTCGCTGTCCGTGGACAACGAGACCGGTATGCCCCCAACCTCGACCACGCAAGTGTATTTTCCGCCGACGGCAGTCATCGGGCGCCCTGACGGTCGTTGGCAAGCGACCCTTCTAGTGGGATCGTGTGAGATGTCCGCCAACTGTGAACTCGCAATGCGAAGCGTCGTGCGATGCCACAGTAGCAGAGCAGCACTCCCAGTGCGCGAGACCACGGACGCAACGGCACCGGAAGGGCAATGGTTCCCGTGCGCAGGAGATGGACCAATCTACCCTGGAAGGCGCTCAAGGGGAACATCGGATCAGGAGCGGCCATCGAATCGCCACGCAGAAGGAATCCTTCGTCTCCACGGCGTGCGAGGAAGCGATGCAGGAAAAGGCGGTCCTCGCGCAGAGCCAGAACAATTTCCCCAGGATGGACGTCTTCGAGGTGGCAGTCAGCGATCTCGACCATGTCGCCCGGCCACACCGAAGGCAGCATGCTCTCGCCGCGGACTCGCAGGCGCAAACGGCCCCCGCGACGCAACGCGTCTGCAGCCAGGGCTGAACGCTTCGCGTTCCAACTCTCCTGCCATGGGGTCATCGTGTCGCCGGCGTCAGGAAGTCTTTCGCGAGTTCTGACATTGCGGGGTGGAGGAGCCAATCTTTCCGCAAGAGAGCGCAAGGGTCTCAAAGACCCGCTCATGGCGGAACGACGGTTTCTGATAGGGCTTCTTGTCTTTACCCAAGGTGGCGGGCTGCTTCACCTCGCGAGGGGGCTGATTCTTCGTCATAAATCTCCTACGCAAGCCATAGATTCCGGCCTTATCCGCCGATTCAGACTAAGAAGTGACTTGATCGCAGTGTACTACACGGCTACGCCAGGTGTCACAGTAGCACGCCGCCAGGATAAAGAGCGCACCACCACCTCAATAAAACGAAAGAGTTCCACTTCGGCGTGCACGCCGCAAACTCCAGGACAACCCTCCCAGGGCCAGCGGAAGCAGCACCACCCCGAACGCTGCCAGGGTGGCAAGCGTGGGCGCCATCGCGACGATCGACTGCCCATGCAGAAGTGCCATCCGCATTCCCTCGATGGCGTACCTGATGGGCACTAGGTGGGCCAATAATTCCAGAGGGCGCGGCAAACTCTCGGTCGGAAACATGGCTCCGCTCAGAAACCAGAATCCAGAACTAAGCAGCCACAACACAGCTGAGCCTTTTTGCAGCGTGATCTGCATGGTGGCCACCCCAATCCCCAGCGCCAAAGCAATTGCGATCGAGAAAATCAGCACCACGAAACAGGAGAACACATCGACATGGATCGCCGCCCGAAACACAGCCACGCCAGCGAAGATGTAGACCCCGAGACTGACCAGGTTTCCCGCAAAGGCAGAGATGGAACTGAGCACCACAAGTTCTGCGGGCTCAGTGGAAGTCGTCATGAGCACCTCCATCGTTCCCGTCTGTTGCGCTTCCTGCACGCTGCTGAGAAAGGCTTGTGCGCTCATCACGAAGAAGGTGTAAACGCCCGTGCCTACCAGGAGAAACGGAAAGTACTCCACCCCGCCGGGACGGAAGGCCGGCCCGATGGCGCGCGACAAAAAGTAAAACGCGGCCAGCTCCATAAAAACGCCAATCAACGTCATGGCAAAACCGCTGCGATGGCGGATCGCAGTCAGCAGATCGCGCCGCAGGATGGCGTACAGCTTGTCCAAAGTCGATCTCATGGAAGAGTCTCGGCTCGGCGGATCGCGCCGGGCGCTTCATCGACTTCACCGGTCGTGCGGAAGTAAAACGCGCGCAAAGCTTCGGCACTTTCGCCCGCGCTCACCGATCGATCGGCGCGCAACTGTCCCCGGTGCAAGAGCAGAAAGCGATCGCCCACCGCGGCGGCTTCCGCGAAATTATGAGTGGCCAGTAGAATGGTCGTTTGCTGTCGGGCCAAAGCGCGGATCGTAGTCCAGAAATGCGCGGTGGTGCCCGCGTCCAGGCTGCGCGTGGGCTCGTCAAGCAACAACACGCCGGGACCCTTAACCAGCGCGCGCGCAATCCCCAGCCGCTGGTACATCCCGCTGGAAAACTTCATGACCAGTGTGTCAGCCTGCTCTTCGAGGCCAGTCTCATGAAGCACGGAATCAATGCGCGCCGGGCGATCCCGCGGCGGAACCTCGTCGAGCGCTGCAAAAAAATCGAGGTTCTCTCGTGCGGAAAGACGGGGGAAGAACGAACGCTCCGTGGCGACCGCGATGCCGACCTGGTGACGGACGCGGCGCGCATGCTTCACGGTGTCGCAACCGTCCACCCGGACCGATCCAGTGTCTGGAAGCAGAATCGTCGAAATCAGCTTGAGTGCCGTAGTTTTGCCGCTCCCGTTTGGACCCAGAAGTACAAGCACCTGTCCGGTGGCCGCAGAAAAAGAAAGCTCTTCCAGCGCCACGGTTTCGCCGCCCCGTTCTCGCCCCATCCAGTTGAAAAGGGCCGGACGATGACGAAAGACTTTGCGGACGGATTCGAAGACAACTCGGTCCATGTAAGTGTGGACGGCAGTTCGGAAGTTGCTGAAGCTCTGTATTATAGTGGCGATTCGCGATCACGCCGATTCCGGCTGGCGCCCTGACTGCGCCGCCTGCGGTTGTGCTCCCATGAGCGCGCCTTTGCCCTCATCTTCCGCAAACGCTCCCGGCCTCCAAACGCAAACCAGCTCGACAGAGTTCGATCTTCTATGTGCGTGTGCCGGAGTGAGCTTGACCCCGCAGTCGATCAGCGACATTGCGGGTGCGGGTGAGCGCGGAGTGGACTGGAAAGAACTTCTCCGCCTGGCAGAGCAACAAGGCGTTCTTCCGCTCGTCGCGCGTAACCTCAACGCACATGCTCGTAACGTTCCACCAGAAATCGCGCAGCAACTGCACTCCTCCTACGAAGGAAACGTCCGGCGGAACCTCTGGTTCGCGACCGAACTAGTGCGAATCACGGACTACTTCGACGGAAAACAATTGCGAGCTGTTCCGTACAAAGGGCTGGTGCTAGCGGACTCAGTCTACGGCGATCTCGCGTTGCGAAGTTTTTCCGATCTTGACTTCCTGATTTCCCCAGCCGATTTCGAACGGGCCAAGCAGGCTCTGGCGGAACTGGGATATCGCCCTGCCGAAGAATTCAGTCGACCCGTCGAGCGCTTCTGGCTGCGGAAAGGCTACGAACGCGCGTTCGACGCCAAAGCCGGGAAGAACCTGGTCGAACTGCAGTGGGCCGTGCTGCCATATTTCTACGCGGTTGATCTCGCGATCGACGGCCTGCTCGAGCGTTCTCGCCGAACTTCTGTGGGCGGGCGCGAGATCGCATGTCTGTCGCCGGAGGACTCGCTCATCGTGCTGTGCCTGCACGCAGCCAAGCATCTGTGGACGCGGCTCATCTGGATTTGCGATGTCGCCGAGACCCTGCGCACCCAGACCATTGATTACCCGCGCATGCTTTTGCGCGCTCAGTCTATGGGGATTCTGCGAATCATGGGTGTGAGCTTCTGGCTGGCGAGCAATCTGCTCACAGCAGAGGTCCCCCAGCCGGCACAGCAAGTAATTGCTAGTGACCAGGAAGTCCCGGTGCTCGGACAAGAGTTCGCGGCGCGCTTGGCAAAAGGTGCCAGCTATGACCTCGGCTCCTCAGAGTACTTCCGGTGGATGCCCCGATTGCGCGAACGCCGCGGAGATCGCTGGCGCTATCTATGGCGCTTGATCGGGACGCCAGGAGCAGGTGATCTAGCAACGGTGCAACTTCCCGAACCGCTGTTCCCGTGGTATCGCGTGGTCCGTCTGGCAAGGCTCGCCCGAAAGCTTTCCCGAATGTAGCGCCGGCACCTTGCCGGCTGTCCCCGAGGGCGCACCGCCCTCGGCGTGGCGCTCTCGCAGATCTCAGGTCGGACGTAGACCTAATGCGTTTCCCCGTCGCCGGGAGCAACGTCAGGCGTGTCGACCTTCTGGGCAACCGAGTTCGCAGGAACATGTGGAGGAGGCTGAAATTCCCCCGGGTCCTTGCCGGCCAAAGCCACATTCATAAACTGCATCCAGATGGGTAAGGCCGCATGGCCGCCTGTTTCTTTTCCGCCCAGAGACTTCTTTTCGTCGTAGCCAAGCCAAACTCCGCAGGTCAGCGTGGGCGAAAAGCCCACGAACCACGCATCGGTGAAATCGTTGGTCGTGCCGGTCTTGCCCGCGAGCGGAAACGGCATCTTGGCCGCAGCCACCGCCGTGCCGTGAAGCACGACTTCCCGCAACATCGACGTCATGATGCGAGCGGTGCGTGCGCTGACCACGTCTCTGATATCCGGAAAGTCTTCTTCCATCACCCGGCCTTCGTAGTCGGTCACCTTGGTGATGTAGCGCGGAGCGATGCGGACGCCATCGTTCGGAAACACGCTGAACGCCGAAGTCTGCTCCAAAAGCGTGATCTCCCCCGAACCGAGAGCGACCGGCAGATAAGGCGGGAGGTTTGCCGTGACGCCAAAGCGGTGCGCATAGTCGATTACCGTGCGAATGCCGACGCGATCGGCGAGCTTGAGAGCAGGAATGTTTCTGGACTGCGCGAGCGCACGCCGCAGCGTGATCGTGCCCTCGAATTTCTGGTCGTAATTGTGCGGCGAGTAGGGTCCGGAAGCGGTCTGAAACGTTACCGGCGCATCGAGAATCGTTTCGTCCGGGCTGCCGCCCTGGTCGATCACCGCGGTGTAAACGTAGGGCTTGAACGACGAACCGACCTGCCGCAGCGACTGCGTGGCGCGATTGAATTTTGAAAGATTGAAATCCCGTCCGCCCACCATCGCCTTGATTTCTCCGGTGGCATTGTCGATGGCGATGATTGATCCCTCAGCGCCGGAATCCTGCTCCAGGCTGACATGCGCCTTTCCGCCCGGATCGAGCGAGAGCACTTTGACGTACACGATGTCGCCGACCTTGAAAATATTGGGAACCTTCAGTTTGGTCCACGCGGTATCGGACGTCACGAGAGTAGCCGTGCGCGAGTCAAAGCGGATCTGCGCAGCGTTCGCCGAAACCTCCGTGACCAGCGCATGCACATAACCGTTGACCTCGGGATCTTCGTCCCAATCGGGGTCGTCATACTTGTCGATCTTCTGGCCCAGCGCAGTTACATTTGCGAGCTGTCCCCGCCAGCCATGCCGCCGTTCGTAAGCCGTCAGCCCGTCCAGCAAGGCTTGCCGCGCGGCTTTCTGCAGATCCATGTCGAGCGACGTGTAGACCCGCAACCCGCCCTCGTGAACCTGGTCGCTGCCATACTTGGCTTCCAGATATCGTCGAATTTCTTCGACGTAATAGGGAGCCAGGGTGTTCGGATCCTTCTGCAAATTCAGCAGAATGGGTTTGGCTTTCGCCTCAGCCGCCTGTGCGGCCGTGATCTTGCCGTCCTCCAGCATCGAATTGATCACCAGGTTGCGGCGTTTGATGGCGCGGTCGGGATGGTAGATGGGTGAGTAGTATTGCGGCGCCTTCGGCAGCCCCGCCAGCAGGGCCGCTTCTTCCAGTTTCAGCTGTTTGGCCGGCTTGCTGAAATAATATTCCGAGGCTGCCTCATATCCATACGCGCCGTGCCCGAGAAAAATCTGGTTGGCATAGAGCGTGAAGATCTGTGGTTTAGTGAAGCGGCGTTCAATCTGGATGGCGAGCAGGGCCTCCTGCACCTTGCGGTAGAACGATCGGTCGGGTGAAAGAAACAGGTTGCGCGCAAGTTGCATCGTGAGCGTCGATGCGCCCTGCACCTTCCCGCCCGATTCAATATCGCGATAGGCCGCGCCCACAATCCGCCAGAGGTTGATCCCTGAGTGCCGGTAGAAATCCTTGTCTTCGATCGAGACCAGCGCATCGCGCAGAACCTGCGGGTAGTCGTCGTAGCTGGCGACGACGCGGCGCTGCAGCGCAAACGTGCCAATCACCCGTCCCTGAACATCGTACAGTTCAGTCACCGAACTGGGACGATAATGTTCGAGTTGCTCAACCTGAGGCAGGTCGGTCGAGTACACGAGCAGCAATCCGGCCGTCGCGCCGACAACTGCCGAAAGCAGAACGAGCAGCCCAATCAGGACCTTTCCGACCAGCTTCCGTCCAGCAATTTCCACTGGAGGAAGATGTTGATAGATGACTTTCATGCGGCTATTTTCAGGATAGCGTAAAGGACAGGTTTCGAGGTTTCAGAGTTTCAACGTTTCAAGGACAAAAGAAAATCGCCCGCCGAAGCGGGCGATCGGGAACCTTGAAACTTTGAAACCTTGCTTTCTTATCCCTTCGATTCCCGGTTCTTCAAAATCTCCAAAGCCTTGTTGAGCTGCTCGTCGATCTGACTCTTCGGCTTCTGGTTCTGATTGTCGGGAGCGGCCTGTTGCTCATCGTCTGGAAGACCCACATCTTCTTCAACGTCGGCAACCAAAACGTTGGGCGTGACGGCCGAATCCTGAATAGCCTTGCCTCCCGGCGAGTAGTATTTTGCGACCGAGAGAATCAGCGCCGAGCCATCGGGCATGTCGATCGTCTTCTGTACCGATCCGTCACCGAACGTCTTGTCGCCTACCACGTCGCCGCGCGCATTCTCCAGAATTGCAGCGGCAACAATTTCCGCCGGACCTGCCGTGCCACGATTCACCAGAACCGCCACCGGAAGCCGGGTGATGTCCTTACCAGGATCGGCGGCGAATGCCTGGCGCGGATACTTCTGCCCTTGCAGATAGGTGATCGTGCCATGGTCCAGGAAGAGATTCGCGGTCGCGATGCCTTCCGACTCTTCGCCGCTCGCCGCATTGCGCAGATCGAGCACAAGTTTCTTGGCGCCCTGCTTCTGCAGGTTGCGGATCTTGGCGGCAATCTCCTGCGACTTGCCCTCCGGGAACGCGTCCACCTGCAGGTAGCCGACATTGTCGGCCAGCATCTTGTCGGCCACGGCCGGAATCGTGACCGCGTCGCGCGTTATGACAATCTTCTGTGGCTCGGCTCGACGTGGCCGGACCACTGCCACCGTGACCGTCGAACCCGGCTCACCCGCCAGCATGCCGTGAATCTCGGCCAGCGACAGGTCGCGCGTGCTCTTGCCTTCGATCGACTCGAGGATGTCGGAATTCTCCACGCCCGCCTTGTCCGCCGGCCCCCCCGGGATCACCGCGACCACGGCCGCGTACCCAAAGCGCTTCGAAACCGCCGCGCCGATGTCAGCCTTTCCGTCGGTCTTCATCGCTTTGTAGTGCTTGTATTCAGCGGCGGAAAGGTAACTCGAATTGGCGTCGAGCGACTCGAGCAGCCCGTGCAGCGCGCCTTCGGTCACGCCCGAGATATTCGGCTCCTCCACGTACTCGCTGCGGATGCGCGACAGCACTTCGCTGTACACCGACAGCTGGCGATACGCTCCGTCATTTGAGGAGGCTCGGACGTTAACGAAACCGCCCACAATGGTGAACAACAGAATGGCCAGCGAACTGGCAAGAATCGTAACCTTTAACTTCGTCGACATGGGTTTGTATGGTTCTGGGAAAGGGGGCAGGCACTTCCCGAGGAACTACGGTCATTATAAACGGTTTGGCCCCGGAATCGGAAGCGATTAGAGCGGGAGAAATCGGGAGTAACAGGGGCAGGTTTCAAGGTTTCAGAGTTTCGAGGTCTCAAGGCCATGAAACCTCTCGGGGTGGACCATAAGACACTGACAATGCATGACTTAGTATAAGACCTGCTCGCTTTTCCTTTGAAACCTTGAAACTGGAATCCTCGAAACTTGATTTTTCCAGCAAGGCCGCAATCTCCCCATGCCCGTTCTCCCGCGCAACGCATCGAGGTCGGCTGGCCGTCATCATTCGCCAGTTTGGGATCCGAGGGCGAGGGCCTCTTCGACTGCGCTTAGGGCGGGTCCCCCGGCACAGTCGGTGAGGCACCGGCGCTACAATCGACCTACGCTTCGTCGGCCACCGGGTTGCGCAATACACCGATCCCCTTGACGGAAACTTCCACCACGTCGCCCCCGGACACGGGTCCGACCCCTTGCGGAGTGCCCGTCGAAATCAGGTCCCCGGGGTTGAGTGTCATGACGCGTGAGATGTAGCGAAGAATGACGTCGAGCGCGAAGATGAAGTCGCGTGTATTACCCGACTGGCGAACCTGGCCATTGACTCGCGTCTCAACCTGCACGCCGGCCCAGGGATCGAGCCCGTCGGTGACCAGCGGGCCTGCCGGGCAGAATGTGTCAAAGCCCTTGGCACGCGTCCACTGGCTGTCTTTGTTCTGCAGATCGCGGGCAGTGAAGTCGTTGACGCAGGTATAGCCGAGAATGTAAGGGCGCACGTCTTCATCGTCGGCAAGCTTGTGACAGGACCGCGCAATCACCACGCCGAGTTCGCCCTCATAGTCGGTGCGTTCGGAAATTTTCGGCCGCAGAATTGTGCCCCCCGGTGGTAGCAGGGAAGAAGGCGGCTTGAAAAACAGCAACGGCTCCTTCGGGACTTCATGGCCCAGTTCGGCAGCGTGCTCCCGATAGTTGCGGCCGATACAAACAATCTTCGAAGGCTCGACCGGCGGCAACAGAGCGGCCTCTTCTAGGGCAAGTGGCTCAATCCGGCGGGTGCGCAGACTTTCCACGTCCCCTTCAGCTCGTTCGGGGGAGGTAAGCAGAATCCGCAGGATCGAATCTCGTCCCGCGACGGACTCGACCAGGCCGTAGTAGGCCTGGCCATCGCGCTGAAAGCGGCAATATTTCATCGAAGTCTATCTAATCATGAGAGATGGGAATCAAGCGAAAATTTTCGGGTCCGGGTGTCGATATATGGATATTCCCGTTCGACGACCTGGTCGTCCGGCCGATCATTCCGCACGAAATGTCGTGAGGACACTTGCGAGCTGAAAGGCATAATTGCCACAGGGTACACAGAGGTGAACAGGGAACCCGAAGGCCCTCTGTGTTCCTCTGTGTACTCTGTGGTTAGTTATTTGCGGGCAGCGTTTCGCTCGCTTCTTCTGATTTCGCGCTCTCATTGCCGCGCACATCGACTGCTGACACCGAATAAAGGTATGCCGCCCCGGCTGCGACGGCCGCGTCGCGATAGGCGGGCGATTTCACCAACTCGGAGTTCAACTTCGCCGCTGTGCCATTGACGTCCCGGCGATAGACGTTGTATCCGGCGAGATCGGCGTTGGTGTCTGGGGCCCAGATGAGATCGACAAATGGTTTTTGTCCCTCGCCGGAAGCCACGGCCTGCAAACCAGTGGGCACGGCCGGCGGGAAAACGTCGTGCGCCACGACGCGCAACGCGATGCTGTCTTCGCCCTCGACTTGCACGCTGCCTCCGGGCCGGCTCACGATGCTAACCGCGGTAGTCCGGTAGAGATAAGTCTTCTTCCACTCGAAACTAGAATCCACAAATCGTACTGGTCCTGCTTCGCCTGCCGTGACCTCGCCGGCGATCGCATCTTTGCCGGTGCCTTCGTCGCGCCGATAGATCCGGTAGCGATGCTGCACGCCGGGCACAATGTTCGTTTCGCCCGCGCTCATCCATGTCAGTACAACTCCATCCCCCGTTAACTCCGCGCCCGGATTCTCGGGCGGCGGGTAAGTCGGCGCCGCGGGCACGTGGACTCGATTCGAGAGGCCGGCGCTCCGCCGGTCACGGTTCAGAACCTCGACCGCGTAGGTGACATCACCGATCGGGTTTTGTTCCTGCACCTTGGAGGGCAACAAGTCAGTGAACGTTTGCCGCTTGGCCTGCGCGTCTCGTGGCGGCCGCTCACGGGGCGCCACAACTTCACCCGCCGGATCGCCACACTCGGGCATGTCCGCTTCGGTGGACCGGCAGATGCGAGTCGAACCGAGAAAACGCACGCTCTGCCGATCGGTTGTCAACGTGGGCTCGCTCCAGGTCAGAGTGACCGCGTTTCCTTTGCGACTGGCGCGCAGATCCGAGGGTGGCTTGGGAAGCTCCAGCGAAGGCGGCAGCGGTGGTCCAGTCTGCGCGCAACTGGCAAGGAGCAGACAGGCTCCCATTAGAACGATGACCTTGACGCCTACCGTATTCATGCAGAAACGAAGTGTAGGGACAGCCGCCCTCGGCTGTCCAGCCGAGCGAAGCTCGGCAGCGGCCGCCTGCACCGACTGGACAGCCGTGGGGCTGCTGTCCCTGCGTTTACCCCACAAGCTCGCGCACTGCCTCGCGGAATACCTTGCTGTGGTAATCGACATCTTCGGGCGCGGTCGCCGGCGACATCAGGGCCATGTTGTGGAAGGGAGTAAGCAGAATCCCTCTGTTCATGGCGTAGAGATGCATGAAGCGTTCCAGTTCGAAGTCCATCGCGTCGTGCGCTTCGGTGCCGTTCTTGGGCTCATTCGGACTGAACAGGTATTCCGCGCGGCAGCCGAGCCGCGTGACCTGCCACGGAATGCCGAAGTCGTGGATGACCTTCTGCACCCCGGCCATCCAGCGCTCAGCCATGGGAATCATGCGGTCGAAGGCTTCCTTCGTCAGAACTTTGGTTAAGGTCGCGCGTATGGCCGCCAACGACAATGCATTACCCGCCAACGTTCCGCCGATGCCGCCAGTGTCGCAGTCTTCCAGGCTGTGGCGCTCCAGGATCAGGTCGGCCACCTGCTGCGTGAACCCGTAGGCTGCGCCGGGAACGCCGGAGCCGATCGGCTTGCCGAAGACCAGAAAGTCGGGGTCGAGATTCTCAGCGCGCGTGTAGCCACCCGGCCCCGCGCAGATGGTGTGGGTTTCGTCGATGATAAGCAGCGCGCCGTACTTGCGCGTCAGCTCGCGCAGCGCCTGATGATACCCCGGAACAGGATGTACGATGCCGACGTTGGTCAGGGCGGGTTCGGCCAGTACACAAGCGACGTCGCCATGGGCCAGTGCCTGATCGAGTGAAGCCACGTCGTTGAATTCGACTACGCGCGTGGTGACCGAGGGATCAACCGGCGGCCCGATGTTGCCGCGACGTGCCTTCACCGAACCGTCGGGATCGAGCGTGATGAAGCTTTCGTCCACCGACCCGTGGTAGCACCAATTGAAAACCAGGATCTTCGAGCGGCCAGTGATCTGCCGGGCCAGGCGAATCGAGAAGCGGTTGGCATCCGTAGCCGTGAGTGCAAACTGCCAGTAGGTGAGCCCGAAGCGTTTCTGCAATTCTTCGGCGACCAAAACGGCATCTTCCGAGGGCAGCATCAACGTGATGCCGCGCTTGACTTGTTCCTCGATGGCTTTGACGGCGGCGGAAGGTGAGTGGCCGGTCATGGCGCCCGTGTCGCCCAGGCAAAAATCTACGTAGCGATGGCCGTCGAGATCGTAAAAATGCGCGCCCTGTGCCTCGCGGACAACCGGCGGAAACGCGCCCGCCCACTTCACCATCCAGTTCATGGGAACCCCGGAGAGCAGCGACTTCTTGCCGCGCTCGTAGACGGCTTTCGATTTGGGGCGTTCATCCACGAAGCGCTTCTGCTCGCGCTGCATCAGGGATTTAAGACGGGTGCGGTCGATGGCGGTCATGGCCTTTTGGAAGTTGTGAGTGTAAGGGACATGCCGTGAGGGCGCAATGTCTCAGGTCTTTACCACAGAGAAACACAGAGGTACACAGAGTTGGATTTCCTCTGTGCTCCTCTGTGTTCCCTGTGGTTAAGAATTTCTAGAGTATGTACCGAGACAGATCCTGATCTTTCACGATTTCGCTCAGCATTTTCTGCACATAAGCCGCATCCACCGTGAACGGCTGCCCTTTTCTTTCGGGCGCCTCAAAGCTGATCTCGTCGAGCACCCGCTCCATGATTGTGTGCAGGCGGCGCGCACCGATATTCTCCGTACCTTCGTTCACCCGGAATGCGAAGCTTGCAACTTCTTCGAGTGAGTCGGGAGTGAATTCGAGCTTCACGCCTTCGGTTTCAAGCAACGCCGTGTACTGCTTGGTGAGCGACGACTT